>JAZJYY010000023.1:0-8693 GCA_040390145.1 Pseudomonadota bacterium
CGGATCACATCTGCGATGTGATCCGACCTCTCCCCGCAAGCGGGGCGAGGTGAACTCACCCCGCCAGCTTGATGTTCCAGAGGCCTTCCTTGGCCAGCTGCGCGATCTCGGCAAGGATCAGCGCCGAGATCGTGCTGGTGGCGATCGACGACGGACGCGCGATCGGCGATGCCAGCAGCAGTTCGCGGCTGACCGACGGGTTTACCAGTGCGGCCATCTCCAGCCGCTTCGCCGCCAGTTCGGCGCGGATCGCGGACGCCGGCAACAGCGTGTAGCCCAGGCCCTCTTCCATCAGCGCGATCTGGGCGCGGTAGGAATCGGCCTCGATCATGGTGTTGAGCGTCAGTTTCTTGCGGGCGACGGCCTTTTCCAGCAGCGCCCGCAGGCCATGCGAAATGCTGGGCAGGATCAGCCTCTGCTTGACCAGCCATTCCAGTTCGACCTGCTTCTTCTTTCCCAGGCCCGAACCCGGCGGACCGACCACCGCGAGATCTTCGTGGCCGATCGAGTGCACGGAAAGATGTAAATCATCGGCGGGGCCATAGGTGATGGCGAGGTCCATCTCGCCCCGGTGCAGCCATTCGACCAGATGGCCGCCATAGCTTTCGACGATGCGCAGCGAGATATCGGGCAGGTCGGTGATGATGCGGCGGGCCAGCCGCCCCGACAGCACGGCGCTGACGGTCGGCACCAGGCCGAGGATGACCCTGCCGGATGGTTTGCCGCTGGCCGATTGAATATCGTCGCGCACCTGTTCGATCTGCCGCACCAGGCCGGTGGTGCGGTCGAGCAGGATTTGCCCCGCGCTGGTCAAGAGCATGCCGCGGCCGTTGCGGATAAAAAGCTCCACGCGAAGCTCGTGCTCGAGCAGTTTGATGTGCCGGCTCAGCGCGGGCTGGGCCGCCCGCAGCCGGTCGGCCGCCTTACTCAGGCTTCCGAGTTCCGCGACCGCCCGGAAGGTTCGCAGTTGTTTGAGATCCATCCGCTACCCCAAGGACGCCCCCTCAGGCCTTTGCCTTCCTGGATGCCTTCTTCGCCGCCTTCTTGAAGGGTTTTTCGACCGGCTTTTTGGCCGGCGGCGGAGCCTCGGCGGCATTGCGCATCGACCGGGCGTAACTGTCGGCGGCGTTGTCGGCGGAAATCTGCAGCCGCCGGGCCGCAGCGGCGGCCTGCTCCATGGTGTTTTTCGCGATCAGCTTCAATTTCGCCTTGGCCTCGGCGTTCTTGGCCTTGGCGGCGAGGCCGGCATAGCGATCCCGCCGCTTCTTGGCGGCCGCCATCAGGCCCTTGTGTTGTTGCTTCGCAAGCTGCCGGATTACGACATCCAGATCGGCGTCCGCCATATTTTCTGTCCCCAATTGCCATCAGGCATTCCGTTGGATCGACTATGCAATTGCCGGGAAGGCATTGCAAATTGCCGCCGGGCGGGCCCGTACCGGCCTCAATTCCCCGGCCCGTAGCGCCGCAGCGCCTCCAGCGTCAGGCCCTTGCCGACCGCGCCAAAGGTGTCGCCCTCGACGATTCGGGACGACGGCAGCGCCTTGGTAATGGCCTTGCGGACGTGGGCGAGCCGCACCGAGCCGCCGGTCAGGAACACGGCGTCGATATCGCCAGCGGCCAGGCGCGCCTGGGAGAGACAGATCTTGATGCGGGCCGCGATGCGCTCGGCCAGTTGCCCGGTATGGCTGACCAGATCGGGCCGGCCGATCGCGGCGGCAAGGCCGGGTGCAACCCATTGCAGGGGGATGTCGGCCCGGCGCGCGTCGGACAGCGCGATCTTGGCGTCCTCGACCTCCATCGCCAGCGTATGGCCGCGCTGCTCCTCGACCACCCGCACCAGGCGCGTGAGCAATTCCGGCTCGCGCGCCTCCTGCCGTACCTGGCGGATGTCGGCGATCACGCGCGGCTCGTACATGCGGTTGATGTTCGACCAAGTCGCGAGGTCGTGGAAGTAGCTGGAGGGCACGTCGAGGCCGGGGCGTTTCATCGGGCTGCCGAAGCCGAACAGCGGCATGATGACGCCGAGGCTGAGCTGGCGGTCGAAATCGGTGCCGCCGATGCGCACGCCGTCATTGGCCAGAATATCCTGGGAGCGGTCGACCTTGCCGTGGCGCTGCGGCCCCAGCCGCACGATCGAGAAATCCGAGGTGCCGCCGCCGATGTCGGCGATCAGGGCGATCTCCTCGGACGAGATCCCGCGCTCATAATCCAGCGATGCCGCGATCGGCTCGAACTGGAAGGTAACCTGGTCGAAGCCGATTTCGTGGGCGATGTCGCGCAGGGTCTGCTCGGCCTTGGCGTCGGCGTCGTCGGCATTGTCGACGAAATGCACCGGACGGCCATGCACCACGTCGCGCAGCTCGCGGCCGGTGGCCGCTTCGGCGCGCCGTTTCACCGCCCCCAGATAATAGGCGATCACGTCGCGAAAGCTGGTCCGCTCCCGCCCCAGCCACGTCGTCTCCTCGATCAGCGAGGTCCCGAGCACCGATTTGAGGCTGCGCATCAGTCGGCCGGGCGCGCCCTCGACATAGCTCTCCATCGCCTTGCGTCCGATCAGCACCGCGCCGTCGGTTTCATAGAAAATTGCGCTCGGAATCGTGGTTTCGCCGGCCTCCAGCGCGGTCAGCACCGGCGCCTCGCCCTCGATCGTGCCGAGCGTGGTATTAGACGTTCCGAAATCAAGTCCGCAGATCGACATGGGCGCTTCCTGAGGGGGAGCGTCCGTCTACACAGTTAGGCGCCGTCAAGCCACCTTTATCTCGCCGCATGATCGATGCGAGGCTTGAAAAGCCGTCGCATCGCCCCTGATATCGACAAGGTCCATCCACAGATCAATTTGTTTGGTGCCGCGGGTTGATGAAGCGAGCGGCGATGGTTCATAAGCGTCGTCCCGCGGCAGGCGATTCACCGGCCGCGACGGCTTCGAGAAGGATTGCGCGTGGCAAACATCTATCGGCAGATTGCGGAAGAGCTCGGCGTTCGCGAACAGCAGGTCGAGGCGACGGTGACGCTGCTCGACGGCGGCGCCACGGTTCCGTTCGTGGCGCGCTACCGCAAGGAAATCACCGGTGCGCTCGACGACGCGCAACTGCGCACGCTGGAAGAGCGCCTGAATTACTTACGCGAACTCGAAGCGCGCCGCATCGCGATCCTCGACTCGGTCCGCGAACAGGGCAAGCTCGATGCCGCGCTCGAAGCCGCCATCCTCGCCGCCGATACCAAGGGACGGCTGGAAGACATCTATCTGCCGTTCAAGCCGAAGCGCCGCACCAAGGCCGAGATCGCCAAGGAGGCCGGGCTGGAGCCGCTGGCGGATCTGCTGCTGACCCAGCCGGAGAACAAGCCGACATCAGTGGCAAAGCCGTTCGTCGATGCCGAGAAGCAGGTGCCCGACACCGCCGCCGCGCTCGACGGCGCCCGCGCCATCCTGGTCGAACGCTTCGCCGAGGACGCCGATTTGATCGGTGCGTTGCGCGAGCAGGTGTGGTCGAACGGCCTGCTGACCTCCACGGCGCGCAAGGGCAAGCGGACCGAGGGCGAGAAGTTCAAGGATTATTTCGAATTCAGCCAGGCCCTGAACAAACTGCCGTCGCATCGCATCCTCGCCATGTTCCGCGGCGAGAAGGAAGAGATTCTCGACCTGCAGATGCTGCCCGAACCGGTCGCCGCCACGCCGCCGCCGGTCAGTTCGCATGAGATGAAGATCATGCAGCGTTTCGCCATTTCGGATCAGGGACGTCCCGGCGACAAATGGCTGCTCGAGACGGTGCGCTGGGCCTGGCGCACCAAGATCCAGGTGCATCTCAACATCGATCTGCGGATGCGGCTGTGGGACGCCGCCGAGCAGGAGGCGGTGCGCGTGTTCGCGTCGAATCTGCGTGACCTGTTGCTGGCGGCGCCGGCCGGCGCGCGCGTCACCATGGGGCTCGATCCCGGCTTCCGCTCCGGCGTCAAGGTCGCGATCGTCGACGCCACCGGCAAGGTGGTGGCTACCACCGCGGTCTATCCGCACGAACCGCAGCGGCAGTGGGACGCGGCGCTGGCGACGCTCGGCAAGCTCGCCGTGCAGCATCGCGTCGACCTGATCGCGATCGGCAACGGCACCGCCTCGCGCGAAACCGACAAGCTGGCGATGGACCTGGTCAAGCTGCTGCCGGATCTGAAGATGTCGAAGATCGTGGTGTCGGAAGCCGGCGCGTCGGTCTATTCGGCCTCGGCCTTTGCGTCGGAGGAATTGCCGGAGCTCGACGTCACCCTGCGCGGCGCGGTCTCGATCGCGCGGCGGCTGCAGGATCCGCTGGCCGAACTGGTCAAGATCGATCCCAAGGCGATCGGGGTCGGGCAATACCAGCACGACCTCGGCGAGAGCAAGCTGGCACGCTCGCTCGATGCCGTGGTGGAAGATTGCGTCAACGCCGTCGGGGTCGACGCCAACACCGCCTCGGCGCCGCTATTGGCGCGGGTGTCCGGCATCGGCTCGGGCCTGGCGCAGAGCATCGTGCAGCACCGCGACGCCAACGGCCCGTTCAAGTCGCGCAAGGCGCTGAAGGAAGTGCCGCGGCTCGGCCCGAAGGCGTTCGAGCAATGCGCGGGATTCCTGCGCATCCAGGACGGCGAGGATCCGCTCGATGCCTCCGGCGTGCATCCGGAAGCCTATCCGGTGGTGCGCAAGATCCTCACCGCGACCAAGAGCGACATCAAGGCGCTGATCGGCAATGCCGAGATCGTGCGCCAGCTGAAGCCGCAGGCCTTCGTCGACGATACGTTTGGTCTGCCGACGGTGACCGACATCCTGCGCGAACTGGAAAAGCCCGGCCGCGATCCCCGGCCGGCCTTCAAGGCCGCGGTGTTCAAGGAGGGCGTCGAGACCCTGAAGGACCTCAAGAAAGGCATGATCCTCGAAGGCACCGTCACCAACGTGGCGGCGTTCGGCGCCTTCGTCGACATCGGCGTGCACCAGGACGGCCTCGTGCACATCTCGGCGATGTCCAAAACCTTCATCAAGGATCCGCGCGAGGTGGTGAAGTCGGGCGACATCGTCAAGGTCAAGGTGCTGGAGGTCGAGGTCGCCCGCAAGCGCATCGCGCTGACGCTGCGGCTCGACGACGAGATCGGCGCCAAGGGCGAGCGCAAGCCGCAGGAAAGACCGCGTGATATCCCCGCGAAGTCGATGACGTCGTCGGCGCCGAAGTCGCAACCGTCCGCTGGTGGCGCACTGGCCGAAGCCATGCGCCGCGCCGCCGAGAAAAACGGCGGACCGAAGGCCTAGTCTTCTCCCCTCCCCACCACGCGGCGAAGAGCCGCGCGGTGGGAGGGGAGAAGAGCACGACGGACATATCGCGAATGCCGCGGTATACCCGCCATAGCGCTGTCGAAGTCCGAAATGCTTCTCAAGGAAACCCATGCCCACCTTCCCGACCTCCACCACCGTGCTCGATTCCATCCTGTTCCGCGACGCCTTCGGCACCCCCGCCATGCGCGAGGTGTTTTCCGACTTCAGCCTGATCTCCCGCTACGCCGAGGTCGAGATCGCGCTGGCGCGGGCCGAGGCGCGCTGCGGCGTGATTCCGGCCGAGGCTGCGGAGCAGATCGCCAAACTTACCGACGTCGCGGCGTTTGATTTCGACCTGTTGCGCCGCGAGACCGACATCGTCGGCTATCCCATCCTGCCGCTGGTGCACCAGATGACAAAACAGTGCGGCGAGGCCGGCCGCTACGTGCATTGGGGCGCCACCACGCAGGACATCATGGATACGGCCGTGGTGCTGCAACTGCGCGCCGGCCTTGAGATTATCGAGAAGGACATCGCAGCATTGCGCGGCATTCTCGCCGACCTGTCGAAGCGTTATCGCGATACGCCGATGGCGGGCCGCACCCATCTGCAGCAGGCGCTGCCGGTGACCTTCGGCTACAAGACCGCGATTTACCTCGCGATGTTCGACCGTCACGCCGAGCGCCTCGAACAGTTGAAGCCGCGCCTGCTGGTCGGCCAGTTCGCCGGCGCCGCCGGCACGCTGGCCTCGCTCGGCGACAAGGGTTTTCAGGTCCAGCAGGCGCTCTGCGAGGAACTCGGCCTCGGCGTTCCCGTCTCGACCTGGCATGTCGCGCGCGACGGTTTTGCCGAAGCCGTGAATTTTCTGGCGCTGGTGACCGGCTCGCTCGGCAAGATCGGGCTCGACATCATGATCATGGCCTCGACCGAATTCGCCGAGCTCTACGAGCCTTTTGTAAAGGGCCGCGGCGCGTCCTCGACCATGCCGCAGAAGCGCAACCCGATCTCGTCCGAGCTGATGCTGGCGGCCTCCAAGGCGGTGCGGCAGCACGCCGGCCTGATGCTGGACGCGATGGTGCAGGATCTCGAACGCGCCACCGGGCCCTGGCACGCCGAATGGATGGCCATTCCCGAAAGTTTTGTGCTGACTGCGGGCGCGCTTCACCAGGCAAAATTCGCGCTGGCGGGCCTCGTCGTCGACGAGAAGCGGATGGCCCAAAATCTCGACATCAGCCGCGGCCTGATCGTCGCCGAAGCCGTGATGATGGGACTGGCGCCCGAGATCGGTCGCCAGGAGGCGCATGATGTCGTCTACGACGCCTGCCGCCTCGCCAATGAGAACGGCATGACGCTGGCGGATGCGCTGTCGTCGGACCCGCGGGTGACCGCGCGTATCGACCGCGCCACCATCGATCGGCTGACTTCGCCGAAAAATTACCTCGGCCTCGCGCCCGCGATGGTGGACCGGGTTCTGGCGGCGTCGAAGCGTTAGGCCGCGGTGCGGTGCGGCTCGTCGTGCTGCCGAGCATGACGACACTGCGGCGTGCCTCGGGCTGTCGGAACAGCAAGGCGAAAGACGCACGGCGACAGCTACGGCTGATGCAGCTCCGCCTGCTCCAGCCAGTGTGTCATGCCCATGTCGCGGTACATGGTCGTCGCCGTCGCGAGATGCTCTTGCGCCTGCTCGCCGGTACGCAGGCCGACCTTGCCGAGACCGAGGTGGCAATGGGCGATGAGGGGACGCATGCCGAGCCCCTCGGCGAGCACCAGCGCCCGGCGATAATGCGTCGCGCCGGCTTCGGCGTCGAACCTCTCGGGATGGGCCGCGATGTCGCCGAGCAGGAGCCGCGCATGAGCCGCGAATCCAGGCTGATTCCGCGAGGCTTCGAGCGCACGTTCGCCCAGGCGCCGCGCGTCGTCGAAGCGCTCCAGCACCAGCGCGGCTCGACCCAGCCGCAGATAGAGCCATCCGAGAAGGCCGACGTAACCGCTCTCGCGATGCCCCTGGAGAAGTTGCTCGCCCTCCTGCAGCAAGCCCAGGGCGTCGTCCGCCTCACCGAGCTCCGCTACAACCCAGGCCAGGCACGCCACCAATGAGGGATACAGCACACCGACATTGCCCTCCTTGCTGATCGTGGCTGAATGTTGGAGGAGCGGGAGCGCGAGCGCCCACTCGCCCTTGAGCATGTGAAGCGTCCCCGCGCTGATGTCCGCCCAGCCGATGGCGTGCGCACGCCGCGTCGCCGTTGCGAGTCGAAGCGCCTCGGCTTCAGGTTCGGATGCTTCCGCGAATCGTCCGAGCTCCGCAAGGCTCATCATCAGCCAGCCACGGTCGTAGACCGATGGAGGCGTATCGATTCCGAAGGAATCCGAAGCCCAGTCAGGCGGCAGCGCGGAGAGATTTCCGTGGGCCAGCGTAACCACCTGGCGGTAATCGCCCCTGAAGAAATGGAGCTGCTCCAGATAGGTCGAGGCGATGATACGGAGTCGCAAGTCCGCGAGGCGATCTGCAATCTCCAGCGCCCGTGTCCCGAACGCCAGGGCCTTGTCCAGTTCGGCGAGCAGCGTGTGCGCGTTCATCATCAGCGCATAGACCCGGCCGCGCTGCCGATCGTCGTTCAGCCGTTCGACGAGGGTCTGGGCCTCCCGCAGACACTGCAGCGCCAGCCTGGGTTCGGCGAGCTGTGCCAGAATGGATCGCAGCTCGAGGCGGATGCCGATGGCCTGTTCCAGCGTCTCGTCAGTCTCCGGCAGCGCCGCCATGTGGCGTAATGCCTGATCGAAGAATTCGGCGGCCTCGCGATTGGCCCAATGCGCGCGCGCAAGCCGTGCCGCCTTGACCCAATAGGCGATAGCCTCGCTGGCAAGCCCTGCCTCGGTGAAATGATGGGCAACGGTCTCGGGCAGGGTCTCGGTCAACACCGGAAACTGCCCGACCAGCACATGGGCGATGCTCGCATGCAGCTGCCGCCGCCGGCTCTTGAGCATCGTGGCGTAGGCGGCGTCCTGCACCAGCGCGTGCTTGAAGGCGTAGGTTGCGATCGGCGGCGTCCCGCGCCGGCAGATCAGACCGGAGACCGTCAGCCGCTCGAGCGCCGCGTCGAGGTCCTCCGGACTCAAGGATGCCACCGCGCCGATCAGTTCGTGGGAAAACTCTCGTCCGATCGCCGCGCCGATCTGCGCCACACCCTTGACCGAGGCGAGGCGATCGAGACGCGCCACCAGAGAGGCCAGCAGCGTCGTCGGGATAGCGAGCGGCAACAGCGGTCCGTCGAGCACGTAGCGGCGGTCGTCGAGGGCGACGCGAGCGTCGCGAAAGGCCTCTTGGAGCTGAAGTTCGATCACATCTTCTTCACCGGCAGCACCCGGGTCGGGAAAATCGTCATGGCGGCCGCGGCTCGGCACCTGACTCCCGTCACCC
>JAZJYY010000023.1:8703-37887 GCA_040390145.1 Pseudomonadota bacterium
GCGCGTGGCCGTAAGCACCTGCGTCTTCTGCCCGTCGAGCACGTAGCGGTCGGCAGTCTCACGCAACAGCCCGCTCTCCAGCAGAGCGCTTATCAGCTCCTCGATGAACAGCGGCACCCCATCGGCGCGCGCGAGCACCTGCTCGACCACCGCGTCAGGCAGCGCCTTGCCCCTGGTGACGCCGACAATGATGCCGGCGCTATCGCGACGGCCGAGGCGGCTCAGCGGCAGCATCGTCACATGGGGTTGCTCGATCCAGGTCGGCTGGAATTCCGCCCGGAAGGTGACGACCAGCAGCACCGGCAGGGTGGCGGCGCGGGCGATCAATCGATCGAGCAGGTCGAGCGATGTCGGATCGATCCAGTGGATGTCCTCGAACAAAATCAGGACGGGGCTGTGCGCCGCTGCGCCGTCGAACTGGTCGAGAAGTGCCGTGAAAGTCATCTCCCGCTTCTGCTGCGGGCCGACTGCGACTGCCGGATATGGCTCATCCGCCGGCACGCCCAGCAGTTCGGCGATCAGCGCCACGTCGCGAGGCAGATTTCCTGCCGTCGGCTTGAGCAGGGCCTCCAGTTTGTCGAGCTTGGCGCGGGAGTCGTTGCCCGGCTCGAATCCCGCGGCCTGCTCGAGCTGTGTAATCAACGGGTAGAGCGGGCTCTGCGCATGGTGGGGCGAGCAGAAATAGCGCAGTCGGACATGCGGCTTGTCCTCGAGCCTGACCAGCAGGGCATCGGCAATGCGCGACTTGCCGATGCCGGGTTCGCCCGAAAGCAGCACGACCCGACCCTCACCGGCTTCGGCCTGGCCCCAACGGCGCAGCAGCAGCTCGATCTCTTCCTGCCGGCCCATCAGGGGCGACATCACCGTTCCACGGCGCGCATCGAACCGGCTGGTTGCGATATTCTCGCCGTCCACCCTCCACGCCGCCAGCGGCGGCAGCCCATTGCCCTCGATGGCATCGAACGCGCGGCAATTGAACATTCGCCCGACCAGCCGCCATGTGCTGGCCGCAATCACGACCTCTCCGGATGCCGCCGACGCCTGCAACCGCGCCGCCAGGTTCGGTGCATCGCCGATCGCAACGCGCTTGGCGATATCGCCCGTCCCCAGCTGCTCGCCGACCACCACCAGCCCGGTGGCGATGCCGACACGCGCCTGAAGCGGCAGGTCGGAAGCGCTCAGCGTGCGGACCGCATCCAGCATCGCAAGGCCGGCGCGCACGGCCTGCTCCGTGTCATGCTCATCGGCCGCGGGGTAACCGAAATAAACCAGCACGCCATCGCCGAGATACTGGGCGACGTATCCATCGAAGCGCGACACCACATCGTCGATCGCCTTGTGGAAAGCCGTGATCAGATCACGCATGTGCTCGGGATCGAGACGTGCCGACAGCGCCATCGAATCGACGATGTTGCACGCCATGATCGTGAGCTGTCGTCGCTCGGAGCTATCAGGGCCAACCGCCGATGCCGATTCGCTTGGCGCGGTGGGCGGCGATCCGCCCGGCGATGGCGTGCTGCGGAGTCCGGCGACGAGCGACCTGGTCTCCGCATCGGGCTCCGTATTCAACTCGCGCCTGAGCAGCGCAACGAGACCCTGGTAGTGTTTGAGCGCCTCGGCCTTGCGTCCCGTGTTGGCCAGCGCCTGAACGATCAGCCGATGGGCATCCTCGCGCAGGTTGTTGAGCGCGATGGCGCGTTGGCCGGCCTTCAGCGCCTGTTCGGCGCGGCCGGCGGCCAGCTCCCGTTCGCCTAGTCCCACCATGGCGCCAAGGGCGAGTTCGAGCAGCCTGTCGCGTTCGCCGGCCAGCCATTCGCTCCAGCCCTCTTCGCCGACGGTGACGTCATCGATCAGCCGGCCCCGATAGAGATCGGCAGCCGCGCTCAATGCGTCACGGCTGCCCTCGCGGATCATGGCCTCGAAGCGGCTGACATCGGACAGCACGGCCGCCGCATTGAGCGATACGGTCTCGCCGTCGCTCCTGAGCGCGTCCTCGCCGAGCACCTTGCGCAGCCGGAACAGGGCCTGACGCAGGTTCTGCCTGGCCTGCGCATCGAAGTGGGAGCCCCAGAACAGGGCCGACAGCTTCTCGCGCGACTGCGGCCGCGGCGCGGTGCAGGCGAGATAGGCCAGCAGGCCCGCGAGCTTCTTGCCCGGCAGATCGACAACGCCCCGCGGTCCGGTCAGCTCGAAGCCGCCCAGCAGTGAAAGATGAAATGTCGGAGACGACGCGCCGTCCGTTGGCGCAGGCGAAATTCGCACGATGATGCCCTTCCGGGACGGGTCTTACACTTTTCACGGTCGCCCAAGCAAATTTAACGCCGCTGTGACGCCCGGCTAACGCCGCCGACGACGGCGACAGGCTTCAAGTGCGCTCACGCCAGCGATGTCGGGACATTGCGACACGAATACCGCCCCCGAGATGCAATTAATTCCAGTGCAACCGCGCAATACGACTACGGCGCAGGATCAAGCGATGTTTCTTCAACGGCGCAATTTCATCGGAGTTGCCGAGGTGCCGACGGAACCTCCTTTCGATACAAATTTCGGTCCCGCAGTCATATCCCGATCGATCTTTGCAGCCTTCCTGAACGCTCTTCATCGATCGGGGCGGTTCAGGGCGGATCGCGTCATCCATCAACACCGGCACCTGATCGCGGATATTCAGCCGGGGAGGACGATGCCTTGAATAGTCTGGTCGCAATCTACATCGCATGGATCGTTGCGCAGACGGGCTTGTCGGTTCCCGACCACCCGCCGATCAACTTCGCCGCACCCGCGGAAATGACCTTGCGATACGGTTCGCCGGAAAATAACGAACTGGAACTGCAGGGGCTCTACAATCGCACCGAAGGTGCAATTTACCTGCCGCGGCAATGGCTGCCGGACGATCTCCGGCAGAAGAGCGCCCTGTTGCATGAACTGGTGCATCATGTGCAGAAGTTCAACAACGTAGACCTGCCTTGTATGGCCGCTTACGAACGCCAGGCCTACGACCTGCAAATCAAGTGGCTGCGTGAACAAGGGGTCGACGATCCCTACGCCCTGATCGGTATCAACGAGCTTGGCATCTACATGGTGAGCGTCTGTCGTGACGGCTCATAGGCGGCACTCCGGCCATGCGGCCGGATCGATGCGGCTTGCTCCCGCGGGGCGGGACTCGTTCCAGGCGGCGGCTGGCGCATGCGGCTATTGCACCCCGCGCAGACAGGTTTAGATAGGGCCTCTCACCTGCACGAGGCCCGCCATGACCGTCCACGAACGCAACATCTCGGCATCGATCGACCCCGTCAAACTTGACCGGCTCGCCGAGGTCGCCATCCGGATCGGGCTGAACCTGCAGCCGGGGCAGGACCTGCTGCTGACGGCGCCGAGCGTGGCGCTGCCGCTGGTACGCAAGATTGCCGAACATGCCTACAAGGCCGGCGCCGGCCTGGTGACGCCGATCCTGTCGGACGAGGAGGTCACGCTGGCGCGCTACCGCTACGCCCAGGACCACAGTTTCGATCGCGCCGCCGGCTGGCTTTACGACGGGATGTCGAAGGCATTCTCCGCCAACACCGCGCGACTCGCCATTGTCGGCGACAATCCGATGCTGCTGGCGAATGAGGATCCCGCCAAGGTCTCGCGCGCCAGCAAGGCCAATTCGATGGCCTATCAGCCGGCGCTGGAGAAGATCGTCGGCTTCGACGTCAACTGGAATATCGTCGCCTATCCGAGTCCGGCCTGGGCCAGGCAGATGTTTCCGGGCGACGAGGAAGATGTCGCGGTGGCCAGGCTGGCCGACGCCATCTTCGCGGCCTCGCGCGTCGACAATGACGACGCGGTCGCGTCCTGGAAGAAGCACAATGCGGTGCTGCGCGAGCGCACCGAATGGCTGAACGGCCAGCGCTTCAGCGCGCTGAAATATTCCGGACCGGGCACCGACCTCACCATTGGTCTCGCCGACGGCCATGAATGGCAAGGCGGCGCCTCCACCGCGAAAAACGGCATCGTCTGCAATCCCAATATCCCGACCGAGGAAGTGTTCACCACCCCGCATGCGCGGCGGGTCAGCGGCCATGTCGTCAGTTCAAAACCGCTGTCCTATCAGGGCAGCCTGATCGACAACATCGCGGTGCGTTTCGAGGAAGGCCGCATCGTCGATGCCAGGGCCTCGCGCGGTGCGGAAGTGCTGAACAAGGTGCTTGATACCGACGAGGGCGCGCGCCGGCTCGGCGAAGTGGCGCTGGTGCCGCATTCCTCGCCGATCTCGAAGAGCGGGCTGTTGTTCTTCAACACCCTGTTCGACGAGAACGCCGCCTGCCACATCGCGCTCGGCCAATGCTATTCGAAATGTTTTGTCGATGGCGGCAACCTGACGCCGGAGCAGATCGCAGCGCAGGGCGGCAACAAGAGCCTGATCCACATCGACTGGATGATCGGCTCCGACCAGACCGACATCGACGGCGTTCACGCCGACGGCAGCCTTGTGCCGGTGTTCCGCAAGGGCGAGTGGGCCTGAATGACGGGTTCCCGACTCATGAGCCTTCGATGTTAACCGGGTCTCGTTTTGGTGGCACCGAATGTTGCAACCACTACGGGATCTTGTTAGCTACATCCAGGGGCTGTGGTGGGGAATGCGATGTTGGGGCGTGGGGCGGCGCTGCTGTTTGCGGCGCTGATATTGTCAGGATGCGTGACAGAGCGAAGCGGCCTTGATTATGCTTCGATGACGCAGAAGATCGGGCCGCCGGCGCAGGGGCAGGCACGGATCGTCATTCTCCGGGAACAGGGATACGCGGGCATTGCCGATCAGGGCTGGGACATCAGGCTCGACGGAGGACCGATGACCGACCTGAAGACGGGTACCTACGCCTATGCGGATCGTCCGGCCGGTCGCCACCAGCTGTCGGCTACCGCATCGATGTTCCCGGGTGTCAGCCAGCATGATCTGACGGCAGCGTCCGGCCGCACTTATTTCTTCCTCACCCGGCCCAGCGCCCGGGCCAAAACCCTGCAGGGAATGTCGGTGGCGGGCGGCGTGGCGGGGCTGCTGGTCGCTTCCGCCATTACGTCGAACGATGCCAATCCCGGGCCGCTCGACTTCCTCCCGCTGGACGACCAGGCGGCGCGATCGATGATCGCCGAACTCAAGCTGGCGCCCTGACGGTCGGGCATTCGGCTCGGCAGGCGGCGAATTCCGCAGATCCGGCGCCGCGCGGCGGGCATCTGGGTTAATCGAGGCCGGATTCCGGCCGCCCGGCATGCAACCTTGGCCATGGCGTTTTGGCCGCTTTTGGCCTAAAGCACGCCCAACTCAATCAAATCAATCATCCCACGCGGCTGTGCATCTGCCAGGCACGCGAGCTTCAACCGATCCCGGTTCGAAGCCGTATTCGGCTTTTCATTGCTGGCGCCAACCCAAGGTTTTTCATTTCGTGACATTCTCGACCACCAGTCCGCCGCTCGCCCGGGCCCTCGCCGAGCGCAACTACGATTCCGCTACCGCGGTGCAGACCGCCGTGACGGCAGACGCTGCGGCCGGCCGTGACCTGCTGGTCTCGGCGCAAACCGGCTCGGGCAAGACCGTCGCCTACGGGCTCGCCATCGCAAAAGACCTGCTCGGCGATGCCGAACGGTTCGAGCGGGCCACCGCGCCGCTGGCGCTGATCGTGGCACCCACCCGCGAACTGGCCCTGCAGGTTCAGCGCGAACTCGCCTGGCTCTATCAGTACGCCGATGCGCGCGTGGTTTCCTGCGTCGGCGGCATGGATCCGCGCGCCGAGCAGCGCCAGCTGGCCGCGGGCGCCCACATCGTGGTCGGCACGCCCGGCCGCCTCTGCGACCATCTTCGGCGTAACCGTCTCGACGTCTCGCAGTTGAAGGCCGTCGTGCTCGACGAGGCCGACGAGATGCTCGATCTCGGTTTTCGCGAGGACATGGAGTTCATTCTCAAGACCACGCCGGCCACCCGGCGCACGCTGTTATTCTCGGCGACGCTGCCGCGCGGCATCGTGGCGATTGCCAAGACCTATCAGCAGCAGGCGTTTCGCGTCGAGGTCGAGGGCGACGAAGGCGGCCATGCCGACATCGAATATCGCGCCATCCGGATTGCCGCCGCCGACGTCGAGCATGCGGTCGTCAACGTGCTGCGCTTCTTCGAATCGCCGGGCGCGCTGGTGTTCTGCAACACCCGCAACGCGGTGCGGCACCTGCAGGCGACGCTGTCGGAGCGCGGCTTCTCCGTGGTCGCGCTGTCGGGCGAGTTGACCCAGAACGAGCGAACCACGGCGCTGCAGTCGCTGCGCGACGGGCGCGCGCGGGTTTGCGTCGCCACCGACGTCGCGGCGCGCGGCATCGATCTGCCGAACCTCGACCTCGTCATTCACGCCGATCTGCCGAATGACGCGGAGGTGATGCAGCATCGCTCCGGCCGCACCGGCCGTGCCGGCCGCAAGGGTGTCAGCATTTTGCTGGTGCCGCCGGCGCGCAAGCGGCGCGCGGAGTTGCTGCTCAATCTCGGCGGCATCGACGCGGTCTGGGGCACCGCGCCGACGTCGGAAGAAATCCGCAAGCTCGATCAGGAGCGGATGCTGAAGGACACGCTGTTCGCCGAAGAGCCGACGCCGGAGGATCTGGTGCTGGCGCAGGCGATGCTGGCCGAGCGGTCGCCCGAGGAAATCGCCGCCGCGCTGGCGCGGCTCTATCGCGCGCGGCTGCCGTCGCCGGAAGACATTCTCGATCCCGGCCAGGGCGCCGGCCGGTCCCGCGACACCAGCAGCCGTGACAGCAACAGCCGGGACAAAGGTGCACGTGCGCCGCGTGGCGAGGACCGCGATTACGCGCCGCGGGCAAAACCCGGCAAATCGTCGCCGCGTCACGGCGGCATGGCGGAGGGCAGCGTCTGGTTCCGCGCCGCCATCGGCCGCAAGAAGAACGCCGAAGCCCGCTGGCTGCTGCCGATGATCTGCCGCCGCGGCGGCATCGACAAGCACGACATCGGCGCCATCCGCATCATGGACACCACCACTGAATTCGAGATTTCCAAGGGTGCCGCGGAATCCTTCACGGCGATGATCAAGCGTCCCGACAAGGAAGACAACATCCGCATCGAGGCGATGACCGAGGCGCCGCAGAGCCAGGCGCCGCAGGAGAAACGCTCTTATCCGCCGCGGCGCGAGGCCGGCGCCCCGGAGCGCAGTGAACGCCCGAGCGATCGTTTCCGCGACGAGCGCGGGCCGAAGCCCCACGGCAAGCCGTCAGGCGGAAACGCGCCGGGTTTTGCCCGGGAGCCGGGCTTCGACAAGAAAAAGAAATATGCGCACAAGCCCGCCGACGCCGGAATATCGCCATATGATCGAAGCGCCGCCGGCAAGCCCGCATTCGGCAAGAAGAAAAAGAAGAACCGCGCCGGGTGAGGTGGGTCAGCGCGGGTAAATCCACCGCTCAAGCGGCCAGCCGGTCGAGCAGCGCCAACATGACGGCAGCATCGGGCATCGGCAGTACCGAATCGATGCGTTCGATCAGGCGCGCCTGCAGCAATGGGTTGCGCGCCTTGCCGATCGAGCCGAGCGGGCCGCGAAACCCGTGTTCCTCCCAGGCAAGTTCGAGCAGGCTTTCACTCAGTAGCGCATCGATCAGGTCGTCGGCGCCGCGGTCGATGCTGATCACTGGGTGCGCCGAGAACGCCGTCGGACGCGGATAGAGAATGACCGGCTTGGAAGGCGCGTTGGTCTCGACCCGCTTCCAGCGCTCGGCGTCCTGCAGCACCCACTCGATCAACTGGTTCTCGTAGCCGACGATGAGCGGCTGGGCGCCGGCGCCGCCAGCGACATAGTCATCGAACAGCTTGCCCGACGACGGAGGCTTGTAACCCATCCGGCGAAACACGGTGACGACGTCGCTTTCGATGCGCGACAGCGTATCGAGCGTGATCAGGTCGCCGCTGAGCAGGCTTGCTGCGAGGCCGGCGAACATGAAGCCTGAATTGGACTTGTTCGGATCGGTCGAGACGATGCGTGCGCGTCCGAACAGATCCGCGACACCCATCGCGGCCCAGGTCTCGCCCGCAATGATCGCTTTCAGAATTTTCAGCAGGTCCACGGCATAGCGCGGTCCGCCGGCCGGCTCCGCGAAGCCTGCCTTGACGAGGCCGTCGGCGATGCGATCCCACGAGTAGAGCACGATCGGGGAGTTGAAGATCACCTGGTCGCGCGAGATATTCACCCCCGAATTACGGGCGACGTCGACCAGCACCGACGATGACGGCCACAGAAACTGCGGTTTCTGGTCGAGCAGCGTGCGTTCGCGCACCATTTCGACCGATCCGGCGCGACGGGCGTCGAGCAACAACCCGAATCGGCGCTGCAGCAGGTTGCGGACGCGCTCATTGGACAGAAAGCCTTCCTTCTCGCCCCCGGCAAATCCAAACAATTTTTTCGGCTCGCCAAACCGCCCGGCGATTTCGGGGTGTTGACGCAAATAGACATAGCCACCGGTGCCGGCGGCACTGGCGGCGAGCAGGCCGACCCCGAAGGCCCGACGCGAAATGGCCATCAGGCCCTCCTTTTGCCCGGATCGAGCGGAATGCCCGCGCCCAGCGCCGGCCCCAGATCCGCGTCGAGCGAATTTCTGAGCAGCTTGAGTTCAATGTCGAGATTGTCGAGATCGGCGTCTTGCAGGGTTGCGGCGTAGTGCGTGAATGCGACGTCGAGCCGGTCAATCAACTCGCCCGTCGCCTTGAGCCGGGTGGTGTTAAGCGCACTGGATCTTTCGAGCAATGCATAGGCCTCGGCGATTTCGGCCGCGCGCGGCAGGTAGTAGGTCAGGAACCGCCGCACCCGGTCGATGCGCAACGGGTCCGATTCGATGGCCGCGAAGATTTCGCGGGTGAGGCTGGCGAGATGCCGCACCCGGTCGGCGGCCTCGCGCGCGCGGATCGATGTCGCCGCGGTGTCCAGCCGGATTGCCAGCGGTTCGGCATCGGCCATGAGTTCGCGTGCGAATTCGATCTTGCCCCGCGCGGTCCCGCTGGCGTCGAGATGCTCGAACAGTTTGCGCGGCGCCAGCAGCACCACGACACCGCCGCCCGCCGAGGCGCTGATGATGCAGGCGATCCAGAACGGCATGTCGGCGCCGATCGCAAGCAGCGGCAGCAGGATAGCGGCCGCCGCTCCGCCCGCGACCCAGTTGATCCCTGACGGCATCGCCGGCATTCAGTTGTATCCTCGCACAGCGCGGAACGCCTGGGTCAGGCTCTTGGTACCGTCGAAAACCCTGCCACCGGTCAACGCCGTGATCGCGTCAAGCTGGCTGCGCTCGGCCTTGTCGCCGAATGTAACGCCGAATACCGGCACCCGCCGGCCATCCGCGCGCCATGCCGATTCGAACGTTGCCATCGCGCCCTGGCTCTTGCCGTCGGTCATGATGACGATCGCCGGCAGATGGCGTTCGCCGTCGAGCACCGGCTTCATGGCCGCCAGCGCCCGCTCGGCGCAGGTATAGAAGTCGGTGCCGCCCTCGGCGCGTAAAGCCAGAGTCCTGGCGAGAAGGCCAGCCTGTTCCCCCTCGTCGCCGCTTGCCTTTGCTGTCCACTGCACGCGCTCGCTGAAGGGCAGCACCAGGATCTGATCTTCCTTCGACCATTGTACCAGCACCTCGCGGGTGCGCGCGGGCGTCAGCAGGAACCGCATGGCCTCCAGCAACTGCCGCTCGCCATCGCCCTGCATGCTGCCGGAAACATCGAGACATAACGCAGTAAGCGAAGGCCGGCGCAGCGCCTCCTGATAGAGGCCTAGAGCCTTCTGAATGACGGCGGGTTCCGGCGGGCGAACCACTGTCAGGGCGCGGCCGGGATCGAGATTTGTATGCGCGTCGGCGCGGATCGGCGCGGCGCGGCCGAGTTCAACCCGCCGCCCGGTCGCGGCAATGCGCGCCTGCGTCTCGCCCTTGAGCAAGAAGGCCTGAAGATCGGCGAAGAAACTCTCGACCTCCTTGCCCCGACCGCGATCGACGAAGCCGAGCGGCGAATCTCCGATCGACACGCCGTCCTCCGGATAGACCGCGTAAAGCGGCTCCTGCCTCTCGGCGATCAGCTTGTCGTTGGTCTCCTTGATCACGGCCTCGTAGTTCCACATTGCCTCGTAAAGCGCTCCGCTCCGCGCCCCATCGCGATAGAGGTCGGCGAGCCAGCCGCTGGAGCCTGACGAGCGTTCCACCCCGCGCAGCAGGGCGCGCGCGGTCGCGAGAACCTCGGCTTTGTCGAGATCGCCGGCTTCGATCAGGTCGGGCTTGCCGATTCCGGCGGCCAGCATGGCCAGATAGGCGGCGGCGCCCGAATTCGACTGGGTCGCCGATGTCATGAGGAATTTCAGCCGGCCGCCTTCGACCGCAGCCAGGATGTCCCTTGTCGTCACCTTGGCGCCGATCCAGCCGAGCGCCTGGGCCTTGGAGCGGCGCACACCGAGGATCACGGGCATCTGAGCGATCGATTTGATCGACTTCACCCGCCGCGCGGTGTCGAACATGTCGATCCAGATCGACGCCGCGGGCCAGACCGCGTCGGCGTCCGGGTCATTGCCGGCCTTGAGGGCCAGCGCGATGTCCAGCGAGCCTTGATATCGCATCGCGCATTCGGCGCGACGCGATTTGCAGAACTCCTGGACCAGTGGTTCGAGAACGTCGTTCTCCGAGCCGGCCAGGATTGTGAATTGCGGGCCCGGCGCCGAACAGCCGGCCAGCGCCGACGCCAGGAGTAAGGCGGCAAACAGCCGTGAAAGCGCGGCAAAATTCATGCAGGCGACTTCATGAAGGCGAACTGGACATGGCTGATTTCAATTCATCGGTGAGTTGCGCCATGCGCTGCTCGATCTGGGCGCGCTTTTGCCGTCCCTCGGCCTGGACATTGAGCACGCCGGCTATCGTATCGACCAGATCCCGGTTGGTCTTCTCCAGCGTCCCGATGTCGACGATGCCGCGCTGCGATTGCTTTTCGATCTCGATCGCCTGCGTCTTCATCATCTCCGAGGCCTGACGCATCATCTCGTTGGTGGCGTCCGTGACGGTCTTCTGCAAATCGAGCGCCGATTTCTGGCGGCTCAATCCGAGCAGCAGGATCATCTTCTGCTTCCACACCGGGATGGTGAGTTCGGTGGTCGCTTGCAGGTTTTCGATCAGGGTTTCGTCGCCCGACTGCACGATACGGATTTGCGGCAATTGCTGGATGCCGATCTGGCGCGCCTGTTGCAGATAGAAGATTCGCTTTTCGAGCCGGTCCAGGGCCTGTGCTGCGTCCTGAAAGGTCTGCGCGGCCAGGAGCGCGTCGCTGCCCGCGGTCGCCGCCTTTACGGCCTGCTCGAGTTCGACCAGCCTGTGGCGGCGGAATTCCTCGACGAAAGCCTTGCCGGCCGCGATATGCGAATCCAGATCGACAAGCGACGACTTGGTCTGCTCGTGCAGTTCGTCCAGGATCGCGATGTCGCGCCGCAGGGTTTCCTTGTTACGGTCGAGTTCGACGCAGATGCGGTCGATCTGCGAGGAGACATCGCCGAACTGTTCGGAAAACCTTCGCAGCCGCGCCTCCACGGAGGAGAACAGGCGGGTAAGGAAGTTGCCGTCCTTGAGCGTGGCAGGATCGAGCCCGCGCGCCTTGGCGAGAATGTCGGACAGCAGCTTGCCGGTATTGCCGAGTTCGCGATTCTGTGTCTGGGCGAGAATCCGGTCGGCGAATTCGACTACCGCACGCTGGGCGCGGTCGCCGAAGGTGACGATCCGCGATCGGTCTGAAATGTCGATCTCGGACTGGATGCGCAGGATGGCAGACGGATCGGCCACGACCGCCGGGAGATTGACGGCTTCGTTCATCGCATCCATCCTTGGCATCTGCCGGCCGCACCGCCATGGGCAGCCGTTTCATGTCAGCAGAATAGCGTAGCCCGCCGAATGAATCGATGACGGCCTTTTCGGGCTGACGCAAGCCTGTCGACAAGGCCCGGTTTCGACGCATCGTGATAAATTAAAAATTTATGACAGTGGTATGACAGAAGGCTTTCTGGCGCGGGAACAAGGCCTTTAATCATGCTTCAGCCTGTAAAATTCCGTCGCTGTCTTCGAAAACAGCGCGGTTTTTTCCGCTTCGCTGTACTGCGCGGCGATGCGCTTGAAGGCGTTGAAGATCACCTGGTAGCTGCACTGGCCCTTGTCGGGCGGAAAGTTGCTCTCGAACATCGCGCGGTCGGGGCCGAAAGCCTCGATGCAGGTTTCGATATAGGGACGCCACGCCGTCGCGGCCTGTTCCGACGATGGCGGCATCGGGCGTTCGTGAAAATCATAGCCGAGCAGCCGCATCGCGAGCCCGCCGAGTTTGACTGAAACGTTGGGGCACCTGGCGATGTCCTGGATCGCGGCCTTCCACACCGGAAACGTCTCCTCGCGCTTGCCGGCGAAACGGCCGATGCCGACCGGGCCGCCGCAATGGTCGAGCACGATCCTGGTGTCCGGAAAGGCGCGGGCGAGATCGGTCAGTTCGCCGATCTGTGGATGAAACAGCCAGGCATCGAAGCTGAGATTCAGCGGCGCCAGGCAGGCAAAACCCTTGCGGAAGGTGGCGTCGAGCAGCAGTCCTTTCGGCCGCTTGGCATACATGCCGGCGACCTCGAACTCGGCATCCCATGCCGAGGAGTGCCGGATGCCGCGGAAGCGGCCGCCCCCGGCGGCGATTTCCGCTTCCAGCACCGGCTTCGCACCATCGCCGAGCAACAGATTGACGTGGCTGACGATGCCGGCGTTGATCTGCGCGGGGCCATAGCCGCCGCTGGCGCTCATAGCTGCCACGCCATTGGCGAATTCGACCTCGCCGACCGGGCGGAACGCTTCGGGTCCGGTCGCGCGGTACATCGAGCGGCAATCGACATAGACGGTCGCGACGATATTGTGGCTGGAGGCGATATCGGCCGCCATCTCCTCGATCATGTAGCGCTGGCCGCCGCGATCCCAGAGATGATGATGCGGATCGACGATCGGACGGGCGGGATCGATCACGTCCTCGCTGTATTGCGCCAGCCAGTCTTCGCGCGGATCGGCATAGAGCCCGCTGCTCGAAGCGGGCGCGGTGCTGACGGCCATCGTTTCACTCCCTGAATCGTTATTGTCAGAATCGTTCCCGACCAAGGCAGTTGGATTTGGCCGGCGTGAGAGGGGTTGAGAACGCCGGCTTTGCGCTAGATCAGTTCGCGAAGTTCAATGCAGCGCTAGATGTCCTTGCAATGTTCCGAGCGAGGAGATCACCATGCCCGCGCCGAAAACTCTTGTCATCTTCTATTCACGTTCGGGTACGACGCGCCGGATTGCCACGGCCCTCGCCGCCGCACTCGGGAGCACCATCGAGGAAATCACCGAGGGACGAAGCCGCGCCGGATTTCTTGGCTATTGGCGGTCAGCTATCGAGGCCCGGCGCAAATACGCTCCCGGCATTCTGCCCGCCAGCAATGATCCGTCATCCTTCGACCTGGTGGTGATCGGCACGCCGGTCTGGGTCTGGTCGGTCTCTTCGCCGGTTCGAGCCTATTTGACGGCAAACAAGCACCGTCTTCCTGCCGTCGCGTTCTTCTGCACGCTTGGCGGTTCGGGCCATGAAGCGGCCTTTGCGCAAATGCAGGAGATCGTCGGCAAGGCGCCCCGCGCCACCTGTGCGGTCACCGCCCAGGATATCGCCAGCGAGGCAGATGCGCCGCAACTGGAAAAGTTTGCCGCGGCCCTGCGCGCGGCAGGATAGCCGCCTGCGGCCGGCCATTTCAGCGCCGAAGTTCAAACGCCGTCCAGAATAATCACCGTCGGCGTCGCCGGCAGCGTCTCCCGCGAAATCTTCAGGCTCCGCTCGCCGCGGCGGTCGATGTCGAACTGCTGGCCGATCTTCTGCATGAAGTCGTCGAGCGGGGTCATGAAGCGATGCATCGGCAGCACCACGGATGAACGCAGCCGCTTCGTGATCTCGGAAATGCCGTCGAGCGACATCGTATAGGTGCCGTCGATCGGCACCATCAGGATGTCGATGCGGCCGATCTGGGCGAAATGGCTGTCGTCGAGCTTGTGGTGCAGGTGGCCGAGATGGCCGATGCAGAGGCCGGCGACCTCGAAGATGAAGATCGAATTGCCGTCCCTGACCAGCGCCTGGCGGGAATCGTCGAACGTGTAAGGGCGGATGTCGGTGGTGACGTTGCGGATGTAGACGTCGCCGATCCGCTTGTTGACATAGGCCGGCTTGCCGTCCTCGCCCCAGCCGTGCAGCACATGCGCGATGCCGCGGTCCGGAGACAGCGAGTAATGCGTGGAGTGGGCGCGGTTCATGGTGACGACGTCGGGCAGGCGGCCGGTCCGGTAGGCGCCGCTGTAGTCGGTTGCGATCCGCACGCCGTCGCGCGACTCGATGTAGTAGGTCGAATGGCCGGCATAGGTGATCGTCACCTCCTCGGCCTTTGCGGCGGATAGCCGCAGGTTGACCGGCGTGGCGCGCGGCGGTGCACTCGCCATCGCCAGGCACTCGCTGCGCAACGGTTGCTGTTGCTGGGCCGCGGCCGGCGCCATCAGCTGACACAGCATGGCAATGACGACAGGCAAGGATCGCAGCATGGCACGCCCCGTATTCCGATGACCGGCGCGACACTGTAGCGCCGAATCCGGCAAAAATCACCGGGCCGGCGCATGGAATGGATTATTCCCGGACCCTGCGCGTCGAAGTGATTGAGGTCGGCGATTGCCGTCCAGCGGAATTCTCGCGGCCGCAATAATCTTCGACCGCGCTGCGATCAAATTTTTCGTTCGCCGCGGCGGGTGTTTCGCGATTATGCTGTCGTCGCGGCCATAAGAAAAAAATTGCAGCGGGGAGTCCAGGTTGAAGCGTGCATCCCCGTCCCATCGGCTGGAGCCGCTGCGTCATGTCGATGCGGGCGTTCTCGACGTCGCCTATTACGAGGCCGGGCCGGCGGACGGTCCGGTCGTGATGCTGCTGCACGGTTTTCCCTACGACATCCACGCCTATGTCGACGTTGCCCCTGACCTGGCGGCGCAGGGCTGCCGCACCATTGTGCCCTATCTGCGCGGCTATGGTCCGACCCGGTTCCGCGACAAGGCGACGCCGCGCTCGGGAGAGCAGGCCGCGCTGGGCGCGGACCTGATCGCGCTGATGGACGCGCTGGCCATCCCGCGCGCGGTCTTCGCCGGTTATGACTGGGGCGGCCGCGCGGGGTGCGTCGGCGCGGCGTTATGGCCGGAGCGTTGCGCCGGCCTGGTGTCCCTCAACAGCTACAATATTCAGGATATCGCGCGGGCCATGGTGCCGGCCAGCGCCGAGCGCGAGGTGGCGCTCTGGTATCAATATTATTTCCAGATCGAGCGCGGCCGCGCCGGTCTCGCCGCCAACCGGCGCGAGATCGCGAAAGTTCTGTGGCGGCAATGGTCGCCGAACTGGCAATTCGACGATGCCAGCTTCGAGCGCACGGCGACGGCCTTCGACAACCCGGACTATGTCGACGTCGTGATCCACAGCTACCGCCACCGCTACGGGCTGGCCGAAGGCGATCCGCAATATGCCGGCTTGCAACAACAGTTGGCGGCGCAGCCTGCGATTTCGGTGCCGGCCATCACGCTGGACGGCGCCGGCGACGGCGTATTTCCCGCCAATGACGGCAGCGCGACCGCGGCGAAGTTTACCGGCCCCCGCAGCCATCGGGTGATCCCGCGCGCGGGGCATAACCTGCCGCAGGAAGAGCCCGAAGCGTTCGTGGCGGCGGTGATGGAGTTGATCAAGGCGTAGTTGGAAACCGCCGTCCCCGTGACGGTCTTAGAAAGAGAATCTGATGTCGAAGCGTATCGCTGTTCTCGCCACATTGCTCGCTGCGTTCGGCGCCGTCGCGCCTGCGCCCGCCCAGGAATTTCCCAGCCGCCCGATCACCTGGATCGTGCCGTTTACGCCCGGCGGCATCACCGACACCACCTCGCGGCTGGTGGCGGATGAAATGGCGAAGTCGCTGGGTCAGACCGTGCTGATCGATAACCGTGGCGGGGCCGGCGGCACGGTCGGCACCGAGCAGGCGGCGCGTTCCGCCCCCGACGGTTACACGATCCTCTACGGCACCCAGGGCACCATGGCGGCCAACGTCACGCTGCGCAAAAACCTGTCCTACGATCCGCTGAAGAGTTTCCTGCCGATTCACATGATGGCGGAGTCGCCGAACATTTTCGTGGCCTTCGAGGGCGCACCCTTCAATACGGTGCCCGAATTCATCGCCTATGCCAAAAAGCATCCGGGCAAGGTGACCTTCAGCACCGCCGGCGTCGGCACCGGAACGCATCTGGTCGCCGAGCTGTTCAAGACCGTCGCCGGCATCGACATGCTGCACGTGCCCTACAAGGGCAGCGCGCCGGCGCTCAACGATCTGATTGCGGGCCGGATCGACGTGATGTTCGATTATCCCATTTCCGTCGGCCCGCATGTCGCGGCAGGCAAGCTGAAGGTGCTGGCGGCCACGTCGCCGACTCGGCTGAAGAATATGCCGGACGTGCCGACCATGGCCGAACTCGGACTGCCTGACATGACCACCCAGAGCTGGTCGAGCATCATGGTGCCGGCGGGAACGCCGCCCGCGGTCGTCGACCGCCTGGCGGCCGCCGCCCACACCGCGCTGACCTCGGAGCGTGTCCGCAGCCATTTCGAAAAGTTCGGCACCACGGTGATGATGCAGCAGAAGGGCGAGGCCATTCCCTTCATCGAGAAGGAAATCAAGCGCTGGGGTGACGTGATCGAAAGGGCGGGGCTGGAGAAGCAGTAGCGTCTTGACGCCATGCGTGGAACTTGCGGGTGTAAATCTCATTGATCCGGAGGATCTGAAGCCAACGCAAACCCGGATGACCGTTCGATGCCTGCGTCGCCGTTGCGGATTGGTACAGCGGGCTGGAGCGTGCCATCACAATACCATGGCGAACTGCCGGCCGGCGGCAGCCATCTCGAGCGTTACGCGCGACGGCTCAACGCCGCCGAGATCAACACCTCCTTCTACCGGCCGCACCAGCGCATGACCTATGAACGCTGGGCGCTGTCGACACCCGGGAGCTTCCGCTTTTCGGTGAAAGTCCCGAAGGCGATCACGCATGAGCATGCCCTGGCCGATTGCGGCGCCTTGCTCGACCGCTTTGCCGCCGAAGTGTCCGGATTGGGCGACAGGCTGGGTGTCCTGCTGGTGCAGATGCCGCCAACCCTGGCGCTGGAAAAGCGGGTGGCCGGAAACTTCTTTCGCGCCCTGCGCAAGCGCATCGACGTGCCAGCCGTATGCGAGCCGCGTCATCCGAGCTGGTTCACGCCGGGTGCGAATGACTGGCTCGCCGCGCGTGAGATCGCACGCGTCGCCGCCGATCCCGCGAAGGTGCCCGAAGCCGGCGAGCCCGGCGGATGGAGCGGACTCGCCTATTATCGCTGGCACGGATCGCCGCGGATCTATTACTCCGACTACGACCGCACGACGCTCGTCGCGCTAGAAAAGCGCCTCGCGGCACACCGCAAACGCGGCATTCCGACCTGGTGCATTTTTGACAACACCGCTTCCGGTGCGGCGCTCGGCAATGCGCTCACATTGACGGCGCACGAGTCGCCACGAGCCTGACGGTCACGAAAGCAGCTTCGCAGATTTCCCCTGTGCTTCGATCAGGCTTACGGCCTTCTTGTCGAATGAGATGAAGGTATCGGCACCGAGCCAGTTTCCTTCGTAGGCGATGACGCCGTCGGCGAAATCGCCCCCTGCTTCCAGCACCGCCATTCCAGCTTCTGCCGCCGGCCGATTCACAACGATGTTCGTCCCGTCAAGCAGACCTCGCAGCGTCGTCGCAATGTCGCTCGACTGGATCCTGTAGCTTCGCAACACCCAGACCAGTTCACAAAGGGTAGGTATCGTCAGTGCGACCATATCGGCTGTGTCCAGGGCAATCTGGGCCGCCTTGCTTTGCTGGATATGGTCTTCGGTCAACGCCCGTACCAGCACGTTGGTATCGGCGGTGATCTTCATCGCTTGCCAGCCCAGCCTCGGGCGATGACCTTATTCATCCCCTCGATCGACAGGGGACGGCCTTTTCGCTTCGCTTTCAGGCTGCCGAAGAGATCGGAAATTTTGCCCGTCTGCCGAGCCGCTTTCACTTCAATCCGGCCGTCCGGAAGTTTGTCCACGGTAATCTTTTCCCCGGGATGCACGCCCAGATGTTCCAGAAGGTCCTTGCGAAGCGTGACCTGCCCTTTGGCCGTAACCGTAAGTGTGCTCATCACGGGTCTCCCTATGGCGCAAAATGTAAGGCGAAAGACCATTACTTTCAAGGGTGATGACCGGTGTCAGGGCTACGGTCGCCGCGGGCTGATCTTCCACGTCACCGCGACGATCGCCGCGGTCAGCAGCCCGCTGATCAATCCCGCGATCGGAAGCGCCATGGCCAGCACCGCGGTGGCGGCCCAGCCGATCGAGGAGAAGGCTTCGGCGAAGGTGGCGAAGCGCGACGAGGTCTGGCGGCGGCGGAACTGGCTGCGCCGGGCCTGCACGCGGAACCAGTGCTGGATCGCGGTGGCCGATGCCGCCGCGACGATGACGCCTGACGCGGTGACCGCCGCCTGCAGCGGCGCGGCCCAGGCCAGCACCATCAGCAGCGGCGCAAAGATGACGCCGATCGCGATCAGCACCACCTCGATCTTGGCGCGGGTGACCTGTGATGCCGGCAACGGCGCGGTCGCCACCAGGTCGGGGGCGTCTTCGCCCGAAATCGTCAGCCAGGCGAGGCCGCCCGCGAGCTGGCCCGCGGCCATCACGATCACAGGCGTGATCAGCACCAGCGCGGCGTCGCTGTCGGCAAAACTCTTCCACAGCAACAGCGCCGGCGGTACCAGATAAAGCAGCTGCATCAGACTCTGTGACATCAGCCAGGGATCGCGCTTCAGCAGCACGAATTCCTTCCAGCGCAGCGCCTGCTGCCGCGAGCCGGCGCGAAACGCTCTTGCGCTGAAGCCCTGACGGGCCGTCGCGGGGTTGGCGGAAGCGCTGACGACGGTATCGGCAAAGCGCGGCGAGCAGACCGCCATCACGGCACCGAGCAGGACGAGGCCGCCGGCCAGCAGGCCCAGCAGCGCCTCGCCGTCGCCCAGCGCCGCGCGCGCCGGCCACCACACGACGCTGTCGAGCGCGGGCGCGAAGCCCGCCGCGGCATCCGAGGTCAGCACCGCGAAACGCGACAACGTGCCATAGGACAGGATCGCGGCAACCTGCAGCGCAATGACAAAACCGGCGCCGATCACGGCGGCGAGAATCTGCGCCACCAGCCGGGTGCGGCTCGGGCCGATCAGGCGAAACAGCATGACCGTGACCGCGATTGCGACCGCCGCGGCCGAAAGGCCGATGGCGACGACCACGCCGAACGCGGCAAGCCAGCGCCAGCCGCCGCCGAACACGAGGACATCGACGAACGGCGTCGACAGCAACAGCGCCATCGCAATGACCTGCAGCGCGATCGCCGCGATGCGAACCGAAAATACATTGGCCAGGGCGACCGGCGACGACATGATGAGGTCGAGATCGGCGCGGGCATAGAACACCCGTGTCACCGATTCGATGGCCTGGGACAGCATCAGCGCCCATGCCAGCAGGATGGTCGCGGTGATGACGATCAGGGCGGATTTATCCAGCGGTTCCTGCAGGTCGGCAAACCGGCCGATCACGGCATAGGCCGGCAGGTGCATGATCGCGGCAAAGACGATCAGTCCGATGATGGCGGTGCGCTTGCGGCCCTTGCGGCCGGCGGTGAGCATCGCCAGCGCCTCGCGCCATGCCAGCCGGATCTCGTGCCGGGCAAACCAGGTCAGGTCCGCTGACGAACTCATGCCGCGGCGGCCTCGGTGTCGACCAGCGCGATGAACATGTCCTCGAGGCTGGTGTCGTTGCGGCCGTTTTGCTGGCGCAACTCGGTCAGCGTGCCCTCGGCGATCAGCCGCCCCGATGCGATGACGCCGATCCGGTCGGCCATCCGTTCGGCCACTTCCAGAATATGCGTGGTCATGATCACGGTGCAGCCTGATCGCACCCGATCGCCGAGCAGACCCTTGACGTGGCGCGCCGACACCGCGTCGAGGCCGGTCAGCGGTTCGTCGAGGATAATCAGGCGCGGGTCGTGCACCAGCGCGCCGGCCAGCGCCACCTTCTGCCGCATGCCCTTGGAAAAACCTTCGCAGCGTTCATGCAGATGCGGCTCGAGGCCGAGCGAGATCAGCAGATCGCGCGCGGATAGTTCCGAAACCGCGGGATCGATGCCCCAGAGTCCGGCGACGAAGGCGAGATATTCCAGCGGGGTCAGCTTGTCATAAATCATCGGTTCGTCCGACACCCACGCCGTGATCTGCTTGGCGGCGACGGGATCGGCCAGCGCATCGATGCCGAGCACCGAGACCGAGCCGGCATCGGGCCGCAGCAGGCCGGCCACCATACGCAACGTCGTGGTCTTGCCGGCGCCGTTGGGCCCGAGCAGCGCGTAGAACTCGCCGGTCCGGACAGTCAGGTCGAGCGCATCGACCGCGATGCGGTCAAAACGCTTCGTTAACCCTCGTAACGCCAGCGCGGATTGATCGGGCTTCATGTCGGGGCGATCCAGCATTTGCATGGGATGCGCACCATGGACCGAAGAACTTTCGGCACGGTGAATCGAGGCAGGCAAATCCCGCTCGGCCCGGAACTGTTCTGAGACTTTGCACAAGACTGCGGCATTTGTCCGCAACCCGGAATTGCGGCGGCAACCAGCGCCAAGTTGACATGGCTCGGCGCTTTGGGCTGTATAACCCGCGCGCCGTTCAAGAGCCTTCCGAATCAAGTGGGGCCGAGGCAGCGACTGGACACAAGATGCGGCAAGACCGACCGATAGAGTCGTCGCGCATCGGGGGAGGGATATCTGCAATGCTGGACTTTGTTCAGCAGTTGGTGAGCGGTATTGCGCTCGGCTGCGTCTACGGCCTAATCGCGCTCGGTTTCGTCCTGGTATACAAGGCGACCGAAGTCGTGAACTTCGCGCAGGGCGACCTGATGATGCTGGGCGGGTTCTTCGCCTTCACCTTCATCGGTATTCTCGGCCTCAATTACTGGATCGGTTTCGCCGGCGCCGTGGTGGCGATGGCGGCGTTCGGCATGCTGGCGGAGCGGGTCGTGGTGCGCCCGATCCTCGGCTATCCGCAATTCTCCATCATCATGGCGACGATCGGGCTCGGCTACTTCCTGCGCTCCGTCGCCGGCATGATCTGGGGCACCGACGATCTCAAGATCGAGACGCCGTTCAGCCAGGGCGTGCTGCGGATCGGCAGCCTGGTGCTGGCCTATGACAAGCTCTCCGTGATCACGGCGACCATCATCCTGTGCGCGCTGCTCTATCTGTTCTTCAACCGGACCACGCTCGGCACCGCGATGCGGGCGAGTTCGGAGAACATGCTGGCCGCCTATTACATGGGCATTCCGGTCAAGCGCGTGGTGTCGATCGTGTGGGCGATCTCGGCGGCGGTGGCGACCGCGGCCGGCGTGCTGCTGGCGCCGATCACCTTCATCCATTCCAATGTCGGCCTCGTGCTGGGACTGAAAGCGTTTCCGGCAGCCGTGCTCGGCGGCTTCGGCTCGATCCCGGGTGCCGTGGTCGGCGGCGTGCTGATCGGGGTGATCGAGAGCATGGCCGGTTTCTATCTGCCGCAGGGATGGAAGGACGTCGCGCCCTACGTCGTCCTCCTGATGGTGCTGCTGCTCAAGCCCGAAGGCCTGTTCGGCCATCACGCGCGCAAGAAGGTTTGAGGAATCAGCCATGCGTTTCATGTTCAAGACGGACTATGAAGACGACATCAAGCTGTTCCCGCACGGCGGCTACATCGTCACCTACGGCGTTCTGCTGGCGTTTCTGGTGGCAGCACCCTTCATTCTCTCCAGTTACCTCGTCAGCCAGCTGGTGTTCGTCTTCATCTACGCCACGGTCGGCGTCGGGCTGATGATCCTGACCGGCTTTACCGGGCAGGCATCGCTCGGCCATGCCGCCTTTCTCGCCATCGGCGCCTACACCGCGGCGTATCTGCAGCAATATAATGTCCCGTTTCCGGTGTATTTTCTGGTCGCCGGCCTACTGACCGGCGTGGTCGGTGCCATGGTCGGTTTCCCCGCGCTGCGGCTGCAGGGCATCTATTTGGTGATCGCGACGATTTCCTTCGCCTTCATCATCGAGGAAATCCTGGCGCGCTGGGAAAGCGTGACCCATGGCAACGAGGGCATGCGGGTCAAGGCGCTGCAATTCCTCGGCACAGCGGTGTCGCGCGACAGCCCCTCGTTCTACTTCCTGTGTCTTGCGGTGCTGACGCTGACCATCGTCGGCACGCTCAATCTGCTGCGCTCGCCGACCGGCCGCGCCTTCGTCGCCATTCGCGACAGCGAGACCGCGGCCCGCAGCATGGGCGTCAATGTATCGCTCTACAAGGTCAAGTCGTTCGCGATCTCGGCGGCGATCACCGGCTTCGCCGGCGTCCTGTTCGCGCACAAGCTCTCCTTCATCAGCCCGGAAATGTTCACGCTGCAGCTCTCGATCGAGTTCATCATCGTGATCCTGATCGGCGGCGCCTTCAGCCCGCACGGCGCCGTGCTGGGCGCGATCTTCATCGTCATGATCGATCCGTTCCTGACCTACCTCAAGGACGATGTACCCGGCATGATCGCGGCCGTCGCCGCGACCTTCGGCGCGGGTGCGGCGACCGTCGCGAAGATCCAGAGCAATGTCGCCGCCTTCGCTTCCGCCAACGGGCTGAAGGGCGCGATCTACGGCATCATCATCGTGCTGTTCGTGCTGTTCGAACCGCTCGGCCTCTATGGCCGCTGGCTGAAAATCAAACTCTTCTTCCAGCTGTTCCCGCTCTACAAGCGCGCCACCTTCAAGCGGCAGAAAATCTACGTCAAATCGGAGCGCAACCGATGAGCTATTTTCGCGCTGAAAATCTCTCATTGCACTTCGGCGGCCTGAAGGCGGTCGATTCGGTTTCCTTTGCCGTGGAGAAGGGCGAGATTCTGTCGATTATCGGTCCGAACGGGGCCGGCAAGAGCTCGATCTTCAACCTGGTGTCGCGGATCTACAACCCGACCTCGGGCCGGATCTTCTTCGAGGACCAGGACATCACCGAGGAGCCCGCCTTCGGGATCGCCAAGCTCGGCATCGCCCGCACCTTTCAGAACATCGAACTGTTCGAGAATGCCACCTTGCTGAGCAACCTGCTGGTCGGCCGGCACCGCCATTCCACCACCCAGCTGTGGCAGGAACTGCTGTTCCTGCCGAGCGTGAAGGCGAACGAGAAGATCCACCGCCGCCGCGTCGAGCAGGTGATCGAATTCCTCGATCTCGAGCCGTACCGCGACAAGCTGATCTCGGGGCTGCCCTATGGCGTGCGCAAGGTGATCGAGCTCGCGCGCGCGCTTTGCACCGAGCCGAAGCTGATCCTGCTCGACGAGCCGTCGTCCGGGCTCAATGTCGAGGAGACCGACGACATGTCGTTCTGGATCCGGGACATGAAGTCCGAACTCGGCATCACCGTGCTGATGGTCGAGCACGACATGACGCTGGTGAACCGGGTATCGGACCGCGTGATCGCGCTGAACTACGGCAAGGTGCTGGCGATGGGATCGCCGGCCGAGGTACAGCGTCATCCCGACGTCGTTGCCGCTTACCTCGGCGCATGAGGGGATGACGACATGAGTGCCCCCGACATCATCCTGAAGCTCAGCAATATCGAGAGCTATTACGGGCCGATCATGGCCATCCGCGGCATCAGTATCGAGGTGCCGCGCGGAAAAATCGTCACCCTGCTCGGCGCCAACGGCGCCGGCAAGACCACGGTGCTGAAAACCATTTCCGGCATTCTCGATCCGCAGAAGGGCTCGATCGAATTTCTGGGCAAGCCGATCCAGCGCATGGAGGCCGACAAGATCGTGCGGCTCGGCCTCAGCCATGTGCCCGAAGGACGCGAGGTGTTTCCGTTCCTCAGCGTGCGCGAAAACCTGATGATGGGCGCCTATCCGCGCAAGGACCGCGACAACGTGCCCGGCGACCTCGAACTGGTCTACGGCTATTTTCCGCGCTTGCGGGAGCGGATCGATCAGCCGGCCGGGCAGCTGTCGGGCGGCGAGCAGCAGATGCTGGCGATCGGGCGGGCGCTGATGAACCGGCCGACGCTGCTGCTGCTCGACGAGCCGTCGCTCGGTCTGTCGCCGATCCTGGTCAAGGAGATCTTCACGATCATCAAGCGGGTCAACGAGGAGCAGGGCATGTCGATCCTGCTGGTCGAGCAAAACGCCAAGATCGCGCTGGAAACCGCCCATTACGGCTATGTGCTGGAAATCGGCCGGGTGGTCATGAACGACAGCTGCGAACGGCTGATGCATTCCAAGGACATCCAGGAATTCTATCTCGGCGCCAAGGAAGAGGGCGCGCGGGGCGAACGGCGCTGGAAAAAGAAGAAGACGTGGCGCTGACGCGGAGTTGGCTTTTAGGGAAGATTCGGCGTTAAATACGGACCTGTTTTGCGGAAAAGACTGGCTGTCAAGGCCGGCATCCCAGGGCGGGGCCGAAAGGCGGAGGGAACGAAGTATGGCCAGACCCGCAGTGTTGACTGTGGCGGACACGATCGCGAAGAGTTTCTTGCTGGCGGTGGAAACGCGCGGCGACAGGCCGGCGATCCGTGAAAAGAAGTTCGGCATCTGGCAGCCCACCAGCTGGCGGCAGTGGCAGCAGATATCCAAGGAAATCGCCTACGGCCTGCACGCCATCGGCTTCCGGCCGGGCGACGTCGCGTCCATCATCGCCAACGCGGTGCCGGAATGGGTCTATGCCGATATGGGCATCCTGTGCGCCGGCGGCGTTTCCTCGGGCATCTATCCGACCGATTCCGCGGTCCAGGTCGAATATCTGGTCAACGATTCCTCGACCAAGGTGATCTTCGCCGAGGACGAGGAGCAGCTCGACAAGATCCTGTCGTGCCGGGCGCGCTGCCCGACCTTGCAGAAGATCGTCGTGTTCGACATGGAAGGCCTCAACGGCTTCATCGATCCGATGGTAATGTCGCTCGCCGAGTTCATGGCGCTCGGCAGCAATCACATCAACGATCACACAGCGCTGTGGGACGAGATGATTGCCAGCCGCGGCGCGGCCGACCTTGCCATCCTGGTCTACACGTCCGGTACCACGGGCCCGCCCAAGGGCGCGATGCATTCCAATCGCAGCGTCACCCACCAGATGCGCCACGCCAACGATTTGTTTCCGTCGAGCGACGCCGAAGAGCGCCTGATCTTCCTGCCGCTCTGCCACGTCGCCGAACGGATCGGCGGCTATTACATCTCGCTGGCGCTGGGCTCGGTGATGAACTTCGCCGAAAGCCCGGAAACGGTGCCGGACAATCTGCGCGAAGTGCAGCCCACCGCGTTTCTGGCGGTGCCGCGGGTCTGGGAGAAATTCTATTCCGGCGTCACCATCGCACTGAAGGATGCGACTCCCTTCCAGAACTGGATGTATCGCCAGGCCCTGGGGCTGGGCTACCGGCAGACCGAATACAAGATGCAGGGCGACACGCCGCCGCTGTCGCTGCGCCTCGCCAATCAGGCCGCCTACTGGCTGGTGTTCCGCAACATCAGGCGCATGCTGGGGCTGGATCGCTGCCGGCTGGCCTTTACCGGTGCGGCGCCGATCGCGCCCGATCTGATCCGCTGGTATCTCGCGCTCGGCATCGACATGCGCGAAGTCTACGGCCAGACCGAAAACTGCGGCGTCGCCACCGTGATGCCGCCGGACCGCGTCAAGCTCGGCTCGGTCGGGAAGGCCGCGCCCTGGGGCGAGGTGAAGATTTCCCCTGAAGGCGAGATCCTGATCAAGGGCGACTTCCTGTTCATGGGCTACCTCAACCAGCCGGAAAAGACCGCCGAGACCATCGACGCGAAGGGCTGGCTGCATACCGGCGACGTCGGCTCGATCGACAATGAGGGTTTCGTCAAGATCACCGACCGGATGAAGGACATCATCATCACCTCCGGCGGCAAGAACATCACGCCGTCGGAGATCGAGAACCAGCTGAAATTCTCGCCCTACATCTCCGACACCGTCGTGATCGGCGACAAGCGGCCGTTCCTGACCTGCCTCGTCATGATCGACCAGGAAAACGTCGAGAAATACGCCCAGGACCACGACATTCCCTTCACCAACTACGCCAGCCTGTGCCGGGCGCCGGAAATCCAGGATCTGATCCAGCGCGAGATCGAGGCGGTGAACGTCAATTTCGCGCGGGTCGAAACCATCAAGAAGTTCTTCCTGATCGAGCGTCAGCTAACGCCCGAGGACGAGGAACTGACGCCGACCATGAAACTGAAGCGCAGTTTCGTGAACAAGCGCTACGCGGTCGAGATCAACGCCATGTATGGCGAGCGCGCGGTGGCGTGAGCGACGAGCAGACGAGCAATCGAAAACGGCGAAGGATCTCAAGGCCCCGGCCTTCGCTCAACACGGGCCACACGAAGAGGAGACTGCAATGTCGAAATCGTTCAAGGCGCTGGGCCTTGCGGTAGGCGCCCTTGCGCTGACCCATCTGCCGGCCGCGGCGCAAACCAAGGTCACCAATGACGGCATCTCGGCGAACGAGCTCGTCATCGGTACCCACCAGGACCTGTCCGGCCCGATCAAGGTCTGGGGCGTGCCGGTTTCCAACGGCATGAAGATGGCGGTGGAGGAAATCAACGCCGCCGGCGGCATTCACGGCCGCAAGATCAAGATGGTTCTGGAGGACAGTGGCTACGATCCGAAGCGCGCGGTGCTGGCGTCGCAGAAGATGGTCGAGCGCGACAAGATCTTCGCAATGGTCGGCCCGATGGGTTCGCCGACCGTGCTGGCCGCGCAGGATGTGCTGTTCGATGCCGGGGTGTTGCAGCTGTTCCCGCTGACCGCGGCCGAATTCACCTTCAAGTTCGACCCGGCCAAGCCGCAGGAAAGGCTGAAGTTCAACAACCTGCTGCCTTACGTCGAGAGCACCCGCGCCGCCGTCAAGTACATGCTGGAGGCGAAGAGCTTCAAGAAGCCCTGCATCATGCACCAGGACGACGAATACGGAAAGAACGTGCTCGATGGCTTCACCCAGCAGGTTACCGCGATGAAGCTGACGCCGGCGTCGGTCACCAGCTACAAGCGCGGCGTGTCGGATTTCAGTGCGCAGGTTGCCAAGATGAAGTCCGACGGATGCGATCTGGTCGTGCTCGGCACGGTGATCCGCGAAACTATCGGCGCGATGGGCGAAGCCAAGAAGCTTGGATGGGACGTGACCTTCCTAGGCGCCACGCCCACCAACGTGCTGGAAGTTCCGGCGCTCGGCAAGGAAGCCGTGGAGGGGCTCTATGCCGCCGCCGGCTTCGAAATTCCCTACGAAGACACCGCCAAGGGAAAAGTGAAGGATTGGCTCGCCAACTACAAGAAGATGTTCTCCACCGATGCCAACACCCAGGCCATCATCGGCTACAATGCGGTGATGACGTTCGCGCATTACGCCAACAAGGCCGGCAAGGATCTGACCGGCCAGAAGATGCTCGACGCGCTGGAGTCCGGCGACAAGTTCATGGACATCTTCAGCTCGCCACCGACCGTGTTCTCCAAGACCAACCATCTCGCCACCACCGTCACCCAGGTGCAGCAGGTCAAGAACGGCCGCTGGGTGCTGGTGAAGGAAGGCCTGATGTTCTGAGGCGGGCTTCCGGCTAAAAGCGAAGGGCTGCGCGAGACGATCGCGCAGCCTTTTGTTTGCACCGTCATTCCGGGGCGATGCGAAGCATCGAACCTCAGGGGCGCGATTGCGCACCTGCGGTCTGGTGCTGGCGCACCATCCCGGAATGACAATTACTCATTTCTACTTCGGCCGGATCGCGTCGGCGGTGCCCTGGATAAAGGCCTGAATCTTGACCACGTCCGCTTCCGTCAGCTTGCCGGTGAAGTCGGGCATGCCCTGGTCGCGGAACGGTCCCTTGAACACGATGTTCTTCAGGTTTTCGATGGTCTCCCTCGGCACATAGCCGAGGTTCCGAACGTTGCCGCCATTGTGGACGCCGGGCACCAAATGACACTGCACGCAGGCGGCGACATAGAGCGCGGTGCCTTCGGGCACGTCTTTCGGATCGTACTTGACGCCGGCGAGCAGACCTTCGGTCTGGTATTTCACGAAGGCCGGCAACGGCGCCTTGCCGTCGACGGCGAAGGTGTAGACCGTGCCGGGGCTCCGATACTCGGTCGCGCGCACGGCGATTCCGAATACTCCGCCCCAGCCGACCGCGATGGTGACGTATTGCTTGCCGTCGAGCATGTAGGTCGACGCGGCAGCCACCACGCCGGTACCGGTCGGTGACTCCCACAGCTTCTCGCCGGACGTCGCATTGTAGGCGATGAAGCGCCCGTCGGCCGTGCCCTGGAACACAAGATTGCCGGCCGTCGTCAGTGTGCCGCCGTTCCACGGCGCCACATATTCAGCGCGCCAGGCCTCCTTCTGCTTCACCGGATCCCAGGCAATCAGCCTTCCGAACGGCTTGTTCTTGGGCGGCGTCGCATCCAGCGTGAAGCCGATATTCCAGCCGGCCGCAGAGGCGAATTTGCCGGGCTCCTGGGCATTCTGCTGAAACTTCTTCTCCGGAGTGAGATTGACCGGCACGCCTTGCGCCGGCAGGTAGACAAGTCCGGTCTGCGGATTGAACGACATCGGATGCCAATTATGCGCACCATAGGGGCCCGGGATGCTGTCATATGGCTCGGCCCCGCGGGCCGCCGGCACCTCGATCGGCCTTCCGTCGGCGCCGTAGCCGGTGGCCCAGTTCACGTCGACGAAATTCTTCGCCGAGATGAACTTGCCGTTGGTGCGGTCGACCACGAAGAAGAAGCCGTTCTTCGGCGCATGCAGGATCACCTTGCGCGGCGCGCCGTCGATGGTGAGGTCGGCGAGGATCATCGGCTGGGTCGCCGTGTAGTCCCAATGATCGCCGGGCGTCTCCTGGTAGTGCCAGATGTATTTTCCGGTGTCGGCATTCAGCGCCACCAGCGACGACAGATAGAGATTGTCGCCGCCGGAAGGGCTGCGGATGTCGCGATTCCAGGGCGAGCCGTTGCCGGTGC
>JAZJYY010000024.1:0-15468 GCA_040390145.1 Pseudomonadota bacterium
CCGCATAGGCCGACATCAGCAGCGATTTGCGCGCCCAGTCGGAATAGGGATGCTGACGGTCCACCTCCTCGAACTTCTTGGTGGCGCCTTTCATGTCCTTGCGCTGGTTCATGAGGTAGAGGCCCTCATTGTACAGCTTGTCGGCCGGCTCTTCGTTGAAGGTATCGTCCTTGGCCGTGAACTTGTCCCACAGCGAGCCCGTGCCGCATCCGCTCAAGGCGGTCGCCAGCACCACGAGACCTCCGGCCAGCCGCAACTGCCGCCCAAAGCGAGCGAGGTCCGAACGAGTCGTCATACGCTGTGCCGACATAGAAATAAGACCTGACGCCTGTGATGCGGAGCCCGCCACGCCATGCGCGTGGTCATGGACGCAATGATCGCCGTGCCCGTAGCGCCTTGTCGCGCAACCGCGGGCCTATTTAACTCAAAAAAGTCCGTTAACCAACCGAATACGCAGGCATTTCGCCCGGATTAAGGCGACCGGACCGGATTGCGGCCGATCATGGTTACCGTGGAAAACCCGGGCATCAGCTCGATGAGATCTGGTTGGGCTGGAGTGGCACCGGTGTTCACCTCTCCCTTCGGGAGAGGTGAAGTGACAGCAAGTCGAAGACGAAGATCAGGAGACGTCAAAAGACGCTCAGGACATTTCGAAGACGAAAGTCGGGAGACGTCGAAAGACGCTCAGGAAACGTCGGGGCCGTAGGCCGGGGCGACCATGCCGCCCACCATGCCGCTGCCGACTTCGGCACCGCGCGAGGAACGGCGGGCCGTTTCGCCCTCGACCACCCGCCAGGCGCTGCGATCGGTCATCAGGGCGGTCAGCACCGCGTGATTGAGCTTGTGGCCGCCGCGTACCGAGTGATAGGCGCCGAGCAGCGGCAGGCCGGCCAGCGCGAGATCGCCGATCACGTCCAGAACCTTGTGGCGGGCGCATTCGTCGCTGTAACGCAGCCCTTCGGTATTGAGCAGGCGGGTTTCGTCGAATACCACCGAATTCTCGAAGGACGCACCGAGCGCAAAACCGGCGCTCCAGAGTCGCGCCACGTCGCTCATGCACCCGAAGGTGCGGGCGCGGGCAACCTCGCGGCGGAACCGCTCGGGATTGAGATCGAGCATATAGCTCTGGCGGCCGATCACCGGATTGGCGAAATCGATTTCGACCTCGGCACGGAAGCCGGCCGCGTGCGGGCGCAACTCGCCGAACGATTCGCCGATCCTGACCTGCACCGGCTTCAGCACCTGGATGAAGCGGCGCGCGGCCTGCTGCGTCACAATGCCGGCCTGATCGATCGCGGCGACGAAAGCCGCGGCGCTGCCGTCCATGATCGGAACTTCGGGGCCATCGACTTCGACGATGGCGTTATCGACGCCCATGCCGCGCAGCGCAGCCAGCACATGCTCGGCGGTCGAGACCAGCGGGCCGTCGCGATCGCCCAAAACGGTTGCAAATTCGGTGGCGATGACGGATTCGGCGGTGGCCTGAACTTCGCGGTCGCAGCCATCGAGCCCGGTGCGGACAAAAATAAAACCCGCATCGACGGGTGCGGGTCCAACGGTGAGGCTAACGGGTAAACCGGAATGAACGCCGACGCCCGTCACGGTGGCTTGCGACCGAAGCGTTGTTTGCCGGCTGAATTTCATTCTTAACTGCCCACTACCCGACTTACCAAAAGACCGGAATGACGCGATTACGCCAGTCGATTCGCCTTCAGTATCCCCAAGTCACGGCAGACCATAGTCACTGCCTCAAACAGCGCCAACTCACGCTTTTTTACCGATTGTTACCCTATCTCGGCCGTATTCGCGCCAAAGGTTAACCAAAATGCGGCGTGGTTAAGGTCGGGTTCGGCCCTTACATCCAATCACAAATACATAATTAATCGTTTAATATCAGTCGCTTGGACTCGTCCTGCGCGGCCTTGCGGGGACAAAGGAAAAGGTCCCGGCGGATACCGCCGGGACCTTTTTGGCCGTCAGAATTGTAACAAACTTCAGTTGGACTGCCGGCGCAGGAAAGCCGGGATATCCAAATGATCGTCGCCCTGTGGCGCTGCAGCAACAGGTGCCGGACGACCATGCACGTCCAGTCCCTGCGGCGCGGGCCGCCTGGCATATTCCGACACGGGCTCATGCGCCGCAATCTGCTGGGCCACCGTGCGCTGGGGCTTGCGTTCCGGCATCGGCGGCATGGCGGGCATCGCCGGACCGGAGGCGCGGGCCGCGATCGGCGGCTCGGTCTCTTCGTCGCGGCGGCCGAGGCCGACATTGGCGAGACGCTGCAGCAGCGACATCCGCACCTTCTGCGGATGCTCTTCCTCGGTTTCGCCGCGGGCCTGGCGGATTTCGGCCTGGGCCGGCATCGGCAGGTCCTCGAACTTCGGCATCCGGGGCGCGCGGACCGGCGGACGCTCGGCGGCTTGCGGGATGAAGGTCTCGGGGGTCGCCGGTTCCTGGACTTCGACCCGCACGACGTCGTGATCCGGGAACAGGGAAGGTTTCTGCGCGATTGGGCGAACCGTGACGTCGCCATAGGACGCCTGCTGCAGCGGCGCAACCGGGGCTTCCGGGGCGACCGCCGCGGCGATCGCGGCCAGGGCGGCGCGTTCGACGCTGCTGGACGCGCGCTGCGGCGCCGCGGCGGGCGCGGCCTGCGGCAGCGGAGCAGCTTCCAGCTTCTGGGTGCGCTCGGCGATGCGGGCGTTGTCGGCGCGCAGCCGCGCAGTCAGGTCGGCCAGACGGGTATCCGGCGCGGAGACCGGAGCAGGAGCCGCCACCGCGGTGGTCGCGGCCGGCGCCGGGGTGCCGGCGTTGCGCGAGATCAGCGCCTGCTCGATGCCGGTGGCAACGACGGAGACCCGGATCACGCCATCGAGGCTCTCGTCGAAGGTGGCGCCGACGATGATATTGGCGTCCTGGTCGACTTCCTCGCGAATGCGGGTAGCGGCTTCGTCGACTTCGAACAAAGTGAGGTCCTTGCCGCCGGTGATCGAGATCAGCAGGCCACGGGCGCCTTTCATCGAGGAATCGTCGATCAGCGGATTGGCGATCGCGGCCTCGGCCGCGGTCAGCGCGCGCTTCTCGCCGGTGGCCTCGCCGGTGCCCATCATCGCCTTGCCCATTTCGCGCATCACGGCGCGAACGTCGGCGAAGTCGAGGTTGATCAGGCCTTCCTTGACCATCAAATCGGTGATGCAGGCGACGCCCGAATACAGCACCTGGTCGGCCATCGCGAAGGCGTCGGCGAAGGTGGTCTTCTCGTTGGCGACCCGGAACAGGTTCTGGTTCGGGATGATCAGCAGCGTATCGACCACCTTGTGCAGTTCGGCGATGCCGGCCTCGGCGGTGCGCATGCGGCGCTGGCCCTCGAAGTGGAACGGCTTCGTCACCACACCGACGGTGAGGATGCCCATGTCGCGCGCGGTCTTGGCGATGACGGGGGCAGCGCCTGTGCCGGTGCCGCCGCCCATGCCGGCGGTGACGAACACCATGTTGGCGCCGGAGAGGTGGTCGCGGATTTCATCGATGACTTCCTCCGCCGCTGCCGCGCCGACATCCGGCTGGGAGCCTGCGCCGAGGCCCTGGGTGACCGCGGTGCCCATCTGCACGATGCGCTGGGCCTTCGACATGGTGAGTGCCTGCGCGTCGGTGTTGGCGACGACGAAATCGACCCCCTGAAGCCCGGCGGTGATCATGTTGTTGACGGCATTGCCGCCGGCGCCGCCGACGCCGAAGACGGTGATCCGGGGCTTCAGTTCGCTGATGTCTGGGGGAGTGAGATTGAGTGCCATGATTGCCTCTCGATTACGACGCGCGCGTTGGTTCGCCCCGGCCGGCGGCCGTGGGAGTTGGTGAATTCCTAAAGGTGCGGAAATGGTTCATCAGAAGCCCTCGCGAAGCCATCGTCCGACCTTTCCGAAATAACCGTCAGTCCCTGTCCTGAGCTGCCGCGTATGCCGCGGTTCGACATGTTCGAGATGAGCGTATTGCGGATAGACCAGCAGGCCCGTCGGCACCGCGAACGACGCGCTCTTGGCCTCGTTGGGCAGCCGGCCGAAGCCGAGCGGACGGCCGATGCGCACCGGACGGCCGAGGATCTGGGTGGCGAGTTCGGGAATGCCGGTGAGCTGCGAAGCGCCGCCGCTCAAGACCACCCGCGCCCTCGGCTCTGCCGCAAAGGGGGAATCCGCGAGCCGGTCCCTGACCATTTCAAAAATCTCCTCGGCGCGATGCTTGACGATGTTCGCGATCGTGGCACGCGACACGATCTGCGGAGCGTCCCGCTCGTTGTCGCCGGCCGCGGGCACGGACATCAACTCGCGCGCGTCGGACCCGCCGGTCAGCACGGTGCCATATAACGTCTTGATTCGCTCGGCATCCGCAATGCATGCGGACAGGCCTCGCGCAAGATCCATGGTGATGTGTTGCCCGCCGACCGCAAAACCGCTGGCATGCACGAAACGCCCGCCGGAGTAGGTCGCGATGGTGGTGGTGCCCGCCCCCATTTCGACCACGGCGGCGCCGATATCGGCTTCGTCGTCGGTCAAAACCGACAGACCTGCGACATAAGGACTCGCCGCCATGGCCTCGACGTTGAGATGGCAGCGTTCGACCACCAGCATCAGGTTCTTGGCGGCGGTGGCGTCCGAGGTGACCACGTTCATGTCGACGCCGAACTGGCGCGCCACCATGCCCCGGGGGTCGCGGATGCCCTTGACGCCGTCCAGCGCGTAGCCGACCGGCAGCGCATGCAGCACGGTGCGGCCCTCGGCGGTGGCGTGGCGCATGCCGGCGGAGGTGATGCGGGTGACGTCGGCCGGCGTGACCGCGCCGCCCTTGATGTCGGCCGCGGCTTCGATCAATTGGCCCTGCAGCCGGCCGCCGGAGACCGAGAGCAGCACGGACTCGACCCGGACCTTGGCCATGCGTTCGGCCAAAGCCACCGCCTGGCGCACCGCCTGCTCGCATTCGGCGAGGTCGACCACCGCGCCGGCCTTGACGCCGCGCGACTGGATCTGGCTGTAGCCGATCAGTTCGATGGCATGGCTGCGGCCGCGCAAGGCCTCGTTCGGCGGACACGGCTTCAGCCGCGCGATCATGCAGGCGATCTTGCTGGTGCCGATATCGAGCGACGCCACCAGCGCGGTGCGCTTCTGCGGCATCGGGCGCGTCTTCGGCGTCTGGTTGCGATCGAGGCCGGTCATGCGTCACCGGCCTTCTTCTTCGGCTTCTTTTCCTTGAACAGCTCTTCGCGGGCCTTGGCGGCGTCTTCCGACAATTGCACCGTCAGCCGGTCCTGCAGCCGCATGTCGATCGCGACGATGTCGCGCGAGAACAGCCGGTCTTCCTTGTCGAGCTTCGACAGCGCCGCCAGCGCGTTGCCGACGTCGTGTTCGGGCAGGCGGATATCGAGACCGTCCTTGAGGCGCAGGTTCCAGCGGCGTTCGCCGACCAGGATCGCGGCCTTGGTCTGGCTCTTCACCTGCGGATAGCGATCGAGCAACGCGAGAAAATCCCTCGCGCGGGTGTCGGCGCCCTTGCCGACCACCAGCGGCAGCGAAATGAAGCGCCGCGACAGATAGGGTTCGAGCACCGCGCCGTCATCGGCGATTACCGCGAGGCGGCCGTCGTTCTGCCACAGCGCGAAAGCCGTGCGCTCGACGATATCGATCTGGATCTGGCCGGGATAGAGCTTCAGCACGGTGGCTTCGCCGATCCAGGGATTGGCTTTCAGCTTGTCGCGCACGGTGGCGGCATCGAGGAACAGCAGCGACGAGCGGCCGTTGACGCCGCCGATCGCGAGCACCTCGTCCTGGGTCAGCTGCTTGCGGCCATTGATGGCGACCGCGGTGATGCGGAAACCGGCGGAATTGGCGACCGCGTTGCGGGTATCGCTCAGCGCTTCGAGGAAATCGGCCAGATGCCCGCCCCTGACGACGCCGAAGCCGACGCTGCCGAGCAGCAGCAGCACGGTGGCGGCGACGCCGGCGCGGTTGGGGAGATAGCGCTCGATGAAGCCGATCAGGCGGTTCGGCTGTTCGCGCTCGATCCTCGGCTTGCTGGCAGCCTTGCGGGCAGCCTTGTTTTGAGCCTTGCGCGGCAAGCCCAGCCGCTCGCGCAGCAGCACGACCGCGCCAATGGCGGCAGCTTTCAGGTCAGCCTGGGGCCCCAGCGATCTCAGCGATCGAGCGAGGCGTCCTGCACCATCCATTGCACGAGCTCGTCAAATGTTGCCCGCAATTACTTTGCGGGATCCGGCACATAGGACGTCTTGGGATGCCGGGTCGGGGGGCTGGCCTCAGGCAGAAGAGACCCCAATTCCCCCGATGCGTCGTCGCAGCGGAAGATCCGCAACAGCTCACGCCCGGCAGCCAAGCGCCACATGCGCCGCCAGCGTTAACCTTCGGGCTTCCTGGTAAACAAAGGGTAAACCGGGTGCGGGCTGGGGATGATTTGCGCAGCCTTCCGAAGACTTTGCCCGACAATCGTATCATTTTTATCAATGGAACCCGCCAAACCGGCGATTAAGCCGGTTTCCGCGGCATCATGTTCCGAACGCCGGCTATCTCCGCGTGCGTTTTGTCGTCAGCGCGATCTGGTCGTGCAGGAAGTCGGCGAATTCGATGCCCTGGGCCTTGAGCGCCTTCGGATAGAGCGAAGCCTGGGTCAGGCCCGGCAGCGTGTTGGTTTCGAGGAAAATCGGCCCCTTCGCCGTCACGATGAAATCCGAACGCGAATAGCCGCTGCACGACAGCGCTTTGTGCGCCTTCAGCGCCTGCTCCATGATCTGCGCGCTGACTTCGGGCGCGAAGCGGCCGGGGCAGATCTCCTGGGTGGCCGCCGCGAGATATTTGGCCCGGTAGTCGAATCCGAAGCCGCCTTCCGCCGGGATGATCTCCACCGGCGGCAGTGACGTCAGCGAGCCGTCCGACCGCTCCAGCACGCCGCAGGTCGCTTCCGCGCCGGCGATGAACGGCTCGATCAGGTATTCTTCGGTCTTCGCCGCGTTGCGGACCGCCGCGAGATCCTGCTGCGCGTTGACGAAGATCAGGCCGTAGCTCGATCCGTCGCGCGCCGGCTTTGCGATCAGCTTGCCGTATCTGGCGAACGCCGCATCGATATCCGACAGTGCGACGCCGGCCGGCGCCTCCACGCCGGCGATGGCGGCGAAGCGCTTGGCCGCGACCTTGTCGAACGCCAGATGCGACGACGCCGAGCCGGAGCCGGTGAAGGGAATGCCGCGCATCTCGCACATCGCCTGCAACTCGCCATTCTCCGCCCTGCCGCCATGCAGGCCGAGCACCAGCACGCGATCCTCGGCCCTGGCCGCATCGAGCGCCTGCGCCAGCGCGGCGCCGCGCGTGCCGGGCTTGAAATCGTCCTCGAATGGCCGCGCATGCGCGAGCAACGCTTCGGAGGCGACTTCATGCACGCTGTCGTCGACATCCCAGAACCACAGATCGGCTTCCGGCAGCGCCCGGTGCAGCGCCTGCGCCGAGGCGACCGACACCAGCCGCTCCTTGTTGGTGCCGCCGAAAAGAATGGTAATCCGCATGGTGCCGTTCCGCTTCGTTCGTCATTCCGGGGCGTGCGCAGCACGAACCCGGAATCCATTCTTTCCAAACTATCTCGAGATTCCGGGTTCATCGCTGCGCGATGCCCCGGAATGACGTCACGCGTTACAAGGGAATCCCGATCCGCTTGATTTCCCAGTGTAGCTCAATTCCGGAATTTTGCTTGACCCGCGCCCGCACGGTATCGCCGAGGGTTTCGATGTCGTGGCCGGTCGCCGTCCCGGTGTTGATCAGGAAGTTGCAGTGCATTTCCGACACCTGGGCGCCGCCGAGGCGCAGGCCGCGGCAGCCGGCGGCGTCGATCAGCTTCCAGGCGCTGTGGCCGGGCGGATTCTGGAAGGTCGACCCGCCGGTCTTTTCGCGGATCGGCTGCGCGGTCTCGCGGTGGGTCTGCACCTCGTTCATCCGCGCGCGAATCGCTTCGGACGCGGCAATCGTCCCGCGAAAGCGCGCCGAGGTGAAGATGATGGACGGATCGACGCTGTTGCCGCGGTAGACGAATTTCATGTCGGCATTGCCAAACGTGTGCTTGCTGCCGTCGCGGCCGATGCCGACGGCCTCGATCAGCACGTCCCTGGTTTCCGCGCCGTTGGCGCCGGCGTTCATGCGCAGCGCGCCGCCGATGGTGCCGGGAATGCCGAAATAGAATTCCAGCCCGGCGATATTGGCCGCCGCCGCGGTCTCGGCGACGCGCTTGTCGAGCGCGGCAGTCCCGGCGCTGACGACATCGCCCTCCGCGCTGCTCTCGCCGAAGCCGCGCGGGCTGAGCCGGATTACCACGCCCGGAATGCCGCCATCGCGCACGATCAGGTTGGAGCCGACGCCGATCACAGTGACGGCAAGCTCATCCGGCAAATGCGACAGGAAATAAGCAAGGTCGTCCTGATCGGCCGGCGTGAACAGCACCTGCGCCGGACCGCCGACCCGAAACCAGGTCAGCTCCGCCAGCGACTGGTTCGCCAGCAGACGCCCGCGCAATTGAGGCATCGCGGCTTTCAGATCAAGCGTGATGTCGGGAAACGGCGCCACGCTCACCCCAGCGCCTTCAGTTCGGCCGGCAGCGCGTAGGCCCATTGCGTGATGTTGCCGGCGCCGAGGCAGACGACGTAGTCGCCGCTCTTCGCGACGCCGGCGACGAGGCGGGCGAGATCGCCGGAAGCCGGCAGCGGGATCACCTCGCGATGGCCGTGGGCGCGCAGGCCGAGGACGAAATGATCGCGGTCGATGCCTGCGATCGGCGCTTCGCCCGCCGGATAGACCTCGGCGACGACCACGGTGTCGGCATCGTTGAAGCAGGTGCAGAATTCCTCGAACAGCGACTGCAGGCGCGTGAAGCGATGTGGCTGCACCACGGCGACGATCTTGCCGCTGGTGGATTCCCGCGCCGCCTTCAGCACCGCCGCGATCTCGACCGGGTGATGGCCGTAATCGTCGATGATGGTGACGCCGTTCCATTCGCCTGTTTTGGTGAAGCGCCGCTTGACGCCGCCGAAGCCGGCCAGCGCCTTGCGGATGGTGTCGTCGGAGAGGCCGAGTTCATGCGCCACCGCGATCGCCGAGGTGGCGTTGAGCGCGTTGTGGCGGCCGGGCATCGGCAGCACGAGGTCGGCGATCTCATGCGAGGTGCCGGCCTTGCGGTCGCGGAACGCGACCTTGAATTTCGAGCCGCCGCCGGAGGGGACGAGATCGACCAGCCGCACATCGGCCTGCGGATTTTCGCCATAGGTGATGATGCGGCGATCCTCGATCTTGCCGACGAGGGTCTGTACGACGGGATGATCGGTGCACATCACGGCAAAACCGTAGAACGGCACGTTCTCGACGAAGTTACGGAACGCTTCCTGGATCGCATCGAAGGTCTTGAAGTGATCGAGATGTTCGGGATCGATGTTGGTGACGATCACGACATCGGACGGAAGCTTCAGGAACGTGCCGTCGCTCTCGTCGGCTTCCACCACCATCCACTCGCCGGCGCCCAGGCGCGCGTTGGAGCCATAGGCATTGATGATGCCGCCATTGATCACGGTCGGATCGAGATCGCCGGCATCGAGCAGCGTTGCGACCATCGTGGTCGTCGTGGTCTTGCCGTGAGTTCCCGCGATCGCGACGCAGCTCTTCAGCCGCATCAGTTCGGCCAGCATTTCGGCGCGGCGCACCACCGGGATGCGCTGAGCGCGGGCGGCCATCAGTTCCGGATTGTCGCGCTTGATCGCGGTCGACACCACGAGCACGTCGGCGCCGGCGACATTCTCGGCCCTGTGGCCGACCGAGATCTTGATGCCCTTGTCGCGCAGCCGGGCGACGTTGGCGCCCTCGGAGGCGTCGGAACCCTGCACGGTATAACCGAGATTGCTCAGGACCTCGGCGATGCCGCTCATGCCGATGCCGCCGATCCCGACGAAGTGGATGGGTCCGATCTCGCGCGGCAGTCTCATGAAGTGGTTCCTGTCATTGCGCCTACTGGATGCCTTGCTTCGGAAGGCACTGACAAGCGCTTTTTCGTCATTCCGGGACGATGCGCCAGCATCGAACCCGGAATCCTAGGATTCCGGGTTCGCTCGCGATGCGAGCGCCCTGGAATGACGAAGACGTCAGATTCCCGCCACTTTCACCACCAGATCGGCCAGCCGCTCGGCGGCGTCCAGCCGGCCCATGGTGCGGGCGCTGGCGGCCATCGCGGCCAGCCGTTCCGGCTCGGCGGCGAGCGTGGAAATTTCCGCGGCCAGCCGGTCGGGCGTGCAATCCGCCTGCGCAATCCGAATCGCGCCGTTCGCCTGCACCAGCACGCCGGCATTGGCGAACTGATCCTGATCGATCGAGCCGGGCAGCGGCACCAGGATCGAGGGCCGGCCGATGGCGGCGAGTTCGGCCACGGTGCCGGCGCCGGAGCGCGAGACCACCAGATGGTTCGACGCCAGCCGCGCCGGCAGATCGGTGAAGAACGGCGCCAGCTCGGCTGATATTTTGAGCCGGTCGTAGACCGCGCGCACCCGCGCCATGTCTTCTTCGCGCACCTGCTGGGTGAGGATCAGCCGGCTCCACAGCGCCGGCTCCAGCCGCTCGATCGCGCCGGGCACGATGTCGGCCATCACCCGCGCGCCCTGGCTACCGCCGACCACCAGCAGGCGAAGCGGGCCGGCCGCATCAGGCGAAACGAATTTCACCGCGGCTGCGGCGAGGATCGCCGGGCGCATCGGCGTGCCGACGGTGGTGGTCTTGCCGGCCAGCGCGGGGTCGCGATCGAGCACGCCGGGCAGCGAGGTCGCGATGGCGCTGACGCGGGTCGACAGGAACCGGTTGGCACGGCCGAGCACCGCGTTGGCCTCGTGAACGATGGACGGCACGCCAAACAGCTTTGCCGCCAGCAGCGGCGGCAAGGTCGGGTAGCCGCCGAAGCCGACCACGGCCGCAGGCTTCAGCCGCCGCATCAGATTGAGCGACACCGCGGTGCCGGCGCCCAGCAGCAGGGCGGTGCGGGCCAGCGACCACGGCGTGCGGCCGCGCAAAGTCTCGCTCGGCACCACGTCGATGGTGTCCCGGGTGAACAGGCCGCTGTAGCGCAGCGCGCGGGAATCGGTCGCCAGCCGGACGCGAAACCCGCGCCGGATCAGTTCGACGCCGAGCGCCTCGGCGGGAAACAGATGTCCGCCGGTGCCGCCGGCGGCCAGCAGAATGAGGGGGGAGGAATCCATGGAAGCTGCCGTCATTGCGAATTCTGGTGCCGGCTCCGATCGATGAAGCAAACACCGCTGTCATCGCCCGGCTTGACCGGGCGACCCAGTATTCCAGAGACGCCGGAGATAGTGCCGAGAAGCCGCGGCGTACTGGATCGTCCGGTCAAGCCGGGCGACGACAGTCTTGTTGTACCGGGCGGCCTGGCAAACCCCAACTTCGTTTCTCGCAATGACGAAAGAGCGCGTCTTTGGCAGAAGGTCAAGCGTAGTTCGGCGCGGCGTTGGCGTCGTTGATCGAATCCATTTCGGTGCGCGGGCGCAGCCGCGTCAGCGCCAGCAGCATGCCGACGCTGTAGGCCAGCGAGATGATCGAGGAGCCGCCATAGGAGATGAACGGCAAGGTCATGCCCTTGGCCGGTATAAGCTGCAGATTGACCGACATGTTGATCGCGGCCTGCACCCCGAACAGGATGGCGAGGCCGGATGCCGCGAACCGCGAGAACAGATCCTCGGTGGCATAGGCGCGCGACAGCGCGCGGATCACGACAAAGGCGAACAGCGCCAGCAGTGCCAGGCACAGGATGATGCCGAACTCCTCCGCCGCGACCGCGAACACGAAGTCGGTATGGCTGTCCGGCAGGCTGCGCTTGGCGATGCCCTCGCCCGGGCCGAGCCCGAACCAGCCGCCGTTGGAGAAGGCTTCCATCGCGGTATCGACCTGGAAGGTGTCGCCCGTGCCGGGATTCATGAAGCGCTTGATGCGGAAGGCGACGTGCGGCACCAGCAGATAGGCCCCGAACAGCCCGGCGCCGGCTGCGGCCGCGAGCCCCGCCACCCAGATCATCCGCATCCCCGCGATGAAGAACAGCGCGCCCCACACCATCAGCACCAGCATGGTCTGGCCGAAATCGGGCTGCAGCACCAGGAGCGCGACCAGCGTCAGCAGCAGCCCCAGTGCGATCGAAGTGGCCGGCATATCCGGCTTCCGCGCCGATTCGGCGAACAGCCATGCCGCCAGCACCACGAAGGCGGGCTTGGCGGATTCGGAGGCCTGGATGTTGATGCCGATCAGCGTGATCCAGCGCCGCGATCCCTTGACCTCGGGTCCCACCAGCAGCGTCGCCACGATCAGCACGGCGGAAACCGCGAACACGATCAGCGCGGCGCGCCGGATCTGCCGCGGCGACAGGAAGGAGACGCCGATCAGCACGATGACCGACGGCAGCAGCAGCAGCACATGGCGGTTGAAGAAGTGAAACGGATCGAGCCCGATCCGCGTCGCGACCGGCGGACTGGCCGCCAGCGACAGGATGACCCCGCCCAGCATCAGCGCGATGATCGCCGCCAGCAGCAGGCGGTCGACCGTCCACCACCATTCGCTCAAGGGAGTGCGTTCTTCACGGGAGATCATGGGCGTTCCCAAAGACAGGGGTTTGCCCATTGGTGGCCGAGGATGGTTATCAAGGGGTTAATGAAGTTGAGAAGTTTTGAGGCCGACACGCGGTGTTCCGACGGCGACTCAACGCCGTGATTACCATCTGACGCGACATACCTAAATGCAGTTTGCCGTCGAAGATGACTGGCGAGAACTTTTCCGGGATAAGGCCAAGAGGTCTCAGTGCTCGTTGACCGCTTCGCCGAGCTTGATCAGGCTCAGCGAGCGGTTCGCGGTCTCGCGCAGGCGGCAGTAGCTCGCGCTACCCTTGTACATGCCCGGCTCGATTTTGTCGAAGACCGCACAGAAGCCATCACGCGACGCGGCGAAAGTTTTCTGCGAGTCCTTGACCGCCTTGATTATGTCGGCGAACCCGCCGGCCTGAACCTTCTTGAGCGCCTCATTGGTTTTCTGCGTCCAAATGGCGAGTTCGCGCGCCGCGCAGGCTTTCCATTTGACGACGTCGTCATTCGCGCCCTCTGCCGCTTTGATGCAGGGGTCGGCGACGAGCCCGACGCACGCGCCGCCGAAACCGCCGGTTTCCTCCGCCGTCTTCAGGCAGGCATTGATCACGGCAACGTCGGCTGGCGCGGTCCCTTGGGCGAAGGCCATCGATGTGAGCGGGAGGCTTGCGGCGACCATCGCGGCGGCAAGTTTGAGCTTCATTGGGGATCTCCGTTCCGCGCATCGAAAATATTGAACGCAGTACCATTGCGAGCAATTGAACCCCAGCGACACGTTGGACCGGCGGGTATGGCGGAAGGGCCGGACGGCGAGTGGGAAGGGGAAATGCAGGGGTATGCGGCTTCGGCTACGCCCTCTTTGATCAATGCCGCTGAATGCGCCTTGACCTGACTTACGAGATTTTCGACCAATAGGTGATACATGCAGCTTTGGTCGTCGAAGGCCCAGCCTTGGTTCACCTGAATGTGGATTAGGAGCGCCGATATAAAGGCTCTAAGCGCTGCCCCCTCACACCACCGGCTTGACGCCCGGCAGCGCGGTGACGAGGTCGCGGAACGCAGCACCCCGGATTTCGAAATTGCGGTACTGGTCGAACGAGGCGCAGGCCGGCGACAGCAGCACGACGGGGTCGGTAAGGCCGGAGGCTTCGGCATCGCGCGCGGCGCTGGCGACGGCGACTTCGAGGGTCCCGGAAATCTCGTGCGGCACCTGGTCGCCGAGCGTGCCAGAAAATTCCGGTGCGGCTTCGCCGATCAGGTAGGCCTTGCGGATGCGCGGGAAATATTCTGACAGACCCGTGATGCCGCCGAGCTTGGGCTTGCCGCCGGCGATCCAGAAGATGTCGGCGAAGGACGACAGCGCATGCGCCGCAGCGTCCGCGTTGGTGCCCTTGGAATCGTTGACGAACAGCACGTTGCCGCGGCGGCCGACCTGCTCCATGCGGTGGGCGAGACCGGGAAAGCTGCGCAGGCCGTTTTGCAGAACTTCCTTGCTGATACCGAGCGCCAGCGCGCAGGCGGCGGCGCAGGCGGCGTTCTGCGCATTGTGCAGGCCGCGCAGCGAACCGATACCTCCGATCCGCGCGATCTCGCTGCGGGCGCCGCCGGCGGCGCGCAGGATCACCTCGCGCTCGACATAGATGCCGTCCGGCAGCGGATTTTTCACGGAGATGCGGACCACACGCTGGCCGGCCTGTTCGATCCGGTCGGCGGTGTTGCGGCTCCAGCCGTCGTCGACGCCGACGATCGCGGTGCCCTGCGGTTGCACGCCGGCGACAAGGCGCTCCTTCACCGCGGCATAATGTTCGAGCGTGCCGTGGCGGTCGATATGGTCTTCGCTGACATTGAGCAGGATGCCGACCGAGGGATCGAGGCTCGGGGTGAGGTCGATCTGGTACGACGACATCTCGATGACGTGGACGCGGCCCATGCGCGGCGGCTCCAGCGACAGGATCGCGGTGCCGATATTGCCGCCCATCTGGGAGTCGTAGCCGGCGACCCGCATCAGATGCGCGATCAATGCCGTGGTGGTCGATTTGCCGTTGGTGCCGGTGATGGCGACGAACGGCGCGTCCGGCGCATGGCGCCGCCGCTCGCGGCAGAACAATTCGATATCGCCGATCACCTCGACGCCGGCCTCGCGCGCCATCAGCACCGACCAGTGCGGCGCCGGATGGGTGAGCGGCGCGCCGGGCGTCAGCACCAGGGCCGCGAAATTCGCCCACGACACTTTGCGCAGGTCGGCGGTGATGAAGCCCGCCTGCACCGCCTTGACGATGTTGTCGGGACTGTCATCGCCGGCGATCACCTCCGCCCCGCCCGCCTTCAGGGCGTGGCAGCTTGCCAGCCCGGAGCCGCCGAGGCCGAACACGGCGACGGTCTTGCCGGCGAAGGAGGTGATGGGGATCATGATTTCCCTGCCGTCATTCCGGGGCGCGCGAAGCGCGAACCCGGAATCCAGAGGTTGATTATCTCGAGATTCCGGGTTCGATGCTGACGCATCGCCCCGGAATGACGGTGAGAGGTTTGCACCCCGATCACCGCAGCTTCAGCGTGGAGAGGCCGGCCAGCGCCAGCATCACCGAGATGATCCAGAACCGGATCACGACCTGCGGTTCGGTCCAGCCCTTCTGTTCGAAATGATGATGCAGCGGCGCCATCCGGAACACGCGCTTGCCGGTCAGCTTGAATGACACCACCTGCACGATCACCGAGACCGCTTCCAGCACGAACAAGCCGCCGATCACCGCCAGCACGATCTCGTGCTTGACCGCGACCGCGGTCGCGCCGAGCATGCCGCCGAGCGCGAGCGAGCCGGTATC
>JAZJYY010000024.1:15478-105292 GCA_040390145.1 Pseudomonadota bacterium
GCACAGCACCGCGAGCTCGCCGGTGCCGGCAACGTAGTTGATCTGCAGATAGTCCGAGAACACCGCGTTGCCGGTCAGATACGCGATCATCCCGAAGCTCGCCGCCGCGATCATGACGGGAACGATGGCGAGGCCGTCGAGGCCGTCGGTCAGGTTCACGGCGTTGCCGGCACCGACCATGACGAAGGCGCCGAACAGCACGAAGAACACGCCAAGGTTCAGCACCACGTCCTTGAAGAAGGGAATCACCAGCGAGGTCGAGAACGGAGCTTTGCCGAGCCGGGTCAGCGCATAACAGGCCGCCAGCGCGATCAGCGCCTCGATCAGCAACCTTATTTTACCGGCGAAACCGCTATGGGTCTGTTGCGTCACCTTCAGATAGTCGTCGTAGAAGCCGACGAAGCCGAATCCGAGCGTCACCGCCAGCACGATCCAGACATAGGGATTGAGCGGATTGGCCCACAGCACCGTCGAGACCACCACCCCGGACAGAATCATCAGCCCGCCCATGGTCGGCGTGCCCTTCTTGCTGATGAGGTGCGATGCCGGGCCGTCGGTGCGGATCGGCTGGCCCTTGCCCTGGCGCAGCCGCAAATGGTCGATGATCCAGGGACCGAACAGGAAAACGAACAGCGCACCGGTCACCATCGCCCCGCCGGTGCGAAAGGTGATGTAACGAAACACGTTCAGCGCGGTGCGGAACACGCCCAGACCGGGAACCGTGTTGGAAAGGTCAATCAGCCAATAAAACATTCAATCCGCCCTATACCGCGGCTTCGTCGTGCGCGGCCTTGCCGGGAAAGCGCTTTTCGAGCGCCGTTACAATCGGTTTCATCTTCGTGCCGAGCGATCCCTTGACCATGATCGCGTCACCGGCGCGAATCGCCGACACCACCTGGGCTTCGAGACTAGCCGAATTCTCCGCATAGCCGCCCCGTTTACCGGTGGAAAGCGCTTCCCACAAGTTGCGCATCAGCGGACCGCAGCAATACACCAGATCGACATTGTTGGCCTTGATGGCCTCGTTCAGGCCGAGATGCAGCGCCGGGCCGGTCGGCCCCAGTTCGAGCATGTCGCCGAGCACGGCAATGCGCCTGCCTTTCGGCCCGACCGCCGCGCTGCCGAGCACGTTCAGCGCCGCCGCCATCGACGCCGGATTGGCGTTGTAGCTTTCATCGATCAGCGTCGCCTCGCCGTTGCCGACCTCGAGCGCACGGCGGGCGCCGCGGCCCACCGCAGGTTCGATCTGCGACAGCGACAGCGCCGCCAGCGCGAGGTCCGCGCCGGCCAGCGAGGCCGCAGCCAGCACCGCCAGCGAGTTCATCGCCATGTGGCGGCCGGGCATGCCGAGCTTGTAGGTGACGTCATGGCCGAGGATGTTGGCGTGCACCGCCGACAGGTCCGGATGCAGCGCGACGTCGATCAGCCGCGCATCGGATTCGGCATCGGCGCCGAACGAAACGATCCTGTCGATGCCAAGTTTTTTGGCGCGGCGTTCCAGCCGCGCGAACTGCGAATTGTCACGGTTCAGCACGACCGCGCCGCCCGGCTCCAGCCCGACAAAGATTTCCGCCTTAGCGTCGGCAATCGCCTCGATGCCGGCGAAGAACTCCAGATGCACCGGCTCCACCGTGGTGATGACGGCGGTATGCGGACGTATCATCTTGATCAATGTCTCGATTTCGCCGGCGTGGTTCATGCCGACCTCGAAAATCGCGAACTTGACCTGTGACGGGCAGCGCGCCAGCGACAGTGGCACGCCCCAATGGTTGTTGAACGACGACGCCGAGGCATGGGTCTCGCCCTGGGCGGCGAGCACGCGCCGCAGCGCCTCCTTGGTCGATGTCTTGCCGACCGAGCCGGTGATGGCGACCACATGCGCATCGAGGCGCGCGCGCGACGCAAGCCCCAACTCCACGAGGCCGGCGAGCACGTCGTCCACCACCAATAGCGGCGCGTCGGGCGCGAATTTTTCCCGTTGCGCGCGTTCGACCACCGCCAGCGCCGCACCGGCCTTCAGCGCGGCGTCGACAAAATCATGGCCGTCATGGACGTCGCCCTTGATCGAGAAATAGGCATCGCCCGGCGCGATGGTGCGGCTGTCGATCGACAGGCCGGTAATCGCTTCCGGCAACGCGCCCTGGATTTGCGCATGCATCGCCTGCGCCATGGCGCCGGATGTCCATAACGGCGCAACGCTCATGCTACCCTCGATGAAAGTGCTGTAACAACCGCCTCGTGATCACTGAACGGCAGCGTGGTGCCGCCGACGATCTGCCCGGTCTCATGGCCCTTGCCGGCGATCAGCAGCGCGTCGCCCGGCTGCAGCGCCGCGATCGCGGATCGGATCGCCTCGGCGCGGTCGCCGATTTCGCTGGCGCCCCTGGCCGCCGCCAAAATCGCCGCGCGAATGAGTTGCGGATTCTCGCTGCGCGGATTGTCGTCGGTGACGATGACGCTATCGGCATGCTCGGCGGCGATCGCGCCCATCAAGGGCCGCTTGCCGGCATCGCGGTCGCCGCCGGCGCCGAACACGACCACCAGCTTGCGTTTGGCGTAAGGCCGCAGCGCCTGCAGCGCTTTCGCCAGCGCATCGGGCTTGTGGGCGTAATCGACGAAGATCGGCGCGCCGTTGCGATCGGCGACCCGCTCGAGCCGGCCTTTGGCGCCTTCCAGCAGCTCGAGCGAGGCGAACACCGCCTTCGGCTCGCTGCCGGTCCCGATCGCCAGCCCGGCAGACACCAGCGCATTCTCGATCTGGAATTCGCCGACCAGCGGCAGCCGCACCTGATAGCTCTGCCCGCGATGTTCGAGGGTGAGCTGCTGTGCAAAACCGTCGATGTCGGCGCCAACAAGGCGAATGCCCTCGCCGGCGCCGTCGCCGTTTCTGCCGACCGCGACGATCCGCAATTTTCGCGAGCGCGCCGCATCGATCACCTGTTGCGAGCAATCATGATCCGCCGAAATCACCGCCGCGCCATCTGGTGCAACCAGATCGCGGAACAGCCGCAGCTTGGCGTTGAGGTAATGCGCGACGTCGGGGTGGTAATCCATGTGGTCGCGCGTGAGATTGGTAAAGCCGCCGGCGGCGATGCGGACGCCGTCGAGCCTGAACTGATCGAGCCCGTGCGACGAGGCCTCGAAGGCGAGATGGGTGACGCCGTCGGCGGTGATTTCGTCGAGCTGGCGATGCAGCGCGATCGGATCCGGCGTGGTCAGCGAGCCGTAGATGGTGCGCTTCGGCGACACCAGCCCGATGGTGCCGATGCTGGCCGATTCATGGCCGAGCCACTGCCAGATCTGGCGCGTGAAGGCGGCGACCGAAGTCTTGCCGCTGGTGCCGGTGACCGCCGCGATGGTGTGCGGCTGCCGCGGATAGAATTTCGCCGCGGCCTGCGCCAGCGCGCGGCGCGGGTTCGGCGTGACGACGAACGGCACGGCGATGCCATCCGGCGGCGGATGATCGCCGGCGATGGCCACGGCACCCGCCGCAACAGCGGAATCGATGAAGCGCGCGCCGTCGGTCCTGGTTCCGGCCAGCGCGAAGAACAGGTCGCCCGCCTTCACTGCGCGGCTGTCCATCGCCAGCCCTGAAACCACGACCGCCGCTGCCTGCGGGGGCAGCGTGGCGTCATCGCTGAGAAGGTCGCGAAGTCTCATTATCTTCCAGTCCGGCCGGCGCGCGCGCCGCTTGTCGATCTGAAGTTTCCAAGGGGAATTCGCGGCAACCACTAAGGCACTTCGAATCGGGCGGCAATGAATTGAGCCTTACTGGCTTCCCCTGGATGCCGCAAGAATAAGGCGCTCGGACGGCGGCAGGTCGAACCGGGGCTCGACCCCCAGCAGCGGGCCGATACGGGCGATCACCTTGCCGCCGGTCGGCACCGCGTTCCAGCCCGAGGTGATGAACCCGTGGGTTTCCGGCAGCGGTTTCGGCTCGTCCAGCATGATCAGGATCTGGTACTGCGGATTGTCGGCCGGCATGATCGCGGTGAACGAGTTCAGCACCTGTTTCTTGGAATAGCGGCCGTTGACCACCTTCTCCGAGGTGCCGGTCTTGCCGCCGATATAATAGCCCTTCACGTCCGCCTTCTTGGCGGTTCCGATCTCGGCGTTGAGCCGCATCAAATAGCGCATCTTGTCCGAGGTCTCGGACCGGACCACCTTCTTCGCCATTGCCCGCGCCTCCTCTTCCGACCGCTTCAGGAAGGTCGGAGGGATCAGGTAGCCGCCGTTGATGACGGCGTTGATGCCCATCACCGCCTGCAGCGGCGCGACCGCGATGCCGTGGCCGAAGGCGATGGTGATGGTGTTGAGATCGCTCCAGCGCTTCGGCACGATCGGCGAGGCGCTTTCGGGCAGTTCGGTGCGCAGCCGGTCGAGTTGCCCCAGCTTGCGCAGGAATGTCTTGTGCGCCTCGACGCCCTGGCCGAGCGCAATCCGCGCCGCGCCGACGTTCGAGGAGAAGGTGAAGACTTCCGACAGCGAGATCGAGCGGCCCAGCGGGTGGGTGTCGTGAATGGCGAATTTGCCGTAATGCAGTGCGCCGCGGGCATCGTACAGGGTGTTGAGATTGGCCTTGCCGGAATCCAGCGCCATCGCCAGCGTCAGCGCCTTGAAGGTCGAGCCCATCTCGTAGACGCCGGTGGTCAGGCGGTTGATACGATCGGGGTCGTGCGCCTCCTTCGGATTGTTCGGATCGAAGTCCGGAAGCGACACCATCGCGACGATTTCGCCGGTGTTGACGTTGGAGACGAGGCCGGAGGCCGCCTTGGCCTTGTATTTTTCCTTGGCCTTGAGCAGTTCGTCGCGCAGCGCGTGCTCGACCCGCAAATCGATCGACAGCTCGACCGGCCGCTGCAGCCGGTCGGTGGCAAAACCGGCGCGGTGCAGATCGGCCAGACCGTTATTGTCGAGCCACTTCTCCATCCCGGCGATGCCCTGGTTGTCGATATTGACCAGACCGATCAGATGCGCGACTTCGGCGCCGGTGGGATAGACCCGCTTGTTCTCGCGCAGGAAGCCGATGCCGGGAATACCGAGGCGATGGATGTCATATTGCTGCTTGGCGGTGATTTCCCGCTTCAGCCAGACGAACCCCTTCTTCGACATCAGCCGTTCGCGCACTTCGCCGGTGTCGAGATCCGGCAGCGTCGCGGTCAGCAGCTCGATCGCCTCGTCCTTGTCGATGATCCGGCGCGGCTCGCCGAACAGGCTGGGCGACTTGACGTCGGTGGCGAGCACCACGCCGTTGCGGTCGACGATATCGGGGCGGGCGGTGGCGATGCGGTCCTGCGACGCGGTGCGGCGCGCGGCGTGGCTGTCGGCGCCGATCGCGAACATCACGAGCCGGCCGCCGATCACGGCATAGATCGCCACGAAGGCCAGGATGGCAAACCCGACGCGGGCGCGCGCCTTCGCCGCGCGGTCGACGTTGCGCCCGTACAGCAGGCTGCGGATCAGCCGCTGCCGCCACGGTTCCGTGGGCCTGACGGACTTCGGCGCCAAATCGGTCATCGCTGATTCTCCGGCGCCGGCACCGAGCCTGTAACTGTCGCGGCGTCGGCCGCGGCATCGATGGTCTCGAGCATCGCGCCGATCGGATCGGGATCGCCCGGCTTGAAGAAGCGCGGCGGCCGCTCGGGCAGATTCTTCAGCGAATCATATTGCGTGGCGACCAGCGGCTTCAGCGGCAGATATCGGTCGGCGAGGTCCTGCAGTCGCAGCGGCGCATCGAGCCTGGCCCATTCCGCGCGCAAGCCGGCGATGGCTTCGCGCTGCTCGCGAATTTCCGCATGCAGCCGCAGCACGCGCTCGGTGCGCGCGGTGGATTCCATCTTGATGCGGTAGACATAGGCGGCGGCGAACACCAGCGCGGCGATCACGAAGAGATGGATGATCCGCATGGTCAGCCTCCCCTCATGACGTCGTGGAGATGCGGCCACGCCGGCAGCGCCGCGGCGGCATGCGCGGCGGCTTCGGTGCGCTCGGCGGCGCGCAGCTTGGCCGACCGCGCGCGCGGGTTGGCGGAGACTTCGTCGGCCCCGGCCGTGACCGGGCGTTTTGTCAGGATGACGAAGCTCGGCGGCGTCTGGTTCATTTCCGGCAGGTGTCGCGAGCCGCCGCCGGCTTTGCCGCGTTCGACCAGGAAATTCTTGACGATGCGGTCTTCCAGCGAGTGAAACGACACCACCACCAGCCGGCCGCCCGGCTTCAGCACGCGCTCGGCGGCCGCCAGCGCCAGGTACAGCTCGTCGAGCTCGGCGTTGACGAAGATTCGCAACGCCTGGAACGTGCGGGTCGCGGGATGGATCTCACCCGGCTTCGGCCACACCACCTTGGAGACGATGTCGGCCAGCGCTTTGGTGGTTTCGATCGGCGCTTCCTTGCGCGCCGCGACGATGGCCTTGGCGACGGGCCGCGAATAACGCTCCTCGCCGAAAATATAGATGATGTTGGCGAGATCGGCCTCGGAGGCGGTGGCGATGACGTCGGCCGCGGTCGGGCCGTCATGGCCCATCCGCATGTCGAGCGGGCCGGCTTGCCGAAACGAGAAGCCGCGCTCGGCCTGGTCGAGCTGCATCGAGGAGACGCCTACGTCCATCACCACGCCATCGACCTGGGACAAGCCCTGCGCGGTGCAGATCTCGGCGAGATTGGAGAAGCGGTCCTCGACCAGCGTAAGCCGGCCAGCCGATCGATCCACCAGGTCGAAACCGCCCGAAATCGCCGTGCGGTCGCGGTCGATGCCGATGACGCGGGTTCCCTCGATGTCGAGGATGGCCCGGCTGTAGCCGCCGGCCCCGAAGGTGGCGTCGACATAGGTTCCGCCGTCGCGGGGCCCGAGCATTTCGATGGCCTCGCGGCCGAGCACGGGGATATGGCGCGGGTCAGCCGGATTCATGCGCCGGCTCCAGCCGCGGTCCGGGGTAGCTTTCGGAAACTGGACGCGAACGGCCCCATTGCGCCTCAAATGTCTGCACTTCGACGGGCTTTTCCGGTCGAAAAGCGCCGTCCGAAAGGAAAGCCTTGGCGAACCCCCGCGCAGCCCCTGAGCTCCCGATGGAATTTGCTGGGCTGCCATGGGATCCCAAGTGTCGGATTTCGAGCGTCAATTGCGGCCTCGGCCGTCCCCCGACGGGTTCGGCACTTCACCCCTTAGTAACGTCAATTAGCGTTAAGAAAGCGTTGATGGATTTGAGCGGATTTCGCCGTCAACGGGACCGGGCGGGATCCCGGCGCCATCAACCGGATCGGGCGGCCTCGGGTGATGCTCCCGGCACACACCCGGCCAAAATGCGAAAGCCGCGGCCGGCTCACGATTGCGCCGGCGACATCGTAAAGGAATAGTAAATCAGGTTCGTCCCGAAGGCGCACCGTTGCCGTTCTCCTGCCCGGTTTGACCTGTCCTATGCCGCCTGGTTCGTTCGCATCTAACGGTACTGATTCGAGGCGTCGCGCCGTTCCGCTGCCCAGGACCAACGCGAATATGAAGACCTTTACCCCGGATTCCTCGATCGCTTCCGACGTCATCCCGTCGGTGAATTTTGGCGAACGAAACAAGGGCCGGCTGCCCGACATGATCGTGCTGCACTACACCGGGATGCCCGATGTCGAAGGCGCGATCGCGCAGCTGTGCACGGCGGGCACCGACGTATCCGCGCATTACATCGTGCTGGAAGATGGCCGTATCGTGCAGTGCGTGCCGGAGGCCAAGCGCGCCTGGCATGCCGGCGTGGCGGTCTGGGCCGGCGAGGAAGACATCAACTCCTGTTCGATCGGCGTCGAGATCGTCAATCGCGGCCATGACTGGGGCTATCCGGATTTTCCGCTGCGCCAGATCGCCGCCGTGATCGCGCTGTGCCGGGGCATCATGCTGCGCCGCCAGGTGCCATCGCACCGCGTGCTCGCCCATTCGGACGTCGCCCCGGCTCGCAAGAAGGACCCCGGCGAGAAATTTCCGTGGCACTCCCTGGCCAATTCAGGCGTCGGCCACTGGGTGCAGCCGGCCCCGATCGTGCGCGGCGAAACCATGAAGCTCGGCAGCATCGGTGACGACGTACTCGGCCTGCAGCAGGCATTGGCCAAGTACGGCTACGGCATCCCGACGACGGGAAAATACGACGGGCCGACCATGGAAGCCGTCACCGCCTTCCAGCGCCACTTTCGCCCCGCCCGCGTCGACGGCGTCGCCGATCATTCGACGCTGGTCACCCTGCAGGCGCTGCTGGAAACTTTGCCGGCCGAGGCCGTGGCTGTCGCGGCAAAATAGATACCTCTCGATCTCACGGCCCCTGCTTTCGGCTTGTTATCATGCTGTCGCAACCTGCTTCGTCGTCTTCGAGTGGCGAGCCACTGCGTGAGAAAAATCGCCGCTTCTTCTCTATGCTGCCGACTATCCGACCGTCTACGCACATGGCTGGCGCTTGATCCAGTTGCGGCGCGATGAGCTCCCGTAAAGTGTCATCGAGCAATCCGTAATCCTTCCCGGTCCTGGTCGTCCACCATGATTTGGGAAGTAACCCGCTCCAGTAGATACCATCGTATTTCGGCTCGACGAGCCATGCACCGGTGCGATCAATAAGGCCAAACAGCTTGTTGACCCGAGCCGGCGCGTGCGGACCTGTGAAGAAAGGCATGCTCTCAAAGCGAGGTTCAATCACGATCCGTCCCTTGGTATCGACAAGGCCCCAGCGGCGATCGAGCATGAACGGCGCCACCCCATCGTAGACTGGTCCTACCTCCTCGAACTTCGGTTCGACTTGCCAGGATAAATCCGACAGTATCAGTCCCCAGCCGGCGTCGGTCTTGGCCCACATAAGGCCGGCATCGTTCTTGTCGAAAACGCGGACATCCAGAAATTCCGGCCGTCTTATCCAGGTGCCGGCGCGATCCACGAGGCCCCATTTGCCTTTCGGAGCGACGACCGTGTTCCTGATGCTGACTCCATCAACAACAAGGACGGCAGCTCCCAAGTCATCATAAAATTTTTCCTGACCGGTATTGCCCGGACTCACGTTCCGCTCCTCGGTGACCCAGAAACGGTCATGGGTGAAGGGCATGACGTATCCGAACTGCGGCCAGAGCGCGACCTTGCCATCCCGATCGATCAATCCGGATTTGCCTTCGAAATCGACCTGCGCAAAACCGCGCGAAAATGGGCCTGCAACGGCGAACTGCGGCTTCCAGATCATGCGCCCGGTTTCATCAACGTAGCCGTAGAGATAGCCGTAGCGATGACGCACCTGCACCACGGCCACCCCTTCAATGAAGGGGTCGACCCGGTTATACGCAGGCACGACCGCATAGGTGCCGTCGCGGTTGATGGCGCCGCACTTTCCGGCGACGCATACCGGCTTGGGAAACGAGCGGAAGGTGGAAACGCCAATCTTCTTGGCTTTCTCCTCTTGAGCCAATGCGAACTCGAGCTCTTTCCGAATGCCGGGAGGCAACGGCGGCGGGTTCTCGCCTGACGCTCCATTCCGGGACTCGGCCGAGGGCGCTGAAGACTCAGGTTGGGAAAATGCCGGAGCGGAGAGCAGCGTCAAAAGCGCGGCCATGGCCGTGATGCGCCATGATTTGCTTCTCAACCGCATGACAGGGTCTGCCATCAAATTCGAGACTGGACCGAAATTTTGACGCAAAAGGCGGCGGAATTCGGTCCCGGGCAAGGGAAATGCGGCTGCATCCCACTCCCGATTGACCTCCATCAAGCGTGACACGCTCATTCTCGGCGACAAGCTGCGATAGCGGCATGAGCACGGAAATTAGCGATGTCATTAGAGCGCGTCCTGCGCTGGGCACTGATTGCGATCGCCATCGCCGGATTGTCGGCGGGCTTTTTCGCCTGGCTGGCCGGCCGGCCTGATCTCGCCGATCTCTGCTGGACGCTGGCGACCGCACCTGTGATCGCGGGGCTGGCGGTCTCGATCGTCAGGGATTTCCTCGCGGGCCGGTTCGGGGTCGATGCGATCGCGCTGGTGTCGATGAGTGCCGCGCTAGGGCTGGGCCAGCCGCTGGCCGGCGCCGTGGTCGCGCTGATGTATTCCGGCGGCAACGTTCTCGAGGATATCGCGGTCGCCCGCGCCGAGCATGATCTGCGCGCGCTGGTCGATCGTGCGCCACGCGAGGCCCGCCGCAAGGTCGACGGCCGCATCGAGCAGGTGCCGGTGGACGCCGTAACGATCGGCGACCGCTTGCTGGTGCATGCCGGCGAGGTGGTGCCGGTCGATGGCGTCGTCGTCTCGGACGCCGCCGTGATCGACGAGTCCGCATTGACAGGCGAACCGATCCCGGTGGCCCGCGCGCGCGGCGGCGCCATTCTCTCCGGCGCCCTCAACGCTGGCGCAACCTTCGAAATGACGGTGACCGCGGTCGCCGGCGACAGCACCTATGCCGGCATCGTCAAGATGGTCACCGCGGCGCAGACCGCCAAGGCGCCGTTCGTTCGGCTGGCCGACCGCTACGCGCTGGTGTTCCTGCCGGTCACGCTGGCGCTGGCGCTGCTGGCCTGGTGGATCTCGGGCGATCTGATGCGCAGCCTCGCGGTGCTGGTGGCGGCGACGCCGTGTCCCCTGATCCTGGCCGCCCCGGTCGCCTTCATCGCGGGCGTCGCCCGGGCGGCGCGGCGCGGCATTCTGGTCAAGGGCGGCGGCGCGCTGGAGGCGCTGGCGCGCGCCCACACCGTGCTGTTCGACAAGACCGGCACGCTGACGGTCGGCGGCGCGCGGCTGCTGTCGGTCGAAGTGGCGCCAGGCGAGACCGCCGACGAAGTGCTGCTGCTCGGCGCCTCGCTCGAACAGGCGTCGCATCATGTGGTCGCGGGCGCCATCGTACAGGCCGGCATCGAGCGCGGCCTGCATCTCAAGCTGCCCGAACAGGTGAGGGAAACCATGGGTTCGGGCCTGCATGGCGTGATCGAGGGACGGCGGGTCGCCGCCGGTTCACGGAAGTTCGTCCTGGCAGGCTCGCAGCTCCCGGAATGGGCTGTCAGGGCGATCCGGCGCGCCTCGTGGCGGTCGGCGCTCATCGTGTTCGTCGCGGTCGAGGGGCGGCCGGTCGGCGCCCTGCTGCTCGCCGACGAACTTCGTCCTGATACGCCGCGCGCGATCCGGCTGCTGCGCGAGGCCGGCATCGCCCGCATCGTCATGGTCACCGGCGACCGCGCCGGCGCGGCGCAGGCGATCGGCGCGGCGCTCGACCTGGATTCCGTGCTGGCGGAGCGCGTTCCCTCCGACAAGGTCGACGCGGTGCGCTCCGAGCAGCGGCTGCATCCGACCATCATGGTCGGCGACGGCATCAACGACGCCCCGGCGCTGGCGGCGGCCGACGTCGGGATCGCACTCGGCGCCCGCGGCGCCAGCGCCTCGTCGGAAGCCGCCGACGTGGTGATCCTGGCCGACCGGCTCGACCGGGTCGGCGAGGCGATCGCGATAGCGCAGCGCGCGCGGCGGATCGCGGTCCAGAGCATCGTCGCGGGCATGACGCTTTCGATCCTAGCGATGCTGGCGGCGACCGTCGGCTGGCTGCAGCCGGTTCCGGCGGCGCTGGTTCAGGAGGCGATCGACGTCGCCGTGATCCTCAATGCGCTGCGCGCACTGAGCCCGGGTTACGGTCACGCCGGCCGGACCATGACCGCCGCGGCCGGACGCGAGTTGCACCGCGATCACCTGACACTGATCGGCCATCTCGACCGGCTGCGATCGATCGTCGATGCGCTCGACGATGCCGTCCCGGACAACGCGGCGAGCCTGATCGCCGAAGCGAACCGTGTGATTCAGGACCAGGTGGTCGCCCACGAGCGCGACGACGAAGGCCAGGTCTATCCACAACTCGCCAAGGTCCTGCGGGAGAGCCACGGCCTCTCCGCCATGAGCCGGGCGCACCGCGAGATCCTGCATCTCGCCCGCCTGCTCGCCCGCATCGCCGGGGACTTGCCGTCGGAAAAGGTCGACCGCTATCTCATTCGCGATGCCCAGCGTCTGATCGAGGCGGTCGAGACGCTGGTGCGCCTCCACACCGCGCAGGAAGAAGACATCTACGATGCGGTCGCGGCGCGGTAGGTGCGGCCGTAGGATGGGTTGAGCCCTTCGCGAAACCCATCGCTATCGTTCGAGATTCGATGGGTATCGCTTCTGCCTTGGCTCTGCGAGCCAAGCCGACAGCTCCACCCATGCTACGCACCTAACCGCGTCATGCCGTCAGCGCCTGATCTCCGTGATCGTCACCTCGACGGCCGAACCCTCCTTGAAGATGCGATAATCGTATTCGACGGATCCACCGCCGGACAACGCCAGGTTGGCCGTGCAGATCGTTTCGGCATCCGACGCCGAAACCTGCTTGATGGAGTTGTATTTGGTGGCGCTGAATTTGTTCTGCTTGTTGAGGTCGGACAGCGTGTCGCGCGTCGTCTTGGCGTCGCAGGCCGGGATGCTGCCGATGCTGCCGAGCTTGCCGACCAGTCCCACACCGGTCGCCAGCAGGGTAATGGCGATGCAGACGTACAGGAAATAGCGCAGCCAGGCGGGCCCGGTTTTCGCGACGTTGGCCATGGCCACGCTGCCGACCACCCCGGACACCGTGGAACCGTAATTCGGTGATGCCAGGTCTTTTTCCTTATCCATGATCAAATCCCCATCAATAAAGCGTGGACTGTAGAACACTCGGCGCGCGTGACAAGACGGCTTGAACGATCGGCTAGCCGCCATCGAGTTCCGCCAACCGCCGCGCGTAAAGCCGCCGCAGCGGTTCCAGCTGCGTCGCTGATGTCGCCGCCAGATAGGCCTCGCGCGCCGCATCGTGGCGGCCGAGCCGGCGCAGCAGGTCGGCACGGACCGCCGGCAGCAGCGCGTAGCCGTTGAGGCGTCCGCGCGCTTGCAGCGCGTCGACCAGCGCCAGCGCGCGCCCCGGTCCGTCCACCATCGATACCGCCGCGGCGTGATTGAGTTCGATCACCGGCGACGGGCTGATCCGCAGCAGCACTTCATACAGGCCCGCGATCTGCGGCCAGTCGGTGTCGCGATAATTCGGCGCCCGCGCATGCAGCGCCGCGATCGCGGCCTGCACGGCGTAAGCCTGCGGCCGGCCCGGCATCCGCAAGGCGTCTTCCACCAGTTGCAATCCTTCGGCGATCTGCGCGTGGTCCCATCGCGTGCGGTCCTGCTCTTCCAGCAGCACGATGTCGCCGCCCTCGGTCTCGCGCGAGGTGCGGCGGGCGTCGTGCAGCAGCATCAGCGCCAGCAATCCCTTGATCTCGCTGCGCCGCGGCATCAGCGCGTCGAGCAGGCGGCCGAGCCGGATTGCCTCTCGCGCGAGGTTCGGCCGCATCAAATCTTCACCTGAAGTCGCCACATAGCCTTCGGTGAAGACCAGATAGATCACCGTGAGTACACGTTGCAGCCGCGGTTCGAGCGCGTCGCGTTCCGGCACCTCGTAGGGGATACCGGCGAGCCGTATCTTCTGTTTGGCGCGGACGAGGCGCTGCGCCATCGCCTCATCGCTCGCCAGCAAGGCGCGCGCGACCTGCGCGGTGGTCAACCCACAAATCGTGCGCAGCGTCAGCGCGACCTGGACTTCGGCCGCGAACGCGGGATGGCAACAGATGAAGATCAGCCGGAGCATGTCGTCGTCGAGCACCGCCGCGTCGCTGGGCTCGGCAGATGCGGATGCGCGATGCAGCAGTTCGCGGGCCAGTTCGCCCTCCTTGCCGCGAAATGTTATCTGCCGGCGAATCCGGTCGATTGCCTTGTTGCGGCCGGTGTTGACCAGCCAGGCCCGTGGATTGGACGGCGGCCCGGCCACGCGCCAGCGTTCCAGCGCGACTGCAACGGCGTCCTGCAGTGCATCCTCGGCGAGATCGAAATCGCCGACGAGGCGGATCAGTGTCGCCAGCGCCCGCCCCGCCTCGTCACGGAATATTTTTTCGATCTCGGGTGGTGTCATGCGCTCACTCAACAACTGTCATTCCGGGGCGCACGCGCGTTCTGCGCGGGCGAACCCGGAATCTCGAGATTCCGGGTCCACGCGAAGACGCGTGTCCCGGAATGACGGCTGCGCCGTCAGTCATAGATCATGATCGGCCGCACCTCGATCGAACCTTTCCTGGCCTCGGGAATGCGCGCAGCGATCGCGAGCGCGGTGTCAAGATCGCTGGCCTCGACCAGATAATAGCCGGCAAGCTGTTCGCGCGTTTCCGCAAACGGACCGTCGGTGGTCAGCGTCTTGCCGTCCCGCACCCGAACAGTGGTTGCCGTTGTCGTCGGCTGCAAACCGTCGCCGGCCTTGAAATGGCCGCTCTGGATGATGGATTGCGTGAACGCGCCGTACTCCGCTGACATTTCCTTGCGCTCCGCCGCATTCATTTTGGCGAACTCCGCTTCGCTCCGATAGATCATCAACAGATACTGCATTTGAACAACTCCTCATTGGTCGGCTTGATCGCCGGCCCCCAGTCGAACAGGCGAAGCGCAAAACGACAGTTTCAGGATATTTTATTTTGCGGACCGCCGCTGGTGTTATCGGCTTGACGCGGTGGCTCCTAACCCCCATCACAGGCGCGTCAGTCGGCCGGACGGCCGCTCCCGCACCAGCCGAAAGGCTGCGGGAGAGGAAAGTCCGGGCTCCATCGACATACGGTGCCGGATAACGTCCGGCGGGGGCGACCCCAGGGACAGTGCCACAGAGAACGAACCGCTTCCCCCAACCCGAAAGGGCGGGGCAGTAAGGGTGAAAAGGTGCGGTAAGAGCGCACCGCGGGTCCGGCAACGGAAACGGCATGGCAAACCACACCGGGAGCAAAACCGAATAGGGACGGCAACGCGGGATGTTCGCGCAAGCGATAACTCCGCAGGGCGATGTCAGGCTCGCTGTCCGGGTAGGTTGCTCGAGGCCCTGTGCAAACAGGGTCCCAGAGGAATGGCCGTCACGTATCATCCACGCAAGTGGATGGTGCCCTACAAAACCCGGCTTACAGGCCGGCTGATATCTTTTGACAATGAAGGGTCCGGCGTAACGCGCCGGACCCTTCGCCAATTTCTGGCACCGTCATTCCGGGATGGTCCGAAGGACCAGACCTCAGGTGCGCAATTGCGCACCGGGGAATCTCGAGATTCCGGGTTCGCTGCGCGCCCCGGAATGACGCTGAAACATCGCAACTCACTCCCGCCTGAACCGGTAATCGAACGCGTTCCCATCCGCCTTGATCAGCCCTGCCGTCGGCGTCGGAAAATGAATCGGCAGGATCAGCGTATCGGTGTCCGCCACCTCGGCGAAGAATTTGCGGCGCGAGAGCGCCGATTGCTTGGCGTCCCAGTCCGGCCGCGCCGACCAGTCGGGCTCGCGGCACTGGATCGCGTGGTGCATCAGGTCGCCGGTCACCACCGCGCGCTGGCCGCGGGAAAAAATGTTGACGCAGCAATGGCAGGGCGAGTGGCCGGGGGTCGGCGTCAGCGTGATGGTGTCGTCGAGCGCGTAGTCGTCATCGACCAGCAGCGCCTGGCCGGCTTCGACGATCGGCAGACAATTGTCGCGAAAGACCGTGCCGGGCGGATTGGCGCCGCGGGCATTTTCGGCCTCCCACACGGTATACTCCCTTTTGTGGAAGACGTATTTCGCATTTGGAAAAGTCGGAACCCAGCGGCCGTCGCGCAGCGCCGTGTTCCAGCCGGTGTGATCAATGTGCAGATGGGTGCAGAACACGTAGTCCACGCTTTCGTAGCTGACGCCGAGCGCGAACAGCTCATTGCGCCAGCGCTCCTTGCCGGGGAAATCGAACGGCGGCGGATGGCCCTTGTCCTCCCCGGTGCAGGTATCGACCAGGATGGTATAGCGCGGGGTGCGAACGACAAAGGTCTGGTAGGTGATGACGATCAGCCCGAGGGCCGTGTCGAACACCTCCGGCTCCATGGTTGCCAGATGATGCCTGAAGACGGCGTCGTCATAGGCCGGGAAGAAATCCTGCGGCCGCCGCCACGGGCCTTCGCGCTCGATCACCGCGTCGATGGTGATGTCGCCGATTCTGAGCTGCTTCATCGCGCAGGCTCCGACGCGATTTTGACCAGCAGGGCCATCAGCGCGTCCGGCGCGGTGACGTTCGGCGAGTGGCTGGCGTCGATCTCGTGATAGCGCCAGGCCGGATCGTTTTTGGTCTGCTTCGAAAACCGGCCAAACGTGTCGGCCGGCGTGATGCGGGTGGCGTAGATGTAACTGCGCGGCAGGGTCAGCGCGCCGCCTTGCAGCTTGAGGGCGGTCTCGAAACACTTGATCGGCATTTGGACACGGCGCGCGCTCAGCCATTCCAGATCGTCCGGCGAGGTATCCGGCGGCGTCGGACTTGGCGGCACCCGCCACTCGCCGCCGGCTTTCAGCTCCTGCATGCGCGGCCGCGCCACCTCGTTGAGGTCCAGCAGCGACTGGCCGTCGGCGGGCACGAAGGCGTCGATATAGATCAGCTGGGTGACACGGTCCCGCGCGCGGTCGGCGACCCCGGTGGCGACCATGCCGCCATAGCTGTGGCCGACCAGCACGATGTCGCGCAAATCTTCGTATTTGATGACGTTGAGAACGTCCTCGATATGGGTTTCGAGATCGATCGACGGGTTGGCCAGATGCGCGCGCTCGCCAAGGCCGGTATAGGTCGGGGTCACAAGCCGGTGCCCGGCCGCCGCCATCAGCGGATGTACCTTCTTCCAGGCCCAGCCGGCCGACCAGGCGCCGTGGCAGACGAGAAAAGTCTTGGGGGACGAGGCGTTCATCGAGCGTTTCCATTTATGAGAAGGGTTGTTGGACCGAGGTCAACTGCGATAGTACCCACTCGCAACGTCATGTAAATGTTGCGACATCACAGAGGTCATTCCGGGCGTGCGAAGCACAAACCCGGAATCGAGATTCCGGGTTCGCATCTGCGATGCGCCCCGGAATGACGAGGAAATCCCGGACAACCATGAACACTGCGGCCTATGTGCTGGTGCTGCTCGGCGCGCTCTCGGGCGGTTTCGTCTCCGGCCTCGTCGGATTCGGCACGGCGATGACGGCGCTGGGGATCTGGCTTTACGTGCTGCCGCCCTCGCTGGCGGTGCCGCTGGTGCTGGTGTGTTCGGTGATTGCCCAGACCTCGACGATGCCGGCGATGTGGCGCAGTTTTGACATCACGCTGGTCTGGCCGTTCCTGATCGGCGGCCTGGCCGGCGTGCCGATCGGCGTCCTGCTGGTTGCCCATGCCGATCCCAACGTCTTCAAGCTGAGCATCGGCGTGCTGCTGCTGGTGTTTCCGACCATACTCTATCTCCAGCGCAAGCCGATGGCGTTCACGTTCGGCGGCAGGATCGCGGATGCGGGAATCGGATTTGCCGGCGGCATCCTCGGCGGCCTGGCCGGCCTGTCCGGCGCGCTTCCGACCCTGTGGGCGAGCGTGCGCGGCTGGGGCAAGGACGAACGGCGCGGCGTTTTCCAGACCTTCAACTGGACGGTGCTGTTGACGGCGCTGTGCCTGCAGGCCGGCATGGGCCTCGTCAAGCTCGACGTGGTCTGGCTCGCCCTGATCGCGTTCCCGGGAACGATCACCGGGGCGTGGCTGGGCGCACGCGCCTATCGCGCGCTGAGCGACCGCAATTTCAGGGATCTGGTGCTGGCGCTGCTGTTTCTGTCCGGCGTCGGGCTGGTCTGGAGCAGTATCGGCGTGAAATAGACCCGCCGGCTCAGGACGGATGTGAAGCGGTCGCCCCGCTATCGCGCCCCGCCCCGAGCACCATGCCGCCGGCGACACCGACGCCGAGCACGTAGATCCAGCCTTCGTGAAAATCGAACAAATGGGAATTGAACAGCGAGGTGAGGATATTCTGCACGACGACCAGCAGGCCGATCCACGCCGCCAGACCCTCGCCGCGGAACAGCGTCAGGTGTTTCCACCACAGCGCATAGAGCACCACGATCCCGAGTACGCCCCACTGGATCGCGACGTGCAGGGTCTGATTGTGCGGGTTTGCCACCACCTCGGCGCGGGCGCCGATCTGGCCGGCTGCCGCCTGTTCGAACAGGCCGCGCGTTGATCCGGTGCCATGCCCGATGACAGGAGCCTGCGCAAAGAACCGCAGCGACTTCTGCCAGAATTCCAGCCGGGAACCGACCCCGCTCGGATTGTTCTGGACCGTGGTTTGCTGCCAGTCGGCAAAAAACTTCATGCCGGTCGTACGCAAGTCCGGGGACACGCTCCAGACCAGGGCCGCCAGCAACACGGCGGCAACTGCGCCGACAAGGGTGGTTCGCAATCGCAAATGCAGCAGCGCGAATACCGCCAGCATGACCGGCATGGTCACCAGCGCGGTTCGCGAAACCACCACGAACAGCATGTTGGCGAGCAGACTGAAGGCGATGAACGCAAGCAGCAACGCGAGCCGCGTCCTGCCGGCTCGCAGCGCCATCATGATGGGATAGGCCAGCGCCACCACGCACAGCGCGAATTCATGGCTTTGCGCGATGTAGTTCTTGACGAAGATTCCCCGCATCGTGTCGTCGGGCTTGAGCGTAAGGTCGGGTTCGAAGGCGACGGCCCAGGACACGACCATCAGCAGCGTGCAGGACGCCAGAAAGGCGACGAAGACCCACAGGCCGCGGGGTGAGCGCTGGAAATGATAGAACAGCAGCGGCAGCACCAGCAGCTTGGCGGTCGGGCTGACCGCATGCAGCCGGGCGCCCCAGGATGCATCCGACCACAGCGTCCCCAGCAGCGCCAGCGCCACCATCGCGATCGGCAATGCCGAGATCGGCCGCATCAGCGACCGCACCAGGGCGCGCGGCTCGATGGTCGGGATCAGCGCGGCGAACCACAGCACCGCGGCGATCGCGACGCCCGATGTCGACCACGGCAGCAGGATCGCGATCAGCATTGTCAGCAGATCGATATTGAGGATTCGCGCGGCCGGATCGTGCCGTGCCGACCAGATCGTGGAAATCCAGGAGGCGCCGGGTTCTCTTCTGATGGCGTCAGTCATCCGTGATCCCTTGCCGCGCCTCGAAGACGGTTCCCGATGCGTAGTCTATGCTGCCGCGACATTGTTCGCAATTTTGGCCCGTCATTCCGGGGCGCGAGTGAAACGAGCGAACTATGGGGCGCATTGCGCCCCTGACAATCTCGAGATTCCGGGTCTGGTCCTTCCGACCATCCCGGAATGACCGCTTGGCTCACTCCGCCGCCGAAATGCGACCGAATTCCGTCGCTTGCCGTTCGAATAGCCCGCGATAGATTCCGCCGGCACGATTGGCCAGCGCGGCATGGGTGCCCTGCTCGACGATCTCGCCGCGGTCGAACACCAGGATACGGTCGAGGCTGCGCACCGTCGACAGCCGGTGCGCAATCACGATCGAGGTGCGGCCCTTCATCAGCCGCTCCATCGCCTGCTGGATCAGCGCCTCGGATTCGGAATCCAGGCTCGACGTCGCCTCGTCGAGAATCAGCACCGGCGCGTCGGCCAGGAACGCGCGCGCCAGCGCCACCCGCTGCCGCTCGCCGCCGGACAGTTTTACGCCGCGCTCGCCGACCAGCGTGCCGTAGCCTTTCGGCAGCCGCAGGATGAACTCATGCGCATTGGCGAGGCGTGCGGCCTGCTCGATCGCCGCCAGGCTGGCGCCCGGCCGGCCATAGGCGATGTTCTCGGCCAGTGAGCGGTGAAACAGGATCGGGTCCTGCTGCACGATCGCGATCTGGCTGCGCAGCGAATGCTGCGTCGCCTGCGCGATATCCTGGCCGTCGATCAGGATGCGCCCGCCGTTGACGTCATAGAGCCGCTGCACCAGTTTGACAAAGGTGGTCTTGCCGGAGCCGGAGCGGCCGACCAGGCCGACGCGTTCGCCGGCGCGGATGTCGACCGACAGGCCGTCATACAGCGGCTCGCGGTGGCCCCCGTAGTGAAACGTGACACGATCGAACACGATGCGGCCGCCCTGGATGTCCATTGGCTTCGCATCCGCCGCATCGGCGATGCCGATCGGCTCGCCATGGATGGCGACGAGTTCGTCCATGTCGTTGACCGAGCGCTGCAGATTGTTGATGTGCATGCCGACATCGCGCAGATAGGCGTGGATGATGTAGTAGCTGGTCAGCACATAGGTGACGTCGCCAGGCGTGGCCCGGCCGGCGATCCACAGCAGCAGCGCGCCGCCGATCACCGAGCCGCGCAGGCACAGCAGCACCGCGAGCTGCGCCGTCGAGGTGTAGTTGTAGCGCAGCCAGGTCCGGCGCACGCGGCGGCGCCACCGCGCGATGACACGCGCCAGCCTCGAGTCCTCGCGCGCCTCGGCGCCGAACGACTTCACCACCGCGTTGCAGGTCAGGGCATCGGCCAGCGTGCCGCCGACCCTGGTGTCCCAGGCATTGGAGACGCGCGCAGCCGGCGCGATATAACTCGTCGAGAACCACACCGTCATCGAGACATAGACCAGCGCGCCCACCGCGATCACGGCGCCGAGCGAGGTCCAGTGCAGCCCGAGCAGGATCATCGATCCCAGCAAGACCGCCAGCGACGGCAGCAGCGCCATCAGGATGGTGTCGTTCAACAGGTCGAGCGCCCACATGCCCCGCGTAACCTTGCGCACGGTCGAGCCGGCGAAGCTGTTGGCGTGCCAGTCGGTCGAGAACCGCTGCACCCGCGCAAACGCATCGCGCGACACGTCGGACATGATTTTCAGCGTGAACGGCACGATCGCCTGCAGCCCGATCAGGCGCAGGATCATCGAGATCACGCCGAGCGCCACGATGGCGCCGAAGGCGGTCCACGCCGCGCGCCGCGCGGCTGGATCGGCCGCGCCTTGCGTCAGCGCATCGATCAGTTGTCCCGAGAACAGCGGCATGAACAGGTCGGCGACGGTCGCGCCGAGCAGGCCGCCGGCCACCACGGCGGCGCGCAGCGGCTGTTGCAGCCAGTGTCGAAACACGAACGGAATCACCACGCGGATGGCGGTGGGACGCTGTTTGGTCCTGGCAATCATCACGTCATCCTTCGCTTCATCTCGCTGATGGCCGCAGCCGCTTCCTGAACTCCCGGCGCAGCAGCCACAAACTCAACGCGGCCTGCAGCGTGGTGGTGGCGATCGACAGATACCAGGCGTGCTCGATCCGGAAGCCGGGCACCGCGGACAGGAAAAGGAGCGGCAGCGTGTTGGTCAGCAACCGTGTGCCGGAGCTGATCAGCACCGGCCGGGTATTGCCCAACCCCTGGAACATGCTGGAGCAGACGAAATTCACGCCTTGCGCGACATTGTTCAGCGAGACCAGCCGCAGGAACAGCACGCCGACGGCGATGGTCTCGGCATCCCCGGTGAAGCCGGCGACGAACCACTCCGGGCGCACTTGCGCCGGAATCGTGAAGCCGACCATCACGGCGATGACCAGCAGCAGGACGGTCCAGAACGTTCGCCTGACCCGCGCGCTGTTGCCGGCGCCGAAATTCTGCCCGGCGATGGCACCCGCCGCCAGCGCGATCGATATTCCGGGCATGTGAATGAGACCCAGCAGGCGCGAGCCGATGCTGAAGCCGGCCTGGGCCGCGGCGCCGAAATGTCCCAGCGCATAGAAGATCGCCCCCATGTTGAGGAAGATGATGGCGAACTCGCCGCCGGCAGGCAGCCCGATGCCCAGGATGCGCTTCCATTGCGCCAGCCGCGGACGCCACAACGCGGCATTGATGCCGACGTAATGCTCGTAGCGATGGAAATAGATCCACATCATCACCACGCCGATCACCACTGCGATCGTGCTCGCCAGACCCGCGCCGGCGACGCCCAGCGCCAGGCCGGTGCCCCAGCCCGAGATCAGAACCGGCGCCAGCAGCATGTTGATGATGACCGTGGTGATCTGCACGATCACGGTCGGGCGCACGATGCCGGTGCCGCGCAAGGCGGCCCCCATGACCAGCACGACGAATTGCAGCGCCAGCGCCGGCATGAACCAGAGCAGGTACGTGGTGCCGGCTTCGATCACGGCGTCATCGGCGGCAATGGCGCGCATGTAGCTGCGCGCCAGCAGGCATCCGGCGATCAGCGTCAGCAGGGCAGCGGCCGCCGACATGCCCAGAGACTGGTTGAACACCAGATTGGCATCGGCCCGATCCTTGCGTCCGACCGCCTGCGAAATCAGCGACACGGCGCCGACGCTCAGAATTTGCGTGAAGGCGTTGATCAGGAAGCCCGCATTGCCCGCGGCGCCGACGCCGGCGATCGCGGCATCCCCGAGGCCCGCGACGAAATACAGGTCGATCAACCCGCACAGCATCATCAGGATCATGCCCGCGAAAATTTGCGGAGCCATGACCGAGATGTGGCTCACGATGGAGCCCTGGGTGAGGTCCTTCATAGGTCTGATCCGGTTGCGCGCGCGCAAACCGGCTCCGCTGGTTGACGCGCGACGGCGGCAGGCCGAACGCGCGCGTCGTGGAAAAAAATCGTTACAGAGCGGGAAGTTAGGATGATCGGGACGTCAGGCCCGGTCGATGCTGACGGAGGTGGCCCTCAGAGGGCCGCGCGCTCATCCGCAAGACGCTTCGGACGCGAGGGCGCGATCTGCGAATACATCGAAATCATGCAAATCTCCCCGGTTCGAGCCACGATGCCGCGCTTATAAATGCGTCGCGGGGTTTTGGCAACCTGACAAGCGCGTGATCGCACTCAATGTCCGGGCTCCGACAGCAGGCTGGCGGGCTTCTTCAGGAACATCAACAGGATGATGAGGCCGAAGTAGAACACCGTCAGCAGGAAGAAGGCGTCACCGAATCCCATCACCACCGCCTGGCGGTGCACGATATTGGACAATTGCTTCAGCGCCATCCGCGAGGCGTCGCCCATGCCCTGCATGCGCTGGGTGAACATGTTCAGCGTCTCGGTCGCGGTGGCATTGCCCCAGGTCACCCGTTCGTGCAGCCGCGCGATATGCAGGTCGGTGCGCTGGTTCAGCACCGAATTGATGATCGCAAGCCCGAGCGCACCGCCGAGATTGCGCGTGAGGTTGAACAGGCCCGAGGCGTTCTTGACCCGGTCGGGGGCCAGCGTTCCCAGCGCGATGGTGTTGGTCGGCACCATCGCCATCATCATGCCGATGCCGCGCAGGATCTGCGGCACCAGCAGCTCGTAGAAGTCGTACTCGCGGGTGATCCATGTCATCTGCCAGGAGCCGAGCGCGAAGATGGCGAGGCCGGCGGCAATCAGGAGCCGCATGTCGACCTTCACCATCAGCCGGCCGACGATCGGTGCGGTCACGAACATGGCGGCGCCGGACACGAACATGGTCTCGCCGATCATCAGCGCGCTGTAGCCGCGCACTTCCGCCAGATAGCGCGGATAGATGTAGGTGAGGCCATAGAGGCCGATGCCGACGCAGAACGAGATCAGGCAGCCGATGCCGAAATTGCGGTCGGTGAAGGTCCTGATGTCGACGATCGGTTCATCGACCGTCAGCACGCGCCAGAAGAACGCGATCGCGGACGCCGCGCAGATCGCGGCGCAGACCGCGACCGAGGTGTCCTCGAGCCATTGCGAATGCGGCCCTTCCTCCAGCACATATTCCAGCGTGCCGAGAAAGCCGGCCATGAAGATCAGGCCCCACCAGTCGAACCGCTCCAGCAGCTTGAAGTTCGGCTGGTCGAAATCGACCAGCGCCAGCACGCCGATGGTGATGGCGATGCCGGGCACGATGTTGACGAAGAACAGCCAGTGCCAGGACATCCAGTCGGTGATGATGCCGCCGACCGTCGGGCCGACGGTCGGCGCCAGGGTGGCGACCAGGCCGATGATCGGGCCGACGATGTAGAATTTCGAACGCGGAAACACGGTATAGGCCGAAGCAAACACGGTGGGGATCATGCCGGCGCCCATGAAGCCCTGGATCGCGCGCCACACGATCATCTGCTCGATGCTCGAGGCGAATCCGCAGAAGAAGCTTGCGATGGTGAAGCCGGAGGCGGATATCGCAAACAGCAGCCTCGTGCCGAACGCCCGTGACAGGAAACCGGACAGCGGAATCCCGATCACCTCGGCGATCAGGTACGAGGTCTGCACCCACGACACTTCGGATGAACTCGCCGACAGGCCGGCCTGGATCTCGGCGAGCGAGGCCGAGACGATCTGGATGTCCAGGATCGACATGAACATGCCGAACACCATGATGAGGAACGCAAACAGCCGCCGCGGCGGAATCCGTTCGTCGGGCACCGCGGGGGCGCTCATCATCGAAGGCGGGGCGGTGGTGGCGTCAGCCATGGTCTGCTCGGGTCAGGACGGGCTCATCGACCGGGCGCGCCGCCCGGTACCCGCGCATTATTTCGGTTGAACCGCCGGCGCCGCGTCGAGGTCGGCTTCGCTGTCGGCATCCGCGGCGCCCTCGTTGGTATCGACGGTGACATAGACCGACATGCCGGCACGCAGCAGGTTTTGTTTGGCGACGTCCTTCGGCACCCGGATGCGGACCGGCAGCCGCTGCACGATCTTGGTGAAGTTACCGGTGGCATTGTCCGGCGGCAGCAGCGTGAACACCGAGCCTGAAGCCGGCGAAATGCTGTCGACGAAGCCCGCGAACTTGCGATGGCCGTAGGCATCCACCGAAATCTTCACCGGCTGGCCCGGACGGATCCGCCTGAGTTGCGTCTCCTTGAAATTGGCGTCGATGAAGACGCTGTTGAGCGGCACCAGATTGCCGAGGCGCTGCCCGGCCTGGATGAAGTCGCCGGTATTGACCATGCGGTTGGAGAAGGTGCCGTCGACCGGCGCGCGCACCGCGGTGAAGTCGAGGTCGCGCTGCGCCTTGGCGAGCGACGACTGCAGTTCCACCAGCTGGGCGCGGGCCTCGTTCTGCTGCGCCTTGGTCACCTCGACATTGTCGCGCGCGGCATCAAAGGCGGCTTGCGCCGATTTCACCGAGGCGAGCCCCTGGTCGCGGCCGGCCTCCGAGACTTCGAAGGTGGCGCGCGAGGCAAAGCCCCTGGTGCTCAGCGCCTGCTGGCGCTCGAAATCGAGACCGGCCCGTTTCAGGGAAGCTTCCGCCGAGGTGAGCTGTGCCCTCGCCTGCTCGACCGCGCTTTCCATCGCGGCGACCTGACGGCCGATACGGTCGATGGTGGCCTGCTGGGTCGCGATCTTGCTGCGCGCCGCATCCACCGCGATGCGATAATCGCCGTCGTCGATCCGGAAGATCACGTCGCCGGTGCGGACCACGGCATTGTCGCCGGGCAGGATGGAAGCGATGTGGCCGGACACCCGGGCGCCGAGCGTCGAGTTGTTGGCGCGCACATAGGCGTCATCGGTGGAGATATAGAAGCGTCCGACCAGAACGTAGTAGACGGCATAGCTGGCCGCGGCGAGCGCCAGCAGCGCGACCACGCCTATCAGCACGCGTTTGCGGCTGCCCGATTTCGGCGCTGCGGGATCGGCGGCGGCCGGTTTGTCGATGGCGGGCGCAACGGGCGCTTCGGCGGAACGGCGGGCAGCGGGCTCCTCCGAAGCCTGGGAGCGAGGCTGGTCGGCGACCGCCGCAGACGCATCGCGCGAACTTTCAGCCGCATCGGGTTCCGCACGAACAATACGTGCGGCCTGGTCTCTCGCTGCGGCCATCACGGCCTCCCACTGCAATATCGCGACGCGGACGCAGCCGAAGATCGGCTGTTCCATCTCGTCGGGTATCCAAATAGCATTGACCGAACGGTTCGGTCAAGATAGATTCATTTCGTCCAATCCTACGATGCGGTTTCCCCACGCTGAGTGCCGCGCAGGGAAATGTTTTGGGAATAGATAAACCAATGGTTGCAGCAAAACCCCCGCCGCTCCAGCTCGTCGGCGACGAGGACTCGTCGAAGCGCCGCCAGATTGTCGACGGCGCGCGCAAGGTTTTTATGGATCTGGGCTTCGACGGCGCCAGCATGGGCGAGATCGCGCGCTCGGCCGGCGTTTCCAAGGGCACGCTCTATGTCTACTTCGCCGACAAGAGCCGGCTGTTCGAGGCCATCGTCGAGGAGGAGTCGCTCGAGCAGGGCAAGATGGCGTTCAATTTCGATCCCGAACGCGACGTCACCGCCACGCTGATGGAGTTCGGCCAGGCCTATATCCAGCTGTTGTGCCGGCCGGGCGGCGGATCGGCGATCCGGACAGTCATGGCGATCGCCGAGCGGATGCCGGAGGTCGGCCGCCGCTTTTACAACAACGTGGTGGCGCTCACCATCGCCAAGCTCGGCGCCTATCTCGAGGCCCATGTGCGGTCCGGCGATCTCGCCATCGAGGACTGCCAGCTGGCCGCGACGCAGTTCATGCAGATGTGCCAGGCCTCGCTGTTCATGCCGTTCGTGTTCCAGGCCGCCCCCGCGCCGTCAGCCGAGCGCATCGCCGAAGTGGTCGGCAGCGCGACGCGGATGTTTCTCGCGGCGTATCAGGTGAAGCGGGGCTGAGGGCGGCGTTTTCGAAGGCGCGTCTTCATCCTCCCCTGAAGGAAGAAAAACACGCGGCATCAGGCGACTTGCAATGTCGGGATCTTCTTGATTTTTTCGCTGAGCTCCTGCTGCGCCAGATGCAGGTCGTAGCGCTTTTGCAGATTGAGCCAAAGATCGGGACCGTTGCCGCACAGCTTGCCGAGCCGCAGCGCCATGCCGGGCGTGACGGGCTGCTTTTCCTTCAACAGATCATATAGCGTCTGCCGCGACACGCCGAGCAGTCCGGCGATCTCCGTCTTGGGCCGATCAAGCGCCGGCAAGATTTCCTCACGCAAAAGTTCGCCGGGATGCATCGGCGGCAAGCCTCGCTTCGGGAGCTTTCTGGTCATGACTCAGTCCTCAGTGATAGTCTTCCAGATCGACGTCGACGGCATCGCCGTCGACCCAGCCGAATGTAACGCGCCAGTTTCCGCTGGCGCTGACCGCATAACGGCCTTTATCGCGGCCGACGAGCGCATGGAAGCGGAATCCGGGCAAATTCATATCTTCCGGCCGCGAAGCATCGTCGAGCGACCGCAAAATATTGGCGACCCGTTTCGGGTTCTGCACGCTGAGCCGGCGCCCGTCACCGGTCGCAAAAAACCGCGCTCGCCTGCCGTGCCCCTCAAACATGCAAATCGAACACCGGGGGAAACGGCGTCGATTCCGGCACGCCTAAATACAGGAACTTGGTTCCGTACGCTTCGGCAGCGGCCAGCGCCGGGCCGTCGAGGATGATGTGCCCGGTGGCATCCAGATGCAGCTCCGGCCGCGTGAAGCCGTTGACCGTGACCGCGGGCAAGGTGGTTCGATTGACCGCAAGCCCGTCGAAGGTCGCGGTGACGTGGCTGAGATCCGCCTGATTGCCGGCGAGATCGTCGACATGGGCGCCGTGAAGATCGAGGCCGGTTATTTTCAGCGGCGATGTCGGCCGATCGTTGGCGGAAACCTGATAGCTGAACACCAGCCTGGAGGGATCGCCGAGCCGCGCGGTGGCCGCGGCATCGTACACCGCCGTGCCGCCATCGTTCAGCGACAGCGTCGGCACGCCACCGATCACCTTGACGGCTTCGTCGAACGAAACCGTAAAGGTAATCTCTGTGCCGGGCAGCCCGACACCGCTGCCGGGCGAAGCGGTGATGGGACCGACATGCGGCGCGATCGTATCGACATGCAGCGTGCCCGGGGGATTGCCGACCGCGCCGGAAAGGTCGGCATCGTTGCCGGAGGTGTCGCGCAGCGTGGCACCCTGCGGGTTCACCGCCGTGATGGCGAGGTCGGCGGTGTTCTGGCCGGCCGCGACGGTGTACTGGAAGGTCAGCACGTTGCTGCCGCTGCCCGCCATCAAGGTCGCGAAGCCGCCATCGTTGAGAACGAGCCGGGGAATGCCACCGGTGACGGTGACAGCTTCGTCGAAGGTCAACGTGAATACCACGACGTCGCCGGCATTGACGTCTCCCGTCCCGGCCGTGATCCCGGTGCCCGAGGTGACCACCGAGGTAACCTCCGGCCCCTTGAACAGGAAATCATCGGCGTCGAGATCGGCCCGTGTCACGTTCTGCAGCGTGACAGTATTGCCGCCACCGAAATCCAGCACGGTATCGACGCCGACCTGTGTCGCCAGCGCGAGCACGGCGGTGAAATCGTCGACCCCGGCGAACCCCTTCAGATCGATCCTGTCATCGGTATTGGCGCCGGCGACGAAGCCGGCGATGATGTCGGCGCCGCCGCCCGGCCGAAACACAAACGTGTCGTCATCGGCGCCGCCATCGAAGATGTCGTTGCCGCCGCTGCCGGTGATGCGGTCGTTACCGGCGGCGCCGTTGAAGGTGAGTGCGATCTGGCCAGCGCCGAGCGCGGAAGCGTCGATGACATCGGCACCGCCGCCACCGTTGATCGTCAGCCTGTCATTCGCCGCCTCGTGATCTGATATCGATACCTGCGCGGTCAACCCGTTCACCACGATGGTGCCGCCGCTCTGTGCGACCGTGATCTGGTCGGCGTTGCCGGTGCCCTCCACGATCACCATGTCGGCCGCGCCATCGCCGCCGCCACCGTTCGCCTGCAGATCGATCGCCACCTGACGGACGTCGGTGCCGGTAAGATCGTTGACCGTGATGGTGTCGGCGCCGCCCAGGGCGCGGAAGGCAATCTTCTCGACGTCGTTGAGGTCCATGGTGATGCTGGCGACATTGCGGGTGAACAGCACGCGGCCGCCATTGGCCGATATGTCGATATTCTCGGCGATGTTGGCGCCATTAAACTCCAGCGTGTCGAAATCGGCCTGGCCTTCGATGGTGTCGTTGTCGTCGCCGGGATTCCAGACGAAGGTGTCGTCGCCGGCGCCGAGCAGCGCGACGTCATCACCATCGCCGCCAGTGACCAGATCATTGCCGGCGCTGCCGACGATGACATCGTCGCCAAGGCCGCCATTGATGCTGAGCAGGATGCGGCCGGCCGCAAGGCCGGAGGCATCAATGGTGTCGTCGCCACCCAGCCCGTCGATCTGCAAGCGGTCGCCGGCTTCCTGGCCGCTGATCGATATCGCCGCCGAAAGGCCGTTGACCAAAACGTCCTGGCCACTCTGGATGATGGCGATGGTATCGACGGCATTGCTGCCGTTGACGATCACCGTGTCGGCCGCGGCATCGCCGCCGCCGCCATTGGCCTGCAAGTCGATGGCGACCTGTTGGACGTCGGTGCCGGTGAGATCGTTGACCGTGACGGTGTCGGCACCCCCCAGCGCCCTGAAGTTGATTTTCTCCACGCCATCGAGATCCATGGTGACCGCGGCGACGTCACGGGTAAACCGCACCCGCCCGCCATTGGCCGATATGTCGATCCGCTCGGCAATATTGGCGCCGTTGAACTGCAGCGTGTCGAAACCGCCCTGGCCTTCGACCGTGTCGCTGCCGTCGCCCGGGTTCCAGATGAAGGTATCGTCATCATCGCCGAGCAGCGCGGTGTCGTTGCCGCCTCCGCCGAAAACGATGTCGTTGCCGGTGCCGCCGATGATGATGTCGGCACCGTCGCCGCCGGTGATGGTGTCGTTGCCGGCGCCGCCATCGAGCTCCAGGGTGATCAGTGCGGCAAGGCCATTGCCGGCCGTGATGGTGTCATTGCCGCCATTGGCATTGACGACGAGGTGTTCTGTGGTGCCGATGTCGAGGGAGAACGGCGCGGGATTGATCCGGTCGAATCGGACCCGACTCCCATTTGCGGTAATGGTGAACTGCTCGTCGCCATTGCCGCCATTGACTTCGGCGGTGTCGTCGTCGGCGCCGCCTTCGAACAGGTCGCTGTCGTCGCCCGGATTCCAGATCATGCGGTCGTTGCCGGCCTCGCCGAATACCTGATCATCGCCGTCGCCGCCGGTCAGGGTGTCGTTGCCGCCGCCGCCGAACAGAAGGTCGGACCCGCCCTTGCCGAGCAACGTATCGTTGTCGTCCTGGCCAAACAGCTGGTCGGCGCCGGAGCCGCCGGTCAACACGTCGTTGCCGCTGCCCCCGAACAGGCTCGCCTTCGGCAAGGCGCCGCTGGTCTCATCCAGAGCGATGGTGTCGTTGCCACCCTGGCCAAATGCCTGAATGAGGTTTGTATTGGCAACGGTCGAGGGACCGCCGGCAATGGCAACCGCACCGCCATTGACCAGGATTTCCCCGACAGCGTTTCGGCTGGCGGTGATCGCATTGCTCAGGGTGTCGCTGAGTATGGTCAGATTTCCAGTAGCAAGATTGGCGGTGACGGCCATGACCATAATCTCCCAACAAAAAATGACGTGCGGGTAGTGGTGATGGCAACTGCCTAGACGAACGGCGCGCGTTACGTATCCTGCGATCGGAGGACGGCTGGTAACAATGTCGCGTGCGAAATCCCGCAGCTCTCCAGCGAAAGAGGCGGCGTTTCGATATCCGCTTTTTGGGGTCAGACCTCTTTCTCGTCGATGAAGGACAGATTAGTCTTGCCCGAACGCCTAACCCGCACCAGCGAGGGCCGCCCGTGAGAAACGCATTGGCTTTGATAATCGCTGCCGCAACCGCCGCGATCGCCATCCCCCCGGCGCAGGCCGGCAAGCGCGCGCCGGTCTTACCGGTCATTCCGTACGAATTCGGCATCGCGTCGCCCGGCAGGGTCGGATGGTTCGAGTATCGCTGCAGCGGCGAGCCGGTCTATAATTTCTATCACGGCGCCTATTATCCGCAGGTCCCCGTGGTGCATGACGGCTTCACCTACCGGCACTATTATCGCTACACCGCCGACCGGAAAATGCCGAAGACCTATGTGTGCGCGCCCATCGAGTAGCGGGCCGCCCACGCACTGCGACTATGGTCTGGTAGAATGCGGCGCAACAATTGCGCAGGCGATGGAACCAGCGATCCCGACAGGGGTTGTTCACCTGAAATCACGATCAGGGGAATGGTCATGCGCGTCTGGATCCTCGCCGTCTCGGTGCTGGGCATTCTCGCCTTCGCCGAGCATGCCAATGCCGGCCCGAGCCTGACGACGCGCGAGGCGTCGGTGGCAGCCGACCCCGCCGCGTCGACCGAAGAAGCCACACAGGCAACCGAAGATCGCATCGGCCTCAACAAAAGAAAGCGCAGCGACGTGCAGCGGCGGCTGACCCGCCTCGGATTCGACGTCAGGGCCAGCGGCAAATTCGACGAAAAGACGCGCGCCGTCATCTTGCGCTGGCAGGCGGCGCGCGATTATCCCGCGACCGGATTCCTCAATGCCCCGCAACATCAGGCGCTGCTGACCGAGTCTGCCTCGACTGCACAGGCCAGCATCAACGAGCGGCAGCCCACCGTCAGGGAACGCCCGACCCGTCGCAGCGCTCGCCACCATCGCGGTGGCGGTGGCCCTATCGCCGCGATCGGCGGTGCTGTGGGTGGCGTGGTGGGCGGCGTTGTCGGCGGTGTGTTTGGACGCCGATGAGCCGGCAGATCGAAAACCGCCGCTGACACTACCATCTTTCGCATATCGCGGCGAAGGCACGGCTGAAGACCGGTTCCGGCGGCTGCCGGTTTGGCAACCGCCCGTTCGGCGATGCTCTACTTCTTCTTGCGCGCGGCTGTCCGCGCATCGGCGATGGCCCGTTTGAAGCCGGCTGCGTCCAGGACCCCGGGCACCCTGAACGTCCCGATAATGAACGCAGGCGTTCCTTGAAATCCAAATGCCTCGGCTTGCTCATTGTTGCGAGCCAACAGGGCCTCGATTGCCGGCTTGTGGGTTTCCAGGTCCCTGGTCGCGCGATCGACATCGATACCGGCGTCTCCAAGCAGTGTTTTTACGAGATCTTCGCTCAGCTTCGTGCTGGCCCCGATCAATGCCGCGTGTGCCTCGTGGTACTTGTCCTGATATTTGGCCGCGAGAACCATCCTGGCCGCATACTGCGAGGCTCCGCCGAAGATCGGCCAGTCCTTCATCACGATGCGGAGATTGCCGTCGTCCCGGGTGAGCTTGACCAGTTCGGGGGCGACTTTCTTGCAGTAAGGACACTGGTAATCGAAATATTCGACGATGGTGATGTCTCCTTTCGGATTTCCGATCGACGGAACATCGGGGTCGCGGAGCACGCTTTCCCTGAAGGCGTCCGCGCTCTCGCTTTGCGCTCCCGGCACGAGGCCGACGAGCGCTCCGAGAGACAGCGTGAATGCGGCAGCGGCGGCGATGATGGATTTCTTCATGGTGCGACCTGTTTCTGTTGAAGGTTATTCGAGGTTGACGCGGCTTTGCTGAACGCTGCTGATACAGTCGAGGTTGAGAGGAGTTCCGGAAGGGCGATGCCGTCGCGGGCCGCGGGGCCGAAAACAATGTTGAACGGGATACCGAAGCGCCCGTGCTCACGCATGAACCCTGCGATTTCGTCGTCCGGCCTGGTCCAGTCGGCCTGCATCGGCACCACATCCGAAGAAAGCCGTGCCGCGATTTCCTGCCTGTCGATGACGAGGGCCTTGTTGATCTTGCAGGTGATGCACCAGTCCGCCGTGACGTCGACGAACACGGTGCGCCCGGCGCCGACCAACGTTCGCAACTCGCTGCTGGAATATGTACGCCAGGGTATTTGGCTCCGTTCCTGCGTTTGCGACCGCGGTGCGATGGCAGCAAGCCCGACGACAATGATCGCGACCGCCGCAGCCGCCATCGCCACTTTTCGTGCAACGATGCCCCTGGCCAGACCGAAGATGGCGAATCCCAGGGTCAAGGCGGCGGCCAGAAAGATCGCCGGCATTCGCCCGGACACTTCGCCAAGCACCAGCAACAACCAGCCCGCCGTCGCCAGTAGCGCCACGCCGAAGAACCGCTTGACATGGGCCAGCCAAGGACCGGGCCGCGGGACGACTCTTGTCAGCGCGGGAAAGACAGCAACGACCAGATAAGGCGACGCCATGCCGATGCCGAGAGCCGCAAAGATCGCAAATATCTCCGCGGTTCCCTGCGACAGCCCGAAACCCACGGCGGTCCCGACCAGCGGCGCCGAGCAGGGCGTTGCAAGCAACGTCGCGACGAAGCCGCTCAGGAAGTGCGACGCCGTCGAGGTACCGCCTGCGATGCCGGTGACGCGGGTGAGAAACCCCGGGGACGCCGCGAGGTGAAACAGCCCGAACTGGCTCGCTGCGAACAGCGACAGGACAATCGCCATGCCGCCGAGGAACAGCGGCTGCTGAAACTGGATACCCCATCCGACGCTGGCGCCGGCCCACTTCATGCCGGCAAGCACCCCCGCCAGCAGCAGGAAGGATACCACGATGCCGGCGGCCGAAGCCGCAAATCCCCTGCGAACCTGGCCACGATCACTGCTGCTGCCGTGAATGAACGAAAGCAGTTTCAGCGACAGCACCGGAAACACGCAGGGCATCAGGTTCAGAATGAACCCGCCAGCGAGTGCTATGCCGATCAGGGCGAGCATGCTGGCCGAAGCATCCGGCGTCGGCTGCTGGGCCGACGAAACATTTGCCGCTTCTGTGTTGGCCTGCGGCGCGGGCGACACCGCCAACACGGCTGCATCGTCGGACACGACGGTTGCGGTGACCTGGCGCGTGCGAAGGCTTTCGGCGGTCTCGCCAGGCAGGTTCACGACCAGGATCGCCCGGTTGCCGTGATCGAGAGTCACGATCGGCCTGTCGCCGCTGACCGGCGGATCGCTCTCGACGAAGGCATCTGGCTCGAGGAGCGGCTTGGTCGACGCGATCTCGATCCGCAACGACGCCGGCCCGGTTACGGACCGCTCGACCGAGAGAACCGACAGCACTTTGGACGTCGCCAGCGGCACCCTGGAGCGCCATGCATCGATGATGGTCGGGGAGTCGCCGCTGGCGCCCGGCTGGATTGTGGCAGTGAGTGTGCGTTCCTCCCGAACGCAGATGGTGCTGCAGGCGTAGACCGCGAGTTTCAGGCCGATGCGCGTCTCGATAGCCGGATCCCGAACCTTGATCCTGACCGGGAACAGCACTTCATGTTCGTATCCGATCGTTTCGAATCCGAGGATCGACAGCCGGGATGGCGCAGGCCAGTGCACCTCCGCCTCGACGATATTCGACGAACCTGACCAATCGAACTCGGTGGGGAGGCCGGCCTCCCCCGGCGATTTCCAGTAGGTTTTCCAGCCAGAACCAAGGTTCAGACGGACGCCGACCCAAAGCTCCCGGCCGCCGGCTTCTGAGTCGCCTGTCACGAGGCCGGCCCTGATATCAGGCTTCCGGATGTCGGGTTTTTGGGCTGCCGCTTGCGGGAAGGACTGGCCCTGCGCAGCAGTCACCGTTGATATCAACGCGAGCGCGGCCATGGTACGGAGCAAGAGACCCATCATCTCGACACCTCGGCTTTGGTGCGGAGATTAGCCTCGATCGAGGAGACCCCACGCGATTCCTGTTCCGAGAGAACAACGACCCTGGACCCGACCGGTACACGGTCGAACAGATCGATCACGTCCTGATTCAAAAGCCGGATGCATCCGCTCGAGACATTCTTGCCGATGCTTTCGGGCTCGTTGGTACCGTGAATGCGATACAGCGTGTCCTTGCCGTTCTGGAACAAGTACAGCTCACGGGCGCCGAGCGGGTTCTCGATCCCTGCGCCCATGCCTGCGCGGTACTTCTTCAGTTCAGGCTGCCGGGCGATCATGGCGGATGGAGGTGTCCATGTCGGCCACTGCGCCTTGCGGCGAATGTCCGCCGTTCCGGACCACCCAAATCCGTCACGGCCCACGCCTACGCCGTAACGCATCGCAAAGCCGCCTTCCTGCACGAGATAGAGAAACCTGGCATAGGGATCGACGACGATCGTGCCGGGCGTATGCTGGGTCGCGAAGCGGACGCGTTGTTTGACATATTTGGGGTCGATCGTTCCGGCGTGGACCGCCGGAATCTTGAACGCGCTGTCGGTCAGTGCGGGGTACTGGGGCTGCCGGGGCGGCGCATATGACGCCTGCTGGAGCGTCGCCTGATTGCAGGCTGCCAGCAGGACGGTCAATCCGGCGGCGCAAAAAGCGCGCAGGCACGGACGCGCCGCCGCACGGAGTGCGGCTAACGGCGGTGTCATAAGAAGTCTCCGAAGGGATTTATGGACGCAATGATGGCGTCAGCGCGAAGCTGACCTTATGCGCCGATCCGCGGAGGCCGGAACTGGGGAGCGGCAAGCCACTGCACATGGAGCAGCTTGTCCGCGAACGGCACCACGCCGGCCTTGCCGAGCGAGGCATCCATCACCGAGGAAGTCTTGATCTCCAACCCAACCAGAGTGCCCGCACTGCACGACATGCCCGGCGCGCCGGGCACCGCCCGTTGGCAGGGCCTGTCACCCTTGACCGAATGACTCTGCAGGAAAACAGCTTGCGCGGCCCTTGAGGGCGCGCGCGCGAAGGCCGGCTGAAGAAACGATGCAAACATCCCCAGGATACACAATAGCGCAAGCAAGGACCGCCACAGGCCGTTTGACCGGCTCAACGCTCCGCGCCTGGAATTGGTGGGGCATCTGTACATTCGCGCTTTCTGCTTCAGGCGTGCAACGACAACAAGTCACCTCTGCGTGATGCTCGCGTCCACCTGCCTTATTATATTAGCATTACCTAATAATCTATTGAATTCCGACGATCGTCCACTACACGAAGCCGTCATTTGACACTTCTTCTCATTTTGTCAAAATCGACAAATGAAGCCACGGGACCGCATTCTCGACGCCGCCATGGCAGTCTTCCGTCGTCAGGGTTTCCAGCGCTCGTCGATCGAGCAGGCGGCCGAGGCCGCCGGCCTGACGCGGCAGGCGCTCTACCACCATTTCAAATCCAAGGAAGCGCTGTTCCGCGCCGTGATCGTGCGGGTGCATGAGGATGCCGTGGCCGCCGAGATCGCGGCGGCGAACGCCGCGGAGAAAGCCGGCGGCGGCCTTGCCGATATCCTGATCGCCGGGATTTCCGCGCGGCTGCGGCAGTTCATCGCGTCATTCGAAGGCTCGCCCCATATCGAGGAGCTGTTCTCCGAACATCTGCTGCAGGCGCGCGACCTCTACCAGAAATACGCCGAGCTCTACGCCGCCCATGGTGCAGCCACCATCGAGCGGGTCTGCCGCAAGCAGCGCCTCGCGCTGGCCGATGGCATGACGCCGCGAAAGCTGGCGCAATGCCTGGAGATGGCGATCAACGGCGCCAAGTCAGCGCATCCGGGGATGCAGCCGGCCGACGCCTTCGTCGACGCGCTCACCACCATGGCGCGGATGCTGGTCGCCGGCGCCGTCACCCCGTTGCCGAAGCCGGCATCGGCAAAGTCCGCCAGGAAGAAAGCCACCGAAAAAACTGTCCCGAAAAAGCCCGTTCGCCAAAAATCTGGAGGTCGCAAATGAGAACGATGACGATCAATGGCCGGCTCGCCCCCCTGCCCGACGATCCCGATGCGCTTCTGATCGACGTCATCCGGGACGAACTCGATCTCACCGGCACCAAGCTCGTGTGCGGGGCCGGCGTGTGCGGCGCCTGCACCGTGCTGGTGGATGGTGCGCCGGTCGTGAGCTGCCTGATGCCGGCGCGCGCCGCCGCCAACACCGCGGTGACGACGGTAGAGGGCATCGGCGGTGCCGCGCTGCATCCGGTGCAGAAGGCGTTCATGGCGCACGACGCGCTGCAATGCGGCTTCTGCACGCCGGGCTTCGTGGTCGAGGCCGCGGCGTTTTGCGATTCCTGGCGCAGGGACAAGGGAACCGCGATCCCGTCGCGCGAGGAAATCGGTGCGGCGCTGTCGGGGCATCTGTGCCGTTGCGGCGCCTATGAAGGCATCTTCAACGCGGTGGCCGCCGCCTGCGCCGGCCAGTTCGACGGCGCCGAATTCGCATCGCCGCGCGTTGAGGCTCGGGCGAAGGTGACGGGGACCGCAAAGTACACCGTCGATATCCGACATGACGGACAGCAGGAAGGCGTCATCCTGCGCTCGCAATCAGCGCACGCCCGCATCACCGATCTCGATCTGGCAGCAGCCCGCGCGATTCCCGGCGTCAGCGCAGCGGTCTCGCTGCTCGGCGACGACGGCATGGTGCGTTTTGTCGGCGATCCCATCGCCGCCGTTGCGGCGAAGGACCGCAAGACCGCCGTTGCCGCCCTCGCCGCCATCAGGATGACCAGCGAACGCCTGCCATCGGTGATCGGACTCGACGCCGCGCGAAAACCGGATTCGCCCGTCGTGTTCGAAAGATCCAGCCGCAAGAAGGCGGGCAACGTTTCGGAAGGCACGCCGGCGCCGGCCGCCTGGAACGGCAATGTCCGCGGACCGTCCGCGGCGTTCTCGACGAAGGCCCGGAAGGCGAGGAGCTGGGTCGCGGCCGCGCGCGAGCAGCAGAATCCATGGCTGGTCGAGGAGACCTTCCGCACCGGCACGCAGTCGCATACCAGCCTGGAGCCGCATGCCACCGTCGCGCGCTTCGACGGCGACCGGCTTACCGTGCACGCCTCGACGCAGTCGGTGTTCCACGTCATGGAGCTGATCGCCAAGCGCTACAAGATCGGCCATGACAAGGTCCGCGTCATCGCCGATCATGTCGGCGGCGGCTTCGGCTCCAAGGGCACGCTCGGCATGGAGACCATTGCCGCGATCGACCTCGCGCGTGAAGCCAAAGCGCCGGTCCGGATCGCCTATGACCGGCATGAGGAATTGTCCGTCGCCGGTTACCGGCCGGCGACCGAGATGAAGGTCGCGCTGTTGCCGTCCGAGCAAGGCGATCTCAAGGCGCTGTCGCTCACCGCCCATGCCGACACCGGCGCCGCCACCAACTCGACGCTCGCGGCCCTTGCCCGCCTGATCTATCCGGCGGAGGCCAAGGACCTCGCCGATTACGACGTCATCAGCAATTTGCCGCCGGGCGCGCCGTTCCGCGGTCCCGGAGGACCGCCGATGGCGTTCGCGCTGGAGCAGGCCATCGACGAGGCCGCGCTGCGGATGAAGCTCGATCCGATCGCGTTGCGAAAACGCTGGGATCCCAACCCCAACCGCCAGCGTCTCTATGACTGGGCCGCCGGCCTCGACCTGTGGCGCAACCGCAAGACGGCGGCCGCGCAGTCCGGCCGCTATCGCCGCGGCGTCGGCGTTGCCAGCGGCTACTGGCTCTATATCTGGCAACCCGGCGTGAAGATCGAACTCAAGGTCGAGGGCGGACGCCTGGTCGCGAGCACCGCGACCCAGGATATCGGCCAGGGCAGCCGCACCGTGATCGCCAACACCGTCGCGCATGAATTCGGGCTCGAGCCGCAAGATGTCGAGGTGCGGATCGGCGATTCGAATCTCCCGGTGGGACCGGGCGCCGGCGGCAGCCGCAGCACGGCTTCCGTGATCCCGCCGACGCTGCTCGCCGTGCGGAAGTTGAAGGATGCGATCGAGCAAAATGCCAAACGCAAGCCCGTTCCCGGCTCCAACGCACCGTGGCGCGAGATGATCGCGGCGTCGCCCGACCTCAGCGCCACCAGCGTACGTCCCGAAGACTCAAAGCCGACCACGCCCGGGGTGCGCTCGCCGCTGAACGAGGTGGGCATCATGGGGATGATCTTCGGCTGGATGATGCGACGCTTTTCCAATCTGGCAATTGGCGCCGGCGTGCCCAGTTCGGTGCAGGTGATCGAGGTCGAAGTCGACACCTGGCTCGGCCATGTCCGCGTGCTCAACGTCCATACCGGCATCGCCGTCGGCAAGATCGCCGCGCCCGCGCTGGCGCGCAGCCAGGCCGCCGGCTCGGTGATCCAGGGCCTCGGCTATGCGCTCTATGAAGCGCGCGAAACCGATCCGCGCAGCGGCGACGTGCTCTCCGCGGGGATGGAGGATTACCGCATTCCCGGAATCGCCGATACGCCTGCGATATCGGTGCATTTCGACGAGGCCGGCTTCGATCACGTGCTCGGCGGCAGCGTCGGGATCGGCGAAGTGGCGACGGTGCCGACCTCCCCGGCGCTGGCCAATGCCATCCGCAACGCCACCGGGATCAGGCTGACCGAAATTCCGATCCGTCCCGACCGTCTGATATCCGCCTTGAAAGGGAGGACCGCAGCATGACGTCCGCATCGATGACGGCTTCCGCTCCCCAGGCCGAATTCCGCGCCGCCGGCACCGACCTGTCCGAACGACGCCGCAGCGGCGTTTCGAAGGGACCCTTGATCGACCTCGCCGTCGCGCCCGACACGATCGGCGTGACATGGGGCACGGATGGCGCCGCCACCATCGGCGCGCTCACCTCCATCGCCGCTATTGCCGCCGACCCGCGCATCGCGGCGGCCTATCCCGGCATTGCCGCTTCCGCATTGGGCCTGGCCACGCCGCAGATCCGCCATCTCGCCACGCTCGGCGGCAACCTCGCGCAGCGCTCGCGCTGCTGGTATTTTCGCGATCCGCATATCGCCTGCCTGAAGAAGGGCGGCAGCGATTGCCCGGCCCGAACAGGCAATCACCTCTACAGCGTCGCCTTCGACCTCGGCCCCTGCGTGGCGCCGCATCCCTCCACCATGGCGGCGGCGCTGCTCGCCTACGATGCCAGGATCGTCACCAGCCAGAGGCCGGCGATTTCAATCGACGAACTGCTCGGCGACGGCTCCAACGGAACGTCCGATCACACGCTGGCCCCTGACGAAATGATCCGCAGCGTCGAACTGCCGGCGCCGCTCCCGGGCGAGCGCGCGCTCTACAAGCGCGCCATCAGCCGCAGCCACGCCGAATGGCCGCTGGCCGAAGTCTGCGCCCGCGCCGTCGTCTCGAACGGCACGTTCCAGTTCATTCGCATCACCGCCGGCGGCATCGCGCCGGTCCCGCTCCGCCTCGCGGCGTGCGAGGCCGCCCTTCAAGGCAAGCCGGGCAGCGCGGCCGTGGTCGCGGAAGCCGCAAGGAAGGCGACATCCGGCGCCAAGCCGTTGCCGATGACGGGCTACAAGCTCGATCTGCTGGAGGGCGTCGTGCACGATCTGCTGGAACGGCTGGCAGGCTAGCGTTTTTTTGGATGGCAAAGGCGCGCTTGCGCTGTGCCCGCTATTTATCGCACGGAAGCAAGATGGTGGGCGCGCTTCGCTCTGCCCACCCTGCATTCTTGCATCAGCACCCTCGGCAAATATTGAACTTGGGATCAACAGTCTTGCTGCGCGTCCGCTTTTCCGCACGCGTAGCGCGCCGGGCTTCGCCGCGCGAGACTTTCGCCGCCGGCCGATAGACTCTGCTGCCGCGCGGCGCCACCGCCGGCGCAACGCGGGGGGAGACCAGCGGCGCCGCGGACGGCACCGTAGGGACCAAAATGTTCGGCGGGGGCGGCGCCGGAACCCTCGCGGCGTTGCCGACGCCGCTGGGGTCGTTGAGCGAATTATTCAGGCCGCCGGCGGAGCCGGGACCGCGAATACCGCTGACCCCCGCGTCCTGGGCGGGGGATGTCGCGGGCGCCATCAGGCCGACCGCCAGTGCCAAGGCCAAAAATGCCGATTTGCCGATCATAGGTCCGCTCCAGCGAGAGTGTACTAACGAATCGGGGGGCCTGGCGTTCCTCTTCCATGTTTCGCGGCGCCGCGGCCCTCGGAACAGTCCCGATCGCGATGCCGCTCAAAATCAACGCCATGGCGCAGATCAGGGAAGCGCCGATCGGCTCGCCGAGAAAAATGGCTGAAACCGCGACGCCGACGACCGGTGTCGCCAGCAGACCGAGCGAGGTGGTGACGGCCGGCAGGCTGCGGTTGACCATCACCACAGCCCAATGCGCCAGCGCCGTGCCGCATATGCCGCCGTAGAGCAAGGCGCCGGCGAGCTCCGGCGTCCAGATGATCCGCGGCACGCCGTCGAACGCCAAGGCCAGCGCCGACAGCACGAGGGTGGCAAGAAGCGCCTGCCAGAACACCAGTTGAAACGGCGACGATATCCACTGATGCGCGCGCACATACAGGATGTTGGCGGCCCAGCACAGCGCCGCCAGCAGCAGCAGGCCATTGCCGATCATTGCGCCGCGGTCGCTCCAGTCGAACGCCAGCGGATTGAACATGACGGCGAGGCCGGCGAGGCCGATCGCGACCCCGGCCCATCGCATTGGTGTCAGCCTCTCGCGCAGGAACAGCCAGGCGAAAGGCGCGACCCACAGCGGCGTGGTATAGCCGAGTACGATCGAGCGCCCGACCGGGACAAGTTGCAGGCCGAAGGCCACCAGTACCGAGAAGGCGCCCATGTGAAGGATGGCCACGGTGGAAATGACCGGAACGTCGCCGCGACGCGGCAGCGCCAGCTGCCCGCGCGCCAGCAGCAGCCCCAGCAGCGCCGCGCTCGCGATCGCGGAGCGGATCGCGCTGCCCCAGAGCGGCGAGACGCTCTGAACGACGAATTTCGTCACCGCCCAGTTCGATCCCCACACCGTCACCACGACGGCGAACAGCAGCAACGCCGCTTGGCGGGAAAGAATGGGCTTCATCACGGATCCCGGAATCGAAAATCGACAGGCGCCGTCATGGCACCCTCGACACCGGATCGACCATAGGCTCTACTGGTCCATGGAAAAGATCCATTTCGTTTAATTTGATAGAGCCAGTTGATGGGCGAAATTCTCTCCGGCATGATCGATATCGAGTTGCTGCCGCAGGCCGGCCAGACCCTGACGCGGCAGCTCTACCGGCAGCTGCGCACGGCCATCCTGGCGGGCTCCCTGCCGCCGGGCCACCGCTTGCCGTCGAGCCGCGATCTGGCGCGGCAGCTCGAGGTATCGCGCAATACCGTGGCGCTGGTGGTCGACCAACTGGCGATGGAAGGCTATCTCGAAATCGCACAGGGCCGGCGTCCGGCCGTCGCGGCGGCGGCCAGGGACGAGCTGGTTTCCGGCCGCGCCGCGCCGCAGCGGCCGCGCGCACCTTTGCAGGTTTCGCGCTGGGCGGAGCGGCTGCGCAAATCCAATTGGCCCTTCGTCCATGAAGGCGAACCGCGGCCGTTTCTTCCCGGCTTCGCCGATGCGCGCGCGTTTCCGCACGACATCTGGGCACGCTGTCTTCGACGCGCGGCCCGCGACGCGCTGTTGTCTGATCCGGCGTCGCTGAACCGCCGCGCGCTGCAGGCAGCCCTGCTCCGTCATCTGGTCGAACATCGCGGCGTCAGGGCACAGGCGCGCCAGATCATCATCACGCCGTCGGCGCAGTCATCGATCGAACTGATCGCCCGCGTGCTGCTCGACCCCGGCGACATCGCCTGGGTCGAGAGCCCGGGCTACGGCGGCGCGCGCGCAGCCCTTGAAGCCGCCGGCGCCGAGCTTCGCGGCGTCAGGCTCGATCGCAGCGGCCTCGCGTTCAAGGGTCGGCGCGACCAGCCGCGGTTGATCTTCGTTACCCCATCGCATCAATACCCGACCGGCCGCCTGATGCCGATCCATCGCCGGCAGGAGCTGCTGGCCTTCGCGGCCACTGCCGGCGCGGCAATCATCGAGGACGACTACGACAGCGAATTCCACTACGACGGAAGACCGGTGGCGGCGCTGCAGGGGCTCGGCAGCAGCAACGTTTTCTATGTCGGCACATTCTCGAAATCGATGTTCGCCGATATCCGCCTTGGTTACTGCGTCGTGCCGGACCATCTGGTCGACGTCTTCGAAAAAGCCCAGCGCCACAGCGGGCAGATCGCGCCGGCGCCGCTGCAGGATGCGCTGGCCGAATTCATCGACCACGGCCATTTCGCCGCGCATATCCGCAAGATGACGCGGATCTATCGCGGACGGCGCGACCGGCTGGTGCAGGCGCTCGGCGCCGCCGGCGGCGATGCGTTGAAAATGAATCCGCCAGCGGGCGGCATGCAGCTGCTGGTCGAACTCGATGCCGGGCAGAACGATGTCGCAATCGCCAAGCATCTGGCCAGTCTGGGCGTGATGACGCGGCCATTGTCCCGGCTTTTTACCGGCGGGACCGCCACGCCGGGATTGTTCCTCGGCTTCGCGGCCTGGACCGAGCGGGAAATCGACGCCGGCGCCGCGATCATCGGCCGCGTGGTGCGAAAGCTGGCGGTTTCGGGTTGAAGGCGCATGCGCGCCTATTCGTCCATGAACTCGTCTTCTTCGTTGACCTTGTCGTTGCCCTTGTGCCGATGCGACACGCTCTTGCGGCCGCCGATCGAGCCCGTCACGTAGGCATCGCGCGCGGCATAGGGATTGCGCAGCCCGGCGCGACCGGCGATCTGCTCGCCCGAGACGGCGGCGGGCTGGCAGATGGTGCGCTGGCTCTTGCGGCGCATCAGGTCGACGTGGATGTGATCGTAGTGATAGATGTTGGAGCCCGGCGCCAGCACGGTGTTGAACTGCTGGCAGGCGGCCGCCTGGATATCGCGCAAAAAGCCCTGCTCCTCCGGCATGCCCTTCCAGCCATTCTTGACCGTGACGACGCGTCCATCGGCCAGTGTGAAGGAAGCGATATCCAGCGCGTTGCCGAAGGCGTGCTCGGAAATATGCGCGCGCGAATTGCCGTTCATGCCGCGGCAGGAATAGGCGGAGATCTGCTTGATCTCGGTCACGCGGATGCCGAACCAGCGCATCGCCGCGGGCTGCACGGAATCGGCGAGCCAGCGATCGAGCGCCGAGACGATCGGACAGGCCAGCGTCGCGGGCGGCTTCATCGCCACCGGACCGAAGGCGGCAACGGAATTACCCTGCGCCGGCCCGAGCCGCGGCAGCGGTGTGGTGGCGGGACGTTCCGAATAAGGCGCAGGACCCCGGTCGCGCGGATAGGCCGAAGGCGGCGGATAGCCTCCCCGACCCGGCGGCCCGTCGGATGCGCGCGCGATTTCGTCTTCTTCCGGCGGGACGACGCCGGGCGCGCTCAATGAAATCGGGCCGTTCGATGCCGCGCCATAGGCCGGCTGGCGCATCGAACTGTCGGGATAGGAAGATGGCGGCGGCGCGGCCCGAGGCGGCGAAACCGGCCATCGTGGCGCGTTGCCGATGCTGCCCGGCGGCCGCAATTCGTCGGCAAAGCCAAAGCTGCCGATGCTTTCGCCGAGCGCGGCCACCTTCAGCGGGTATTCCGCGCCGCAGACTCCGGGACCCGAAATCGGATTGATTCGAACCAGTTCGGCGTTTTCTTTCACCGCCCCGGATTTCAGGCATGCCAATTCGGCCTCGGCCCGCCACGGTTCACGCTCCGCGGACTGAAAAAATCCGCGGCCGCAGCCAGCTAGCGAAACAAGGACGAGGGAGCCGACGAGATACAAACGAACTCCGTGCGTCATGCGCGCACGTTCAACCAATTTATTTAAGGACTCTTCAACGTATTGATTTCACACTTTTTTAACCATGTGCCGCCGCTTCCCGCATGCCGACGGACGATAATAGTGCAGCAAGGCTTACTTTTTGTGCCGGGAACGCTTTGCTAGCTTCAAAAGTTGAGCGGGCAGTGACATGAACGACGGAGATTTCGCGATGACCTTGCTGGGTCCTTGGGTCAGCAAAGTGAGCGTTGTTACCGCGTATGCAGCCATCGCCTTTGTTGGCGCCATCGTGCTCGGGGTGTTCTAGACCCCATCACCACCGCATGAAATCAGCGCCCGGCGGCCTGGAGCACTCCAGCCGCCGGGCGTTTTCATGGGTCACCAGCCCGGATTACCACGCATAGCGCGCGACGCCCTTGCCGGCGTAGCTTCGGCTGAGGTTGGAAAATTCGCCTTCGAAAGTCGCGGCGAGCGAGAAGCCGTTCAGCCATTTCATTTCAGCCGAGGCGGTGGTGAGTGCCGCGTCACGGGCCTGCGCCGCGCCGTTGACAACGAAGGATGCGCCCGGCAGCGTCTGGAAGGTCGCGGCGATATTGCGATCGGGGTTGAATTCATGCGCCCAGGCCAGCCGGCTGCGCAGAGCGAGAATTCCACCCTGCATGGCGAATGACCTGTCGGTGCGCAGGCCGAGTTCGCTGCGCGACGCCGTGACATCCTTCGCAGCGTAATTCAGCGCGAAGGTGTTGGCGCCGGCCACGACGGTCTCGGCATAGAAGGGAAGCCCGAAGGTGATGGAGCGTGCCGCGGCGTACGGCGTGACGCCGAACCCCTGCGTCACAAAGCGGTAGCCGCCTTCGACTCGGCCCGACCAGGTGTTGGCGTTGAATTGCGCGCGCAACCGGTCGACGCCGGCGATGGCGACGGTGCGATCGGTGGTAATGTCCTGCCAGCCATAGGCCAGCGCCGCCGAGATATACGCCGGCCCGGCCGTATGACGCAGGAAGGCGCCGGCCTGAAACAGATCGGAACGCCCGCTTCCCAGGCCGTTGGCGACCGAGAAGGCGGTGCCGCCGCCGGCCAGCGCAAATCCCGCCAGCGTATTCGGGGAGAAGCGATAGTCGGCGCCGAGGGCACCGGCGGCCAGCCGCGACGTCGCGGTGTTCGATCCCAGCGCCGCCTGGCCATCGGTGGTCTGCGAGCCGCCAAAGCCCGCCGCCCACACGCTCCAGCGCTGTGCGAGCGGATCGACCGGCACCGGCGCCTTGCGCGACATCGCGGAATAGGCCTCGCGTTCGCGCCGCGGGCGCGGCCGGTCCTTGGCGGCATAGCCGCTCGTGCCATGTCCCTCTCCGGCAAATGGAGCTGCGGCGACGCCTGCGCCGATGCCGCCGTCGCGGCCGGCGACGAAAGGATCGGTCAGCAGGCCGAGGAACAGGTCCATCGCATCGAACGTGGTCTGCTGCGCGCGGGTCGGCAGTTCGCCGGACGCGACCGTCAGCCCGAACGGCGTCAGCGCGCCGAATACCATTGGAATGCCGCCGGTGGTGTTGAAGAAGCCGGTCAGGGCATTGGCGACGTTCTGCTGATTGACATTGAGGCCACCCGGGATCACCGGTCCCGGGTCCAGGGCGAGATTGAGATACACGTTGTTGGCGTCGTAACTCAGGCTCGACTGGAAGCCCGACGGCAGGTTGGTATTGGCTAGCGCGCTGAACGTGCCGGCGACGCCGCCGGTGGCATTGACGATGGTGTATTGCCGCGCGACATAGGCGCCGGGCGCGAAGACCGCATTGACGGTAGCGCCGCCCGGTGTCGCGGTGCCCATGACGTTGACGCGGTCGGCTGCGGCTGTCGAGACCTCGACGAGATAGCTTGCCGCCGCCGTGAACACGAGGCTGCCCTGCACCGTCAGCGTACCGATCGAGTTGCCGGGCGACAGCGTGCCGCCGTTGACATTGACGGCGCCGACGATGGTGCCGGTCCCCGCCAGCGTGCCGCCCGACTGCACGGTCATCGCCGGCGTCGTCAACTGCCCGTTGGCGCGCAGGATGCCGCTTTGGATCTGCGCGCTGGTGGCAAAGCTGCCGCTGTTGTTCAGGGTCCAGTCGGCGCCCTGCATCGACAGCGTTTCGAAGCCGAGGAACTTGTTGATCGCCTCGAGGCCTGTGCCCGTCAGCACCAGATTGTCGGTGCCGCTGCCGCCCTGCACGTTGCCGCCGAGAACCGAGCCGGTGCCGAGGTTCAGGGTGTGGGTCGCCGATCCCGTGAACAGGATGGCGCGTCCGCCGGTGGCGCTCAGGATGCTGCCGCTGTTGGTGATCGAACCCGCGCCGGTGAACTGGATGCCGGCGTCGGTCGTGGTCGCGTCCGAGGTCAGCGAGCGGACGGTGCCGGTGTTGACCACGGTGCCACCGCCGTCGACCTCGATCGCCGAGCCGCCGCCCTCCGCCTTTGAGGCCTCGAGCAGGCCGTGATTGGTGATCGACGTCGCGCTGGCGCCGTTGGCCCAGACTGCATTGTAGGCGCCGAGGATCTGGCCGCCCGCATTGTTGGTAAGGGTGCCGTTCTGCAGCGACACCCCGGTGGCAAAGCCGGTATCGTTGCTCTGGATCGTGCCGCTGTTGATGACAGTACGGCTGGTGCCGAGCACGACCGCAACCGCGTTGTTGCCGCCGTGCCCCTGCACCAGTCCGCCGGCAAGGTTGGTGAAAGTACCGCCGCTGTTCAGTCCTATCGCCTGGCCGTTGCTGGTGATGGTACCGGCATTGGTCACGGTGCCCGGGACCTGAATCACGATAGCGCCGAAATTGCCCTGGATGGTGCCGCCGGCGAGATTGTTCACCGTGCCGCTGCTGCCGCCCTGAATCCAAATTCCGTTGCTGCCGTTGATGGTGCCGGAATTGATGACGGTGCCGCCGGCGTTGAAGCGGATGGCGTTGAAGGCGCCGTTCGGACCGATGGTGCCTTCATTGTTCAGGGTCCAGGCCCGCGTCGAGGCGCATACGCCCGGGAAGCTCGCGCACATCAGCGTGAGGCCGGCGTTCGTCACCGTCACGCCCGGTGAAATGCGTGCCGTGGTGCCGGCGAACGAGTCCAGATTGACCCCCGCATTGGTGCTGGCCACGATGTTGACGTCGTCGGCCAGCGCCGCGCCGGGCGTCAGCATCAGCGCCGTCGCCAGCAGCAGGACCCGTACCGCCACGTTGCGCCCGCGCTCGCTGCGGCACTTGCACGCATTCGCGGATCGCCAATATCCCGAGACGAAAGCCGGCGTCGCCGCGGCCCGGGTGACTGCCTTCAACCATCGCATCATCATGGCCCTCTCCCTCGAAGCTGCGTGTCTGCGAGCGCGGAAATCCTGCAGAAATGAACGGCGGACGCGCCCTTCAAATGAATAGGCGAGGTCGATTTCCGCGGTGCGCATTTTGGTTTTTGCGGAGGCGTGGCTTTTCTGCATTTGATTTCGGCTTGATGAACCAGGCGGCCGGATTAAGATCGTCCGCAGGCCGGCAGAACGCCGGTTCCGAATGCGATCGGCAACCGCATGAAGGCACCCGATATTTCCGGCATCCTTGACGCCGTCTACGAAGCCGCCGTCGTGCACGACGCATGGCCGATCGCCCTGCAAAGACTCGGCGTCCTGTTCGGATGCAGCTGCGTCAGTCTGGTGGATGAGGACCGCGAGACGTTGCGGGGCAGCGCGGTGCAGTGGGGTGTCGACGCCCAAAGCCAGCGCGAATATCTCGATGTGTGGCTCGGGCGAAACGTGTTTCACTGGCACACGCGGGTCTGGCGTCAGGGCGAGGTCGAAACCGACCGGGATCTGATGCCGAAGCACGAACTGATGCGCAGCGACTACTACAATGGGTTCATGAAGCCCCGCGACATGCATGCGATCCTGCGCGTCGCAACCCATGCCGACGATCGGTCGCTGCAGATCCTGGCGCTGGCGCGCCCTCGATCGGCACCCGAATACGACCGCTCCGACGCCCAACGACTGCGCCCGCTGGTTGGACATATTCAGCGCGCCGCGTCGATCGCGCGGCACCTCGACGAATCCCGCGAAGCACTCATCGGAATTTCAGACGTGCTGGAGCAGAGCCTTACGGGCATCGTTCTGCTTTCCGCGAACGGTTCCGTCATCTTCGCCAACCGCACCGCGCGATCGATGATGGCGGACTCGGCAGGCCTGCGGCTGCGCCGGGACCGGCTGTCCGCGCTCGCTCCGGGCGATGACGACGCGCTGGCGCGGCTGATTGCCGGCGCAACCGGTCGGCTCAAAGGCCTCCAGCACGGCCGCGGCGGCGCCATTCAAGTCGCCGCCGGCCCGGCAGCGCAGAACTACACCGTGGTGGCCGGCCCGCTGCCACGACGCGTTACGACCGGCGACAAATCACCCGCGGCGTTCGTGCTGATCAGCCATCCCGAAAGCGGGAGCCCGCGGCCGGCCTGGATGCTGCGAAGCCTCTACGGTCTCAGCGCAGTCGAAGTGTCGATGGCCGAGCGGCTGATCAAGGGGGATACACCCGAGCAAGCCGCGGTCGCGTTGAACATCAAGATTTCCACCGCGCGGTGGCATCTCAGTTCGCTGTTCCGCAAGACCGACACCAAGCGGCAGGCGCAATTGGTGCGGCTGCTGCTGTCGCTGCCCGCGATCTGACAGGCGCCGCAATCACCCACAGCCGGCTACGACCCCGACGCCGATGACACCTGCCGCGACGTGATCAACCGCTCCGGCTTGCCGCCGATCCGCGTCCAGTTGTTGCCCGAACAATAAAACCGCCCGAGCGCGCAGGCTTCGACCCGCAGCGTGTTCGGGCCCTGCAGCGCCATGGTGCCGTAGTAGGTATCGCCGCTGTCGTGGCTGTAGACGTTGCCGGTCCATTGCGCGGCGGTCTTCGGCTTCATGTTGACCAGCACCGCCTCGCCCTTTTCGCTGGAGGACGATGTGAGCGCATAGCCGCACAACGCACGGCCGCAGCGTTCGATGCGGACCGTTCCCTTGCTGCCCTCGCTCTGCCAGTCGCCGACCGGCGACTTCGCGGGCTCGTCTTCCAGCTGATGCGAGACGCTCGATGCCTGGGGCATGGCGACCGCCGGCGGCCGAACCGCTTCGGCCGGCTTCTCGGCGGGCGGCGGTGGAGGCGGTACCGGCGGAAGCAGGTTTGGCGGCGCAATGGCAGGCGGCGGCGCGGCGACCTGCTGTGTCGCGGCGGCGGCCGGCTTGAACACCGCCGGCGCCGGCGCGGCCTGGACCGGCACTGGCGGCGGTACGGCGACCGGCGCTTTCACCGGCTCGTCCACATCGCGATCGTCTTCATCAGGATCGCGGCGCCAGCGCACCCGATCCATTCCCGGGATCGAAACCGAAACGCATGACGGGGAATGGCAATGCCGCGGCGCCTCGATGCGGATGCGGTGTCCGCCGACCACGAAGGAAAACGAATTGCCGGCCTGGGCGGATGAACTCAACGCCATCAGCACGGCGAGAAAACAAAGTCGCTTCATCGCAAGCCTCATGTCTCAGGCCCATTCAATGTGGCGCGAAACCTAGCGGCCGGGCGGCGACACCGGATGTGACTTGAATCACCAAGCCGGAATGCCGGGCGCCCTGGCGTTGCTGGGTGACGCAAGTCACGGAAGCAGGCAGGCGCCGGGCGTAGGGTCGGGACAAGTTCACCAACCCGCTGCATCAGGAGGCCCACATGAAAAAGTACTTCGCTCTCGCCGCGCTGCTGATGGCCGCCACGTCCGCCCAGGCCGGCGGCAATTCGATTTCCTTCCAGATCGAGGGGCACAAGATCCGAATCGAGGCACCGAGGAACTGCAATTCACTGTCCTGCATCAATATCTCGGCTCCCACCATCTCCGGCTCCAGCTTCGGCAATTTCAAGGGCTTCAAGTCGAAGAACATCGACGACGACACGGACACCGCACCCGCACCGGCCCCCGCCGCTCAGGCCACGGCGCCGCAGCCGGCGGCCCCTGTTGCCAGCAACGCGCCGGCTGCAAGTCCCGCACCTGCCGCGCCGACGACGGTGGCGGCGGTCACGCCCGCGCCATCCGCCGCAGTCGAGGCATCACCGGCCCCGGTAGCGCCTCCGGCCATTGCACCGCCGCCCGCCCCGGTCGCCGCCGCGCCAACGCCGACCACGCCGCTCGGCATCTGGGCCACCGAGGAAAACAAGGGCAACGTCCGGATCGAGGAATGCGGGCAGAACCTGTGCGGCTATGCCGTCAAGACCGGCAAGAAGATCCTGATCAACATGAAGCCGCAGGCTTCCAAATGGACCGGCACGATTCACGATCCCGACAGCGGCCGCAATTACGACTCGACCATCGCGATGAAGGGCACCAACGCGCTGCGGGTTCAGGGCTGCGCCTTTGGCGGCATGTTCTGCGGCGGCCAGACCTGGAAGCGCGTCAGCTGAAGCATCGATCCGGCAAAGCCCTCGCGGATTTTCGCGAGGGCTTTTCGTCGTCGTACGGCAATGGTTAACGATCCGTGCGATGGTAGCGATGAAACAAATATCAACACGACGAAATCAATTTGCGGGTTTGACGCAAACGTCCTGAAACGAATGCCGCGTACTCTCATCATCACGAGACACCGGGGATCGGCGCACGGCTCGGGCGCGCACAAGGGGAAATCAATGACTTCAACTGGTTCGAAATTCGGCGGCTGCAAATTGCTGGTCGCCAGCGTACTCGCCTTCGGCATGCTGACGACGGCCTCGCTCGCCCACACGGCGGAGCAGGAGCAGATGTGCGCCAGCGATGCGATGCGGCTGTGCAGTTCCGAAATTCCCGATGTCGACCGCATCACCGCCTGCATGCACCGGCAGCGCGCGGCGCTGAGCGACGGCTGCAAGGCAGTGTTCCGCAAGGAGACGCCGGCGGCCACTCCCGTGAGTTATTCGCCTGGGAAACCCGGCAAGCCGGTCAATCTGGCGCCGGCCAGGGTGAAGTAATCGACGCGATCGATCGCAGGATAAATTCAAAAGCCCGCCGGCCGCTCCGGCGGGCTTTCGCTTGCACAGATGGGCCGACATTTCGCCCAATGTCCTGTCGTCGCCGATCAGCCCTCGCGCCGGAGCCAGTCGCGCAGTTTCTGCAGCAGACCGCCGCGGCCTTGCGCCGCTCCGCCGGAGTCCTTCCTTTTTGGTTCGGCCCTCGCAGCCGCAGCCGAACCCGCCACCGAAGGCCGCAACTCCTCGACGGCCGCGGCGGCCCCCTCCAGCGCAAGCGGACCGACATTGGCCAGAAACGCGCGCTCATAGCCGCGCGAGAGCCGCTCGAGCGCGGCATCGAGCGGCAGCCAGTCGACCGCCTTCACATCGCGCATCAGCGGGTGAACTTGCCCGCCACGGGCTTCCATCCGCCAATAATGCACGACCTTGGAACCCCGGCCGGCCTCATAGACCAGCGTTCCCAGAAATTCGTGCACGGCGACGTCGTGCCCGGTCTCTTCCAGCACCTCGCGCTCGGCGGCGGCGCGCGGCGTTTCGCCGTCATCGAGCTTGCCCTTGGGAAGCACCCATTCGTTGCGCTTGCGCAAGCGCACCACCGCAAACAGCGGCGTGTCGCCCTGCCGCAGCACAATGCCTCCCGCCGCCAGAACAGGCGTCCGCGCCATCCCGTGTCCTCATGCTGCCCATGCAGCCGCCAGCATATCGCAGATTGAGATGGCAGTGCAGCTTTCCGTGAAGCGATCCGGAAAACGTCAGCCGGCGTCAGTAGTGCTGGGACAGGATTCTCCCCGGCCGGGCGTCCGGCCGCGGCTCGATATCGACCGACCACAGATCCCGGTTGTCGATATCCTTCAACGTCACCGTCATGACTTCGGACTGGCCGTCGATATCGACGCGGCCGAAGAACTGCAGTCCAAAACACGGCGCGAGGTTTTCACCCTGTTCCGCGCTGCAGCCCTTTTGAAACGCCACGGCCGGACCGAAGGTATTGTCCAGCGGGGCGGGGCCCCAGGTCCCCGCATGCAGCGGGCCGGAGACGAATTCCCAGAACGGCTCGAAATCCCCAAACACCGCGCGGTTCGGATCGTAGCGGTGCGCGGCCGTATAATGCATGTCGGCCGTCAGCCACACCGTGTTCCTGATGCCGACGCGTTTCATGTGCGACAGCAGATCGGCGATCTCGCATTCACGCCGCTCCGGCGGGCCGTCGCCGAGCGCGATGCCGTCCTCGCTGACCAGGCCGATCGGCATATCCGCCGCGATGACCTTCCAGGTCGCGTCGGATGCCGCCAGTTCGCGCTTCAGCCAGGCCAGCTGGATAGATCCGAGGATACAGGTGTCGATGCCGTCGCCGCGCCTGTTCCAGGTCGAATCGCGATAGCTGCGCATGTCCAGCAGAAATACGTCGAGCAGCGGCCCGTAGCTGACCTTGCGATAGATCCGGCCCGCCTGCGCCGGCAATTTGCGGATCGGCATGAACTCGTGAAAGGCCCGGGCGGCGCGCGCCACAAGCCGGGAGCTGCCGTCCTCGGCGTAACCGGTTTCGTCGGCGGTCCCGATCGGCGACCAGTCATTGGTCACTTCATGATCGTCCCATTGCGCCAGCATCGGCACCTGCGCATTGAAAGCGCGCAAATTCGCGTCGAGCAGGTTGTATTTGTAATTGCCGCGATACTGCGCGAGGGTTTTGGCGACGACGGATTTTTCCTCGGTGACAAGATTGCGCCACAGGCCGCCGTCGGACAGCTTCAATTCGGCCTCGATCGGACAATCGGCATAGATGTGATCGCCGCAATGAATGAAGAAGTCCGGACGGCTTTCGAGCATGGTGGCGTAGGTTCGCATGCCGCCGCGGTCGGGATCGATGCCCCAGCCCTGCCCGGCGGTATCGCCCGACCAGACGAACGATATCGACTGCCGTTCAGCCGGCGCGGTACGAAAATGCCCCACCTGCGCTTCGCCTGAAATCGCAGGCTCGGCGATATCGTCGAACCGCACCCGGTAGAAAATATCCTGCCCGGGCGGCAGGCCTTCCAGCAGGAGTTTTGAGGTGAAGTCGCCGTCCGGCAGCGCTTGCGACGACGCGGCGCGAAGAATGGTTTTGAAACTTTCGACGGTCGAGCATTCCACCTGCATCCGCGCCGGCCGGTCGGCGCGCGCCCAGATCACGGCGGAATCGGCGGCGACATCGCCCGAGGCAATCCCGCTCGTGATCCGCGGCCGGTCGGCGGCGCGGCTCAGATAGGGTTTGGCGAGACCGCCCAGTCCCGCCAGCGCGACGGTGGCTGCCGAGCGGACCAGCAACTGGCGTCTGGTCGGACCCTGCTTCGCGCGGTTCGCAATTGGCATCTCGGCACCCTCGTCGAATCATGACGAAGGGTGCCCGTCGAACTTGACTCTGGGCCGAAGGTTTTGCGACGGATGGATGACTCGTGTTCACGCCTGCTTCAGGGCTTCCGCGCGCCGCATCAGCGGTTGGCCGGCAAAGATCCGCGCGGAGTCCGCCACATTATCGCAGAACTCAAAATCGCCGGGCGCCAGCACGATGATGGTCGAGCCATGCTCGAACCAGCCGAGTTCATCGCCCTTGCGCACGCTCGCATCGCAGGGGAACACGGTCGGCCCGCGGCTCTGCGCATTGAGCGTGAGATCGAGAAAATGCAGCCGCAGGCTCGCGACCAGGATCGCGGCCACCGGCACCAGCGTCAGCGCTTCGCCTGACGCCAGCCGCATCTGGATCACCGCGCGCTCGTTCCTGCAGAACAGCCGCTCAACCCGCTTCAGCGCAATCGGGTTGACGTTCCAGACATCGCCATGAACGAACGTGACCCGTTCGATCCGGCCATCCTGCGGCGCATGGAAGCGATGATACATGCTCGACATCAGGCGCAACGTGATGAAACGGCCATTGCGGTGCTGTTCGACCAGCGCGGGATCGCCGAGCAGGTCCAGAAGCGTGTACGGCGCGCCTTTGATCTGAAACAGCTCGGTGTCCTCGATCCGGCCGTGCGCGCCGATGATGGCATCGCACGGACTGACCACGACGGCGGGATCGGGGTCGACCGGCCGCAGCCCGGGGCGGAGTTCGCGGACAAAGCAATCGTGCAGGCTCTTGAAGCTGGTCTTGCGCGCTTCGCTGAGGTCGAGTTCGGAGAACAGCCGCCAGCAGGCGATCGACATATCCCTTACGAACGGGTTCTCGATTTTGCTGAACCAGCCCATGAAGCGCGTGAGCGCCGCCCGCGGGATCCGGTTGGTCAGCAGGAAATTGAGGTTTTCCTGCTGGGTCAAAGCTGAGATCAGCCCTCGCACTGTCATGATCCTGTCAGCTGTACTGGTTAGCGCTGGTGGCATGGATTCGCCTCTTCCGATTCTCGCCCTGTCCGCGGTTGCGATAACCGGCGCCGCGACAGTCTTTCCCAAATTGAACGCCCGGCTGGCGCTTTCGCGGGCCAAGCACCGCTCGCTGACCGGACATTCCAAGATGTCGCGCATGGTCGCGCGGCTGGTGCCGTTCTACGAATTCGGCATCGATGATTTCTTCCGCTCCGACGGCGCGCCGGCCGAGGTCGCGCTGCAACGGCAGGACGGCTTCTTCAAGCTGGCGGCGCTCTACAAGGAGCGCTATCCCAAGGGCCGGCAGATGACGCTGCAGGCTGCGGAAAGGATATCCGACCTGCAATTCACCGAGGCCTACCGGGTACCATTCCAGTACAGCCGGCTTGTCCGCGAGCATCTCGGCACCAGTGCCTTCATGGAATCGTCGGCGGGCGTCACGGTCACCGACCCCGACGGCAACACGTTCCACGACCTCACCGGCTCCTACGGCGTCAATATCTTCGGCAATGATTTCTACAAGGAGTGCATTGCGAAGGCCGCGGACCGCGCCCACGCGCTCGGCCCGGTGCTCGGGTCCTATCATCCCGTCATCACCGACAACGTCGCGCGGCTGTGCGCGATTTCGGGACTCGACGAAGTCTCGTTCCACATGTCCGGCACCGAGGCCGTGATGCAGGCGGTCCGGCTGGCCCGCTATCACACCGGCCGCTCGCACCTGGTGCGCTTTGCCGGCGCCTATCACGGCTGGTGGGGCGACGTGCAGCCCGGCGTCGGCAATCCGATCTCGCCGCACGAGACCTATACGCTGGCCGACATGTCGGAGAAGACGCTGCATGTGCTGAGAACGCGGCGCGATATCGCCTGCGTGCTGGTCAATCCCTTGCAGGCGCTTCACCCCAATGCCGGCGCGCCCGCCGATTCCGCGCTGGTCGACAGCTCGCGAAAAGGCCATTTCGATCGCGCGGCGTACGGGGCCTGGCTGAAAGCGCTGCGGGACGTCTGCACCGAACGCGGCATCGTCCTGATCTTCGACGAGGTGTTCGTCGGCTTCCGGCTGGCCGCCGGCGGCGCCCAGGAATACTTTTCCGTCCGCGCCGACATGGTGACCTACGGCAAGAGCCTCGCGGGCGGGCTGCCGATCGGCGTGGTGTGCGGCCGCAAGGACCTGATGCGCCGCTACCGCGACGACCGCCCGGTCGACATCTGCTTCGCGCGCGGTACCTTCAATTCGCACCCTTACGTCATGACGGCGATGGACGAGTTCCTCACCCGTCTCCAGGACCCGGCCTTCCGCAGCGTCTATGACGGACTCGACGACACCTGGGACACGCGGGCGCGAGCGCTCAACGAACGGCTGGCCGCGCAGGATCTGCCGGTCCGGGTCTGCAACATGTCGTCGATCTGGATGGTGCAATATACCGAGCCGTCGCGTTACAACTGGATGCTGCAATACTATCTGCGGGCGGAAGGGCTCGCCTTGAGCTGGGTCGGCACCGGCCGGCTGATCTTCAGCCTGAACTATACCGACGCCGATTTTGCTGAAGTGGCCAACCGCTTCGTGACGGCAGCCGAGAAGATGAAGCGGGATGGCTGGTGGTGGCACGACGCGGGACTTACCAACAAGGCGATCAAGCGGCAGATCCTGAAAGAGATGATCACGCGACGACGGCAGAAGTGAACGGCTGACGCTTTCATTCACCGTCATGGCCGGCCTTGTGCCGGCCATCCACGTCTTCCTTGCCGTGCTGCCAAGACGTGGATGCCCGGGACAAGCCCGGGCATGACGATTTTCAGGCATTGCATTTTCAAAATTCAGGCGCGCTTGACGTGTTTTTCGAGGCCGGGATCGATCAACTCGCCCTTCAGCAGGTACAGCGGTGACTTGTAGTACAGTTTGAGGTCGCTGAACGGATCGGTCAGGATCTTGGTCATCCACACCAGGCCGGTCTCGACGTCGCGGATGAAGAACAGGTGCACGGTCCGGAACAGCAGGCCGCCGATCCCGATCGCCAGCCACACCTTGGCGACCTGACGCATGAAGTCGGCGGGCGAGCTCCACGGCGCGAAGATCCCGAACAGGGTCGGATCGAGGAACAGCACGACAGGCGAAAGCGCCCAGATCGTCATCAGCACGATCTTGCGGTTCAGATTATAGCCGACCTTGATCTCTTCCTTGTGGTCGTGGGTCGCCTCGTTGACGTGATCGTAGCCCTTCGGCTCGAAGAAGAAGTGGCCCGCCTGCCTTGTCGTCATCGAGACCAGCCAGCCGATCAGGGCTGCGGCGACCGGATCAACGAACAGCAGCGCATAGGCGACCAGAAAGCTCGCGGCACTGATGAAGTGCAGGCTCTGGTTGATGCGGCTGTGATGATAGTAGCGATGGTCATCCCACCGTTGGGTTCGCAATTGTTCGCGGAAATTGCTCATCATGTTCTCCCCAAAGACATGCTCAAGACAGATTGATTTCATTTAACGGGATTCGATGTCCGTCATGTGACGACATCATATTGACATGTACCGCGGCACACAGCCGCAGCCGCCGGCTGCCCGCTCGCGCAGGCTCAAGCGGCGGCCAGGGCGGCCTTGGTCTTGCGGAAACGGATCAGCGAGAAATGGCCGAGCGGCGGCACCGGGCGGCGTTCGATCAATTCCATGCTGCGCGCACCCGCCAGCCACTGCGCGTAGCGCGACCACGCGAATTCGGTTCGCCAGCCGAGCTGACGCACCACCGGCTGCAGCCGCTGCTCGATGAAGCGGCGCATCCCGGCATCGGCGCTGACCCGGCTCAGCAGGATCAGCTCGCCGCCGGGCCGCAGCACCCGGGCGAACTCGTCCAGCGCGACTTCCGGGTTGGGCACCGCCGTCACCACATACTGTGCCATCACGACGTCGAATGAACCATCCGGAAATTCGAGTTTCTCCGCGTCCATCACCGCGAGGCCCTCGACGTTCTTCAGGCCCAGATTCGCCACCCGGGCGTGCGCCTTGCGCAGCATGGCTTCGGAAATGTCGGTCCCGAAGATGCGAAGATGGGAGGCGTATTGCGGCAACGAAATGCCGGTGCCAACGCCAACCTCCAGCACGCGGCCGCCGATGCTGTTGGTGGCCTGGATCGCGGCGCGGCGGCCCTTGCTGAACACGCCGCCGAACACGAGGTCGTAGATCGGCGCCCAGCGGTCATAGGCCTGCTCGACCGTCTCGCGGTCGAAGTCCAATTGCCTGGTACCGTCCAACTTGATGATTTCTGCCATGGTAACTCCAACTCGCTTGTGATGATCGGCCGGTTCGCTGCCGGTTAGTCCTGCCGGTTAGCCCTGCACCGCGCTTCGGGATGCCATGCGGCGGGCCGGTCGCAGCGAACGGCTCGGCTGCAATGCGGAGAGATTGCCGATGAACTGCCTGGCGCTGTTTTCCCACGAGCGCTCCAGCGCAAAACTGCGGCAGGCTTCGCGGGACAGACTCAGCGCACCGATGCAGGCGCGGCGCAGATCCACGTCCAGCACGCCAATGGGGTGATCCGCGATCACGTCCAGCGGACCCGTGACCGGAAACGCCGCGACCGGCGTGCCGCACGCCAGCGCCTCGAGTTGAACGACGCCGAAAGTATCGGTGAGGCTCGGAAAGACGAAGACGTCCGCCGCCGCCAGATGCGAGGTCAGATCGCTGCCGGTTTTCTCGCCGAGGAATTTGGCCTTGGGATAGCGGCGTTCGAGCTCCGCCTTCTGCGGCCCCTCCCCGATCACGACCTTCGATCCCGGCAGGTTCAATGCCAGAAACGCCTCGAGATTCTTTTCGACGGCGACGCGGCCGACCGTCATGAAGATGGGCCTCGGCAGGTCGAGCTCGGCCGGATCGTCGGGCCGGAACAGGTTGGTGTCGACCCCGCGCGTCCAGCTGCCGAGCTTGCGGAAACCCCTGGCGCCGAGCTCCTGCCGCAGCGACGCGGTGGCGACCATGGTCATGGCGCCCGCAGCGTGAAAGTGCCGCAGCACCGCATAACTCAACCATTCCGGAATGATGCAGCGCGCCGCGATGTATTCCGGAAAGCGTGTCGTGTAGGACGTGGTGAAGGCCAGCTTGCGACGGCGGCAATAGGCGCGCACCGCCCATCCGACCGGTCCCTCGGTCGCGATATGAATGGCGTCCGGGGATGCCGCCTCGATCCTTCGGGCGATCTCGCGCCGGTTCGGCCAGGCCACCCGCAGGCTCGGATAGGTCGGCACCGCCATCGACGGAAACCCTTCCGGGGTCAGGAAGCGGATTTCCGCACCGAGCGATGCAGCGCTGCGTGCCAACGAGGTTAACGTCCTGACGACACCGTTAACCTGCGGATGCCACGCGTCTGTCGCAATCAAGATCCGCATGAAGGAAACCCGGGAGTTTGCTGATTCTTAACTTCCCGACGTTCGGCCATGGATATTTCATGCGTGTGACGTCATGGACGCGCGGCCGATCTTTTTCCGGCGTTACGCGGGTTTTTCGTGTAGCGTGACAGAACAATGTCATCATCAAATCCCAGCGATACCCCGGGCACGCTGCCCAGACGGCGCAAGCGGAAGGACTATTCGCTGCTGGTGCTGGCCGCCGGCATTTTCCTGTTCGGCGCCGCCGCGGCCGGGCTCTATTACTTCCTGCAACCGGTCACGTTGCGCATCGCGGTGGGCCCGGCCGGCAGCGAGGACCAGAAACTGGTGCAGGCGCTGGCGCAGACCTTTGCCCGCGACGGCAATTCGGTCCGGCTGCAACCGATCGTCACCGAGGGCGCGATCGAAAGCATCGCATTGCTGGCGGCCAGGAAGACCGACCTCGCTGTCGCGCGCGGCGATCTGGATTTGCCGGCCGACGCCCAGTCGGTCGCCATCCTGCGCAAGAACGTCGTGACACTGTGGTCGGTGCCCGGCCTGCCGGCCAAGGGATCGAAGAAGCCGCCGGCGCCGAAGATCAAGGAACTCGGAGATCTGCCCGGGCATCGCGTCGGCGTCATCGGACGGACCAAGACCAACCCTGCCCTGCTGCGCGTGATCCTGACCGAATCCGGCGTCAATTCCGACAAGGTGGCGATTACCCAGTTCGCCACCAGCCAGATCGCCGAGATGGCGCGCGATCCGGCCATCGACGCCTTCATGGCGGTGGGTCCGCTCGACAGCAAGATCACCATCGAGGCGATCGCCGCCACCGCCAAGGCGCGGGGCGAGCCGAAATTCCTGCCGATCGAAGTTTCGGAGACGCTCGCCAAGAAACACCCGCGCTACGAGGCCGAGGAAATTCCCGGCAGTACCTTCAGTCCGTTGCCGCCGCGCCCCGAGGACAAGATCGACACTGTCAGCGTCAACCATTTGATCATCGCGCCTAAATCCTTGTCGGAAACCGCGGTCGGCGGTTTCGTCCGGCAATTGTTCACGGTGCGCCAGTCGCTCGCCCGGGACGTGCCCACGGCCGCCAAGATCGAGAAGCCCGATACCGACAAGGACGCCGCGCTGCCGGCGCATGCGGGCGCGGCGGCCTATATCGACGGCACCGAACGCACCTTTCTGGAACGATATTCGGACTTTTTCTGGGGTGCCCTTCTGGTTCTGTCGGGGCTCGGATCCGCCGGCGCCTGGCTCCGTCACTATTTCAAGCGGGACGAACGCGAACAATACGATGAGCATCGCGACGACCTGCTCGCCATCATTTCGAGGGTGCGCCTGGCGGATTCTGCGGACGAACTGACGGCGGCGCAGAACGAGGTCGACGGCATCCTGCGCGAGGCGCTGGATTGCTATGACGATGGCGCGATCGAGGAAGGCGACCTTTCGGCGATCGGGCTTGTGCTCGACCAGTTCAACCATGCCGTTGCCGACCGGCGCATGGTGATCGGCCTTGTCGTCCCAGAGGAGCCGGCGCGGATGCGCGCGCTGTAATCCGTCGAGCGGGGACAGCCGAGGGCCCGACGGCCTCCCTTATAAAGGCTTGAAACAAATCGATAAAAACTTCGGCGGCGGGGTCGGAAATGAATAACCGCGCGCCGCCTTGGCGGCCCATGAAACCACAATGAAACAATTCTTAACGCGACGAAACCATTTTGGCGAGATTGTGCAAAGCTCCTGAAACGCTTGATCTGTACTGATGTTTGCAACGACGCGCCGGGGACACTGGTGCGCAGGCGCAAACAGGGGTCGATCATGTTCCACTCAGTCACACTGAATTCACGTCGCGTTGCCGCAGCATTCGGTGCGCTGGCGATCGGCACGTTCGCGTTTGCCGGCTCCGCCGCGGCAGCGCCGGTGCAGCTGTTTCCGTTCCTCATGAGCCCGCCGGCACAATATGCTCCGCCGGTGCAGGCCGCCCCCGCCGACGATGACGAAGGCACCGTCCGCGAGATGCCGGCGCGATTCAAGCGCCAGGTCGTCAACTACGCCACCCGTGAGGCGCCCGGCACCATCGTGATCGATACCCCCAACACCTATCTCTATTACGTGCTCGGCGGCGGACAGGCGATCCGCTACGGCATCGGCGTCGGCCGCGAGGGCTTCACCTGGTCGGGCGTGCAGACCATCACCAGGAAGGCGGAATGGCCGAACTGGACCCCGCCCGCGGAAATGATCGCGCGCCAGCCCTATCTGCCGCGCTACATGGCCGGCGGCCCCGGCAACCCGCTCGGCGCCCGCGCGATGTATCTCGGCGGCACCATCTATCGCATCCACGGCACCAACGCGCCGCACACCATCGGCACCCACGTCTCCTCGGGCTGCCTGCGCCTGACCAATGAAGACGTCACCGACCTCTATTCGCGGGTCAATGTCGGCACCAAGGTGATCGTGCTGCCGATGGACCGCCGCGCCGACAACACCAGCGGCAAGCGCGGCTGATCCTCCCGGAGGCACCTGATCTGAAGAATGGCGCGGTCTCCGCGCCATTTTTTGTGGCCTTGAATCGCAAGCTCGGCAAATCAAGGGCGGCGCTTCGCGCCGAGCACACCGTTCTCGCAACAAGGCCACAATGCGGCCACGGATGTTGCCGGGGACACGTTTCGTTACACGTTACCCAAAGCCCCGCCCTAGCGCCCCCCTCCCCCGCCCTGTAAACTCCGCCGCTGAACAGTCCGGGGGGACGATGCGTCTGCCGATTAATCTGAAGACCATCCTGCTCGGGATCGCGGCGCTTGCGGTCTCGTTTTTCGTCAGCCTGAAAGCGATGGACTGGGTGGCACCGCGCGGCAATGTGAGCGCGCCCGTGCTGGTCGAATTGCCGCTGCTGCCGCCGGCGCCGCGCGCTTCCAGCATCATCGCGCCGGTGGCGATCACGCTGTCGGCGATTCGCGACGCCGCCGACCGCGGCGCGCCGCGCAATTTCGCCGGCAAGGCCGACAACCCCGTGACGTCGATCCTGCAGAACGCCGACATCGGCTGGTCCGCCGCGCGCGGCCCGATTGCCGCGACCGGCGCCCAGGACGTGCTGTCGCTGGCGACGCCGCTGACGGGAACGCTGAACGTGACCGGCTCGCTGTCGGCCAAGGCGACCGGCGCGGTCGGCGATGCCCTGGGCGGCCTGCTCGGCGGCGACCTCGGCAAGAAGATCGGCAGCGTCAACATCAAGAACCTCAACGCCAGCGCCGAGATCAAGGGCAACGTGGTCATCACCGCACGGCCGAAGCTCGCCGCCGCCTGGCGGCTCGAGCCCAACCTGGCGGGGCAGGTCATTCTCGGCGACACCAGCCTCGTGGTGGCGGGCGCCCGCGTCAACGTCCCGGCGCAGGTCAAGCCGCTGATCGACAAGACCGTGGCCGAGCAGATCGCGGTGGCGCAGGCGCGGATCCGCAACGATCCCGCCATCGAGCAGAATGCACGGGTGCAATGGGCAAAAGCCTGCCGCTCGATTCCGCTGCAGGGCACCGGCACCACCTCGTCGCTTCCGGCGCTGTGGCTGGAGCTGCGGCCGACCCGCGCCATCGCGGCGCAGCCGCGCGTCGATGCCCAGGCGGTGACGCTGACGCTCGGCATCGAGGCCGAGACCCGCATCACGCCGGTGCAGACCAAGCCGGACTGCCCGTTCCCGCCGACCATCTCCATCATCCCGCCGACGCCGGGGGGCGTCAGCATCGGCGTGCCGATCGACATGCCCTTCACCGAGATCAACAAGATCGTGGAGGCGCAGTTCGCCGGCAAGACTTTTCCGGAAGACGGCTCGGGATCGGTCGACGTCACCGTCAAGCGCGCCAGCGTCGCGGCCTCCGGCGACCGGCTGCTGATCTCGCTTCTGGTCAACGCCAAGGAGAAGAAGAGCTTCTTCGGCTTCGGCGGCGAGGCCAATGTGCATATCTGGGGCCGGCCCGTGCTCGATCAGGCGCAGCAGACGCTGCGGCTCACCGACATCGAACTCGCGGTCGAATCCGAAGCTGCGTTCGGGCTGTTGGGCGCCGCCGCCCGCGCGGCGATGCCGCATCTGCAGCGGGCGCTGGCCGACAAGGCCACCATCGACCTGAAACCGTTCGCCAGCAATGCGCAGAAGAAGATCGCCGCCGTCATCGCGGATTTTCAGAAGAACGAGGACGGCGTGCGGGTAGCAGCCGAAATCACCAGCCTGCGGCTCGCCGAGATCGCCTTCGACTCCAAAACCCTTCGCGTGATCGCGGAGGCCGAGGGCATGATGAACGTCTATCTCTCGGCGCTGCCGGGGCTGTGACGTCTCGGCAGCGCCGCCGCCGTCATGACGGCTCCAGGCTGAATTGCTCCGCTGGCGCCAGGACCGCATCGCCGTCCAGCGCGAATGGCTTGCCGAATTCGAGCACGCGTTCGGCGGGCGCGTACCAGCCCTGCGGCGCATGGGTGTCGTCGTGCAGGTAGCAGCGGACGCGCACCAGCGGCGATCCGACCGTGAAGGTGAAATGCCGGCTCATCGGGGGGCACGTCACGAATGAGTGATACTTCGACAGCTGCGCGCAATTGACGAAGTTGGTGCCCCATTTGCGCTCGACATGCCCCCGACCGCTGACGACATCGTCGGGAAAGGTGTGGGTGTGTCCGCCGAGCCAGAGATCGACCGAGCCCGGATTCTTCTCCAGATACTGTTCGAACCGCTGCGCCTTCGGCTCCTCGTCGACGAAGTACAGATAGGATGCACCCTCCGGCACGCCGTCGACGCCGTGGTAGCGGCCGTGGCGATAACGGCCGTCGGGATATTTGGAGACTCCTTCGAAATCGCCTGATGCCACCGTGGTTTCCCGCAGCATGTGGTGGTGGCAGCTGATGACGATGTCGTCCTTGGCGGCCTCCACATTCTCCTGCCACCAGGCCCAGGTATCGCTGGTCACGGCACCGGCCGGCGAGCCGCCGCCGAACTCGCGGCGGCCGACCGGAAACGGCAGGTCGTTGCGGTCGCTCATCATCAGAAAACGGAGATTGCCGACGCTGAAGGAATAGCGTTCCCAGCTTCCTTTGACGGCATACGGGCGTCGTGACGCATCGACGCCGGAACACTCCGTATTCTCGCCCATCGGATCGACCCATTTGCGGAACCACCAGTTAGGCGGCTTGCCGGCGCTCGACGGCGCGTTGCCCGGCGACGCATCGTGATTGCCGGCCACCGAGTAAATCTGTTCGCGGCGATGGTGCTTGAGCGCACCGAACTGCCGCGCCACCTCAACTCCCTGCTCGTCGTTCGGCAGATCCCACAGGCCGGCATTGTCACCGAGATCGAGGGCGACATCCCAGCGGAAGGGCGGACCGCCGAGGTCGCCGCCGAACTCGGACTGCCGAAGCGCCGATGCGAGGCTCTCGGGATAGGCGGCCGGCGGCGTGAACTCCATGCCGTTGCGTATCGCCGCCGAGACCGCCTTGTCGGTGGCGACATGCGCATCGGAGAAAACCCACAGCTGGAAAGTTTCGGCCTCGATGGGCCTGCCGGCGTGGCGCTTGTTTTGACGTTCGCTCATTTGCTGGATCCTTCGATAGAAGTATTGAGCGCTCAATCTGGATCGGAGCCGATGCCTGCGATATGAAAAACGAGCCGGGCGCTACAACTAATTGCCAAACGGATCAGCCGGGCGCGGCAGCCTTCCACGCCGGCGCTGGCGACTATTGGAAGAGGGACTCGACGTCCAGCTTCTGCTTGATCATCTTGTGCTCGAACGCGTCCGCGGCCCATTTGCCGATCAGGGCACGGCTGTCCGCCTTCACGGCGATGTCGATCTGGCCAAGGTCGGTTGCCGTATAAAACGGATCGTCCTTCGAAGCCGCCATGACAACCGCGGGATCCGTCCTGAGATACTCCCCGAACCACTCCGCGGACTTTTGCTGGTTCTGCGCGATGAAGAGGATCGCCTTGCGAAGGGAGGCAATGTATTTCTCAACCTCCTGCGGATGCTCGGCGATGAATTTGGTCTTGACGATGGAAACGAAGCGGAACGGCCAGGTATGCAGGATCTGAGCGCCCGACTGCTGCTGCAACCTCAGGACCTGCGGCTGCCGGATGACGATCGCATCGACCGACTTGTTGCCGAGCGCGGTCGCCAGTTCGGCGGGAGCGATGTTGACCAGCGAAACCTTGTCGGCGAGCCGGCGCTCCTTCAGCCACACCAGTATGTCGAGATGCGAATCCGAACCGAAGGAAACGCCCACTTTCTTCCCGGCAAGTGAATCGACCGCCGCGACCCCGCTGCTCTTGTCCACCATTAGCGAGTGGCTCGACTGCCCCACCATCGCGACGATCTTGACGTCGCCGGGGATCTTGGTGGCATACGACGTTACCGGCATCAAGCTCGTCACCACCGCATCGATCGAGCCTGCGGCGAGAGCCTCCATCATCGGCGGGCCGTACTGGAACGAGTCGAACTGCGCCTTCAGGCCGCTCTGCTGGGCAATGCCCGCCTTGTCCATCGTCACCACGATCTGGCCGTTCATCCCGCTGGGAAACGCAATTCGCATCACCGGCTCGGCGGCGATCGCCATCGCCGGCATGGCGCAGGCCGCCGCAACGGACAGCACAACGACAAGGCCGCGGACGTACTTGGTATTGATCGCTCGCATGACTTTCTCTCCAGATTGAACGTTCAGGCCTGTTTCCAGGGGATCAGTACATTGCGCTCCAGCGCCTCGAGCGCGACCGACATCAGCGCCCCGAGCAGCCCGATGGTGCACATTCCCACCAGAACGAGGCTGGTTTCGAGCGACAGCCGATTGGCCTGGATCATGTAGCCAAGCCCGGATTGGGCGGCGATCAGTTCGGCCGTCACGACAGCCATCCATGACTGGCCGAGCCCAATCCGCAATCCGGTCGAGATCATCGGCATCGCGGAGGGCAGATAGATGCGGGCGAACAGGGCGCGCGGCCCCGCGCCGAGCGAGCGCGCGGCATGGACGTGCTCCGGCCGAACTGCATTGCCGCCGGCAAAGCTGTTGATGAAGATCGGGAAGAACGCCGCCAGCGCGGTGATGAAATAGCTCGGGGGATCGCCGATGCCGAACCAGAGGATGGCGATCGGGATCCAGGCGATCGGCGGGATCGGCCGCAGGAAACTGACGATCGGCGACAGCAGCAGATTGAGCGGCCTGAAAAACGACATCAGCAGCGCCAGCGGAACCGCGATCGACGACGCGATCAGAAATCCGCCGATCACCCGCCGCAGGCTGGCGATGACATCGCCGAGCAGGCTGCCCTCCCGCAGCAGTTCGACGAATCCGACCACGACCGCGTATGGCTTCGGCAGCAGGACGGCATTTCCGATCCGCATCGAAGCCGCCGTCCAGAGCAGCAGGAACAGCGTTACACCTGCCAGCGCCCAGCCCCAGCGCATCGCGCCGGTCGAACCTGAATTTGCCGTCGCCATGCTACGCTCCCTGCATCAGTCGGAATTCCGGAACACCTTCAAGGTCTCTTCCCGGATCAGTTCGAATATCTCGCCACGATATCTGTTGAAGAGGTCCGACTTGATCATGGACGGATCGCGCGGCCGCGGCAGGTCGATCCGCACCTCGCGCTTGATGCCGCCCGGCAGGGTCTTCATGACGACGACCCGGTCGGCCAGGAAGATCGCCTCTTCGATGTCATGGGTGACGAAAATCACCGTGGTCTTGAATTGCGACCAGATCTTCAGAAGCTCTTCCTGCATGATCGAACGGGTCTGCGCATCGAGCGCGCCGAACGGTTCGTCCATCAGCAACACGGGCGGATAGGTGGCGAGCGCGCGGGCAATGCCGACACGTTGCTGCATTCCGCCGGACAGGCTGGTCGGCCATGCCGAGGCCTGTTTCTCCAGGCCCACCAGCGACAGAAACGCACGCGCTGTGCCGATCGGATCGGCGCGACCCAGCATCTTCGGACCGAACGCGACATTTTCCAGCACCGACATCCAGGGAAACAGCGAGTGGTTCTGAAACACGATGCCGCAGTCGGGATTGGTTCCCTTTACCGGCTTGCCGTCGACCGTGATGGTTCCGCTGGTCGGCTTCAGGATTCCCGCCACCACATTCAGCAGCGTTGACTTTCCGCATCCGGAAGGTCCCAGCAGCGCGACGAACTCGCCGGGACGAATCTCGATGTCGAGGTCATCGAGCGCCACCACCGGACCTGATTTCGTCTCGAAACGCATCGCGAGCCCGCGACCTTCGATCCGGCCCTGTTCGGTCGGATGCGCGGGCGGCTTTCCCGATGGAGTCCAGACGCCGGGCTCCTTGTCAGCCGGGAGGCGCTCCGACGCTAAAGCGAGATTGGGACGAAAGGAGACCACGGAAGACCTTCCCCAGGAGAAAACGATGGCTGCAACTTCCGCAGCGATGGTCAGAGGCTCGGCCATGCCGCCGCGAGGCTCAAGCGGGATCGACCGGCAAACGACAACAAGTTGCAAAGACCACGCGCAGTGCCCGGCAATGACCGAATCCGGTCAATGCTCGGTGGCAAGTCCCGCGAGCAGGTCGAGCTTGCGGATCAGCAACTTGCCGCGGCCCACCTCGATGATTCCGTCCGCCTGCAATCGCTTGAGGCCAATGGTGACCCATTGCCGGGTCGCTCCGACCATGTGCGAGATTTCTTCGTGCGTTATCGGAACGTTGATGGCGACGCCGTCCTCGCTCTCGACTCCATACATTTCGGCGAGCAGCAGCAGCACGCGCGTCATGCGCTCGCCGGCGGTCCGTGTCCCCAGCATCTGCGCCATCGCGGCGTAACACCGGCCCTTGAAGACCATGGCCTCGATGAGACCGAGCGCGAGATTCGGCATGCGCGCACAAAGCGCGTGCAATGTTGCACTGGGAAGCAGCAGCAGGCTGGTGTCGCGGATGGCGACCGCGGACCACATGTTGCGCGTCTGCGCAAACACATCTGGGCCGCCGATGAAGTTCCCGGCGAACCAGTAGGCCCGCGTGATCTCGCGTCCGGACGGCGCGGCGTAAAATACCCGCACGCCGCCGGACAGGATCAGAAAAATGCCCTTCTGGGCTTCGCCCTGGCGGAAAATCGTGGAATTCCGCTTGGCGAGCTTCGGTGTGCACTGACGAATGACGTGTTCACGCTCCTGCGGGGTCAGCCGGTCCAGCAGGAACGGCTTGCGGCCTTCGAGCGACTCGGTCTCGGACAGCACGAGAACCCGGGAGCGATCGGCATCAGCCACTGGAGACGCGCCTCGGCGTGCATCGATCTGCAGCATGATGACCCTTACAACTGCCCTCCTGAATACTAGCAAGTATCAGGCCAGACGCGCTCCGATCAGCCGGAACGGGCGGTCGGTCAGCCGCGCGCCTGTTTCGATTTCGGGCCCGGCCCTCGCATGTAGTGCAATTCGGGCCGGTAACGGTTGATCAGGCGCGAGGCCAGGATGCGCCGCAGCACTCGAACGAGTGCAGTTCCGAACGATCTACGCATGGGCTCCTCCTTTTTCAGGCCGGCAGCTGGCCGGTCAGGCGCTGGTGAAACGCCGAGCTGCGCTGGTCGAGCCCGCTGAACACGACGGTGGCGCCGCGGTCGCGGTACTTGGTTTCGATCGAATCCAGCGCGGCGACGGTCGAGGCATCCCAGATCTGGGAATGGGTGAGATCGATCGCGACGTGGCTGGGATCGATGCCGTAGGAGAAGCGCTCCACCAGGTCGTTGCTGCTGCCGAAGAACAGCGGCCCATGCACGTCGTAGCGAACCGAAAGGCCATCCGCGCTGAGCGTGCGCTCGGCGCGAATGACATGCGCCACCCGGCGCGCGAACAGCACCATGGCGAGCAGCACGCCGGCGGCGACGCCGAGCGCCAGGTTTCCGGTGGCCACGGTGATCGCCACGGTGACGACCATGACGATGGTTTCCGGCACCGGCATCCGCTTCAGCGTCGCCGGCATCACGCTGTGCCAGTTGATGGTTTTCAGCGCGACGATCATCATGACAGCGGCGAGCGCCACCATCGGGATCTGCGCCATCAGCCCGCTGAGGCCGGTGACCAGCAGCAGCAGCACCAGGGCTGCGACGATGGTGGAGAGCCGGGTACGGGCCCGGCCGATCTTCACATTGACCACCGTCTGTCCGATCATGGCGCAGCCGGCAACGCCGCCGTAGAATCCGGCGGCGATGTTGGCAATTCCGAGCGCCCAGGATTCACGGCCCTTGTTCGACTTCGAGTCGGTGAGGTCGTCGACCAGTTTCGCCGTCAGCAGCGTCTCGAGCAGCCCGACGAAGGCGACGCTGAGCGCGGTCGGCCAGATGATCTGAAGCGTCGCGAGGTTGAGCGGCACCAGCAACGGCGTGATGCCGGGCAGTCCCGGCGCCATCGATCCCTCGCCGCCGACATTGGGCACTGCGAGGTGTCCGATCATGACGATCGCGGTGACGACCACGATCGCCACCAGCGGGGCCGGCACCGCCTCGGTAAAGCGCGGCATGATCAGGATAATCGCCACCGACAGCGCGAACAGCGGATAGACCAGCCAGGGCACGTTGAGAACATGCGGCACCTGCGCGGCGAAGATCAGAATGCCGAGCGCATTGACGAAGCCGATCATCACCGAGCGCGGCACGAAACGCATCAGCCGCGCCAGCCCGGCGACGCCGAAGGCGATCTGGATGGCGCCGGCGAGGAGGATGGTCGGCAGGATGTAGCCGACGCCGTGAAGCTTGACCATCGGGCCGACCACCAGCGCGATGGAGCCGGCAGCCGCCGTGACCATCGCGGTGCGCCCGCCCAGCACCGACATCACAAGGCCGAGCACCACGGAGGCGATCAGCGCCACCTTGGGATCGACGCCGGTGATGAACGAGAACGAGATCACTTCCGGGATCAGGGCCAGCGCCGTTACCAGCCCGGCCAGGGTTTCACGAACCAGTACGGACGGCGAGCGGAGCGCCTCGGTGATCGACACGGCGTCCTTGAAGAAGTCTGCCTGCTCTGGGGTGGTGGTGATCGTCATGGGATACGACTCCGGAATTGAAGATGGACCGACGCCGCAACGTCAATGCGACGGCGCGGGTGCGCGCAGGACGCAGCGAAATCCGATATGCGTGGTGGCGGTGTCGAGCGTCTGGCTTTGACGTGCCGCCGGCCGGTAGCGCAGGCAGTAGTTCGGCGCGCAGAGATGCGAGCCGCCCTTCACCACCCGGGCCGCGGCCTGATCGCCGCCTTGCTTCGACTGGCAACAGGATGGCTTCTCGGTGTCGGGGCGCGGCACGCCATAGACGGAAGCCGTCCACTCCCAGACGTTGCCGATCATGTCGTACAGGCCGAATGGATTGGCCGGAAATGAGCCGACCGGCGAGGTGCCCTCGTAGCCATCTTCGGCGAGATTTTCGAAGGGAAACCGGCCCTGCCAGGTGTTCGCCATGGCCTGACCGTCAGGCGCGAATTCCTCGCCCCAGGCGTAAGTGGCGTCGTCGAGACCGCCGCGCGCTGCAAATTCCCATTCCGCTTCGGTCGGCAGCGCCTTGCCGGCCCAGGCGGCATAGGCCGAGACATCTTCGTACGACACGTGAACCACCGGATGATCGCCCCGGCCATCGATGTTGCTGTCGGGACCCTCGGGATGCCGCCAGTTGGCGCCGGGGACATAGGCCCACCACGCCTGGTGATCGCGCAGGGCGACCGGGCCGGCCGGCTTGGTGAAGACCGCCGAGCCCGGCACCAGCAGCGAGGGATCGGCGTCGGGATACGCGGCAGGATCGGGCGCGCGCTCCGAGGTCGTGAGATATCCGGTCATCCGCACGAACGCGGCAAAATCGGCATTGGTCACCGGCCGTGGGTCGATCCAGAAGCCGCCGACGCTGGCGCGGCGCGACGGCCGTTCCTCGCGGTAGAACTTGTTCGAACCCATGATGAAATCGCCGCCGGGAATCCAGACCATGGATTCCCGGTTGACGATGGCTGGCGCGCGGCCGGCCCCGGCTTCGCCACGGAGAGGAAGACCCTCTCCGTGGGTGTCGCCGGCGGCAGACCGCGCGTCCGTGTTTGCGTTCAGGACCGACATCGTTCCGTCAGGCTTCCGCGAACTTCTTCGGAACGAAGTCGAGCGGTGCTCCCGGCGGGATCAACTCTTCCTTCTTCTTGCTGTTCTCGAAATCCCGGATGATGCGCTGGGCGTGCTGCATCACCCACCAGCGCACGTAGCGCTGGTTGACCGCCTCGCGTTCCTTCGGGTCTTCCTTCAGGTGCGTGATGCGGGCGAAGCCGAGATCCAGTTCCGGATCGTGGAAATGCTGCTGCCGCTTGAAGTTGATCTTGAAGTCCTTCCACTTCACCGCATGCAGTTCGTCCTTGAGCCAGACGATGCAGGACTCGCGATTGGAAGTTTCCTGCTTGCCGAGCAGGAAGTCGCTCTGGTCGACGCCGTCGATCAGGCGGTCGGCCGGCGGCTTGCAGCCGGCGAAGCTCAGCAGCGTCGTGAACATGTCAGTGACATGCAGCATTTCATTGCTCTCGGTGCCGGCCTTGATGTGGTTGGGCCAGCGGATCAGGCACGGCGTGCGGATGCCGCCTTCGGCCGACGAGAAGTACGAGCCGTCGAAGAAGCCGCCGGTGCCGCGGCCGGCCAGATGATCCTCGGCGCCGTTGTCGCCGCACATCACCACGATGGTGTTGTCGGCAACGCCGAGTTCGTCGAGCTTGTCGACCAGCACGCCGAAGTCATGGTCGAGCATCAACAGGCAGTCACCCCAGTCGCCATTGTCGCTCTTGCCGACGAATTCGTCGCGCGGGCTCATCGGGAAGTGCATCAGCGAGTGGTTGAAGTAGCAGTAGAACGGCTTGTCGTCCTTGACCGCCTTCTCCATGAATTTTAACGCGCGCTTCTGGTATTCCAGATCGCAGGTCTTCTTGGTTTCCATGGTGAGCTGCTCGTCCATCAGCGGACCGCAGCCTTTGCCCTTGAAGCCTTCATGCATGTGCGAGAAGCCGTCGCGCTCCGGCACGTAATGCGGATCGGTCGGCCACATGCATTCGTCGTAGGTGCGCAGCGGGCCGTACCATTCGTCGAAACCGTGATCGGTCGGGAAACGGCCGTCTTCGGCGCCGATGTGCCACTTGCCGTAGATCGACGAGGTATAGCCGGCCTCCGCCAGGATCGACGCAATGGTCCGCTCCCACGTGACGATGCCGCCGCCATTGCCGCCGAGCGCGATGGTATGATTGCCGGACCGGATCGGGAAGCGTCCCGTCATCAGCGCCGAACGGGTCGGCGTGCATTGCGGTTCGACGACGTAATGCGTGAGCTTGGCGCCTTGCTTGGCAAACGCGTCCATGCGCTTGGTATCGGCGCCGCGCAGCATGCCGCCGCCGTAGCAGCCCAGCTCTCCCATGCCGAGGTTGTCGACGTGGAAAAACAGAATGTTTGGTTTCTTGGCCATTGGTAACTCCGATTGATAGATGCGGGCGCGAGCCGTCGTTGACGCGCGCGCCTTATCGCGTCTTGCTTGCTTGATGATGCTTGATGTGCTGGTTCGCGCCTGTTGGGCGGCGATTTTTCAAATTGGTGTCAGAAGATTTTGCCTACTCCTTTCGGTCCCACTTTCATTCCAAATCCGGTCAGGCCGCGCTCCTTCAGTTCGGGCGCCATGGCAGCGAGCGATTCCTCGCGGATCAGACCCTTGAGTTCCTGCACCAGGTTCATGAACTCCGGCGAGTCGTGCATTTCGGCCTTGCGCGGCCGCGGCAGCGGCACCTTGATTTCCGCCTTGATGCGGCCCGGCCGCGCCGTCATCACGTAGACGCGGTCGGAGAGGAAGATCGATTCCTCGATGTCGTGGGTGATGAACAGCACCGAGATGCGGAACTGCTGCCAGATGTTGGTGAGAATTTCCTGCATCACGACGCGGGTCTGGGTGTCGAGCGCGCCGAACGGCTCGTCCATCAGGAGCACCTGCGGGCTGGTCGCCAGCGCGCGAACGATGCCGATGCGCTGCTTCATGCCGCCGGAAAGCTGGTCGGGATAGTGGTTCTCGAAAGCGAGCAGCCCGGCCAGATCGAGCAGCGAGCGTGCGGTGATGTTGCGCTTGTTCTGGCTTTCGCCGGCCATCTTCAATCCGAACTCGACGTTCTTGCGGACCGAAAGCCACGGAAACAACGAATACTGCTGGAACACGACGCCGCGATCCGACCCGGGCTTGGTGATGGGCAAGCCGTCCAGCGTCGCCTGGCCTGATGTCGGCTTGACGAAGCCGGCGACGATGCTGAGGAGGGTCGACTTGCCGCAGCCCGAAGGGCCGATCAGCGAGACGAATTCGCCGGGCTGGACGTTGAGCGAGACATCCTTGACCGCGACGACGGCGCTGTCGCCGCTGCCGAAGGTCACGCCCATGTTGCGGATGTCGATGAAACCCTTGGTTTCGGTATCTGCCTCAATGACGCTCATCGCTTGCCTCCCGCCGAGTAGGCCAGCCACGGCATCAGCAGCACGCCGGCCATGCGAATGATGCCGCTGCAGACCAGGCCGAGGACGCCGATCGTGATCATGCCGAGCATGATCGCGGGATAGTCCACCAGCGAGTACGCCTCCCAGGTGAAATAGCCGACACCGTATTGGCCCGAGATCATCTCGGCGGCGATCAATGAGACCCAGGCCACGCCCATGCCGACAGCGAGACCCGTAAAGATGTGCGGCAGCGAGCCCGGCAGGATCACGTTCCAGAACAGCTGCGGTTCGTTGGCGCCGAGGCAGCGGCCTGCCCGCACCAGTACGCCGTCCAGCGAGTGAACGCCGTGAATGGTGTTGAGCAGGATCGGAAAGAACGCGCCGATGAACGTGATGAAGACGATGGCGGCCTCGTTGTTCGGCCACAGCATGATCGACATCGGCACCCAGGCGATCGCCGGGATCGGGCGCAGGATCTCGACCACCGGCATGAACAGGTCGCGGACGCGACCATATTTGCCGATCATCAATCCCAGTGGCACGCCGATCGCGATCGCAATGGCGAAGCCGGTCAGGATGCGCCGTACGCTAATGGCGATATTGTAGAGAAACTTGTTCGAAAGCCCGACCTGCGTGGCCTGCTGCAACACCTCGGCCGGGGTCGGAACGTTCTTGAAGCGGATGTAGAATTCGAACCGGTATTTGGTCCCGAGATACCAAACCAGGAACAGGGCGCCGATCGAGATGACGGCGAGCGCTGCGGTAATGAGCCGCTCGCGCGTGATCTGCTCCAACAGGCCCTGCGCCACCTGGCGCAGGGAAACGATCGGGACTCGCGCAGCCCGCGGCGGCGGAGCCGTCACGGCGGCCCCTGCCGTGTCCGGAGTTTCGTTCGAATCCGGTTCGGGCGCTGACGTCATCTTGACCTCGACTGCTCGCCCGGCATCGGTATCGATGCCGGGGATCGGGATGGCTGCAACATTCACTCTTGCCATGCTGCCCATCGCAGGCCCCTATTGACCGACGTTGATGGCGGTGAGCGCTTCGGCGTAGGTCGCAACCTTGCCGCCGGTCTTGGCGGCATGCGCCTCCGCGTCCTTCTTCAGCAGGAACGGGACCACGTCCGGCTTCTTCGGGTCCGCCTTGATGGCGTAGAAGGCGGCATCGGCGAACAGCTTGATGCCCAGTTCTTGATCGACCAGATAGACCGCGTTGAACTTCTTGCCTTCGGCGGTGTACTTCTTGACGCCGAGCAGGGTGCAGACCGGCGAGCTGAACGGCACGATATCGCCGCCCTGGATCCAGACTTCACCCGCCAGCTTCGGATTGTCGACCGGCGCATTGCAGACCGGATCGGTGCCCTTGACGTTGTAGGTATCGAACGCGGCGAGCTGCTTGTCGTAGTCGAGCCCGAGTTCCTTGTAGGTGTCGCGCACATAGCTGTCGTTGACCCAGGCGCCGATATCGAGCGGCTTGATCATGTTCAGCTTCTGCAGGATCGCGTAGTTGGCGCCGATCGCCTCGATCCAGGTCTTCTTGATGGTCGGGTCGAGTGTGTGAACGCCGCCGGGACCGAGGAAGACGTAGACCACTTCCTTGTTGATCTTGGTCCATTCCTCGACCTTCTCGGCGCCGGCCTTCGGATTCTTGCGCATCCACTCGTTGGCCTCGATCAGGGCCTTGAGGTAGGCGTGGACGATCTCGGGGTATTTCTCGGCAAAGTCCTTGCGCACGACGACGCCGTGGAAGGTCGGCACCTTGGTCTCGGCACCGTCGTAGATCTTGCGGGCGAAACCCTTGAACGGCAGCAGCTCGGCGAAGGGAACGAAGTCGCCATGCGCGTCGATGCGCTTTTCCTGCAGGTTGGTGGTGCCGACTTCGGGCGACTGCGAGACCAGGTTCCAGAAATCCGGCGGAAGGCCGCGCTTCTGCAGCGAGGTCAGCATCATGCCATGCGCGGCGGATCCGAACGGCACCGAAACGTTCTTGCCCTTGAGATCGCCGAGTTCGTAGAACGGCGAGTCCTTGTGGACGACGATGCCGTTGCCGCCGCCGAAGGCGTTATAGGCGATGATGGCGATCAATTGGGTTTCGTTCTTGGTGGCCTGCCCGGTGGCGCCGTTCACCATCAGCGGATAGTCGCCCATCATGCCGATCTGGATGTTGTTGGCCATCATGCCGTTGGTGATCGGCGGGCCTGATGTCGAGTTCTGCCAGGACAGCGTGTATTTGAAGTCCTTGTACTTGCCGGTCTTCGGCAGGTGCTTTTCGAACAGGCCGAGTTCCTTCAGCACGACGCCGCCGGTGACGGTGTTGGTCGTCGTGTTCTGCGTGCCGATGCCGATCTCGAGCGTGGTCTGCGCGCTGGCCTGGCCGATCATCAGCGTGATCGCGGCCGCGGTGAGCATTGGCAGGAAACCGGGATTTCTTGAAACAGGGCCGACGCGCATGGGAACAATCCTTTCGAACTAAACGATGGGAAAGTGTGAGGCGATGTCAGTGCGCGGCGCTGCGGCGGCCGCAAGCAGAAGCTGCGTGGCGGCGGACATTCGTTCTTCATCACGTAGCAAGCGATGTGCCATTAACCCTGTTGCGGCGCCGTGCGCCGGAGCAGGGTCGCTCGAAACATGCGCCATGAAGGAAATAGATGCCATTTGCCGTCAGTCCGTTGCTTCCATCACGAACGACCGAACGTTCGCAGGATATTTCTGAACGGCTCACGCGCGATCGGAAACGACAAAGGCCTCGAACAGGCAACGTATTGCGAACAAAAGGCGGGATGCCCAATAAGTGGACATCGCCTGCCTCGATTCAGATGATTCAATGAGCGAAGTGACCGTGGTTTGGTCGGGCCGGACCAGCGCCCGGGATTCCCTGCAGCTGACGGACACCCATCACCGCGCAAGACGCATGGGCGCTCACGCAATGCAGGAATGCAACACGATCCCGCTGCTACCGGGCGGCGTATCCGTTCGCGTCAGCCGCGTCCGCTTGCCGCAGGCGGCGCTCGCAAAATTCTCGCTTGCCTTCAAACGTCGTCGGACGAGGCGATCCTGCCGGTCTTGCCGTCTCGTATCTCGCTCAGCAATTCGGCGTTTCCGATCACCATGTTGGAGCCGTGCATGTGCAGGATGCCCTGCTCGGTAAACCGCTTCAGGCTTGTCGTGACCGACTGGCGCGTCACGCCGGTCATATGGGCCAGATCGGCATGGGTGAACGATGCAGCGATCAACGTGCCGTCGGGCTCCTCGACGCCGTACAGGTTCATCAGGTGCAGCAGCAGCTGCGAGAGCCGTTCGATCGGCGAGCGCGTCCCGAGCATCTGCGCCAGCGCCGAATAGCACTGGCCCTTGAAGCTCAGGCCCTCGATGATGCCGATCGCGAGCGCCGGAATCGTCAGCACCATCTGACGCAGCACGTCACCCGGCAGATGAAGCACCGTGCTGTTGACGGCCGCCACACCTGACCAGACATGCAGCCCCTGCCTGAACACTTCCGGACCGCCGACGAAATTGCCGGAATGCCAGTAGGCCAGGGTGATCTCGCGTCCGGATGGCGCGATGTAGAACACCTTGATCCGCCCGGTTTCGATCAGGTAGATGCCGTCCTGCGGGCTTCCCTGTCTGAACAAATGGGCGCCATGATACAGCACCTTGCGCTTGCCGGACTCCAGCACGCGCGCCTTTTCGGCTTCGGTCAGTCCGCGGAACAACGGAGGGGGCCCGCTGCGCGGCGTTCCGCCCTCGGTCATCAGCAGCGCCCCGAACTGGACGTCGCCGGGCTGGGTCTTCTCCACTGGGGGCCGTGGTGGTGGCAGGTTCTTGCTCATCCCGTATCCGCTCGAAACCGAGATTGTACCAGAGCCCAGGTCGGGACTGAAGACCAGCGCGCCATTGGACGCAACGGCCTTCCGCTCCGCTCCGCCCCGGCGGGTCAGGCCCGCTTTCCCTTGCCTCTGACCGACGTCAGGAGCGCCTTGTCGAGCTCGATGCGTTTCTCCAGAAATACCGTCACGGCCTTGATGCGCGCGATATGAAGCAGGTCTTCGTGCACCGAAAGCCAGATGTCGCGCATGGAGAACAGTTCCGGCATCACCGGCCGCAGTTCCCGATCGTTCGCCGCGACATAGGACGGCAGCATCGCGATGCCCTGCCCGTTCGCGACCGCGATATATTGCGCGACCAGGCTGGTGCTGCGAAACACGGTGTGGGTCGGGCGCAGGATGTCGGACAGCCAGCGGTTCTCCTTGCTGTAGATGTGATCCTCGATGAAATCGATGAAGCCGTGGTTTTCGAGTTCCTTCAGCGTCTTCGGATAGGGGCGATCGTCGAAATAGGTGCTCGAGCTGTACAGCGATATCTTGAACTCGCCGACCTTCTTCACCGACAGCCGCTTGCCCTGCGGCCGGAAGAAGCTGACAAAGATGTCCGCCTCGCGCCGGCTGAGGTCGAGCAGCCGCGTATCCGTGATCAGTTCGACCTGGATCGACGGATAGACCTTGTTGAAGTCGCCGATGCATTTGGTGAGGTAGAAGCTGCCGATCCCCTCCATCGCCGCGATCCGCACCGCGCCGCCGGCATCCGCCTGCTCGATGCCGATGGCCTCCACCATGGAGTTGGCCTGGCTCTCCATGCCCTCGGCATATTGCAGCAGGCGCAGCCCGATTTCGGTCAGGGCGAAGCCGGACTTGCTGCGCTTGAACAGCGTCGAGTTCAGGCTGCGCTCCAGCTCGCGGATCCGCCGGCTCACCGTGGTATGATCGACCTTGAGCTTCTCGGCGGCGCGAACGAGGTTGCGCTGACGCGCCACTTCCAGGAAGTAGACGACGTCGTTCCAGTCATAGCGGAGCTTGCGCTGCGGCTTGGCCACTCCCTTGACGATCCTTCGCGGCTGCCGGCGGCTCGAGCCGCCGGCCTTGGAATCGCGATCGAGCAGCACTCCCATTTCAGGGTTGGCTAGGCCGCGACGATCGGAGCGTATGTCTCCACCAGCCGGTTTGCAAACATATCGACCTTCGGGATCATCAGCTTCTGGCGGCAGACCGCCAGATCGATGTGCTTGGGCATCACCGCGCCGAGCTTCATCACCCGTGGGGCGGCGACGTTGATGTCCCATTGCGGAAAGCCGTTCGGCGGAATCACGACGCTGCCGCCCGGATAGGGGCAGTCGGTGCGGTTGGCCAGCACGACCGCCACCCGGTTGTCCTCGGCGCGCGGCACCGCCAGCAACTCGCGCTCGAACGGCTCGCGCAGCGCGGCGGGCCAGAGGATGATGTCGGCGCCGCCGATGGCGAGACAGCGCGACGTTTCCGGAAATACCGCGTCATAGCCCGACATCACGCCGATGCGGCCGAACGGCGTGTCGAACACCGGGTAGTCAAAGCCGGCAACCGCCCATTTGCGCTCCTCCGCGGTCAGATGGGTCTTGCGATAGCGGCCGGTCTCCTTGCCATCCGGGCCCATCAGTACCGTCGTCACGTAAAGCCCGGCGGCCGCCCGCTCCACAACAGGCGCGGCGATCAGGCAGCCATACTTCGCTGCGATGGCCGAAATGCCGGCGAGGTTCGATGTGGTCTGGTCGGCGAGCGCGGCTGCCTCCTTCGCATTGAGGATGCACTCCCCGAAGAACGCATATTCGGGCAAGACGATAACCTTGACGCCCAGCTTCGCGGTGTGATCGACCATGGCGAGAACGTCCGCGACGTCGGTCTCATCGGTGACGTGCATCTGCACGGCGGCGACCTTGGTCACCGATTTTGACGGGATCAGCGGCTTGTCGGCAACGCCGAACACCGGCGTCTTCTCATAGGGCAGTGCCATGATTCCGTAGGTTTCCGGGCGCCGGTCGGCGATCTTGTCATTGGCGGTGTAGATCGACTTGTCGGCGGCGGCGTCGAGATCGATGTCGGCGATCGACATGCCATGGGTGTCGTAGGGAACCTTCGACAGTACCCTGCCCTTGGGATCGACGATCATGCTGCCGCCCGGATAATAGATCGAGCGCTCGTAGCCGGCCTTGGTGGCGGCGACGAGCCACACGCCGTTCTCGTAGCTGCGCGCCGGGCCCCACATGTCGGCCTGGTCCATCGCGAAGAAATTCGCCATGTCGACGATCACTTCTGCACCCTGCATCGCCATCGCGCGGAAGATTTCGGGGATCCGGCCGTCGAAGCAGATCAAGAGGCCGATCCGTCCCAGGTCGGTGTCGACAACAGGACATCCGCGTTCGCCGAAACTGAACCAGTTCTGGTCGTGGGTGGCCAGGAACTGCTTGTGATAGTGGCAGGCGAGCTTGCCCTGCCGGTCGAACATGATCCCGCTGTTGAAGATCTTCTCCTTGACGGGATCCCATTCGGTGATGCCGCTGGCGATATAGACGCCGTGCTTGCGGCTCAGTTCCGACAATGCGGTGACGAACGGCCCGTCCGTCACGGTCTCGGCCAGCTCGCGGCAATGCTCCGGCGAATCGAACAGATAGCCGGTGTCCATGCATTCCGGAAACACGATCAGTTCGGCGCCCTGCCGCACGGCGTCCTCGACGTATTGCGTGGCGAGCGCGATGTTGTAGTCGAAATCTCCAAGCCGGGCGAGTGTCTGCACCGCGGCGGCGCGAAAACGGCGCTTCGTCATTTCCATCTCCAGATCAGGTTGTTCGTGTCAGGTCCACGCCATCGAAAGACGGCGGCAGTCGGTTACGGCGCGGGAGGTCACTTCTTGACCTCCTGCCAGAAGCGGTCGAGGCAGTGGCGCTTGAGCGCCATGAAGCGTTCCCCGGTGGTGACCTCGAGGTTGCGCGGCCACGGCAGATCGATGTCGACGATCTCGGCCACCTTGGTCGGCCGCCTGGTTAACAGCACCACCTTGTCGGCCAGCTCGATCGCTTCATCGAGATCGTGCGAAACCAGCAGCATGGTGGTCTTCGTCTTCATGAAGATCTTCTGCAGCTGTTCGCGCATGAACATCGTCATTTCGTAGTCGAGCGCCGAGAACGGCTCGTCCAGGAACAGGACCTCCGGCTCGGTTACCAGCGCACGCAGGATCGACACCGCCTGCTGCTGGCCGCCCGACAACGTGTAGGGATAGGCGTCGAGATCGATCCGGACCTCGAAATCGGCGAGCAGTTTTTCCACGCGGTCGCGGCGCTCCTTGCGCGGGATGCCCATCACCTTCAGGGGATAATGGATATTGTCGATCGCCTTCAGCCAGGGGAACAGCGCCTCGCGGTAGTTCTGGAACACGTAGGAGATTCGCGTATCGCTGATGCGCTGACCGTCGTAGAGCACTTCGCCTGAATCCATCGGCATCAGGCCGGAGACCATGTTGATCAGCGTGCTCTTGCCGCAGCCGTTGGGACCGAAGATCGAGATGAAATGCCCAAGCGGCAGATCGACGGCAAAATCGTCATAGACGACGGCGTCGTTGAAGGTCTTGCGCAGACCACGGATGGTCATCAGCGCCTGCCGCTTCGCCTTCGGCGCGGCAGCCTGCGATGCCTCGCCCGCTGATGGAGGCACGGGCCTGATCGGCGCAATGTTGCTTTTGGCCATCTTCAGGTCCCGAGGTCGGCCTTGGTCAGCAGCTTCTCGCGCACGTTCAAGGGTCCGGCCAGCACGCCCTCCTTGATGAAGATATCGACCAGCGCCTGATACGACTTGATGTCGGTATCGTTGAGATCCTTGAAGCCGCGCAGATAGGGCTGGGCGACCAGATCGAGCTGATCCGGCTTGATCGGGGTGTATTTCGGAATCGCGGCCTTGTACTTGGCGAAATCCGCATTGACGAGGTCGGTCGCCTCGTCGATCACGGCGACCACCCGCTTGGCGACATCCGGACGCTCTTTCAGGAATTTGGTCGTCATGATCGAAGCGCCCGAATAGAACGGATCGGCGATGACGCCGGCCACCGGATTGGTCATGGCGCGAATGGCCTTGCCGGACGCCACCGCGATCGAGCCGACCGGCTCCAGCGACAGCGTCGCATCCACGGTGCCGCCGACCACCGCCGGCACCTGCATGGCGACCGCCAGATCGACCAGCTTGACGTCCTTGTCCGGGTCGAGCCCGGCGGCCCGCACCATGTGCCGCGAGATCGTGCGCCACTGGATGCCGGGCACGTGGCCCAGCGTCTTGCCCTTGAGGTCGGCGAAGGCCTTGATGGTCGAGTCCGGCTTGACGATCAGGCCGTCATTGATCCGGTCGACCTTGATGCCGCCGCCCTGCAGGCCGAACACCCTGAGCTTTCCCGGAAACTTCGATTCCGCGATCATGGCGATGCCGGCGGCGGCGCCCGGAGGTCCGAAATCCGCGCGCTCGGCGATCAGCGCATCGATGATCTGGTTCGGCGATTCCATCTTGTTGGAGTCGAGTTCGATGCAGGCCTTCTCGAACAGCTTCTCCTCGATCGCGACGTAATAGGCCGTGGTCTGCATGATCGGCAGCCAGGCCGCCGTCACCTTGTCCATCTTGTCGCAGGCGGCATAGGCGACGCCCGAACCCGCGGACATGGCGGCCGCGATGGCGGCGGCGAACAGGACTGATCTTGACATGGCATGTACCCCTGAGGAGACGGTTGGAGGTGCGGCGGTCATTTGCCGGACCAGTGGATGACGGAACGTTCGAGGAAGAGCAGCAAGAGGTTGAGGCCGTATCCCATCGCGCCCGCCACCAGGATCGAGCCGTACATGTCGGTCAGCGAATAGGAGATCTGCGCATCGATGATGCGATGGCCCATGCCGTCGGTGGCGCCGATGAACATCTCGGCCACGATGATCACCACCAGCGCCAGCGAGACCGCGGTCCGCAGCCCGACGAAGGTTTGCGGCAAGGTCTCGAAGAAAATCACGTCGCGGAAGATTCGCAGCGACGACGCGCCCATCGACCTCGCGGCGAGAATGCGGGTCTGCCTTGCGTTCATCACGCCATAGGCGACATTGAAGACGATCACGAGCCAGGCCGCGAACGCAGCGACGGCGATCTTGGCGAGATCCCCGAGGCCGAACAGCAGCAGGAACAGGGGAAACAGCGCCGTGGCGGGAGTGGAGCGAAAGAAGTCGACGATGAATTCCACCGAACGGTAGACCGCCGCCCTGGCGCCCAGCACGATTCCGATCGGCACGCCCGCAACGATGGCGATCACGATCGAGTACGCCACCCGCATCAAGGTCTTCGAAAAATCCCTGGTCATGCTGCCGGACCAGATATTCTGGGCGGTGTCGCGCAGCGTTTCGATCGGCGACGGCAGCAGATCCTTGTTGACCCATCCACCCCTGGCCGCGAGCCACCAGATGCCGATCAGAAGGATCGGGCCGACGGCGAGTTCAATCGCGCGGCGGGATCCCTTGGTGTTCAGTCTGGAGAGTGCGTTGCGCATATCGGCCCGACCCTTGTCGAAACACCAGGCGCCGTTCGCACACGCTGCTCACGCCGTTTGGCTACGCGGATCATTGCCCAACAGGATGGAAAGGAAATGCCGAGTTGTGCAACGCACTGTGCATTTTTGCATGTTTAAATCAAATATTGGCCTGATTAATTTGCACTCATGCATGCACAGTTATTGTGCAGGAAAGGCCGGACAATGCGCGCCGAAGCGGGCCGCGAGCTGTAACGGTGCCGCTGCACCTCTCCCACTTGCGGGGTCGAGACGAGCGAAGCTCACTGTTAGGTCGGCGCGCTCGTAGAGCGCGACCGGCGGAGGAATATTCGCCGCCGCGCCGGCGCCTGCCGAGACACCCCACCCCGGCCCTCCCCCGCAAGCGGGAGAGGGAGGCGCGCTGTCGCTCCAAGCGACATGCATTCAAGAAATCAAAGGATGCAGCCTCAGCCCTCGAACTTGAAGGATACTTTGAGCTTGGCGCGGTAGGCTTCTATCTTGCCCTTGGCGTCCAGTTGCATGTCGAGTTGAACCACTTCGGCGACGCGCAGATCGCGCAGCGATTTGCTGGCCCTGTTGACGGCGGCGGCGGCCGCCTTTTCCCAGGAATCCTTGCTGGTGCCGACCAGTTCAATGACCTTGTAGACGCTCTCTGCCATTGTCGTCCTCCCGTTGTTGTCAGGCAGGACGCAGGTGCTCCTGCCGCAAGGCCGAGCCTAGCACCGGGGTACCAGCGCCGAAAGGATGCGGCGCACCATTGCTACCGTGACGCAGGCGTGTCGGCAGGCGCAAGAAAATGACCGGGCGGCAGTTGCCGTCCGGCCATCTGTTTATTCACTTAGTACCGCGATGCGATGGCTCAGATTGTGTATTTGAACTCCGGCATCGCCTTCAGCTGATCCTTGGTGGCGCTGATCACGGCGTGATCCGGGTACCACGGATTGGGCTTCGCCGGCGTTGCAGCCGGAGCGGTGTTGGCCGCGCCCGTGGTCGTGGTGGAGGCGGGACGGCTGCCCGCCGTGCCACCCGCGCCGGTGCCACCTGCGCCCGCCGTGCCGGTGTAGGCGACCGGCTCGTTGACGAACTTCACCTTGTCGAACGGCAGCGCGACCAGATGCTCGCCGACGCCGAGGAAGCCGCCGACGCCGATCACCACGCCCTTGATGTTTCCGCTCTTGTCCATCAGCAGATCGTTGATCGAGCCGAGGCTCTCGTTGCTGTCATTGTAGACGTTGAGGCCGACCAGTTTCGATCCGCGCCAGTTGCCCTGGAACGAGGTGTCGGAAGCGGCCGCGGCAGTTGCCGGCTTTGCGCTGTCGGTGGTAACAGGGGTTTGTGCGAAAGCGACGGTCGCGAGCAACGCGGACCCAACCAAACCAGCCGTCATGAATTTTGCTAACATGAATTTTGCTAACATGTGAAGGTCTCCCTGGGATGAAATCGACAGGGAGAAAACCCGCTATAGCGTCGGCTGTTCCGTGATGGGAAACAATTTCGATTTCGCTGCGCACACGAGGGTTTTCGCTAGGCCCATTTTCTCGAGCGCGCGGCGCACGCCGCGCCGCACGTTTTCGAGCGCTACTCAGCGACCTCGCTCAGAACCCGCCCCAGTACGGCGGTATTCCGTAATAGCGATGCAGTTCGGTCTCCTGCGAGCGATCGCCCCAGTCGAACTCCTTGTCGGCGCGGAACGACGGCGCGCGCCGCAGTTCCTCATCGTCGATATCGAGTTGATAGGCATCGAATTTGGTGTTGTAGCTGAGACGCGCCCATGGCAGCGGCAGCAGGTTGGTTCCCATGCCGAGAAACCCGCCGAAACCGAGGATCGCGTAGGACACCTTGCCACTGATCTTGTCGATCATCAGCCGCTCGATGTGGCCGATCTTGTCGCCGTTCGGCCGCCGCACCGCAGTGCCTTCGACGCGGTCGCTAGCGATCAGCTGGTGTGGTTTGGTCATGACGTCGGGCATCATCATCCCTCCTGGGTTGATGAGCGGAATCAACGCATCAGCCATCGGCCGGTTCCACTGCTCTGCAATGGGACAACCATCCTTCCCTTTCGAGAAGGATGGTTGAACGCGTCGGTGCGCGTGTTGGCGAAAGATCAGCTCTGGTAGTCGATCAGAAGCGCCGAGAACGAGCTGCTTTTGCTGGTGTCGGAAGCGGTGCTGCCGGTCGCGCTGTAAGAGGTCGACGACGAGGCCGACAGCGAGTCCTGCAGCAACTGCAAAAACTGCTGGAGCAGGTCGTCGGCGGAAGCGGCGTCCGTTGTGCTGTCGTCGCTGTCGGTCGCGGATGAACCGTCGGCCGGCGGCGGGCCGCCGGGGCCGCCGGGACCGCCGGGACCGCCGCCGCGAGGCGGACCGCCGGCGCCGCCGGGGCCGTTGCTGAACGCAGCCTCGAAGACGCCCTGCAGTTCGGTTGCCTGCTCGCTGGTCAGGTTGCCGCTGGAGACTTCGCCTGCAATCAGGTCGTCGATCTTCGCTTTCATGTCCTCGGGAGACGGCCTCATTTCAGCCGAATGGCTGGGCCGGCTGCTCTGCAGCGAGGCATCGATATCGGTCAGCGCGGCGGACAACGCGTCCTGGTCGGCCGAGGTGATCTTGCCTGAGGTGATTTCGGACTGAAGCTCCTTTTGCAATTGCTGAAGCGGTGACAGGTAACTGCTGCTGGCGGCGGCGGAGATTGAGGTCATGATGGCTCCGATGGGTTCATGAGGCACCTCGACCGTAGGATTGATGCCATTAACGAGAACTTTTCACCCGCCCGCGGGCTTGTTGCCGCTTGTTGCGAAGCCGGCGTCAGAAACACTCAGAAACAAAAATCCTTCGCCGATCCCGGCGAATCACCGACAAAGATCGGCATGGCCACGGCATCACCGAATATTCTCGTCGTTGAGGACGACCGCGAGACGCGGACGCTGATCGCGAAGTATTTGCGCGCCAACGCCTGCCACGTGACGACGGCGAACGACGGGCGCGAAATGGTCCGGGCAATGACCGACCGCCGTGTCGACCTCCTGATTCTCGACGTGATGCTGCCGGGCGAGGACGGCCTCAGCCTGTGCCGCAAGGTCCGCGCGGCGTCGCAAACGCCGATCATCATGCTGACCGCGCGCGGCGAAGACGTCGACCGGATCGTCGGGCTGGAAATGGGCGCCGACGACTACCTCGCCAAGCCGTTCAATCCGCGCGAATTGCTGGCCCGGATCAACGCGGTGCTGCGCCGGCAGGCGGCCGCCCAGACGGCCAGCACCACTCCGGGCGCGACGGCGCTGGTCTTTCAGGGCTGGCGAATTGACTTGCGGCTGCGGGAGCTGCGCAATCCGGCGGGAGCGCGCGTCGCGATGACCAGCGCCGAGTTCGACCTGCTGCGAACCTTCTGCGAGCGGTCCGGCCGCGTGTTGTCGCGCGACAGCCTGCTCGATCTCACCCAAGGGCGCAACGCCGGCTCGTTCGAACGCAGCATCGACGTGCTGGTCAGCCGCATCAGGCGCAAGATCGAACCCGATCCGATAGAACCCGTCCTGATCAAGACGGTACGCTCCGGCGGCTATATGTTCACCCCCACGGTGGACGCGGTCGCAATCCCGGCCGGCGGCTGATCATGAAGCTGTCGGGCTTTCTGAATCTCAAGCGCATCAGCGGCCAGATCGCCGCGCTCGTGGTGGCCTCGATCATCGCGATTCACCTGATCCTCACAACGAGCTTTCTGCTGCAACGGCCGAACCGGTTCGATCCGTCGCAGGACAACGGACGTGATCATCTCGCTACAGCGGTACTGCTTCTCGGCGCGGCGCCCGCGGCCGAACGTCCCCGTGTCATCGCCGACATCGCGCGGGCGTTCCCGCAACTGGACATCGAAAGCCTTCCGCCCGGCTCCGCCTCCGATTCCGGCGTATCCGACGGACTCGACCTGCGCGGCCTGCATCATCGCCTCGGCAGCGACTACCGGATCTTTTCGCTGGCGCGCGGGCCCGATGCCCGCGGCATCGGCATCGCGCTGCCGGACGGCGCAACGATCTCCGTCACAATGCCGGGGGATCGGCGGCAGCCTCCGTTCTGGGGAGGGCCGTGGATGATGACGTTGCTGTTCGCCGTCATCAGCGTCGGCCTGCTCGGATTGTGGGCCGCGCGCGCCCTGACGGCGCCGCTGTCGTCGTTCGCGACCGCCGCCGAAAGCTTCAGCCTGAACGGCGCCAAGGCGCCGCTACCCGAGCGCGGGCCGGAAGAAATCCGTTCGGTGGCGCGGGCGCTCAACCGAATGCGGGAGCGGATCACGGCCCTGATCGACGACCGCACCAGGATGCTGGCCGCCATCAGCCACGACTTGCGGACTCCGATCACCCGGATGCGCCTGCGCTGTGAATTCATCGAAGGCGATCTCAATCGCAGCCGCATGTTGCGCGACCTCGACCAGATGCGATCGATGCTGGAATCGGTGCTTTCGTTCCTGCGCAACGACCACAGGCTGGAAGCCATGACGCTGGTCGACATCGCCAGCACCCTTCAGCTTGTCACCGATCAATTCGCCGATATGGGGCACCAGGTCGCCTATGACGGCCCGAACCACGCCATGGCCACGGTGCGGCCCCACGATCTGCATCGCGGCCTTACCAACCTCGTCGAGAACGCGGTCAGGTTCGGCGCGCAGGTCACGCTCCGCCTGGACCTGTCACCGGAAGCCGCGGTCATCGAGGTCGAGGACGACGGCCCCGGCATTTCCGATGCGCGCAAGCAAATCATGCTCGAGCCGTTCGTGCGCGGCGACGACGCCCGCAACATGGACGAAGCCGCGGGCTTCGGTCTCGGGCTTTCGATCGCGCACGACATTGTGCTGGCGCATGGCGGCGAGCTGTCACTCCATGACCGGCACCCGCATGGATTGATCGTTCGCATTCGATTGCGGATTCGCCAGCCGGACCGGCAATCGGCCGCCTGAGCGATGACGATCGCGTCGACCGTCAGGCCGCCAGCGCCTGCTGGTCCGGATGCGAGGCGTCGTAGAAGGCCACCGCCTCGAACTTGTAATCGCAGGCCTTGCAGTGCCAGAGGTAGGAAATCCGCCGCGGACCGTTCTCGGTCCAGTCGGGTGCCGCGATCGGCGCGCCGCATTGGGCGCAGGGATTTTCACGGGGCAGATAGCCGAAATCTCTTCGGGCCATGCGCGTCTCCCTTGTGGTCGTGTTTTGATATTGTTCGGATGTCGCACGCAAATTGGACAGGGTTACTGCCGGATACGAACGCTGCGATGATCATAATTCTTCGCGCGGATGAAGTCTAATCAACGATCATTTCACCCCCTCAGGGGCCTGAAGGGGGGTAAGAAGGATTTCACTTCGCCCTGGGATCGACCGCCGGCTCGATGGTATGCACCGCACCGGGCTTGCGCAGATGAATCGTCGCGATGTCGTCGCTGTAGATCTTCTGCCAGCCGTCGATGTGGTCGAGCAGCTTGGTGGCCGCACTTTGCGTGCGCATCAACGTCGCCTCGATGCCGTATTGCTCCAGCAGCCGGAACAGGTTTTCCGGCTGCATCAGCCCGGATGCCGCGTTGTGGTCGACGAAGAATTTCTCGCCATAGAGTTCGGTGCGGCCGTCGATGAAGGGCGCGACGCCGTTGGCGATCAGGTAGCCGCCGAAATCGTAATCGTTGAACACGCGCGACAGATTCAATTGCTTCAGCGCGGCCACCGCCGCGACCGGCGAGCCGCGGGTGTGCGGCTCGAAGCGATGCACCGACGCATAAACCATGGTGCCCGCCAGCAGCACGATGCCGACAGCCGCGAACAGCACGCCGCGCGGCGCGGTGCTTGAATGGGCCGGCTCGGCGCCGCCGATCTGCCTTGCCAGGGGGGCGGCGAGCACCAGCGGGCCAAGCAGCGCCAGGATTTCGCCGGCGCGGCCTTGCGCCAGCGCCATATGCACGAGGCCGAGCAGCAGCACGATGCGCAGCGGCGGCAGTTTGATCCCGCGATACAGCGCCAGCCCGATGCCGAGCAGCAGGCAGACCTCGAGCGCGCCGAGGCTGCCGAAATCGGCTGGCCGCCATTCCATGATCAGCGGCAGTGCGGCGCCGAGGGCGAGGATCTTTTGCGATGCCAGCAATGCATTCCAGCCATAGGGCGTGGCGAAGCTTGTCAGCAGCGCCGCGAGGCCGAACGCTGCCCAGCGCAGCACGAGGGTTTTGCGCAACCGCGGCTCCGCGCTCACCACCGCATCGAGTGCGATCGGGGCGATCAGCACCAGGCCGAAAACAAAGCCGCCATGCAGATTGGCCCACAGCGCCATCAGCGGCAGCAGCCAGAACGACGGTGCGCGGCGCCGGTCCGCCGCCGCCATCATACCGCCGACCCACGCCACCATCACAGGCAGCGCCAGCACATGCGGCCGCGCCAGGAGATGCGGCACCGTCAGCGCCAGCGCCGCGGCGATGAACACCAGCGTCGCGCTTTCGCTCAAACGGCGGCTCAGGAATTTTGCCAGCAGCGCGAAGGTCGCCGATATGGCGCCGGCCGCCAGCACCACCGGACCGCTCCAGCCGAAGATGGCGAACACCTTGGCATAGAGCACCTGCGCCAGCCATTGCGTCGAGATCCAGGGCTGGCCGCGCATGGTGAAGGAGTAGACGTCGGTTTCCGGTACGGCACGGTGATCGATGATCCACTGCCCCACGGTGATCTGCCACATCGTGTCGGGGTCGATCAGCAGCCGGTTTCCGGCCAGCAGGAACAGCGCATAGATGCCGGCGCCGACCCAAAGCGGCAGCAGGCCGCGCAGCGGGCTCGCCTGCTCGGTGGCATGGGTGACGGACAAGGTCATTGACGCGACCGGATTGGAGGGCTTTACAGCCAATCGAAGCACGCCAGGGCATAATTCTTGGTAAATCCGCCCCCTCCAGGCGGGAACAGCCCCCTGACAAAGCCGGGTTTTTGCCACATCGCCGCCCGGCGGTTGCAACAATCCGCGCTTTAAAGCGTTCAACCCCGCAATCCCGCCGCTCCGAGGCAATTCCCTGATGAAACGTGTGTTGTCGCTCGCATGGCTAACCGCCATGGCCGCCCTGCCATTTTCGCAATCCGCCCACGCGCAGCGCGCCGACTATGAGGCCATGGTCGCAACCCACGCCCAGGCCAACGGGGTGCCCGAGGCGCTGGTGCATCGCGTGATCGTGCGGGAAAGCAAGTATCAGGCGCATCTGGTCGGGCGCGGCGGCACCATCGGGCTGATGCAGATCAAGCTCGCGACCGC
>JAZJYY010000025.1:0-1533 GCA_040390145.1 Pseudomonadota bacterium
CTATATCAATCGCCATCCCGTCCCATCAAGAGGGGCATTGCCCAAGGTCATCAGTGCGGGACGGGGATGCGGTGGACGCGGACGGCGCTCCTGACCAGGGTGCCTGAAGCGGACGAGCGAAATCGTGTGGTCCCGACACCCCCAGGCTGGTGTCAAGTTCGCGGCTTAAGGCAGCGCGGGCGACGGTGGCAAAAGTGCATGGCTCGCCGAGGAGATCACCTATAAGCCGTAAACCACTGCGCGGGGAATGCCGGGTGATTCCGGTGTGACCTGACTACCGCGTGTGCTCTCTACCCACTACCTTCGCACACGCAGCAGCGGGCGCATCGGGCGCCCGGCATTCCCTGCGCCCTCTGATTGAAGGGGGGGCACGTAAATGGCAAAGCTCGGGCGAAACGCGCCGCGAGAATGCGAGGTCTTGCCTCACCCACAACTGTCATCGTCCGGCTCGACCGGACGACCCAGTATCCCAGGGGCGGTAGCGATTAACCGAAAAGCCGCGGTGTACTGGATCCCCGCATGCACGGGGATGACGAGTGGTGGTGATGCAACAAACGTGATCGCCCTGTGCCGTGCGGCATGCCGCGCCAAACGCCACCCCTCACGCCCGCCAATCATAAATCCAGTCCTGCCGCGCCAGCATATGGTGCGGGCCCATGGCGCGGATGAACCAGTCGCGGGCCAGCGCCGCCGGGCCGTTCAGATGATAGATCCTGCCGTTGCTCCGTGCCGTGCGCTGGATGCGGCCGACGCGGGCGCGGCGCATCTGGCCGTAGCGCTTCAGTGCCGCCGACATGCCGGCGGCATTGTCGCCGGCGCTTTCGCCCAGCACCTTGGCCAGCACCGCCGCATCCTCGATCGCCATGCCGGCGCCTTGCGCGGCAAACGGCAGCATGGCGTGGACGGCGTCGCCGAGCAGCGCCACCGCGCCCTCGCTCCATTGCCCGCCCTCGGGCACGGTGAACAGCGCCCATTTGCGCCAGTCGTCGACGGCGCCGAGCATCATTCGGGCCGGCGCGGGCCATTTGTAGGAGGCAAAGGCGTTCTTGATCTCGGCGGCCTCGCCGGGCGCGCTCCAGCCCGGCCGGTTCCAGGTGCCGGGCACCACGGCAACGACGTTGATCAGGCGCCCGCCGGAAATCGGATAGGCGACGAGATGGGCATTCGGCCCCATCCAGAGCTGGACCCGGCGCGAGGTGACTTCGCGCGGCAGCTGGGTGGCGTCGAGCGTGCCGCGCCAAGCGATCAGGCCGGAGAATTGCGGCTGCACCTCCGGAAACAGATGCTGCCGGACGGTGGACCAGATGCCGTCGGCGCCGACCAGCGCGGTCGCCAGCTCCTGGTGGCGCGCGGTGCCGCTGCGCTGGACCACCGTCAGCCCCTTGGCGTGCGCGGCGACGTCCTCGAACTGGCAGCCGAGCCGGAGCTCGATATCGGGATTGTCGCTGACCGCGGCCGCCAACGCCGCCTGCAGGTCGGCGCGATGCACCACCCAATAGGGCGCGCCGGCGCGAAAGGTGGCGGCCTCGCCGA
>JAZJYY010000025.1:1543-48203 GCA_040390145.1 Pseudomonadota bacterium
CCTCCTGATCGATGAACACCATCGGGGCGGACGGCAGCCGCGCGATCTCGCCGCCGTGGCGGGCGCTCATGATGCTGACGGCCTCGGGGATCACCGCGCGACCGGCGAGGCGCGGCTGCAGGCCGAGCCCGATCAGCACCCGGCTGGCATTGGGCGACAATTGCAGGCCGGCGCCGGCTTCCTCCAGCCGCGCGGCCTTCTCCAGCACGACGACGCGAAAGCCCTGGGCCGCCAGCGCCAGCGCCGCCGTCAGTCCCCCGATCCCGGCACCAGCGACGACGATGGTGCGAGAGAGGGCCACAGGTCGATCAGGCGACCTTGTCCTTCAACACGCATTCGGGAGGGCGGGCCTCGCCGGGCTTGAGGTCGGCGGCGTAGCGATACAGCGTCGAGCAATAGGGGCAGATGATCTCGTTGTCGTTGCCGAGATCGAGGAACACGTGGGGGTGGTCGAACGGCGGATTGGCGCCCACGCACATGAACTCGTGCGAACCGATCTCAATGACCGAAACGCCGGCATCGTTGTGGAAGTGCGGAACGACGTGATCGGACATTGTATTTCACCCTGGTGACAACGGCGGCGGACGCAATCGGACGCGGCAGGCTGGATGCGCCGCGCGCTACTGATACTGGCGAAAAGTGCTGATTCCTAGAGCCCCGGGAGCTCATTTGCTCATGCAAATTCGACACAATCTTGTCGTCCCAGAGAAGCCCTTCTTTCGTCGGGGCTGTTGTGTCCGAAACACGGCACCCCATCTTGAGGGGGCGAAACACTGGGTTTTTCGGGATGAAGCGGTCGCAGGTAGTTCCGGCGGTGGTCGGTATGGTGGTGTTCGCCGTGGCGTTCGCGCAGCTGTGGCCGCACGCCCGCGACTCGTTTGCCGTGCTGGCGGCGCAGGACGATCCGGTTGCGCTTTCCGACGTCCAGCTCGGGTCTGCCTTGCGGAATAACCCCGATGCCGTCGCCCAAAACATCGAGGCGGCGCTTGCCGCCGACGATGCCGATCTCGCCGACAGTTTCGTCAGCCTGGCCCGGGACAAGAACATCCCGCTCGGCGACGACCTGGTGAAACGCGTGAGCGACAAGGTCGCGGAACACAATTCGACGTCGCATATGGCAAAGCGATTCCTCACCGGGCTCGTGGTCGGCGAGGCCGACGACGTCGCCAGCCTGTCGGGCACGGTGGCCGGCGATCTCTTCGTCTACGGCGATATCCGGGACGTGGTCCGCGAAGGCAAGCGTCTGGCCATGGGCGAGGACACCGACCAGCTGGTGCTGGGGCTTGCCGCCGTCGGGCTGGTGGTGACGGCGGCGACCTATGTCTCGGTCGGCGGCGTGGCGCCGCTGCGGGCCGGGCTCACGCTGGTCAAGGACGCCCGCAAGGTCGGGCGGCTGGGCGAAGGGCTGACGCTGTGGGCCGGCCGTTCGGCGCGCGAGATGGTCGACACGCCGGTCCTGCAGCATGCCGTTGCCTCCGGCTCGGTGCTGCGGCCGGGCCAGACCATGACCGCGATCAAGGCGGCGTTCCGCGCCGAAAAGGCCGGCGCGCTGGTTCGCCTCGCCAAGGACGTCGGCCGGGTCGGCGAGAAGGCGGGGATCCGCACCGCCCAGGACACACTGAAAATCGCCGAAGGCCCGAAGGATGTCGCGCGCGCGGCGCGGCTGGCGGAGGTCAAGGGCGGCCAGACCCGCGCGATCCTGAAAGTACTCGGCCGCGGCGCGCTGTTGCTGGTTGCCGGCGCCTTCAATCTGACGACGTGGGTGTTCGGCGCGCTGCTCGCGCTGGTCGGCTTCCTGTGCTCGATCAAGGCCACCACCGAACGCCTGACCATGGCCTGGCTGCGCCGCAAGAAGGCGCGGCGGCTTCGCCGGCAACTGGCGGCGGCGGCCCTCGCGCCCGACGCGACTCTGGCGGGCGCCGTCGCGCACGGCTAGGATTGCCGCCGGTCCTTATCGCCGAATTCATTTCCCCCAAAAAATATGGAACTGCCGATGCCGAGTTTTCACAACGGCGAAGTTGAAATTGCCTATCTCGACGAAGGCGAGGGCGATCCGATCCTGCTGGTGCACGGCTTTGCCTCGACCAAGAATGTGAACTGGGTCTATCCGACTTGGGTGTCCGAGCTGCGGAAGAACGGCCGCCGCGTCATCGCGCTCGACAATCGCGGCCATGGCGATTCCGGCAAGCTCTATGACGCCGCGGCCTATGAGGTCGCCACCATGGCCGGCGATGTCATCGCATTGATGGATCATCTGAAGCTCGAACGCGCCGACGTGATGGGCTATTCGCTGGGCTCGCGGATGACGGCGGTGCTGGCGCGGCAGCAGCCCGAGCGGCTGCGCTCGGCGATTTTCGGCGGCATCGGCATCGGCCTGATCGAGGGCGGCGGCCCCGGCGAAAACGTCGCGGCGGCGCTGGAGGCGCCGTCGCTGGAGGACGTCACCGATCCGGTGGGACGGACCTTCCGCGCTTTCGCCGATCAGACCCGCAGCGATCGCCGGGCGCTGGCGGCCTGCCTGCGCGGCTCGCGCCGGCTGATGACCCGGGAGGAAGCCGCCGGCATCGCGGTGCCGGTGCTGATTGCGGTCGGCACCACAGACGAAATCGCGGGCTCGGCGGATGCGCTGGGAGAGATCATTCCGGGCGCCGAGGTGCTCAATATCCCGAACCGCGACCACATGCGGGCGGTCGGCGACAAGGTCTACAAGGCGGGCGTACTGGACTTTCTCTCACAGCGGAAGTGAGGCCTCGGCTTCGTCGCCGCGGGCGAAATGCCTGATCAGCGCGATCAGCACGACGAAGCTCGCAACCCATGCGAGGCGCGCGCCGTAGCGGTCATGCGGTCCCGATATCACGCCGCAGACGAAGGCGTTGCCGAGCAGCGCGAGCGTCACCGTCGCCGCGAGCAGCGTGAGATCGTCGAGCCGCCGCCGCCAGATCGCGATCGCGAGGATGGCAACGACCGCCAGCATCGACGCCAGCGCGACCGGCACGTGCAGCCGGTTGATGGCGGCAAAATCGATGTCGTGGTGTTGTTGATAGGCGGCGCGCATCGGCTTGACCTGCGCCGGCAGATAGCGCTCGATGATGCCGTAGGTATGGCCAATCCAGACGTTGGTACCTTCACCGGTCCCGACATGCACCAGTTGCTGCGCGGTGGCGACGATGGCGGCCCCGGCCTGGCGCAGCGGATATTCGGCGAGCGACTGCCGCACGATCAGGCCCATCTCGTCGTTCAGGCCCTGGAAGCGGCCAAGCGTGTTGAACATGCTGTTGCCCCACAGGAACTTGTCCGCGGTGGCAGGAAGTTCATTGCGATAGGGGCAGAGCTTCAGTTTCTGCTGCGGACAATGATCGTCGAGATATTTCTTGACGATGCCGTCCTGCAGCATCCGGCCGAACGCCACGCCATAGCCGCCGGGCGTCCATGCCAGCTGTCCCGACAGGGCGAAGTTGGCGGCCAGCAGCATGGCGGCGCCGGCGCCGAGGGTCAGGCTGCCCTGCAGCAATCCGGCAACGGCGATCCTTCCGCGCAGAAAGGGGCGGGCGATCCAGCCGGCGCAGCACAGCCCGAGGAGTACCGCCAGCGTGGCGCTGTGGGTTGCCGCGGCGAAGGCCGTGAACGCGAACAGCGAACATTTTTCGATCGCGGAAATCCGCTGCCCGTGCACGGCCAGGATGAACAGCGCCAGCACCGACAGGCCGGTAAAGATGTCGGTCAGCAGCGTCGAGGCGAGCCAGGGCAGCGCCGTGGTCAGGACCAAGGCGAAGCTGATGGCCGTCAGCCGCCACGGCCCGAATATGCCGACCACGCGCAGCGTCAGTTGCACGATCCACAGCGTCGCCAGCGCCTGAATACCCAGATTGATCCAGAAGCTCGAACCTTCGCCGAAATGCAGATAGAGCCCGAACACGGTGGAGCGGCTGGGGACCAGATAGCCCTCGTACCACCGCGCCAGATAGCCGCCGGTGTCATACTGCAGCAGCGGATATCCGTTCCACAGCGCCGGCATGACCAGCATCAGCGGGATCGCGATCGCCGAGAGCCAGACCCAAGCCGGGTCGGTCACGCGCGTGCGTGATAAAATATGCGTGTGAATGCTTCGTTCCCCCCAATCCCCTGTTTATCATGCCTCGATCGGTCCGGCGAAATCCACAATTAGTTGGAACCCGGCCCGCTTGATTTTCCGCGATGGCGCGCCACCTTGAGCCGACGGTTGCAGGAAAGTGGCTTACGGATTCGGCGAGAAATCGTGCCGGTTCAATGTTTTGGCGCTGTTTCCTGACAAGGTCCGCGGGCTCCTGGCCTGGCGCGGGACAGCCGTCCGCCCGTCGTGCTATGGTGCGCGCCGGGAACATCAGAATTTGCGAGAGCAGCCGATGGCAGTGCATCAAATCAATCCGCAGGGTGCCAAACTGGCGTCGCTCGATCCGATCTGGGATCGGGTGCGCACCGAGGCGGAAGATATCGTCCGCCGTGAGCCCGAGCTCGCTTCCTTCATCTATTCGACCGTGCTGCATCACGAACGGCTGGAAGACGCCGTGGTGCATCGTATCGCCGAGCGGCTCGATCATTCGGCGCTGTCGGGCGATTTGATCCGCCAGACCTTCGATGAGGCGCTGCGCGACGATCCCGATCTCGGCAACGCCTTCCGCGCCGACATGGTGGCGGTGTTCGACCGCGATCCCGCGACCTCGCGCTTCATCGACCCCTTGCTCTATTTTAAGGGCTTTCATGCGATCCAGACCCATCGCCTGGCGCACTGGCTCTATCACAAGGGCCGCAAGGATTTTGCCTATTACCTGCAGAGCCGCGCCTCGGCGGTGTTCCAGACCGACATCAATCCGGCGGCGAAAATTGGCCGCGGCATCTTCCTCGATCACGCCACCGGCTTCGTGGTCGGCGAGACCGCTGTGATCGAAGACGACGTCTCGATCCTGCACGGTGTTACGCTGGGCGGCACCGGCAAGGAGAACGAGGATCGCCATCCCAAAATCCGTCGCGGGGTGTTGATCGGAGCGGGCGCGAAAATTCTCGGCAATATCGAGATCGGCCATTGCGCCCGCATCGCCGCGGGCTCCGTGGTGGTGAAGCCGGTACCGCACAACGTCACGGTAGCCGGGGTTCCCGCCAAGATAGTCGGCGAGGCCGGCTGTGCCGAGCCGTCGCGCACCATGGACCAGATGATCAACGCCATCGGAATTTGATTTCCGGCGGGCATTCCGCCAAAGCACGGTGCGCGCCCATCGCGTGCCGAATTCTGCAGGTTGGGCTGGCAGTTCGGCGCGTCCCGGCCTAGAACTTCCCGAAACCTAAAATCGTATTGGAGACTGCCGTGGACGTTCAGGAAGTCAGGAAACTCGACGCCTATCTCAAGCGCGTGTTCGGCAATCAGAAGCTTCGCGTGGTGCCGCGGCCGAAAAAGGACGATTCCGCCGAGGTCTATATCGGCGAGGAATTCATCGGCGTGCTGTTCGTCGACGACGAAGACGATGACCGCTCGTTCCAGTTTCAGATGGCGATCCTCGAGGAAGACCTGGTCGATCAGGGCTGAGCCCGTAGCCTGTAGCCCGGATGGAGCTCTTGCGAAATCCGGGACCACTGTCGCGTTCGCCCCGGATTGTGCGATAGGGCGACGCTATTTCGGTCCGCCCAACTGCGCCGTCAGGCGGTCCATGGCATTGGCGATATCGCGCCATTGCGCCAGCCAGCTCCTTGGAAAGCGAAACGTCAGATCGGCGCCGTCGATGCGGCGCTCGCTCAGGCACATGCCGGGGGTGGCGGCGTCGCGCGTGCAGCGCGCGGTGAGGGCCGGCGCCTTCGCCAGAAACAGATCCTCATTGCTGTAGGGCGTGCCGTCGCGAAAGGCGCGCATCGACAGACCGTCCTGCTCGGGCGGCGCGGCCTGCTCGAGATAGCGCGGATAGATGGTGCGCACGCGGGCGTCCGGCGCCAGCGTGTCGTGATGCGCCGAAATCGACAGGAAGATCCGGTCGATCGGCTGGATCGATTCCTCGACAGTATCGGCGCTGACATGCTTCGGGGCGTCGGGGGCCTCGAGTGCTGGAAACGTGAAGCTGAGATCGACGCGTTCCTGAGGCCCCGAATGGCGCTGGATCTTCCGGCGAACCGCCATGGTCGGCACGTTGAAGAGGGTGGCTCCGACGCTCACCGGCAGCCGTGACGGATCGCTCGATGTCTTGGGTCCGAAGGTAGGCCACAGCAGATAGCCGACCACGGCGATCGCGCAGGCCGCGATCACGCCGCCGATCACGAACGGGATCAGGTGGCCGCGGCGGCGCCGGCGCGTGCGGCGGGCGATCAACTGGACGGAGGAAATGAAGGTCATGAACCAAACAGCTTGAGGTGGCCCCGGGGGGCTCGAATCACCCGCGAATATGCCATGGGCTGGCGGGCTTCCGCACGATTTCGCGCAGGTGACGCCGCTGCGAGCCATGTCCGTGGGGCGGTTCCGGCCGCGGACGTTAACCTTTCCTTAAGGATGCTGTGGCGGCCGCCGGCCAATTTTGCGATGCAAAGGGAAGTTGCCGGAAGTTGGCGTTGTGTAGCGGAAGTCCCTTTGATGTCGCCTGATGCGTTGAATTCCCTGTTCTCCCTCTGCATCGGCTTCGCGCTGGCGGGCGCGCTCGCCAGCGGATATCAGGCGATGGCACAGCGGCCGGCGGGCTTCGGACTGCTGCAGGCCGGCGTGGCGCCGAAGGCTTTCGCAGCCGTGCCGTTCCTGGTGTTCGCCGCCCCCTTCATCATCATGCGCAACACGCTGCGCGGCGCGCGGATTGAACGCCGCCGCTTTCAGTTCGTGATGATGGCGACCATGCTCGCGGGATTCTGGAGCCTGATGTCCGGCACGTTTTTCCTGATGACGCTGCGCGCGGCCGGGGTGCTGGCCTGAGCCAAACGTCTATGCCAATGTCGCCGCGAAACGGAGACTGACATGGCGATCTACGAACTCGACGGGCAGGCGCCCGAAACCCCGGCGGATGGAAACTTCTTTATCGCCGATACCGCCGCGGTGATCGGCCGGGTCCGCCTGCACAATGCCGCGAGCGTATGGTTCGGCGCGGTATTGCGCGGCGACAATGAGTGGATCGAGATCGGTGAAAACTCCAATGTGCAGGACAACTCGACCTGCCATACCGACATGGGTTTTCCGCTCGTTATCGGCAAGAATTGCACGGTCGGTCACAACGTCATCCTGCACGGCTGCACGATCGAGGACGACGCGCTGGTCGGGATGGGTTCGATCGTGATGAACGGCGCCAGGATCGGCCGTGGCAGCATCGTCGGCGCGGGCTCGGTGATCACTGAAGGCAAACAGTTTCCCGAATACTCCCTGATCATCGGATCGCCCGCGCGGGTGATCCGCACGCTCGATCCGGCGCAGGTCGCGAAAATGGGCAGTGCGGCGAAATTCTACGTCGCCAACGGCGCGCGTTTCAAAAAAGGCATGAAGAAAATCGGCTGAAGCAAGGGCGGCTGAATCCGCGGTTGTCTCAGGTCCCTTCGGACTGACTGGCTTCCATTTCGCTGGCCGCCTTTTCATGGCCGGTGGCCCAGAGCGCGTGTTCGTCGCTGCCGTCCTGATACGGATTGGCTTCTGCCGGAATATTTTTCCGCGCGGCACGCTGGCCTCGTTCGAACGGATCCGGATCGCTGGTCATGGCCTGGCCCTTTTCGCTCGGCAGCCTGCAGCTGACGACGGCTACGCCGGGATTCAAGCGCTTCAATAGAAAATAGTTCCGTATACAGCGGATCGCGTGGAGAGCCCCGAGAACCGCATGGTATTGAGCGGTCGGCGGCCCCGACCGCGAATCGCATCTTCAGGTCGGCATGGTCTCGGACAGGGCGGGCGGGGCGGTCGGTCAAAATAAAAAAGGCAGGGCGCAGCACAAAGCTACGACTTTAGTATAGGCTGGCTCGGAGGCGATCGTTTCCGCCCGTCCGCTGTTCACGCCGTTTGCCTCCTTTGATGGATGCTCACCATGCTCACAGCTCCGGCCATGACTTTACTGCTCCTGGGTGTGATCATCGGTCTGGGAGCCGCATTTATCTGGATGTTTTGGGAATTCGAGCAAATGAAGCAGCGCCGCATCCGCGACCGCTTCAGAGCGGTCGCCAGACCCCCCCATCAGAACGGCCCGCGATAATGCGCCGTCGGCATAACCCGGATCGCGGCGATCGCGGCCGAAGATGGCGGGACAAAAAACAAGGCCGTCGACGCAGTATAACGCCAACGGCCTTGCCAGCCCCGGATATTGAAATTGGCTTGCGCCATCCGGTGAACTGCATGATGCCCCGGAACATCACGGGCATATGTGATCCAGTTCACAATCGGCGAGAAAAAGTTCTGCCGGCGCTGTCGGGGCGGCCTGCCGGCGCGATGATTCCGCCGACGGCAGGGGGCCCGGCTTAGCTCCGCGAATTGCTACGCTTGCGCGGTGACACCGCGCTGCGGCTTTTCCTGCCCGACGACTTTCGAGCCGACGGCGGACTTGAGGGTTCGGAAGCCTGGGCGCTGGCGAACGACTGGCGCAGCCCGTCGATCGCGCCGGTCAGGGCGCCGACCTGCTCGGACAGCCGCTTGGTCTCGGTTTGCTGGGCCGCCAGAAGCCGCCTGACGGTCTGCAACTGGTCCTGGACCACCTGCAGCTGGTCGATCGATTCCTGCTGGGTCGCCTCGATGCCCTTGGTCTTCTCCACCAGCTGCTCCGAGGCCTGGGCGGTCCGGGCCTGCAGCTGCCTGACGGCAACGACGCGATCCGGTTCGGGGGAGGCGCCGCTGTAGGTGCGCCACAGCGCGATGGAGCCTACTCCCGCTACCAGCGCAACCAATACAGCGGCGGCGAGGGCGATGGGCTGCGAGCTGATACGCGTGAGGCCGCTCTTCGTATCATTGAATTCGATCATGGGACTCCAATGCCCGGTAGAAGGCGAAAGTTCCAGCACGCTCGACGCCTGCCCACCGGCACGGCGCTACTCCTGATATCGCTGAGCGGCGACCGGGCCGCTCAGTAGCACGGATGTCGCCGGCCATCCTGGCCGCGGTAGTTGGCCGACGACTGCCCGCAAAGGCGATCGAAGCCATCATAAATGCCGTAGGGCCGTTCATTCAACGGTACCACGACCCGGTCCGGCAGCGCCGTCGTGCCCGGATAAAAGTCGGCCGGGCCGTAATTGTGGGAATAATCGATGATCAACGGCGCGGGATAAGCCGCCTGAACGCGCTGACGACGCACATGGATATCGGCATCGGCGGCCAACGCGGGCACGGAAACCACGACCAGGGCCGCGGCAGCCAGCAATTTCAACTTCATCTCGCCCTCGTTTTCGTTCCTGCCAAATCCTAGCGGCATCGGGTGAGGCGGTAAAGAGAAGAGGGTGCCGATGGGGGCTCCTCCACCGGGCGTTGCCGGGGCTGTCGGGGCCGAGCCGCGACCCGAGCGGCCCCGCGATTCCGCGCTGCCATGGTGGGGGTTCGACCCAAAATATCGAAAACAACCCCATGTACAGATAGCGGTCGTCGTTCGGACGACGGTCCATTTTTTGAAAACTTGAAACGATATCAATTGCTTATGGTTTTTTGGTGGGCGGGCCTTGGGATCATGGCACGCCTGGGCGGCGCTCGCAGATTTGGCCGTCGTGGAGCGCAGCCGGTGCGAACCAGGACTCCCGGGGCGATTCCGTCATTCGCAGATGCGTTTACGCCGCGATCGGGATGGCATCGGTCCTGCCGCGCCAACATCGGAACCGGTTTGCCGCTTCCGGGTTCGGTTATCAGCCGCATGCGCGGCGTAACGGGATGGATGACGGCGGTGAGGAAGCCTGCCGGCAAAAAGCAGCGAAAGAAATTCAAGGGTGTTCGGCACGAACGAACAATTTTGATCGAGGGAGAAGTTTCATGGGATTGGCTCAATACAGCATCGTGGCCGAAGGCGATGAATGGGGTGTGCTGCACGACGGTGACATCAAGAACCGATATGCCACGAAGGAGAGTGCGTTCGAGGCCGCGGTTGCCGCCGCTTCGCTCGCCATCCGCGAAGGCCATGGAGTTCATATCAGCGTTCCGGATCGCTCCGCTGGAAACCGGACCGCGCTTGGCGCGAAGGATCAGTGAGCCTCTTCAGCCGGAACAATTTGCAGCACGCCGCGATTGGTTCGTCCTGCAACTGACGAGGATACTGACATGTCGATCATTCCGACCAACCGACGGGCCGGCCGCACGTTCACAGCGGCCGGTGTTCTGCCGTTAGTCGTCCTGATGTTGTCGCCGGCGGATCTGGCTGCGCAGGGGCTGCCGGTTCAGAACGGACCGATGGTGCCTGTCGCTCTGTGGTGGATCGGCGCGTTCCTTCTTGGCCTGATTCTGGTTTACGGGATCATGCGCAACAGAAGCCGGACCCGCGCCGAGAAGGATCTGACCGAACGGGCAACAAAGCAACGGTATGCCGAGGAAGCGCGAGAAGAGCGTAAGTCGGGCCCGGTGTAAGATTCCCCGAACGTGCTCGCGGCGGGCCAGCACGCCACAGCGGAGTTAGTGCCGTCGACCGAGGCGGCTATTCTTCCATCTCGCGGAGCTTCTGCTCCAGTTCAGCGGCCAGCTAAGAGGATGTTGATCGTCTCTGGAACGCGCTGGTGTCTGCCGCGATCCTGCACCCCGAAAAAGTTGCGGCCAGCCTTTGGGGGAAGGCTGGCCGCGCGCGATCCGGTCTGGGACGGGGAGGGGTGGGGATGTGACCGGGTCGCGTGTCCTGTAATTCCTTGTCTGTCGGTGTCCGTCAGCGGTCCCTAGCGCTGGCGGTGGCAACGGCCGGGCGGTTGTCGCCCAGCGAGACCCATACGTTGGGATCGCTCTGCGACTGACGCTTGACGAAGCGGTATCCGGTCTCGGTCCAGGCCAGGACGTTTTCGTTCTGGTTGTCGAGCACGAACTCGCCCTTATCGCTTTTCACGGTCAGCACCGCGTGGCCTTCGCCTTTCTTGTCGCGCACCACCGTGATCAGCAGCGCCTCGCGAGGCCAGCCGGCATCGATCAGCATCTTGCGCTTCAACAGAACGTAGTCCTCGCAGTCGCCGTAGCCGTCCGTCGGCAACGACCATTTCTCGATCGTGCCCCAATGATCCATGTCGGTCAGCGGCTTGACCGTCTCGTTGACCCACTTGTTGACCCGTACGAGGTCCCGCCATGCCGTCTGCGACATCACGATATCGCGCGGCTGCGAAGCACGGCCGCGGCAATCCACCGGATTGTCGGTGCAGAATTCGACCCAGCCGATCGGCGAGCGCGTGGTATCGCCAAGGCTCGCATAGAGCGTCTCACCGGCCTGCGCCGGCGCATTCAAACCAATCAGGATGGCGACGACCGCCAATCCTTTCCCCTGTCCCCAACCAAACATTGTGGCCCCCGTTTCTTGTTGGGACCATGTTTCGCACAAAGGTTTTGCGCCGCTGCTAAGTCTAGCAAGTACATTTGAGACGAATACAAGCAATGGACGCGGCTAATTCGAAACTATACTTGCGTAAAATTTGATTAGAATTTTAGACAACTGCAATTGATTCAAATTTTAGGGATTAAGGCGCTCGCGCCCGTGGATGCTGGGTTTGCGGCGGCAAAACCCCGCGGCGTTAACCCCAAGTGGCGGGCGTCAAACGGCGAAAGGCGGCATCCGCAATGCGGATGCCGCCTTCAGGTCTCGTTAAAATCAGTTGATCAGGGGCCTGCGCGCTTTACCGCGCGGTAACGCTGTCTTCGAGCGTCTCCGCCGACTGCTCGTGAACGAACTCCAGCGCAAAACCTTCCTCGAGGTTTCGCACCACCCGGGACTGCACCTTGCCGAGCAGAACCAGCGATTTCAGCGGCGGACGATTTTCCGCGGCGATGGCGGCGCCCGACAGCGACATGTCGATAATCCGGCAGGTCATCTTGGTGCCGTCTTCGAGCGTGAGCAGCGAAATCGGGTTGCGCGGGATGATGCGGTCGTGGCGGCGGTCTTCCGGCAGGTTGAGAATGTCGCGGTTGGCGAGCCAGGTCAGTTGCGCCGCCAGCTTGTCGCGCTTGCGGGCAGTGGCGCCCACGGTCATGGCAAAGCCGTTGTCGATGATGCGGGTGATCTTGCCCTCGACCCGGCCGATATGGTCGAGATAGGCGATCACGCGGTCGCCGACATTGCCGATGCCCGGCGCCAGCAGCGCAAGGCCGCCCGGCGACATATTGATGATCTGGCAGGGAAACTCGCGGCGGTCCGGCAGCATGTAGCGGCCGAGCAGGTGGACTTTCACCCGCTGGAAGCGTCGGCGCTCTTCGGCGGCCGGAAGAATCGTTTTTCTGTGTGCCAACGCCATCTTCGCCACCCGACCACCGGCTTTCTCGGTGTCTCCGAACCCTACGGCGAGCAGGGTTAACGAGGGGTTAGCGGCGGTTGCAAGAAGGGGTGTTCATGCCACTTTGGGTGCCGCCGCCGCGATCCGGTAAAACCCCCACAGCAGCACCGGGCACAGCAGGATCATCGCCGCGCCGAAATCGAACGCGGCCGCAGCGCTGCCGGTCCACTTCGCGCAGGCGCCGCCGAGCACCGGGCCGAGCATCATGCAGGCAAAGAACATCGTGAAGAACACGCCCATGCCGATCGCGCGGGTCTGCGGCTGCAGCACGCGCGCCGGCAGGCTCATGATCGGACCGGCGGGCAGACCGCTGATCAATCCCAGGGCGAAGACAATCAGGACCACGGCGCCGCTGCGCGGCAGCAGCACCATCAGGAATGCGGTCAGAAGCGCGCTGACGATGACGATGGTCGTGGGACGTCCGGTGCGATCGGCGAGGAAGCCGCCAAGGGGAACGGAAATAACCGAGACCCACAGCACGATGCTGACGGTCGATCCGGCTTCGGCGATCGACCAGCCGCGTTCGACCAGCATGGTCGGCCCGAAGCTGAAAATGATCGCGAAGCCGACATTGAACAGGCCCCAGATCAGGCCGGCGGCGACCACGGCGAGCGTGGCGTTGCGGTCCAGACGCTGCGGCGCCGTTGTCGACCCGACCGCGACATCGGCCGGCGGTTGGTACAGCATCGCGAGCAGCACGATGCCGCCGGCGGCCAAGGCCGCCACGCCGAGATGGGCCGCGCCGACGCCGTATTGCGTCCCGATCCACGGCAGCACCAGGAGGCACACCGCGATGCCGAGCGGCCAGGAATTGACCAGCAGCGCCATCGCAGTGGCGATCTCCTTGCCCGCGAACCAGTCCGTCAACATCTTGGTCGCCTGAACGCTGAGGATGACGGAGCCCGCGCCGCCGATCAGCCGTCCCGCGATCTGGACGGGCCATGACGCGCCCGCCGCCATCATCGCGCTGCCCGCCAGCATCAGCAGCAGCGCGCCGAGTGCGGTCCTCTTGTCGCCGAAGCGTTGCCCGATGGCGCCGCCCGGCAATGCCAGCGCCACGCCGGGGGCGAAATACAATCCGATCAGGACGCCGATATCGGCGAGGCTGACGCCGAACTGGCTCGTCAGCAGCGGCGCCACCGCGGCGACACTCTGGAACTGGAAGGCGATGGTGCTGCGAACCGCGAGGAGAACGGCGAGGATACCCCAGCGATTGCGCACCCATCACTCCCATCGAACAACTGCACAACCTGAGGGGGCATCCCCCGCTTGTCAATTGTGGGCGGGAAACGGGCCGAGGCCCGCCGCCACGGATTTGAGGCGTATCCCGGCGCCATTAGGGGTGGCGCTGCCCTCTATTCGAAGCGCCGGTCTGCTTTGCCGGAACTGGCATTCCCCGGGACTTTGTGACAAACGTCACCCGTCCAATTTAGACCCGATATAAGCCGCCCGCGTGGAAGGAACTTGCCGTGACCGACTCAAAACCCGTCCTCATTGACCGCCACCCCGGCCGCTCGACCCAGACTATCGGAATGGCCCGCGAACTCGGCACCGATCCGGACCTGATCCACGAGCCCTCGGTCGGCGTGGTCGGCACCAAGGGCGACAGCCAGTGTTACATGGGCGTGGCGGCGAAGGTCGATGCGATCCACGCCAGCCTCAGGAGCCGTATCGGCCAAGGCGCTGGGCAGTTGAAGCTGCGACTGGTGCAGCCGGAATTCACCATTGCCACCTCCGACGGCATCCGCAACGGCACGCGCGAAATGCGCTACTCGCTGATCGGGCGTGAAGTCACCCATGATGCGCTGTGCGAACATCTCGAAGCCACCGGGCTCGCCGGCACCATCGCCGTCGTCGCCTGCGACAAGCCGCCGGTCGGCACGCTGGCCGCGCTCCTCGAGCACAACCTGCCCGCGATCATCATGTCGGACGGACCGATCCACCCCGGCACCGACCCGAACACCGGCGAGAAGCTCGACATCGTCAGCGCCTACCAGGTCGCCGGCAATCCGGACCCGGCATATCGCCACCACATCGCCTGCCATGCCTGCCCCGGCTACGGCAGCTGCGGCGGCATGTTCACCTACAACACCATGCAGACCTTCATCGGCGTCGTCGGCATGCAGCCGCTGCACATGGTGGCGCCGCCGTCGGACGATCCCCGCCGCCTCAAGGAGTTTCCGGACCAGCTGGTCGAGTATCTCGCGCAGATGATGGCGAAGGGCCTGAAGCCGCGCGATATCGTCTCGCGCGATTCGATCCGCAACGCCGTCATCGTCGCGATGGCGATCGGCGGCTCGACCAATGTCACACTGCATGCGCCGGAGATCGCGCGCGCCGCAGGCTTCACGGACTTCTGGAAGGAAGTCATGACGCCGGCCGAGTTCAACCATCTGTCGCAATATGTCGTGCCGGTCCTCACTGACGCGCGGCCCTATGGCAAGTATTCGATGGTCGACATCGACGATGTCGGCGGCGTGCAGGTGATCGTGCGCGAATTGCTGGAGGCTGGCCTGCTCAATGGCGATGTCATGACCTGCACCGGCGAAACCCTGGCCGATCAGGTCAAGCGCCTCGGCACCAAGCCGGTCGACGGCAAGGTGATTTATTCGGTCGCAAAACCCTACAAGCCGACCGGCGGCCTGCGCGTGCTCGGCGGCAATCTGTCGCCGGAATTTTCCGCGATTCTGAAACTCGCGGGCGTCGAGGGCGGGCTGGAAAACAACCTGTTCCGCGGCAAGGCCTGCGTGTTCGAAGGCGAGCAGGACCTGCTCAAGGCGCTCGACAAGACACCGGAGCGGTTCCAGAACAACGACATGATCATCGTGCGTTACGAAGGGCCGAGCGGCGCGCCGGGCATGCCGGAAATGCTCGATCCGACCTCGCGCATCACCACGCTGTGCCGCGAGCGCGGGATCGTGGTGGCGCTGATGACCGACGCGCGGTTTTCAGGCGGATCGGTCGGCCTCGTCATCGGCCATGTCGGCCCGGAAGCCGGCCTTGGCGGACCCATCGCCTTCGTTCGGGACGGCGACGAGATCGTCGCCGATCTGAACAACAACGAACTCAACTGCACGCCGCTGGCGGATCCCGCGATCCTCGCGCAGCGCAAGGCGGTGTGGGAGAAGGAAGTAGCCGCCAATGGCGGCATTCACCCGAACTGCGGTATCGCCGACACCCGCCTGCTGCATCGCGCGCGGCTCACCGCCGTTCCCGCCACCCGCGGCGGCGGCCTGCATCCGAACCGCGAGGTCTGGGTGCGCCAGCCGCGCGAAGCAACGCGGTCGGGTTTTACGCCGACCAACAAGCATCGCCCGGATTCGAAGAAGGCGTTTTAAGGCGCATTTCTTTTTCTCCCCTCCCGCCACGCGGCGGAGAGCCGCGCGGGGGAGGGGAGAAGATCGCTCACCCCGCCTTGCGGCGATGGTGGCTGTGCAGTTGCGACGACAGCAGGCGTCGCCATTCGTTGAACTCGGGGCTCGCGATATCGCGCGGCCTCGGCAGGTCGATGCTGTACTCGGTGTCGATCCGGCCGGGGCCGGGCGACATCACCACGACGCGGTCGGCGAGAAAAATCGCTTCGTCGATGGCGTGCGTGACGAACAGCACCGTCAGTCCGGTTCGCGACCAGATCTCGACCAACTCGTCCTGCAGCCGTTCGCGCGTCATCGCATCGAGCGCGCCGAAAGGCTCGTCCATCAGTACCACCTCGGCGTCGTTGGCGAGGACGCGGGCGATGGCGACGCGCTGCTTCATGCCGCCGGAGAGCTGATGCGGATAGACATCGGCAAAACGCTGCAGTCCGACGAGGTCGATGAAATGGTCGACGGTCTCGCGTATTTCGGCCTTGGGCCGCCCCCGCGATGTCGGGCCGAAGCCGATATTGTCGCGGACGTTGAGCCAGGGAAACAGCCCATAATCCTGAAACACCATGCCGCGGCTCGGGCCCGGTCCCGCTATCGGCACGCCCCACATCAGATTATCGCCCTGCGTGGCGGTCTCGAAGCCGGCGGCCATCCGCAACAGGGTGGATTTGCCGCAACCGGACGCGCCGATCAGGCAGATGAACTCGCCCTTCTTTACTTTCAGGTTGGCGCCGCGCAGGGCTTCGATCGACCGGCCGTTCTGCGAATAGGTCTTGCCGACGTTCTTCATTTCCAGGATCGGGATCGTGGCTTCAGCCATGCGAGGGGCTCCATGACAGCAGCCGTCGTCCGATCAGCATCACCAGCTGGTCGGACAGGAAGCCGACGATGCCGATGACGATCATGCCGGAAATCACGATTTCGGTGCGCGAGAGTTGCCGCGCTTCCATGATAATGGCGCCGAGCCCGGTCGGCACACCGGTCATCTCGCCGACGACGATAACGACCCACGCAAAACCGAGCCCGAGCCGCATGCCGGTGAAGATCGACGGCAGCGCCGCCGGCAGCACAACGCGAAAGAACTGCGCCGAGCCGTTGCAGCCGAGCATGGCCGCGGCCTCGAACAGCCGCGGCTCGACCGAGCGCACGCCGAACACGGTGTTGACCAGGATCGGATAGAACGCGCCGAGAAACACCAGAAAGAACGCCGACCGCGGGCCGAGCCCGAAAATGATCATGGCCAGCGGCAGCCATGCCGTGACCGGCACCGGGCGGAGGATTTGCAGGGTCGGATCGATCACCTGCCGGACCAGCGGCACCCGGCCGATCAGCATGCCCAGCGGCAAGGCGACGATCACGGCCAGGGCAAAACCGCCGAACACCCGGCTGACCGAGGCCAGCAGATGAATGTGCAGCGTTTTGCTGTAGGCATCGTCGTTGATGCCGCCAAAGGCGAGGTCCTGCAACTCGAGCCAGACCTCCAACGGCGGCGGGATCAGGCTGCCGGGGCGCCCTACCGTGAAGACATGCCAGAGCACCAGCAGCGCCAGCGGAAACGTCACCGCGAGCAGCAGAGGTTTCAGGCGCGGACGCCACGCGGCGAACCGGGAGACGCCGCGCCTCGTGTCGTCGTCGGCATGGGAGGCGAGCGTGGTCACGATCAGGTCGGTTTCACCGCATCGACGAAGCTGGTGTCGATGAAGGTGGCGAAATCGGGCAGCCGCTTGATCTGCTTCAGCGACAGCATGTGATCGGCATAGGTCTTCGATTGCTGGATTTCCTTGGCGCCAAGCCGCCAAGTCAGTTCGACGTTGGGCACCGAAGCTTCGATCGCTTCCTTTTTCTGTCCGAGCTTGCTGGACGCCATCGCGACCATGGCGGCCTTGTTGGTGGCTGCGAAATCGGTCGCGCGCTGGTGAATGCCCATCATCACGCGGACGAGGTCCGGCTTTTCGGTGATGACGTCTCGATGCGTGCCGAAAACCATGTTGAGGGAGCCCATCGCCGTCGAATAGGGGTATTCGACCAGCGATCCGACGCCGCTGGACAGCGAGACGCCGGGACCGGGTTCGGCGCCGACATAGGCGTCGATGTCGCCGCGCGACAGAGCGATATGCATTTCGCTGAAGGAGACGCGAACCGGCTCGACGTCCTTGATCGTCATGCCCTCCATTCGGAGTCGCTCCAGGAAGAACACCTCCTGCGTGGTGCCGGGGAATACGGCGACACGTTTGCCTTTGAGATCCTTGATCGAGGCGATGCCGCCGTCCTTTTTCGCAATGATGGCCATGCCGCGATTGCAGGTGGAGGCGATCACCACGACCGGTTCGCCTGCCGCGGCGCCGAGTACGGCGGCCGCTATTCCGAAGGCGCCGAAATCGACCGACTTGGTCACGACGGCATTCTTGCATTCGGTCGGCGTTTCGAACGGCAGCACCTCGATCTTGTAGCCCGCAGGCACGAACTGATCGTAGAAATAAGGTGCGATGGAATGGATCAGCTTGAGCGCCCCGGCGCGAATGACAATCGGCTGGCCTTGCGCGCGCACGAGCGCGGGAGCTGCGAAAAGGCCGACCCCGAGGGCGGCCATGAATTCACGACGGCGGATTCTGGATGTCATCAACGCAACTCCCCTGTTGCGCGGATAAATGCAACAAACATGCCGCCCCAAACGGATGGACGTATCTGCTGTTTTTGGCTGCGGTGACGCGCTGGCCGGGCAGGGACGCTTCCGCGATGAAGTGGGCGGGCATCCCGCGAGCCATGAAGGCTGCTTCCAGGGCGCGCCGTGCAATTAAATTGGGCACGGCTGAAAGAAAAAGAGCCGCCCGCTGCCCAGGACGGCTCAAAGTCGTAGCTTGAAAAAAGCTGGCTCGTGTACCGCCGTTACCTTGTTTGCGGCCATACGAGGTTCAACGCGTAGCAGAGGCGCGACCGATTCGCTGTGACCTGGCTAACACACCCCCGGTAAACCCACTCAATGACTGTCGAGCGGGGAAGGGGAAGCGAGCATGCCGTCCAGAACGAGCGCGGTCTGCAGCGACATCGTCGCGGTCCTGAGGTAGGTCGGCTCCTTCAGCGCATTGTTCAGCATCCGGATCGCGATCGTCCAGTGGCCCCTCTCGCGCTGATCCGGGGTGAGGCCGGCAAAATAAACGGCGGCCTCGCCCACGGTCGCCATCACCGTCCCGTCGGTCAAGGTGAGGGGAAACGATAGACGGGAGCTGTTGCTCAAGCCTGACAATGCAAAATCCTGCGCCATGGGGCTATTTTACGCCCTATTGGCTAAGAAGTTCCTTTGCTGTGTCCGTGACCGGGGTCGATTCCGGAGGATGCGCCTCAGCGCAGCCCTTCATACACCATGAAGCCGCGGGCGACCGCGAGCTTGCGCAACGCGCGGGGAACGAATTTCTGCGGCTGATGGCCGGTGTAGCGCCACGAAGTCAGTTTGAAATCCCTGAGCTGGCGGAGATCGGTTTCGAACGGCGCCAGCAATCCGGTCAGGCTCAACGGCGAATGCGCGCGGGTGTTGAACGGCAGCAGCAGCAATTCCAGATGCGCCGGCCTGCCATCCTCGGAAGTGGCGGTAATGCCGGCCACCACCGCAAGCATTTCTTCCGAAACCACCGCGATGATGTCCTCGATGTCGCGGCGGCTCTCGGCGGAAAACAGTCCGGAAAAACTGCGGTCCTTCAGATCGCAGCCGAGCAGGGCGCAGACCCGGGTTCCGGCGACGCGAAACGGATAGCCGGTGGCGCTGTCGTAAGACAGCACGAAGATATCGCCGAGCAGCTCGCGCACCGCGCCGGGCTCGATCTCGCTGCGGTCGGGGGCGCGCGCGTCGCCGCGCTTCTGGTCCCAATAGGCGTAGAACTCTCGGCTTGACGGATGTTTCATTAGTCGGCCTTGCCCCGGCGCCCGGCCTGGCGGGACATATCTGTCCCGCTTTCGCCCACGCGCATTCCCCTGGTTGTTGTGCAAGACAGGCTTTGCAGCGTCCATGCCGCGGGCGCGTTTTCGCCCGCCGGTCGGCGTCTTTGCGCCGTTAACGTTAAGTTAACTATGAGCTTGGGGATCGGCGCGGAGCTGGTTAGGGTCCGCTCGCTCTACTTCGCCGGTTTTCTCCAGGGGCCGGCGAGTTGTTACACACAGGCGGCGTCAAACAGTTTGGTCATCGCGCGGGGAGGGGTGGGGATGTCACCCGGGCCTCGATGCGAAAAGGTCAGCACGGATGAGGGAGGGTGTCTCAGCACCCTCCCTTTTTCTTTGGGTGCCCACCGTTCACTCTCGTGTCCCGGACGCAGCGCAGCGCCTCTTGCGGTGCGCTGCTGAGCCGGGACCCAAGAACCGCGCTTTGCGCCCTTGCGCTGCCCGGCCAAGCCGCCTATTGGGGCCCAATCGCTCCCGTGAGCCGCTTGCTTCAGGTCTTCAGCCCTTGGAATCCCCGCCAGAATTGCCGCAGGACAACCCGCGCGAACCGATCCTGACGCTGCCCGGCGCGCTGACCGCCTATGTGCTGCTGCTTGCTGTCATTCACCTGCGCGTGCTGCTGCCGCCTGGCCTGGAATACTGGACCATCGAGCTGTTCGGCTTCATTCCGAAGCGCTACGATTCCGCGCTGCTGGCGTACCCCTTTCCGGGCGGCGCCGGCGCCAAGATCTGGACCTTCGTCACCTATTCGCTGCTGCACGCCAATCTCAGCCATATCGGTTTCAACGTGCTGTGGCTGCTGCCGTTCGGCAGCGCGCTGGCGCGCCGCTTCGGTGCTGTCCGGTTTTTCGTCTTCATGGCGGTGACCGCGGTGGCCGGGGCGCTGGCGCATCTCGTCACCCACGAGCATGCGATCGCGCCGATGATCGGCGCTTCGGCGTCGGTGTCCGGCGCGATGGCGGCGGCGATCCGCTTTGCATTCGTGCGCGGAAGCTTCCTGTCGTTCAGCCGTGGCGACGCCGAGGCGGCGTCGCGCGTACCGGCGCTTTCGCTGCTGCGCACCTTCCGCGATCCGCGCGTGCTCGGCTTTCTCGCGGTCTGGTTCGGCGTCAACATCATCTTCGGCGTCGGATCGATCGCGATCGGCGCCGAAGGTGCCAGTGTCGCCTGGCAGGCCCATATCGGCGGATTTGTCGCGGGCTTGGTATTGTTTTCGGTGTTCGATCCGATCCCGCGCGCAGGCGCCGATGCCGCGGATGCGAGATTCCCCGATGTCCCGGATCGCGGCTGATCGTCGCTTGCGGCGCAACCCGATTTCATTCATCATCGCTGGTCTGTAGCAGGGCTTGAGCCCGCTAACGTGCTTAAGTGCCGTGCTTGCCGAACGCGCCTGCAACGAAATTGGCGCCGGGCTGTTGAATTGAAGACTCGAGAACAAAGATCGCGCTCGCTTCAGGGCGCGATCGGCTTCAGGGAGACGACAATGACGGTACGTACAATCCTCGATAGCAAGGGCCATCATATCCAGAGCGTCGAGCCGGACGCCAGGCTCTCGGCCGCGATCAAGATTCTGGCGGATCGGAAGATCGGCGCCGTACTGGTGATGAACAAGGGCCGCATCGAGGGGATCCTGTCGGAGCGCGACATCGTGCGCGTGCTCGGCGAACGCGGCGCCGGCGTGCTGGAAGAGCCGGTCAGCGCCGTGATGACACGCAAGGTCATCAGCTGCAGGCAGTCCGATACGGTCGCAGCGATCATGGAAATGATGACGCTGGGCAAGTTCAGGCATCTGCCGGTGGTCGAGGAAGGCATGGTGGTCGGCCTGATCTCGATCGGCGACATCGTCAAATGGCGGGTGCACGAATTCGAGATGGAGCAGGAAGCGCTGCAGAATTACATCAAAACCGCTTGATCCAGGGTTCTCCAGGGCAGCGGCATCATGGCGCCTTGTCGACGATAGCATCCGGCTCGCCGCGCACTGGCGCCAGCATGTGGATGGCTTCCTGGATGGAGTCGATGGCGCGCTCCGCGGCGCGCGCGCCATGGGCGATCAGATCCTCGGCGCGGTGGAAATCGAACCAGCCGATTTGACCGACGCGCGGCGTGATCAGCAGGTCCGGCGGATCGCCGGCGAGCCGCGCGCGGGTGATGCGGTCCTGCATGATGTTGAACGCATCGACCATGACCGAGGAGATGCCCGGCCGTCCGGCGCTGCCGAAGAACTCGCGTTTCATGGTGCGCTCGGCGGAAAACAACCGGCCGAAGCCGCGTTTCGACGGCGCCGGCGCGGCTTCCGGCGCGGCGGCCGTCGGGCCGTGGGAGTAGATCGTGGTGGAGAAGATGTCGCTGGAGAGATTGGCGGCGATCACGATTTCCGCGCCCAGCGCGCGTGCGGCCGACACCGGCACCGGATTGACCAGCGCGCCGTCGACCAGCCAGCGGTCGCCGACCATGACGGGCGAGAAAATCCCGGGCAGCGCGTAGGAGGCGCGCATCGCATCGACCATGCGGCCGCGGGTGAGCCAGATCTCGTGCCCGGTGCGGACTTCGGTCGCCACGGTGGCAAATTTCAGCGGCAAATCCTCGATCAGGGTCGGGCCGACGGCGGCTTCCAGCTGCGACGCCAGCCTGTCGCCGCCGATCAGTCCGGAGCCGTTGAGGCGGATGTCGAGATAGCCCAGGATATTGCGCGGCTGCAGGCCGCGCGCCCATTCCTCCAGCGTATCGAGCTGCCCGGCGGCATAGGCGCCGCCGACCACCGCACCGATCGAGGTGCCGACCACGACATTGGGAACGATGCCGTGGGCCAGCAATGTCCTGAGAATCCCGATATGGGCCAATCCGCGCGCGGCGCCGCCACCCAGCGCCAATCCGATCACCGGCCGCCTGATACTGCCAAGCCCGATCTTGTCCTGGTCCTCGGCGCCCCGTCCGATCAAACTCTTCAGCACCTGACACTCCTTGCCGGACAAGGCTTTTCGCAAGGCTCTTGGCTCTGGCTTTCAGCCCGTCGAAAGCATCGATAAGCATAGGTCGTGCCGCGGACCAGATTGTGACGGGATCGCGGCATCACCGGAACATTGGACTAACTCTTGAGCATTTTTTGGGTTCCATACCGGGAACAAGTTGCGAACGCGTCGCCACAGGCTTGAATTTGCCGCGTTTTCAGTGAAAAGCATCTCCATGACATCAGGGGATAAAGGGATTGCTGGTTCCGGACGGGGCGGACGCCTGTTCCGGATGCCTGCGCTTGCCGCAGTTCTGGCGGTCGCGCTTTTGACCCCTGCTTCGGCCCAGATGTTCAGCGACCGGCCGCCGCCGGTGCCGCCGGCGTCGGTCCCTGAGGCCCCTTCCGGGCCGGCGATGAATTTGGCCCCGCCGTCCGGCCCGGCGTCGACTCCGATCTTGCCCGCTCCGTTGACGCAGCCGTCGATCACGCAGCCGTCGGTCGCCGTGGTGCCGCCGGTGGTGCCGCCGCCGGGCGCATCGACCGCCGGTCAGGCCGTGCTGTCGCTGACCGCGCGCTACGGCAAGGACCTGCCGGTCATCAACAACGGCCTGGTGTGGCGGGTGTTCGCGGACAAGCCGGATGAGACCGGCGTTTTCAAACTGATCCGCGAGGAACGCGGCGCCACGCCCAACATCGTGCTGCCGCCGGGCGGCTATGTCGTCCACGTCACCATGGGTCTGGTCAGTGCGGTGCGGCCGGTGACGCTGAAGTCGGAAACCGACCGCGAATCCTTCGTGCTTCCGGCAGGCGGCCTGCGCATCGAGGGGCGCGTCGGCTCCAGCCGGATTCCGCCGAACCAGATTTCCTTCGCGCTCTACAAGGGCAGCCAGTTCGATGGCGGCGAACGCGCCTCGCTGGTGCCCAACGTCGCCGCCGGCGACGTCGCGCTGCTGACCGAGGGCACCTATTACATCATTTCAAATTACGGCGACGCCAATTCCGTGGTGCGTTCGGATATCCGCGTTCAGGCCGGCAAGCTGACCGACGTGGTCATCACCCATCGCGCCGCGGTGATCACCCTGAAACTGGTCAGCGACAAGGGCGGCGAGGCGCTGGCGAACACCGCATGGTCGGTGATCACGCCGGGCGGCGACGTCATCAAGGAATCGATCGGCGCATTCCCGCGCGTCGTGTTGTCGGAAGGCGAGTATCGTGCCATCGCCAAGAACGAGGGCAAGGTGTTCGAGCGTTCCTTCAACGTCGTCAACGGCGTCGACGGCGAGGTCGAGGTCGTCGCGCGGTAGCTTGCGCCTCGCGATGTCATCCAGTTGTCATGGTCGCTAACGTCGACTAACCATCGCAACACTTGGTACGGTCATAATCGCCGGATCGGCATACCGCTCCCGCAATTTTCACACCGCGTTAAGCCCGACTGCCTTGGATGAATTCGGGTTGAACATTCGCGCTGTGGGGAATGACATGATTGCAGCCAAAAATTCGTCCAAGAACTCGTCCGGCAAATTCAACGCCGAGATGTTCGACGACGTCCCGGTTCTGCAGCGCAAATGGCAGGCGGCGCTGCGGCCCGGCGGAGGGCTGCCTCGCTATGAAGACGTGATGCTGGGCAGCCTCGGGCGGCTGGCGGATCACATCGTCCTGCTGAAGAGCAACCACGACACGCTCGAAGTATCTCGCACCGGCCGCTACGCGCAGAAATGGCTCGGCGACGACCGCTGGGACATTCCCCTGACCGAATTGCCGCCGGATTGCGCCACCGCGCTCAACGAGGCCGCGGTCAGCGCACTTCGGAACGGCCGCCCTTATCTGTCCACGGCGCACTGCGTGCGCGATGGGGTGGTCCAGACCTACGATATTCTGGCGCTGCCGACCTCCTCGCGCTGGGGCGGCACGCTGATCGGCGCCTACGTCAACGAGCGGGGACTGCAGTACAATCTGCTGGATGCGATTTTCTCCACCACCGACGAGGGCGTTCTGTCGCTTGCGACGATCCGCGATTCCGCCGGGCAGCCGTTCGATTTCCAGATCGTCCATCACAATCAGGGCGCGTCCCGGCTGCTCAAATTGCCATCGACCGATCTGCTGTGGCACCGGCTCAGGTCGGGCGGAAACCTGCTGTGCCTGCCTGACGTGATCGCGCGGTTGCTCGACGTCATCAAGAGCGGCGACGGGCAGCAGTTTGAAATCGACAGCGATGCTCGCAACCTGAAGCTGGGCGCGAGGGCTTTCGGCGACATTCTGTCGCTGACAGTGTCCGACGTCACGGCGCTCAAGCGGCGCGAAGCCTCGTTTCGTCTGCTGTTCGACAACAATCCGATGCCGATGTGGGTTTTCGATGCCGAGACCACCGGATTCATCAGCGTCAATGATGCGGCCGTGCAGCATTACGGCTACAGCCGCGAGACGTTCCTACGCATGAAGCTTCGCCAGATCTGGCCGGAAGATGAATGGGTGACTCATACCGAGGCACTGCAGCACGTCGGCGACACCTATCATTCCGGCCGCAACTGGCGGCATCTCAAGGCCGATGGCAGCGAGATCCAGGTGCTGACCTTCGGACGGCGCGTCGCGTTCGAGGGCCGCGACGGCTTTCTCGTCGCTGTCGTCGACATCACCGAACGGCGCAAGGCCGAGGCCCGGATTGCCCATATGGCGCATCACGACGGCCTGACCAACCTGCCGAACCGCGAACTCTACCAGGATCGCCTCAGGCAGGCGCTCGAACAGTGCCAGCCCGGCAACAAGCGGGTGGCGGTGCTGTGCGTCGATCTCGACCTGTTCAAGAACGTCAACGATTCGTTCGGCCATCCCATGGGCGACCGCCTGCTGAAGATGGTGGCCGACCGGCTGAGGTCGGAAGTTCGCGGCAATAATCTGGTGGCGCGGCTAGGCGGCGACGAGTTTGCGATCGTGCTGGCTTCCGATGTCTCACCGAACGAGGCGAGCGATTATGCGGCCCGGCTGATCAGGACCCTCAGCGCCCGTTATGACATGGACGGCATCGAGGTCGTCATCGGCGCCAGCGTCGGCATCGCTCTCTCGCCCGGCGATGGCGACACCAGCGAGGAACTGATGCGCAACGCCGACATGGCGCTGTACCGCGCCAAATCGGACGGCGGCGGCGTTCACCGGTTCTTCGAAAGAGAAATGGACCGCCAGGCGCAAAAACGCCGCGACATGGAGCTCGATCTGCGGCGGGCCTTCGCCAACGGCGAATTCGAAGTCCACTATCAGCCGCTGGTCGATATCGCGGCGGACCGGATCAGCGGCTTTGAATCGCTGCTGCGCTGGCGCCATCCCGAAAAAGGCATGATCTCGCCGGCGGACTTCATCCCGGTCGCCGAGGATATCGGGCTGATCGTCGCGCTGGGCGAGTGGGTGTTGCGGGAGGCCTGCACCGAAGCGGCGAAATGGCCTGACGACATCAAGGTCGCGGTCAACCTGTCGCCGGTGCAGTTTCGCAGTCGCAACCTCGTTCAGGTCGTGATTTCGGCATTGGCGCATTCCGGATTGTCGCCGTTGCGGCTCGAGCTCGAAATCACGGAATCGCTGTTCCTGGCGGAGACCGAGGCCAATCTCGCGATCCTGCATCAGTTGCGCGAACTCGGCGTCAGCATTTCGATGGATGATTTCGGCACTGGCTATTCCAGCCTCAGCTATCTCAGAAGCTTCCCGTTCGACAAGATCAAGATCGATCGCTCCTTCATCAAGGACCTGGCGCAGCGCTCCGACTGCGTTGCGATCGTGCGGGCGATCTCCGGCCTCGGTCGCAGTCTCAACATCACCACCACGGCCGAAGGCGTGGAAACCGTCGACCAGCTCGACTGGTTGCGCGCGGAAGGCTGCAACGAAGTGCAGGGTTTTCTGTTCAGCGCGGCCAGGCCCGCCGCGGAGATCGAGGCGCTGCTGCTCAGGTTTGGCCGGCGGGCATCGAAAGCGGCGTGAGGCGGCGGGGCAAATGTAGATCCTCATGGTGAGGAGGCGCCCTTGCGCCGTCTCGAACCATGAGTGCCCGTATCTCTCATCCTTCGAGACGCGGCGAAGAGGCCGCTCCGCAGGATGAGGAGCGAGCTAGAACCGCGTCACGATATCGGCGAGCGCCGGGCGCGGACGGTCTTCGCTCGGCTTCATGGGCGTGCCGATGTGAATAAAGCCGGCGAGCTTCTCGTCCGGCTTCAATCCGAATCCGTCGAGCACGTCGCGGTCGAAGGCGAACCAGCCGGTCAGCCAGTTGGCGCCGTAGCCGAGCGCAGTCGCCGCGGTCACGATATTCATGGCGCTGGCGCCTGCGGATAATTCCTGCTCCCACGCCGGCACCTTGGGATGCGGCTTGGTGATGCTGACCACGGCGATCACCAGCGGGGCATCCATCAGCCGGCGCTTTTCCATCTCGATCTCGGCGGCCGGTGCCTGCGGGTTCTTGCGCGCGAAAACCTGCGAAATCACTTCGCCGGCGCGCGCGCGCGCGTCGCCTTCGAACACGATGAAGCGCCACGGCGTCAGCTTGCCGTGATCGGGCACCCGCGCCCCGATGGTCAGAATGGTTTCGAGTTCGGCGGCCGAGGGGCCGGGACCGCTCATCTCGCGCGGCTTCACCGAGCGGCGGATTTTCAGCAGTTCAAGGGCGTCTGTCACTTATTTGTCTTTCATCTGGAAGGCTCCGGCGGAGCGGATATCACGCGATGGGCCCGACAACGAGTCCGTTGGTGCGCGTTTAGATGGATTGTGAACCGCGTCACACGTAGGCTGCGGAATCGCCGGTAAGATGGTCCAGCGGTCCAGTCGCAGCATCTAATTGCGGGAAACAGGATGTCGAGCCCGCAAGGGGCAGGGACCGGGCCGTCGCTCTATCAGATTGGCGAAACCGTTAAAGCTGGATCATTGATCCCGGTCAAAGAAGCCCGGATAAATACTCCTATGGTGCGATCAATGGACTTTTTCGGATGCCCGCCGTCGGATGCCTGCCAATGCCGGAATCGAAAAAGATCGATCAGAATGCGACCGCAGGGCATCCCGTCAGCGCGGTCAAGCTCCCGGCGGTTCTCACCGCCAGCATTGACGGCTGGGCCCGTGCGCACGGCATCAACCGTTCCGAGGCGATCAGGCGGCTGGTCGAGTTGGGGCTGAAGTCGGAGGCAGCGGCGGGCGCCAGACCGGTCTCGAGCCGCGATGCGATCGCGGTCGAAGAGCTGGCCGCGAGCCAGCTCGATCAGTTCATCGATCCCGACACGCCACCGGAAGAGCGCGAGCGCCGCATTCACCGGCTCACGGAGGGACCGCCGGAATTCGTCGACCTGCGCATCGATCTGCCGAAACGAAGATCCTAGATGAGGGCTGCCCGCGGGTCCGGAGTGGTCCCGAGGGCGGCGCCGAAGTCAGTTCAAATCGGTCAGGATGATTTATGCCGGATCCCGCTTGGGCGGCATCTTCGCCGCGCGTTCCAAGAGATCCCTGCCGAGATCTTCCAGAATTTCCCGCGTCGCCAGAAACAGGCTGTGGCCCTGGTCGGTTTCGATCGCCAGCGCCACCACCGAGGGCTGATTGGGATCCGGGATCAGCTGGTAAGCCCGGATCGGATAGGCCGGCAGTTCCTGTTCCTCGGTGGTGGGTGCCCGCGCCATCAGGCTTCCAGTCTCGCCCGTTTGACGTCGGGCGGGGTGGCTTCCTCAAGCAATGCGGCCAGCGCCTCGACGGTGGACATCACGGTCTGGCCTTCGCTGCCGAGCCGGCGGATCGAGACCGAGTGTGACTCGGCTTCCTTCTTGCCGACCACCAGCAGTGCCGGGATCTTGGCCAGCGAATGCTCGCGGACCTTGTAGTTGATCTTCTCGTTGCGCAGGTCGAGTTCGACGCGCAGGCCGGCGCGGCGCGCCGCGGCGGCGACCACGGTTGCGTATTCGTCGCCCTCCGAGGTGATGGTGGTGACGACGGCCTGGATCGGCGCCAGCCACAGCGGGAAATTGCCGGCGTAGTGCTCGATCAGGATGCCGATGAAACGCTCCATCGAACCGCAGATCGCGCGGTGCACCATCACCGGCGCCTTCTTGGAGCCGTCGGCGTCGATGTAGAACGCGCCGAAACGTTCCGGCAGGTTGAAGTCGACCTGCGTGGTGCCGCACTGCCAGTCGCGGCCGATGGCGTCGCGCAGCACGTATTCGAACTTCGGCCCGTAGAACGCGCCTTCGCCGGGATTGATCTCGGTCTTGATGCGGTTGTGGCCCTGCGCCTGGATTTCCGAGAGCACGGTGGCCATCACGCGCTCGGCGTGATCCCACATCTCGTCGGTGCCGACGCGCTTCTCCGGCCGGGTCGAGAGTTTGACCGTCAGTTCGCCCTCGAAGCCGAAATCCGCATAGGTCGACAGGATCAGGTCGTTGATCTTGAGGCACTCGTCGGCGAGCTGTTGCTCGGTGCAGAACACATGCGCGTCGTCCTGCGTAAAGCCGCGCACCCGCATCAGGCCGTGCATGGCGCCCGAAGGTTCATAGCGATGCACCACGCCGAATTCGGCGATACGCAGCGGCAGGTCGCGGTAGCTCTTCAGGCCGTGCTTGAAGATCTGCACATGGCCCGGACAGTTCATCGGCTTCAGCGCGAACCAGCGCTTGTCCTCGGCCTCGTCGCCGGCGGACTGCGCCGCGAACATGTTCTCGCGGTACCAGTCCCAATGGCCGGAGGTTTCCCACAGCGACTTGTCGAGGATCTGCGGCGCGTTGACCTCGCTGTAATCGCCGGTCAGCCGCCGGCGCATATAGGCGATCAGCGCCTGGAAGATGGTCCAGCCCTTGGCGTGCCAGAACACCACGCCGGGGCCTTCCTCCTGGAAGTGAAACAGGTCGAGCTCGCGGCCGAGCTTGCGGTGGTCGCGCTTCTCGGCTTCCTCGATCTGCTTGAGATAGGCGTCGAGGTCTTCCTGCTTGGCAAACGCCGTGCCGTAGATCCGCGTCAGCATCGGGTTGTTGCTGTCGCCGCGCCAATAGGCGCCGGCCACCTTCATCAGCTTGAAGGCGTTGCCGATCTTGCCCGTCGAGGTCATGTGCGGGCCGCGGCACAGGTCGAACCAGTCGCCCTGGTAGTAGATCTTGATCGGCTCGTTGCCGGGAATGGCGTCGACCAGATCGACCTTGAAGGCCTCGCCCTTGTCGCGAAATACCTGTTTTGTCTTTTCGCGGTCCCACACATCCTTGGTGAAGGGTTTGTCGCGCGCGATGATCTCGCGCATCTTCTTCTCGATCGCGGCAAAGTCTTCCGGCGTGAACGGCTCGTTGCGGAAGAAATCGTAATAAAAGCCGTTCTCGATGACAGGGCCGATGGTGACCTGGGTGCCCGGCCACAACGCCTGCACCGCTTCGGCCAGCACATGCGCCGCGTCATGGCGGATCAACTCCAGCGCGCGGGCATCGTCGCGGGCGATAAACTCGATCCTCGCATCCCGGTCGATCGGGTCGCCGAGGTCGGTGACCACGCCATCGAGCGCCATCGCCACCGTGCGCTTGGCCAGCGACGGCGAGATGCCCTTGGCGATGTCGAGGCCGGTGATGCTTTTGGGGAATTCGCGCCTGGCGCCGTCGGGGAATGTGAGGGCGATTTTCACCTCGGGCTCCACCGGTTTGAGGTTCGTGAGGCCGAACTGGAATCCTGAGGCGGGCTTGTTCTTGTCGTCGTTCATTGATGTCTCCTTGTGCTCACTCCTGCGAACGAGCGCAGGTAAGCGGAAGCAGGGGTATAGCAGGGGATTCGGGCTGCGCAATCCGGCATTTCCGCGCCCGGCGGAACAATTTTTCCGGGTATTTGAACTAACCACCATGCCGCAGTCACCAACCCGGACATCCGATCGAAGCGCCAGCCATGTGGCGGCGATGATCCGCAGAAGAGGTAGAGCGACATGCCGGTGACCCCGGAAACTCTCAGGTCAGACAAGAAGATTCGCGGCATGCTGCGGTCGTTCGATTTCGAGGTGCAGGATCCGGACCATGACGCGGTCTGGTTCGATACCGCGCCGCTGCAGCCATTCGAAGTCGTGGCGGCCAAGGGCTCCGGCTGCGTATATGCCCTGACCGGAGTACGGCGCCACGTGCTGTTCGTATCGTCCGAAGGGCAGGCCGGTATCATTGCCGAAGATCTTGGCCAGTGTCTGGAACTGGTGATCGCCTACCCCTACTGGATGGATGTCCTGCGTCGCTCGGAGGGTGATCGTGAGGTCTTGCGACGGGTTTTTCGCGACGACCTGGATGACCTTGAGGAAGGGGCGCTTGATGACAATCCGGAGATCGACGAATTCCGGCCGCTGTTGCGAAAGCAGCTTGGCTTGGGCAAAGCCCGGGAGCCTGCCCAGCGGCTGTATCATGCCATTACCGTGCTTGGCGCCGGGGTAATCGTGCGCGCCCCCGATGGTCATCCATGCGAACCCCTGGCCGGCGCCTTCAAGCCGCGCTAGCCGCGGCCGGCGGCGGCGGGAAGGCGATCTTCGTACACGGTCCGAACGATCGTCCTTGGCGGTAGCCGTGCGGGGCCGATACGACCTGGATCAGCAGATGCGATCTCGCAGGACAGCGATGTCTGCGGCAAGCTGAAACGACCCGGCATGTCCATACCTCCCGGGCGCGGGCATCCGCGAGATCGTGCCCGATGCGCTGCCGGCGGTGCACTCGCCGGCCTCGGCCTGCTCGTGTTGGAGCGCGCGAGGACGCCGCCGAATAATTCGATTGCGTCCTTTCATTCCGTGCGGCCGTGCCCTACATGCATTTGCATGAAAAATCCGCCCGCCGACGGTCATGTCCACCGCCGCTTCGCGCCCACCGCCTTGATGCTGGGCAACATCGTCACCGGTTGCTCGGTGCTGGCGCCGGCGGGGATGCTGATCGAACTGTCGTCGGGGCTCGGCGTCTCGATTCGCGATGCCAGTCTGCTGGTTACCTTCGGCGCGATCATGCTGTGCATCGGTTCGCCGGTTACGGCGTGGCTGACCGGCCGGATCGAGCGCCGCACGCTGCTGACGGCCACGCTGGCGGTCCTGGCGCTCGGCAATGCCGCTTCGGCGTTCGCGCCCGACTATGCGAGCCTGCTCGCCATTCGCCTCGTCATGCTGGCGGTGGGCGCACTGTACACGCCGCAGGCCGCCGGCACCGCCGCCCTTATCGTGCCGGCGGAGAAGCGCGGCAGCACCATCGCCTATATTTTTCTCGGATGGTCGCTGGCCGCGGCGATCGGCCTGCCGCTGATTGCGCTGGTTGCCAGCCGCTATGGCTGGCGTGCGGCGTATGGCGGCATCGGCGCGATCGGTTGCATCAGCTTTCTGCTGCTGGCGTGGCGCCTGCCGGGTGGACTGACCGGCTCGCCGGTGGATCTCAAGACCTGGGCGGATGTCGGGCGCAACCGGTTGATCATGTTGCTGCTGCTGATCACGACGCTGCAAATGTCCGGTCAGTTCGTGGTGTTCACCTTCATGGGGCCGCTGCTGACCAGTCTGGCGCAGGCCGATGCGCATGGCATCGGGCTGGTATTCCTGCTCTATGGCGTGTTCGGCTTCATCGGCATCGCGATCGCCACCCGCATCGTCGATTCCTGGGGCGCCTACAAATCCTCCCTGCTGTTCACCGCCCTGATACTGGCGGGAATAACCGGATGGGCGCTCAGCGCCGGCATCTACCCGCTGATGGCCGCTTCGGTCGCGATCTGGGGATTGGGCTTCGCCTCCACCAACTCGATGCAGCAGGTGCGGCTGGTCACCGCCGCGCCGGCGCTGGCCTCGGCTTCGGTATCGCTCAACACCTCGGTGCTCTACATCGGGCAGGCCGTCGGTTCCGCGATCGGCGGCGTGCTCTATGCGGGTGGCTGGCTCCGCGGTTCCGGCTATGTGGCGATGGGCTTTGTCGCGCTGGCGCTGGTGACGCTGATGCTGACCAGGCCGAAGGATGCGTTGAAGCCGCAAAGCTAGGTTGCGAGTTCCACGCGCCGCCATCGTGACAAGATCAATTCCGCATGCTTTTGTCCTTCCGGGAACTGGGAAGGGGCTGTTGTGGGGAACTGGAAGATCGCGGCGCGTGCCGCATTGGCGTTGCTTTCGGTTGGCGGCATCACGCTGGCGACGGATCGCGTCACAGCCAAGGAGCGTTCCTCCGGCTGCACCAACGGCCCGCTGAAAAGCATCAGCGAACTTGACGACCGGGTCGCGGCCTGCACGCTTGCAATCGATACCGGCCGTTCCGCCGCGCAGGTCGCGCTGGCGCTGTCCTATCGCGCGCAAGCCCTTCTGAACCAGAACAAATGCGACCGCGCGATTGAGGATCTGATCCGCGCCAGGGACGTCTCGCCGTCGAAAAAGAGCTCGGCCTATTACGACGTGCATTTGTGGATCTCGTCCTACTGGCAGAACTGCAAGGGCGATTTCGACCGCGGCATTGCCGTGCTGAACGAGGCCGCTGCCATTCTGCCGCGCGATCCCGCCGTCTATAACCAGCGCGCCAACATGTATCGCGACAAGGGCGACTACGGCGCGGCGCTCGCCGACATCAACCGGTCGATCGCGCTGATCAACAACGACCCCTACCGGGCATCGGCCTACAACAACCGGGCGCTGATCTGGAAGACGATGGGGGAGTACGAAAAGGCCGCGGCCGATTTCAGCGTGGCCATCAAGCTCAATCCGAAGAACGCCAAATACTACGCCAATCGCGGCGACGCCTGGCGGCTCACCGGCAATCTGGAGCGGGCGCTGCAGGATCAGAACCGCGCCATCGAGCTTTATGCCGGCGGTCCCGGCGTTGCCCTCGGGCTGACGCTGCGTGGCGAGACGCTGCGCTACATGGGCGACTACGACAGCGCGCTCTCCAATTTCAACCAGGCGATCCGTTTCGAGTCCGATTTCGCGCCCGCCTATACCGGCCTTGGCCTGACGTTCGAACGCATGGGGGATTTCGAGCGCGCCAAGTCCGAATTCCGCACCGCGCTGTCGGTCAGCGAGAATTCCGGTCGCGGCGATATTTCCAAATCGGCCCGCGAGACGGCGGAAGCGCGGCTGGCAGCCCTGACGTCGGGTGCGCCGCAGCCGAAAATTCTTCCCGCGCCCAGCAGGGCGTCGTCCACCACTTCGGTGCCGACGCTTGCGGTCGCAGCACCCGTCGTCGCGCCGGCTGTGGCAAAGGCGACGGCGGCGAAGCAGGGGCGCCGCGCCGCGCTGATTATCGGCAACTCCGCCTACAAGTCGGTCGCCGCTCTCGACAATCCGCGCCGCGACGCGCAAAAAATGGCGGCGGCCTTGCGCGCCGTCGGTTTTGACGATGTCACCATGGCCGTCGACGTTTCGCGCGACAAGATGCTGGAGGCGCTGCGCAGCTTCGCCGCCGCCGCCGACAAGGCGGACTGGGCCGTAGTGTATTATGCGGGGCACGGCATCGAGGTGAACGGTGTCAATTATCTGATACCCGTGGACGCCAAACTCGCCTCCGACCGCGACGTGCTGTTCGAAGCCATGCCGCTGGACCAGGTGATGGCGGCGATCGACGGGGCGAAGAAACTGAAGCTCGTCGTGCTCGATGCCTGCCGTGATAATCCGTTTGCCAATGCCGCTTCGACGGCGCTGCCGCAGCCGGTTGCCGTTGCCGCCACCCCATCGAACGACAATGCCCGCAGCACGAAAACGCGATCGCTCGGCAAGGGGCTTGGCGAGCTGAAAGTGCAGGGCGCCTCGCTGGTGGTCTATGCCGCCAAGCATGGCCAGACCGCGCTCGACGGTGAGGGTGAAAATTCACCCTTCGCGGTCGCCATGGTGCAGCGGATCGCAACCCCGGGGGTGGAGATCAACAAGCTGTTCCGCCTGGTCCGGGACGACGTGATGGAAGCCACGGCCGGGCGGCAGGAGCCGTACACCTACGGGTCGTTGCCCGGGCGCGAGGACTTTTTCTTTGTGAACAAGTGAGGAAAATGTTCGCCAATAAGCCTCAATCCCAAGGAAAATTTCAAGGAATTTTGCCGATGGCTAGTCTGGATATTTTGCCGAGGGATGTTTTTTCGATACCGGTCTGGACATCCGAAGGGTGCGTTGCCTAAGTCGTCGGGGCAAAAGGGGTGAGTGACATGAGAAAGATATTCGCGCTGGTGGTGGTGCTGTGTACGTCCGCGGCCTTTGCGCAGGACAAGCCGTCGCCGCCGCCGACCGTCGGCGGCAAGCCGCTGGTCCAGATCAAGCCGAAGGAAGCCGCGGCTCCGAAAGAGGCGAAGGCAGCGAAGGAGCCGAAGGCCAAGCCGCAATCGGTTGCGGTGCGGATGCAAGCCTGCCTCGAAATCGACGACGAGACCAAAGAGCGGCTTAATTGCTACGATGCCATCTTCCCGCCGAAGCCGAAGGCGAGGGTACCCGCGCCGAAAGCCGTCACCGACTGCCCTGCCTTCAAGGAGGAGGACGGCCGGCTGAAATGCTTCAACGACTTCGCGGAGAAGCTTCCCAAGCCGCCGAAATGACCGGAGTCGGCGGCTTCAGTCGCCGATCCAGGTCAGGATCGCCTTGAAGGCGACGCCGGGCAATTGCAGGGCGCTGCCTCCGAAGTCGACCATGTCGCCGTGCTCGGTCCCCTTCAACGTGAGCGTGATCATGTCGGTGCCGAACAGCGGCTTGAAGCCGGGATCGGCATTGTGCCGCAAGGTCGAGATCTTGACGTGGATTTCCTCGCCACGGCGGATATAATTCCCGGTGAAGGCAAAACCGGAATTGCCGCCGCGCAGCTTGCCGGCGGTGGCGTAAAGCACGCCGTTGCCGGTGCCATGAACGGTATGAAATTCAACCTTGTAAAGGCCTTCCCGCAACTGGCATCCCCACAAATCATCAATTTTGTCGCGGCACCGTATGGCGGCGGCCCATACCGGACAATGCCGCGCATCGGAAAGGATGCGGCCATCAACACCACATTTTAAGCACGGGTCGAGGTGATGCGATGGGGTCAGCGCTCTGCTGATGATGGCGCGCTTGCCGCCACCCGTGTCAGCGCGGGGGTCGCCGCCATCTTGACCAGCACGTCCTTGACGGGATGGTCGGTCCAGGCGCGGGTGACGTAGTCGCGATGGGTCACGCCCTCGGACGTCTCGAGGAAAACGACGCTGCCGGGGCGCAGCGGACCGTCCATGTCCTCCGATATCGCGATATCCTTTTCCTTCAGCATCGCGATCAGTTCCTTTTCGTGCCGCCTGGTGGAACGGGTATAGGCGCTGACGAAGAAGCCGGTGCGGTTGTTGGCGATCCAGGTCGCGAACTTGTCGAGTTCGCCATACACCGCGTCGAGCAGGAACACGCCGCGCACGCGATTACCGAGGCCGCCGACCTCCAGGCTCCAGGCCGCCGGCATGAAGCCGCCGCTGTAGCCGACGATGATGACGGGCATGTTGGCGAAGGTCTTGGCGGCGCGGGGGTCGCCGTAGAGCCGGGCGAGGTGATCGGCCGACTCCGCGACGAAGCGCTTGAGGCCGCCGGGCTGCCAGAACTTGCCGGCGCTGGAATCGGCGGCATCGACCGCGAGCTGCGGCGCCAGCAGCACGGCATTGACGCCCGAATCCGAAATCTGCTGCGGCACCAGCTGACGGTCGCGCACGTCGCGTTCCAGCGTCGCGCCATTGCCGTGGAAGAACACCACGATGACACCGGGTTTCTTGGCGTCGAATTTCTCCGGCACATGCATCAGCACGCGGTTGTCATTGTAGGTTTCGTCCTGCCAGTAGACCCGGCCGCCGTAGCTGCGATGGCCGCGGCGCTCGCCCTTGGCAATGTTGAGGAACGGCTCGTCGGTGCGCGGATTGTTGCCGAGATAGGGAAAGGCCGAGGATTTGAGGCCGACCAGCATGGTCTGCTCTTCCCGGGCCGGACGCTCGAACGGCACCGTGGGCGCCAGCGACGCCACGCGGTAGGGCGCGGGCTCGGCCTGTGCGCTGCGTTCGCGCGGTGCGGAGGCGGGCGGCCGCGCCGCCAGGCTCTCGCTGGTCTCCGGAAAGCGATCCCGGAATGTCGGCGCCGGAAAGCGGTCCTCGAAAGTATCGGAAGCGGAGGCATGGGCATTGGCGGCGAGCATGCCGGCGCTCGGCGCCTTGCCGCACTGAACCAGCAGGAGTGACAGCGGCACAAAGCCAACGAGGAGGGCGATCCAGCGCCATCGATACGAACCGGCGCGGGGGTGCGGAGCGGGGATCTGCAGATACTGCGACGCGTCGGGTGAAATCACGCTTGGCGAAATCACGCTAGGTGAGATCACTCTCGGTGAAATCACTTGGCCTGCGAGATCATGCTGTTTCGGATCGGCCCCGACCATCCACCCACTTGCCCCAATATCCGCCTGTATCAGGCGTATGCCAGCTCGCGTTGAGGTGACGTTAAGCTTCCGGGAAAATTCCCCACTCCCGGCCGCCCCAAAGAACACGAAATCGTGTCGCGATTGTGGGGCGGTCGTCTTCCTTGCGCAATGTCGCGGGCTGCAGAAAGGTTTGGCAGGTAATTTGATACCAAATTCGGTCGGTGATTTAAATCATTGTTAACATTGCTTGAATTGACGGAGACCAGCCTGCACGATGAAAAAATTCAAGGCGGCTGGGCCGAGGGCGTGGACCGACATGGTGGTATCTCAGACGGGAAGCGCGGCATTGCCTGGCCGGCTGCCCGCTAGCGGGTCGGGCGTTTCGGTCCTGGTGGCGACCGCGATCGTGGTGGCCGACATGGTCGGCGTCGGGGTCTTCACCAGCCTCGGTTTTCAGGTCAAGGACATCCCGTCCGGCTTTTCGATCCTGCTGCTGTGGACCGTCGGCGGCGTGGTGGCGCTGTGCGGGGTGTTTGCCTACAGCGAACTCGGTGCGATGTTTCCGCGCTCGAGCGGTGAATACAATTTCCTGACCCGGGCCTACCACCCGGCTTTCGGGTTTGTCGCGGGCTGGGTGTCGGCGACGGTCGGTTTCGCCGCCCCTGTGGCGCTGGCCGCGATGGCATTCGGCGAATACGGCAAGTCGGTGCTGCCGGACGCCCCGCCGCTGGCGCTGGCGCTCGGCGTGGTCTGGCTGGTGTCGCTGGTGCAGCTCGGCGGCGTCAGACATTCCAGCACCTTTCAACTGATCGCGACCATTCTGAAAGTGGTGCTGATCGTCGCGTTCCTGGTGGCGGGATTTGTCATCGGCACGCCGCAGCCGGTGACGTTCACTCCCTCGGTTTCCGATTTCGCCCATATCGCCAGCGCGCCGTTCGCGATCGGCCTGGTGTTCGTGATGTATTCGTTCTCGGGATGGAATGCCGCGACCTACATCATCGGCGAGATGCGCGCGCCTGAGCTGAATCTGCCGCGGGCGATGCTGGCGGGGACGCTGATCGTGCTCGTGCTGTACGTCGCGCTGAATGCGGTGTTCCTGCATACCGCGCCATCAAGCGAACTGGCCGGACAGCTCGATGTCGCCCGTATCTCCGGCGCTCACATCTTCGGCGAGTTCGGCGGCCGGATCGTTGGCGCCATGATCTGCATCGGACTGATATCCTCGATCAGCGCAATGATGTGGATCGGCCCGCGCGTGATGATGACGATGGGCGAGGACATTCCGTCGTTGCGGGTGTTCGCGCGCAAATCGACCCAGGGTGCGCCGGCCTGGGCGATTCTGTTCCAGCTTGCGATCGCCAGCCTGATGCTGTTCACCCGCAGTTTCGAGGCCGTGCTCGATTTCATCCAGTTCAGCCTGTTGTTCTGCTCGTTCTTCACCGTGCTCGGCGTCATCAAGCTGCGCATCACCCGGCCCGATTTGCCGCGGCCCTACCGGGCCTGGGGATACCCGGTGACGCCAGTGGTTTTCCTGCTCGTGACCGGCTTCATGATGTACTATCTTTTGATGGAACGGCCGGTGCAGTCGCTGCTGGGTGTCTTGATCATGATTTCGGGCTTGGCAATTTACGCCGTTTTCCGCCCGCGGGCCGGTCGCGGCACCGCATCCCCGAACCGCGAATAGCGATGCTTCAGCCCGTGAAAATCGCGGCACTGGCTGCCGTCATGTTACTTGCGGCAGCGCTGCCGGCGCGGGCAGCCGAACCCGTGACCGCCAATGACACCGCGCGTTTCCTCGCGGGCATGGCGCCGTCAGCCGATTCACCGCTGACGCCGTTGACCAGGGATGCGTCGTGGCAGCGGCACGCCAAATTCTTCGATAGCGCGTTCGGGCAACTCGAGCAGCGCCAGCTTTCGAAAATCCGCAGTTGGACCGAGGCCAATCTGGCGGCGCCGCGGCCGACCATGTTTTACATGTTCAGCGGTCCGGATTTTCTCTACGCGGACGCGTTCTATTCGAAGGCCTCGACCTATGTGCTGAGCGCGCTCGAGCCGGTCGGATCGGTGCCCGAACTCACCGGACTGTCGCCGGGCGGCGTCGGGGCCGCGCTCCACAGCGTCGAGCGTTCGCTGAGCTCCATCCTGAGTTTCAGCTTCTTCATCACCAAGCAGATGAAGACCGATCTGCAGGCCGGCAAGCTCTCGGGCACCTTGCCGATCCTCTATGTCTTTCTTGCGCGGTCGGGAAAAACCATTCGCGACGTCAGCCCGATCGCGCTCGACGATAAGGGGGCTGCGTATTTCGCCAACGAGAATCCGGGCCCCAACGCGACGCGGGGCGTCCGCATCCTGTTCGCCGGCAGCGATGGCGCGGAGAAGACGCTGTATTATTTCTCGACCGATCTGTCGAACAGCGGCGTGAGGGCCTCGGGCTTCCTGAAGTTCTGCGCCACGCTGGCGCCCGGCAACAGCCTGCTCAAGAGCGCATCCTATCTGCTGCACTCGCCGAACTTCACCACCGTCCGCGATTTCATTCTCGCCAACAGCGCCACCATCATTCAGGACGATTCCGGCGTGCCGCTCGCCTATTATAATCCGAAGCGATGGCGGTTTTTTCCGTTCGGCCGCTATCTTGGCCCGATCGGAGAATTCCCCGGCCGGGAGCAGCAGGCCTATGCCGAACTGTTCAGGCGCAGCCAGCCGATCGATTTCGGCATCGGCTATCGCTGGCGCACGCATGAAACCAACCTGCTGCTCTCGGTCAAGCTGCCATCGGACGGCACGGCTTCGGAGGAAACTTCCCCCATCGCCGACGCGCCACCGCCGCCACGCGTCAGGCGGGCGCCACGGCCGCCGCAGGACGTCGGCGAACCGCCGCGCGGTTTTCGCTGGTTCTTCCGCTAGGCGAACGCGAGGGCGAAAGTTCTACGGCGCGTTGACGCCGCGCCAGCGGGCGAACCGCCACGGCAGGTACCAGCGCGCGCCCGGCGGCGCCGTCGCCGGCACATTGTCGATCCCCGAGGTTCCCCAGGGCTGGCAGCGCAGCAGCCGCGCCAGCGTCATCCAGCCGCCGGCCCACAGCCCGAAACGCTCGATCGCCTCGTCGCCATAGACCGAACAGGTCGGCAGATGGCGGCAATTGTAGCCGACCAGCGGCGACAGCGTGTGCCGGTAGATCCAGATCAGTGCCCGGCCGAACCGGCGCGGCAGGCGTTGCAGGGTTTCCGCACAGGCCGAACAATCCGCTGAATGTTTCATGGGCGATTGGCTTATCGATGAGCTGTGATTTGCACGGTTCCTTCGCAGGGAACCGGGCCCGGAAGGCTGCGGATATGCAATTGAGTCACACCGGGCAAAATACCGCACCGATTCCGTGGCGGTGCAGCAAATGTTGATAGACGCTTATGTGACGTAAGGTTAACTTTTCTGCAACGCCGATGTGACGGAATCATTGGCGTTGAACTGGGGCCGTTGCCACTGTCCTGCAAGGGACTTTCGGGGGAAGGAACCAAATTGAGGCTCGTGAGGTCGCTCCAACTAGGCGGCTGGGCGCTCTGCGCCGCCGCGCTTTGCATCGCATTGCCTGCCATCACGGCGGGGAGTGGCAGCCGGGCACTTGCCGGCTCCAGCCTCGAAGAACGCAAACAGCCGATGAAGTTCAGCTGGGTCGCCTGCGAGCCGAATTGCCGCGGCTGGGTCAGCGCGGTCGGCATCGTCACCGCGGACAGCCCGAAGGCTTTCGACGAATTCGCACGCGGGCGCCAGCTCGCCGGCGCCACCATCGTGCTGGACTCCAGCGGCGGCTCGGTCAACGATTCCATCGCGCTCGGACGGCGCTGGCGCGCGCTCGGGGCGCTGACGACGGTCGGCACCAGCGTGCGGATCCGAAGCGGGCAGGGCGAGCGCGGCAGCGTCGCGCCGGATGCCTATTGCGAGTCGATGTGCGTGTTCCTGCTGCTGTCCGGCAAGACGCGTTATGTACCTGACAGCGCGCATATCAGGGTACACCAGATCTGGATGGGCGACCGCGCCGACGACGCCAGGGCCGCGAGCTACACCGCGCAGGACCTGATGATCGTGGAGCGCGACATCGGCCGTCTCGCCAAATACACCTTCGATATGGGCGGAACGGGCGACCTGCTGTCGCTGGCGCTGAGCGTGCCGCCCTGGGAAGACCTGCACGAATTGTCCCGGGACGAGTTGCGGCTGACCAACCTGATCACGACCGACGCGGTCGCCGAGGTGCTGCTTCCGGACCCGCGCGCAACCCCGGTGGCCGCGGTGACGGTCAAGCCGGTGCAGGATCGTTTTGCCAGCGAAACGGTCAGCGCCGAGAAGCCACAAGCGCAGGTTGTGCCGTCCAGGTCGACCAAGACGGCGGAAGCGACAGTCCCGACCGGGGGCGTCGTGGTGGCGGCTCCGGCGCAGTAGCGGCGGGAGCGGCAGGGCACGCCCTGCTGCCTCCGGCGCGCCCGACGACAGGCCTCCAGCGAACGGAATCCAGCATGCGGCTGCGCTTTGGACCGGCTGCGAGTGGCGGGATTAAGGATATATCATTCGCGGACCCCGCCCGGTCGTGGACTCCGGCCCGAGAACACGGTTAAGCTGTAGCTGGTTACCCCTTCTACTGGCTGAAAAACCATGGATGCATTTGACGAGGAACAGCAGGCCTTCAATAGGAGCCCGCTCGACGACGAGACTCTCCTGAGTGGTCAATTCTGGGGTGAATTACGCGTCTTTCTCGCCGTGGCCAAGACCAAGTCGTTCAACCGCGCCGCCGAGATCACCAACACCAGCCAGCCGAGGGTGAGCCGTCAGGTCAAACGCCTGCAGGACTTGGTCGGCTCGCAGCTCTTCATCGCGACCGCCCGTGGGGTCAAGTTGACACAAAAGGGGGAGGCACTTGCGCATGCCCTGTCCAAATTGGATCACACGCTATTTTCGATCACCAGCGACCTGAAAGCGGAGACCAGCGAAGCGGAAGGAATCGTGCGCGTCAGCATCACGGATGGACTGAACGCGTTGTTCGCGGCGCCGGCTCTGGAGCAGTTTTCAGCACAATATCCGAAGATCCAATTGCATCTGAAGAGCCCGGTTAACCTTCTGAACCTGCCGGAAAACCAGACCGATATGATGATCGGGTTCCGCCAGGCCGACTCGTCCGACATCCGGTTTCGCAAGCTCGGGCAGCTTCATTTCATTCCGGTCGTTGCCAAGGACTACATTCGGAAACACGGTCTGCCGACGCGCAGTAATCTGGAACAGCATCTTTTCCTGCAGTCAGAATTTTACCTCGCCAAAACAGGGCTCTGGGACGGTTGGCAGCGAGCCGTCGCGCGTGGACGCGTCGCGCATTACTGCGATAACTCGTTCGCGTACGGCATGCTGGTCAAGGCGGGGCTGGGGATCGGGCTGGTCGGCAGCTATTCGCTTGTCGAGCCCTGCGCGGTGCCGCTGGAAATTGACTTGAGAATTTCCGTTCCCCTGTATCTGGTCGCAGCCTCTGACCGCCTGAACACCCGCCCGGTTCGTCTCGTATTTGATTGGTTGAGTGATGTCTTTGGCGGCGACAATCCGTGGTTCAGTGACGAGTTCAAATTGAACAATCCGCCGAGCTCGTACGATGCTGGCTTCCGGAAGATGTTCAATCTTGAAGAGAGTGGTGGGACAAGCACGTCTCGTTGATCCGCTCCGAAATTTGCAGGTAGGTTTTGCCAGCGTCGTGAAATAGTTCGGCCAAGTCCAAATTTACGGCAGCGTCTTGTTCGAATAAGAGCTTCTCGAACATCGCTTGGTGGATCGCGACCACCTGCTTTAAATAGGTTCGGGAGAAGTCCACGGCGGTGCTCGCTTTAATTCTCGGGTTCGGTGACGTCCTGAGCCGATTATGCGACGGCCTCGTACTCCGACGGTGCATCCCAGGAGCCCTCGGTCCGGAACAGGATGGCTGCATCCGTGGTTGCTGAGATCGCATTGAGTGGAGGGGTGAGTTCCCTGACGAGTTCGATATACGGCTCAGGGTGACCATCGAAGTAGAACGGCGCCTTCCCTTCGGCATTCTTGAATCCGAGGATGATACGCCACAACCGCGCATATTTCGGTTGCGCGTGGGTGATGACCTTGTCGTATCCCTTGCGGGCTACATGGTCGAATACGAAATACGCAGAAGCCTTCAGGACGTGGGTGTTGCGATAAGCCTCACGAAAAGCTGTACGCTCGAGCTTGGCAAAGTCCTTGAACCATCGGATGCGCAGGGCACCGATTGGTTCGTCGCCGGCATATACGATTACGTGGGTGGCTTGGTAGTCGTTGCCGTCGAAGGTCTGCTGCGCCTTGACGCCGTGTTCCTCCATGAAACAAATGCTGCGGATCGCATAGGCATGCAACAACTGCTCGTATGTCGTCACGACCTCCGTGCGGATTTGATTGTGGCTGGGAACGATGGTCCGCACGTTATTTTGCATAATTAAAACTCCCTACTACCTGACGTAGTATGAAGTAGAGCCGATCCGGCCAATGTTTCGGAATACGGCAAAACGTGCCACCGTTCTACGCCAGCGTTGAACTGACCGAGCGGCGCTATTCCGGATGCCGCTGCGTATCCGGCAAACCGAATACGGGATTTCTCCGGTAAATCCGCGAAGAAATACCCCCGGCCACGGAATTGTCCGGATCACGCTCTCGTTGTTCCATCTACAAAACAGCAGAACGGAATCGAGCGTAACATATCTAGATTGTACTCCATGATTCATCTTCTCAAGGTAGTGCAGTCGTAATGGCAATAAAGAGAAAAGGGCGGCGGCCTAATTCCGCCGACATCCAGATTGGAGAATCCATACGCGCGCATCGACTGATCGTGGGCATGTCGCAAGGCGACCTCGGCCGCCGGCTCGGTGTCTCGTTCCAGCAGATACAGAAATACGAGAAAGGCATGAACCGGGTCGGCGCCGGGCGGCTTCCTCAGATCGCCAAGATATTCGGCATCCCGGTCGGCGCGCTGTTCGACGCCAATGCCGCGACGTCCACCGGCGAGAACTCGCGTTCCGCTCCGGTCAAGCTCATCCCTGACCGCAACACGCTCAAACTGTTGACCGCGTTCGGGGGTATCGCGCATGGCAAGATCCGCCACTCCCTCGTCGACCTCGTCGACGCGATCGCAAAGGCGACGCCGAAGCCGCCGAGATAGGGAGCGAGGACATCACCGGCGAGCGGACGCCGGCAGCGCGGCGGGGCGCTAACTGATGAACGCTCGAATGCGGGGGCATACGGGATGCCCCCCGCATTCGAGCGCGATGATGGAAGTGCAGTGTCGGCTCAGGCCGATGCCGGCTGTTTCGTCCTGGCCTCGATCTGGCCGATCGCGTCGACCACGGCATCGAAGGTCAGCATGGTCGAGGCGTGCCGCGCCTTGTAGTCGCGCACCGGCTCGAGCAGGGCGATATCGGCCCACTTGCCTTGCGGAGGGACGCCGTTTTCCTTCAGCATCCTGCGCACGGTCTCGCGCAGTTCGCGCAGTTCGTCCGCGGTCGAGCCGACGACATGCCGCGCCATGATCGACGACGAGGCCTGGCCGAGCGCGCAGGCCTTCACGTCATGGGCAAAGTCGGTGACGACAGGCCCGTCCATCTTGAGGTCGATCTTGACGGTGGAGCCGCACAGCTTGGAATGCGCCGTGGCGCTGGCGTCGGGGTCGGAAAGGCGGCCGATCCGGGGAATATTGCCCGCCAATTCGATGATCCGCTTGTTGTAAATGTCGTTCAGCATAGATCGAGGCCTCGGCTTCCCGGGCGGCGACCGCCCCTGAGCGCGCTGGACTGCCCTTGACCACCCTTGGCGCCAGCACGCTGGGGTCCTATATATGGTCGCAGGCGGCGGAAATACAGTCCGGCCGATGCATCCCCGGTGTCCGAAACGGAAGCCTGTTCAGCGGCGGTGGTGTTAATATAGTGGGACTCAGGCGCCCGGCGGCCAACCGCCCCGTCTGCCCGGTGACACTCCGGTCGTAATGACCGGTCGAACGGAGTTGACATGGACGCTTTGATCAAATCCCTCCGCCCCGGCAAGGCCTCTGATATCAAGGCTTCTGACGCAAAAAGCCCCGACGTGCGCCCGGCCGAACTCGATCCTGCCGAGTTTCTGGCCGCCGCCGTCCGCGCCGACCAGCCGCGTCCGTCGCGCGCCGAGGCCGAAGCGGCGGTGAAAACCCTGCTCGGCTATATCGGCGAAAACACCGGCCGCGAGGGCCTGATCGATACCCCGCGCCGGGTGGTCGAAGCCTATGACGAACTCTATCAGGGCTATCACCAGTGTCCGGCGGAGGTGCTTGACCGCACCTTCGGCGAAACCGCGGGCTATGACGATTTCGTGCTGATCCGCGACATCGAATTCACCTCGCAATGCGAGCATCACATGATGCCGTTCTACGGCAGGGCCCATATCGCCTATACGCCGGTCGAGCGGGTGGTGGGGTTGTCGAAACTGGCGCGCCTGACCGATATCTTCGCCCGCCGCCTGCAAACCCAGGAGCATCTGACCGCCCAGATCGCCGCGGCGATCGACGAGGTTCTAAAACCCCGCGGCGTTGCGGTGATGCTCGAAGCGGAGCATACCTGCATGTCGGTGCGCGGCGTCGCCAAACATGGCGCGATGACGTTCACCAGCCGCTTTACCGGCATGTTCCGCGACAATCCTGCGGAGCAGGCCCGTTTCATGTCCATGGTGCGAGGGCCGCAGCGCTGACCTCGCCTGGTGATCGCGAGGACGGCCCGTGTCTACATCGCCACACAGCAACGACACCGAGGAAGGGCTGACGTTTCAGCCCAAATTCGACGCGTCAGGTCTCGTCACCTGCGTCGCCACCGACGCCGGCAGCGGCGAGGTGCTGATGGTCGCACACATGAACGACGAAGCCCTGCGCAAAACCATCGCCAGCGGCGAGGCCTGGTATTTCAGCCGCTCCCGCCAATCGCTGTGGCGCAAGGGCGAAAGCTCCGGCCACACCCAGCGCGTCGTCGAGATGCGGCTGGACTGCGATCAGGACGCGATCTGGATCCGGGTCGAGCAGACGGGCGCCGCCTGCCACACCGGCCGTCGCTCGTGCTTCTACCGTGCGGTGACATCAGGTGATGGCGGAGCGCGATTGTCGTTCGTGGATGCGGACAGGCTGTTCGATCCCGCCAAGGTCTATCGATAAGGCGGCCCGGGCCGCGTTAACCCGCCATTAACCATAACCGCCGCAGGGTTGTATGAGGCCTGAGCGCCGCCTGTCGTGCCGTTAGGGCCGGGCGGTCGTTTCGCGAGGAGCGGGGCACCAGATGTCGGTCGACACATTCAGCGCCACGGCCACGGCAGGTGTCGAACCCTCGCGCGCCCGGATTGCGGGCGCGATCAAGCAGGCCGCCGATATCACCGGCACCAGCTTCGAATACATGCTGGCCACCGCCAAGATGGAATCCAACTTCAATCCGAAGGCCGCTGCCACCACCTCCTCGGCGCGCGGACTTTATCAATTCATCGACCAGACCTGGCTCGGCACCGTCAAGGAAGCCGGCAGCCAGCTCGGCTACGGCAAATACGCCGACGCCATTACCCGAACCCCCTCCGGCGGCTATTCCGTCAGCGATCCCGCCGCCCGCACCGCGATCATTAAGCTGCGCGACAATCCCGAGGCCGCCTCGTCGATGGCCGCGGTGTTTGCCCAGTCCAACAGCTTCAAGCTCACC
>JAZJYY010000025.1:48213-49905 GCA_040390145.1 Pseudomonadota bacterium
CGCCCGACCGACGGCGAACTCTATATGGCGCACTTCATGGGCGCCAACGGCGCCGGCAAGCTGATCTCGAACGCCGAGAACAATCCGAACGCCTCGGGTGCTGCCTTGTTTCCCAATGCCGCCGCGGCCAACCGCTCGATCTTCTATGACAAGACGGGCAGCGCACGCAGCGTCTCCGAAGTCTATTCGGTGTTGAACGCGCGCTATGCCAGCGCCGCCAATTCGCAGGCGACGCGCACCGCGATGGCGTCGGCCGGGGGCGACTCGCCGCGGCGCGTAACGCTGGCCAGCGCCACGCCGGCGCCGGCGCCGGTGGACAACGCCGCCTATCTCTCCAGCTTTCCCGACTCCCGCGCGGTGACGCCGGCCGCGATGTCGTTCGCATCGGCGCAGACACCGCCGCAGCCGACCGATCCGATTTTCCGTTCCCTGTTCCAGGCCGGCGACCGTGCGCAACCGCTCTCGCCGGCGGTTCAGGAATTGTGGGGTAACTCCGCGTCGCTGACGTCGGTGGCATCAGCAACCTCGGTGGCGAGCGTCGCCGAGACTTCTTCAGCGCGCGCGGTGCAGTCGCTGTCCGGACACAAGCCCGAAGTCCGGCCGCCAGGCCGGCTCGATCTCTTCAGCGATCGCCACGGCACCTTCAGCTAATCCCGTGTCCCGGGCGCGAGGCAGCGCGTAGCGTTGCTTCGCAGGACCGGGACCCACACTTTCTTTTCCCCTTGAACATGGACCCCGGCTCTGCAGCGCACCGCTTCGCGCTGCGCAGCGGCCGGGGAACGCCGCCGCTCCATCGACCTTCGCAGCCTTAACAAAACGTCAACAAAACCAGCCGTTTATGGTGAACCCTTTGTTAAGCGGCGTGGTTTATTTTCTGTTGCAGTGGCATCGCGTCACGGTGTCGTCAGGTTGCGTAGGCCTCCAGGGTCATGATTGTTCGGCAGTTTATCAGTTGGATACGTACCGCTCCGGCAGGCGAGCGGGCAGAGGCAACGCGGTCGCTGGCGCGGGCCTGGCTGATTTCGGATTTGTCCGAGGACGATCGCGCCGCCGCCGAAGGCGCGCTGCTGATGCTGCTCGACGATGCATCGCCGCTGGTGCGGCAGGCCATGGCCGAAGTGTTTTCCCGCAGCAGCGAAGCGCCGGCCGGCATCGTGCAGGCGCTGTCGCTCGACCAGGCCTCGGTCGCCCTCCCGATTCTCGAACATTCGCCGCTTCTGATCGACGCCGATCTCGTCGACATCATCGCCACCGGCAATTGCCAGATGCAGTGCGCCATCGCCCGCCGCATCAATCTGCCGCCCTCGGTCTGTGCCGCGATCGCCGAAGTCGGCTCAGCCGCGGCGGCGCTCGAGCTGATCGAGAACGCCTATGCCGAGCTCGCGCCGTTCTCATGGGACCGCATCGTGGAGCGCCACGGCCATCTCGCCGCGATTCGTGAATCGATGCTGGTGCTGGAGGATTTGCCGGCAGCGACGCGGGTCGCCCTGGTCGCCAAACTGTCGGAAACGCTGGCGAAATTCGTGGTTGCCCGCAACTGGCTGAGCGCGGACCGGGCAGGGCGGATCGCGACCGAGGCGCGCGATCGTTCCACCATCAATATCGCGGCGCGTTCGCGCGGCGAGGATATGTGCGGCCTGGTGCGGCATCTGCGCGCCACCGGCCAGCTGACCGCGGGCCTGATCCTGCGCG
>JAZJYY010000026.1:0-34751 GCA_040390145.1 Pseudomonadota bacterium
AAATAAGACAATAAAGAGATCATGAATTTAAGACAGTGAATCGCGGATTAAGCCCGCTAATAAAGGGCTTTTCGCAATCTTTCGATAACGCTGGAGGGCCTCTGTTCACGCTTCGTTGGCGCGTTCTGTCGCATATGGGAACAGTACCGTTCAAATTCGAAACGACTGGGTAACAGGTGTGACCGCGGCGTTAGGGTGACTCAAAAGTTATCGCAAAAATTCCCGAAAATTTTAGGCGATGACGTGCCTTTTTCTGCACGCCTCGCGAATTTACTCACTCACACCGGACGACCGTTCGCGCGCTATGGCGGCCGTTCGCGCGCTATGGCGGCCGTTCGCGCGCGGCCATCCACGCCAGCGCGAGATACGCCGCCAGCATCAACGCTTCCAGCCCCACCACCGTCAGGCTGCCGCCGTAAATTCCCGGAAACATCAGCTCGATCACCGCCATCGACACCACGGTGGTCAGCCACACCACGGCCCCCCACGGCGTCGCCAGCCACAGTCCGACCGCGGCGACCAGTTCGATCACGGCGAAATAGACCGTGGCGGTCTGCCACGCCATCGGCTGGTTCTCGAACGCCTCTTCCTCGCCGCCGATGAAACCGGTGACCTGGGCCCAGTGATAGAGCCCCTTCGCCACCGAGACGACGGCCATGATGCGCAGGAAAAACACCAGCCGCCGGGTCCAGACATTCTCGTCGGATTCGATTCGCTCCGACGAAATCGCCGCTACCGACATCGCATTGTCGCGCGGCTGGTCGCGCGATGGGGTTTCAGACATGCGGCTGGCTGTTCTGGATCGGGGAAATCGGCTTCATCGTCGATTCATGGCCCCTCGGGGCGGCAAAATCAATCCGGCATGAATCAGCCGGGAATGCCGCTTTGCGTTTGCGGCAGGTCAATTGCCCATGACGCGGCACCGGCAAGATGTTAGGATTGGAACAAATCCAGTCTGCCGCCCCGGGGGAGTGCTCATCATGGCGATCAAATTCGGCCGTCCGATCGAACTGCGCGACGCGCCGCGGCGGGAAACCGCCCTCGCCGCCCCCTCGCTCGACCTCGTGGTTCGCCCGCGCCGCAACCGCAAGGCGGAATGGGCACGGCGGCTGGTGCGGGAAAACGTGCTGACCGCGGACGATCTGATCTGGCCGCTGTTCGTGGTCGACGGCCACAACAAGCGCGCTGGCGTCGCCTCGATGCCGGGCGTCGAGCGGCTCAGCGTCGACCAGGCGGTGCGTGACGCCGAGCGCGCGGTGAAGCTGAATATCCCCTGCATCGCCCTGTTCCCCTACACCGAGCCTTCGCTGCGCGACGAGCACGGCTCCGAGGCGCTGAATGCCGGCAACCTGGTCTGCCAGTCGGTGCGCGCCATCAAGAAGGAATTTCCCGGCCTCGGCGTGCTCTGCGACGTCGCGCTCGATCCCTACACCAGCCACGGCCATGACGGCCTGATCCAGGACGGCCGCATCCTCAACGACGAGACCGTCGCGGTGCTGGTGCGCCAGGCGCTGGTGCAGGCCGAAGCCGGCTGCGACATCATCGCGCCCTCCGACATGATGGACGGCCGCGTCGGCGCCATCCGCGATGGGCTCGACGAGGCCGGCTTCCTCGACGTGCAGATCATGGCCTATGCGGCGAAATACGCCTCGGCCTTCTACGGCCCGTTCCGCGACGCCGTCGGCTCGGCGAAGACGCTGACCGGCGACAAGCGCACCTACCAGATGGACTCGGCCAATTCCGACGAGGCGCTGCGCGAGGTCGAACTCGATATTGCCGAAGGCGCCGACATGGTGATGGTGAAGCCGGGCATGCCCTATCTCGACATCCTCAGGCGCGTGAAGGACACTTTTTCGATGCCGACCTTCGTCTACCAGGTGTCGGGCGAATACGCGATGATCACCGCCGCCGCCCAAAACGGCTGGATCGACGGCGAGCGGGCAATGATGGAGAGCCTGCTCGGCTTCAAGCGCGCCGGCGCCGACGGCATTTTGACGTATTTCGCGCCGCAGGCGGCGGAGAAACTGAAGGCGCAGTAGCGTTTGCAGGGTGGGCAAAGGCGCATCTTCGCGCCGTGCCCACCATTTTTGTCCGCCGCAAGAGTTGGTGGGCACGCCAGCGGAGCACGCGTTCGCGCGATCCGCCGTCTTTGCCCACCCTACGGCACCCGTCGTGAATCGTCGGATTATTGCTGCCTGTTAATGATCGTTGCTCTTGCACCAACGCCGCCGGTTCCCATGTGATCTGCGGAAATGCACGGTCTGGAGGACGGACATGTCTTACAACGATTCAGGTAATGGCGGCGGCGACACCTGGCGCAGCGGCGGCGGCGTGCAGCCGCATGCCTTCGATCCGCAAGCGCAGCCGGAATTGTTTCGCGGCGTGCTGACGCGGCGGGTGTTCGCGTTCCTGATCGACCTCGTGGTGCTGACGGTCCCGGTGGTCCTCGGCTACCTGTTCATCGCAGTGTTCGGAATCATCACCCTTGGGATCGGCTGGATGCTGTTCTGGCTGGCCTGGCCGGCCACCGTGGTGTGGGCGGTGGTCTATTACGGCGCGTCGGTGGGCGGCCCGCATTCGGCCACCCTGGGCATGCGCATCATGGATCTGGAACTGCGCACCTGGTACGGCGCGCCGGGCTACTTCGTGCTCGGCGCCATGCATGCGGTGCTGTTCTGGGTCTCGATCTCGTTCCTGACCCCTTTCGTCCTGCTGGTCGGCCTGTTCAATGGCCGAAGGCGGCTGCTGCACGACTTCGTGCTGGGCACCGTGGTTATCAACAGCTCGGTACGGACCCAGGTAGCCCAGCCGGCGCGCGGCTATTGAACCCGTCCGGCCGCTGGCCAAACTGATTGACGATAAGCCTCCGCGGCGCGATGCTCTCGCCTGCTGCTTCGGCTTCGGAGGCCTGACGACACAACGTGACCCAGCATTCGCGTGACACCCCGCAATTCTACCTGACTGCGCCCTCGCCCTGCCCCTATCTGCCGGGCCGGCATGAGCGCAAGGTGTTCACGCATCTGGTCGGCGACAAGGCGGGCGATCTCAACGATCTGCTCACCCATGGCGGGTTCCGGCGCAGCCAGTCGATCGCCTATCGCCCGGCCTGCGACCAGTGCCGCGCCTGCGTTTCGATTCGCGTCATTGCCAACGAGTTCCGCCTCTCGCGCAATTTCCGCAAGATCATGGCCCGCAACGCCGACATCACGGGCGAACAGCGCAGCGCGGTGCCGACCTCCGAGCAATATTCGGTGTTTCGCGCCTATCTCGACGCCCGGCATCGCCATGGCGGCATGGCCGACATGACCGTGCTCGACTACGCCATGATGGTGGAGGACAGCCACGTCGAAACCCGCATCATCGAGTACCGCAAGCGCGGCGTCGATACCGGCATCACCGGCCGCGGCCAGGAACTGGTGGCGGTGGCGCTGACCGACGTGCTCAGCGACGGGCTGTCGATGGTGTATTCGTTCTTCGAACCGTCGGAGGAGGCCCGCTCGCTCGGCACCTTCATGATCCTCGACCACATCGCGCGCGCCCGCAGGCTGGGGCTGCCTTACGTCTATCTCGGTTACTGGATCGAAGGCTCCAAGAAGATGGACTACAAGGGCCGCTTCCTGCCGCAGCAGCGCCTCGCCCCCTCCGGCTGGCTGCGCATCGACGCCTCGGGCGAAGTGCCGAGCGAGCCGCAGGATTAGACCAGCGCGACGAGGGGCACATTGCGCCTCCCTCGGTCGTCATCACCCGCGAAAGCGGGTGACCCAGTACACCGCGGCTTCTCGGCTCTATCGCTGCACCTCTGGGTACTGGCTCGCCCGATCAAGTCGGGCGATGACAGTGGTGGGCGACGCCAGTTCGCGCACTAATCTCCGATCACCCTCACCGGATCGCTGCCGTCCCAGTTGGCGGCGGCCTTGCGGACATGGCCGAAGAAGCGGCCCTTGCCGCCGCTGATGTCGGAGATCTCGATCACGGTGCCGGCATGCCCGGCGCTCTCGAAATAGGCGAACCGCCCCTGCGGGCCGCCGATCTGGCCCTCATGGCCCACGACGAAACCTGCCGACACCGCTCGGTCGTAGAGCGCCTGATACTTGTTGCTCCAGTAGGACATGTGCTGCATGCCCTCGCCGTGCGCCTCGATGTGATCGAGGTACATCGACGGCGCGTCGTTGCGCTGCTGGATCAGTTCGATCTGCAGGTCGCCGGAGTTGGCCAGCGCGATGCTCATCTCGACCGCTGAATCGACGCCGCGATATCGAAACCAGTCGGTCTTGACCCTGGGGATGTAGAAGAACGGGCCGACGCGCATCACCTCGGTCCAGAACTTCATCGCCGCCTCGATGTCGCGAACGACATAGCCGTTCTGGCAGACCTTGCCGAATAACAGGCTCATGCTTGTCGCTCCACCGTTACATTCCGCTGAGGCCGCTATCGACGGCGAGCGTCTGCGCGGTGACGTAGGCGCTTTCTTCCGAGATGAAGAACAGCACCGCATAGGCCACTTCCCAAGCGGTCGCCTGGCGGCCGAACGGGATATGCCCCTTGCCGCGCGAGGGCCGTCCGGCGCCGGCGCTGCGGCCGTTCGGCGTATCCACCAGCCCCGGATAGACCAGGTTGACGCGGATGCCGCGCCGCGCCCCGACATGGGCGATGTTGCGCATCAAGCCACCAAGGGCGGCCTTCGAGGAATCATAGACCGGCATCTGCGAACCGGCCCTGAGGGCTGCGATCGAGGAGATGAAGACGATCGCGCCGCCGTCGGCGAATCTGGGCAGTGCCTCGCGGCAGGCCAGCATCGGGCCGCGCACATTGACGTCGTAGATCTTGTTCCATTGTTCGGCGCTGACGCCGTCGAGGCCTGGCTGCCCGAACGTCCCGACATTGAGCACCATGCCGTCGAGGCCGCCCATCAGCTGGTGCGCCTCATCGATCATGCGCCGCACATCGGCTTCCAGCGTGACATCCGCCTGCACCGCAAAGGCGCGGCCGCCCTCGGCCCTGATCCTGCCGGCGGTGTCCTCGGCCGAGGCGAGATTGACGTCGGCCACGACGACCTGCGCGCCCTCGCGCGCGAACAACAGGCTCATCGCGCGGCCGTTGCCGATCGGATCGGTGGCTTCATCGAAAACCCGCTGTCCGCCGCCGACCACCAGCACGCGGCGGCCGTTCAACCGGCCGCGGCCGGGAGCGGTGCCCGAGGATTCCGCGGTGAGCGGGCGGACGTAGCGTTCCGCCCTATGCTCTGATGGATCGGACACTTCAGGCGCTCCGCGGCTTGCCGCCGTCATACACCCGCATGCCGGCGGCGGGATCGAGATCGGTTTCGGTCGCCTCGGTGAGCCGCGCCATCATCATGTAGAATCCGATCGCGACGATGGTCTCGACGGTCTCCTGTTCGCTGAAATGTTTTCGCACGGCTGCAAAGACCGGTTCCGGCACCCGAACGTTCTCGGTGACTTCGCGGCTGAAGGCCAGCAGCGCGCGTTCTGCAGCATTGAAGGCTTCGTCGCCGTAGTCGCCGCGCTCCAGCGCATCGATCTGGGGCTGGGTGACGCCGACGCCGAGCGCGATCGGCACATGCTGGCGCCACTCATAGGCGCCGCCTTCGAGCTGCGCGACCTGCAGGATCAGCAATTCGCGGTTGACCGGACTGAGCTTCTGCTTGTGCAGGATCGAATTGCCGAGCCGCATCGCCGGGATCATGTTGGCTTCGGCATGCGCCATCATGCGAAAGATGTTCAGCTTCACCGGCATCCTGTCGAAGGATGCGCGGATGTCTCCGGTGGTGGTGTCCGGGTCAATCAGCGGCAGTCTTGCCACGCGTGCCTCCCCTGGTTTTTCTTGGTTTTGTACCGGTTTCGGCGGCTGCGCCGTTTGCGTCCTTCACCGAAAACAGTTTCAGGAAGAACGCGAGGAAATGATTGATCGCATCGATCACCTTTTCGCGCGGCGAGGCCTGCGCGCCCATGACGTAATGTTCGAGCCGGATGTAGATCAGGCCGGCCGCGAAAATCCGCGCCGTCTCGCGCGGATCGGGCGTCGACATCAGGCCGGCCAGCGTAAACCCGCGGAAATAATCCGTCATCAGCCGCTGCTCGCGCGAGTAAAACTGATCGGCGAATTTGGCGCGGATGCCGGGCACGCGGTTTCGCTCGGCGGTGATGACCTTCTGGAACTGGTGCTCGCGCGGGTCCGACCACTGGGTGACGAGATCGAGCGCGTATTGCCGGCAGAACGCGGCCGGCTGCCGGCCGAGCTGGCGGTAGCGCGGCGTTTCGAGCCGGCTCGCCGAGCTTGCCGGGCCGTGCTCCTCGCTGACGATGGCTTCGAGGATCGCCGCCTTGCCCGCGAAGTGGTTGTAGAGGCTGCTCTCGCGGATGCCGACCCGGCGCGCCAGCTCGCGCATCGAGGCACCGCCATAGCCGCTTTCGGCGAACAGGCTGAGCGCTTCCGCCAGAATGCGCTCACGGGTCGAAAGCGCGCTGATGTCGGTCGCGGTGGAGGCCTTCAAGGTCATACGCGTTGACTAGCTAACGATCGTTCGCTAGTCAAGAGACGAACGATCGTTCGTTCGCAGTACGCCGGATCGGTCGGCATCTGCGGGCGGAACGGCGGAAGAAATATTCAAGGAGGAACACGCAAGATGTCCCGCTTTTTCAGAGCTCCCCTGCACGCGCTGTGCGTCGTGTCCGCGCTGGCCGCGATCCCTGCCCAGGCCCAGACCGCCGCGAAATACGATACCGGCGCCGACGACAAGAAGATCAGGATCGGAATGACGGCGCCGCTGAGCGGACCGGTTTCCGCCTTCGCGCAAATCTCCAAATCGGCTGATGCCTACATCAACAAGATCAACGACGAAGGCGGCGTCAACGGCCGGCGCGTCGAACTGATCATCGCCGATGACGCCTACAGTCCGCCCAAGACGGTGGAGCAAACGCGGCGGCTGGTGGAAAGTGACGAGGTGCTGCTGATCTTCGGCGGCGTCGGCACGCCGACCAACAGCGCCGTGCACAAATACCTCAACGACAAGAAGGTGCCGCAGCTGTTCCTCGGCTCGGGCGCGGCGAAATGGGACGATGCGAAGAATTTTCCCTGGACCGTGGGATGGCAGCCCAGTTACCGCGACGAAGCCTTTGCTTACGCGACCTACATCAAGGCCAGCCGTCCGAACGCCAAGGTCGCGGTGCTCTATCAGAACGACGACCTCGGCAAGGACTATTTGAAGGCGCTGGAAGAGAAGCTCGGCACCGAAGGCGGCAACCTGCTGGTCGCCAAGGCGCCCTATGAGACCACCTCGCCCACCATCGATACCCAGATCCTGGTTCTGAAGAACAGCGGCGCCGACGTGCTGCTGGCGGCGGCCACGCCCAAATTCGCGGCGCAGGCGATCCGAAAGGTGGCGGAGATCGGCTGGAAACCGACCTTGATCATTTCGAACGTGTCGGCCTCCATCAGCGGCGTGCTCGAGCCGGCCGGGCGCGACAATTCCACCGGCGTGATCTCGAGCCAGTATCTCAAGGACAGCACCGATCCCGATCTGAAGGATGATCCCGGCTACAAGGAATGGCTGGCCTTCATGGACAAATACATGCCGGGCGCCAGCCGCACGGACTTCCTCAACGTCTATGGCTACACCATCGCGCAGACGCTGGTGGCGACGCTGAAGGCCGCCGGCAACGATCTGACGCGGGCCAACATCATCAAGCAGGCGACCAGCCTGAAGGACGTCCGCCTGCCGATGCTGATCAACGGCACGGCCGTCAACAACTCGCCGCAACGATACACGCCGATGACGAGCCTGCAGCTGATCCGCTTCGACGGCACGCGCTGGGTTTCGTTCGGCGAACTGCTGCGGAATTGATCCTGTCATGCGGCAGCTGAACATCGGCGGCATGCGGATCGACCGGCTGGGCGAAATCGAGGCGCTGCCGTTCGACAAGAACTGGCTGTTCGCCAATGTCGATGACGCGGTGATCGACGCCAACCGCGGCTGGCTCGATCACCGCTATATCGAGCCCGGCAGCCGCTTCATCCTCAGCCATCACTCCTATGTGGTGCGCACGCCGCAATGGACCGCCATCGTCGACACCTGTTGCGGCAACCATAAGGACCGGCCGCGCGTTCCGGTCTGGCACCAGCTGAACCAGCCTTATCTCGACAACATGCGTGCGCTCGGCGTGCGCCCGGAAGACGTCGATTTCGTCATGTGCACCCATCTGCATGTCGACCATGTCGGTTGGAACACGCGGCTGCTCGACGGCCGCTGGGTTCCGACCTTTCCAAGGGCGCGCTATCTGATGGGACAGATCGAATATGATCACTGGCATCAGCAACACGAATTGAAACCGGAGCGCCCCGTCAACCACGGCTCGTTCGAGGACTCCGTGCTTCCGGTGGTGGCGGCGGGACAGGCCGAGTTCGTCAAGTCGGACCACTGCCTGTTCGACGATCCCGCCGCCGCACTCCGCTTCGTGCCGGCGCCGGGCCACACCATCGGCAACATGATGATTGATCTGCGCGGCGGCGGGGACCACGCCGTGATGTCCGGCGACGTGATCCATCATCCGATCCAGTGCGCGGCGCCGTGGCTGGCCAATGCCGCCGATTTCGATCCCGCCGCCGCGCTGGCGACGCGGCTTGGCCTGCTGCGGCAGCTTGCGGACACGCCGAGCTTTCTGCTGACCGGCCACTTCCCCGCGCCGACCGCGGGCCGCGTGGTCAGCCATGGCGACGCCTTCCGCTTTCGGTTCGAGGACGAATGATCGCTGCAAAAACAAAACGCTGGGGGAGTTAAAATGAAATTCCGCATGATGACGCTTGCATGGCTCGCGCTGGCATCGACCATGGTGCCGGGCCATGCCGAGGATGCCGCGGACTATCCGTCCAAGAAGATCAGGATGCTGCTGCCCTATGCGGCCGGCGGCGGCGGCGATGTGATCGGCCGCCTGCTCGCCGAACGCATGGGCCGGCGCCTCGGCCAGACCGTCTTCATCGAAAACCGCACCGGTGCGGCCGGCACCATCGGCACGCAACTGGTCGCGGCTGCCGCAGCGGACGGATACACCATCACGATCGGCGGCATGACCACCCATGTGCTGGCGCCGGCGGTCTATCCCAGCCTGCCCTACGATCCGATCAAGGATTTTACCACGATCGGGCGGATCGGAACGTCGTCGATCCTGCTGGTGGCGACCCAAGATTTTGCCGCCAGCGACATCGCCGGCCTGACCAAAATGGCGAAGAGCGGCGCGCCGATCCAGTACGGCACCTGGGGCATCGGCTCGACCGGACAGTTTTGCGGCGAGATCCTGTCGCAGCAGGCCGGCATCAAGTTCGAGCATGTCCCGTTCAACGGCATCGCCAAGATCGCCAACGACCTGCTCGGCGGCCACATCAAGCTGGCGATGCTGGATATGGCGACCGCCACGCCCCTGGTGCAGGGCGGCAAGCTGAAGGCGCTGGCAGCCTGCGGCGAGCGTTCGCCGAGCCTGCCCGAGGTGGCGAGCTACAAGGACCAGGGCATCGCCTTCGACCGCAGCCTGGGCTGGGCGATGTACGCGCCCGCCGGCCTTGCCCAGCCGGTCGCGCGCAAACTTTCCGACGCGCTGCAGGAAGCGCTCGCCGATCCCGAGGTCGCGCAAAAACTGCTGGCGCTCGGCGTTACCGCCAGTTTCCTGCCCGGCGATCAGCAGCGCGACGCCAACGCCCGCGACATCGAAGCGTGGAAGAAGGTCGCAAAGGAAGCCGGCATCGAGGTGAAGTAGCGGACGAGAGAGCTGCGCGCGATGGCGGGCGGTGCGGCTCCAAAGTAAGTGGTCGTCACCCGCGAAGGCGGGTGACCCAGTACGCCGCGGCTTCTCGATCAATTACTACTGTCTCTGGAATACTGGGTCGTCCGGTCAAGCCGGACGACGACAGTCGTGGGTGACGCAGGCTGTGCGCGTCAACGCGAACATCGCCCTCACCCGAAGAACGTCTCGAACAACAGCTTCAGGTTCAGCACCACGATGACCCCGGCCACGATCCACGCCACCACCGCCACCGGCAGCGAGATCGCGAACTTGCCCATCTTCTTGCGGTCGGAGACGAACCGCACCAGCGGAATCACGGCGAACGGCAGCTGCATCGACAGGATGACCTGGCTGAACACCAGCAGCTGGCCGGTGCCGCGCTCGCCATAGAGCGCGGTGACGATGACGACCGGGACGATGGCGATGCCGCGGGTCACAAGCCGCCGCGCCCAGTTCGGCAGCCGCAGGTGCAGAAAACCTTCCATCACGATCTGGCCGGCCAGCGTCGCCGTCACGGTCGAGTTGAGGCCGGACGCCAGCAGCGCCACGGCGAACAGCGTCGAGGCGATCGACAGCCCCAGCAGCGGCGACAACAGTTCATGGGCCTGGCCGATTTCGGCGACGTCGGCATGACCGCTGGTGTGGAACGTGGCGGCGGCGACGATCAGGATCGCGGCATTGATGAACAGCGCCATCATCAGCGCGATGGTGGAGTCCGTGGTCGCCCATTTGATCGCATCGCGGCGGCCTTCATCGTTGCGTTCATAGGCCCGGGTCTGCACGATCGAGGAGTGCAGATAGAGATTATGCGGCATGACGGTCGCGCCGATGATGCCGATGGCGATATAGAGCATCTCGGGATTGGTGAAGATCTCGGTCGACGGCACGAACCCCTTCAGCATCGCCGCGACCGGCGGCGCCGCGGCGGCGATCTGGATCGCAAAGCAGACGAAGATGACGATCAGAAGCGCAATGACAAAGGCCTCGAGGAAGCGAAAGCCCTTGTTCATCAACAGCAGCAGCAGGAAAGCGTCCAGCGCCGTGATCAGCGCCCCGCCGAGCAGGGGAATGCCGAACAGCAATTTAAGCGCGATCGCGGTGCCGATGACTTCGGCGAGATCGCAGGCGATGATCGCCGCCTCGCAGGCCAGCCAGAGCATGAAGTTGACCGGCCGCGAATAGGTGGCGCGGCAGGCCTGTGCCAGGTCGCGATCGGTGACGATGCCGAGCCGCGCCGCCAGCGCCTGCAGCAGGATCGCCATCAGGTTCGAAATCAGAATGACCGAGAGCAGCGTGTAGCCAAACTTCGACCCGCCCGCGAGGTCGGTGGCCCAGTTGCCCGGGTCCATGTAGCCGACCGAGATCAGATAGCCGGGACCGGCAAAGGCCAGCAGCTTCCGCCACCAATGGCCGCCCAGCGGCACCGGTACGCTTCCATGGACCTCGGGCAGGCTCTTCTGGACTCCCGCCGCAGCGTCGGCCCTCCAGCCTGGTTCGGCCGGCAGCTTTTGTGGGGGATCCGAGGGCAAAACGGGGCTTTTCGCGTCCATTCGGCAGGATGAACCATTCCCGATCCCGAAGCCACTCATAAGCAGGCGGCTGGCAGCGATCACGAAAATGCGACTTTGAGCGGGATTGTAAAGCACTGAGGAAGTGCTTTATGATGCTGGTATGATCAAACTGATCCATGAAACCCCCGCCCCCGCCACCCTGCGCTACGCGCTGGTCCCTGATCGGGCCGCGGTCGAGGCAATCGAGGCCACCTTCGCGGCCTACGACCGGATGATGGTGATCCTCGCGGAAGTGGCGCCGGCGGGCGCCAACCTCGTCTCGCTGCACACCCAGGCTTACGAAAAAATCCGCATCGAAACCGGCCTGCCCGCGCGTCTGGTGACGCTCGGGCTGCGCGACCGTGCCGGCTACGTCGCCGGCGCTGCGACCCGTCGTATTCCACTCGATGACAAGTTGTTCGCGATCAAGGGACCGACTTCACTGACCATTAGCACTGTCAAAGGACGCGTCTTGGTACCGTTCGAAGTCCCGGGCTATCTTGCCGGCTGGGAAAGTCCCTTCCCGGCTCACCTGGTCTCCGACGGTCGCGGCTACGAAATCCACATCGCGGTCAAATCGAAATCAATCCAACCGGAGGAGAGGACCATGGTTCACGAAGGCATCCTTGCACGCATGGGGCGGCTTCTCGCCGCCATCGCCAGCGAGACCATCGATTCGGCTGAGAGCAGCAACAAGGTCGCGCTGGTCAAACAGGCGATCCGCGAAATCGACGCCGGCGCCGATGAAGCGCGCCATGCGCTCGGCAAATCGCGCGCCGAGGAGTTTCGCCTCAAGCGGCGGCGCGAGGAACTGGACGCGGAAATCGCCGGGATGACGGAAAAGATCCGCCTCGCGGTCTCCGAAAACCGCGAAGATCTCGCCCGCGCCGGCGTCGCACGCCAGATCGACCTGGAGTCACAGGGCATCGCGCTGGAACGTGCGATGGATTTCATCGAGCTGGAAATCGAGGAACAGACCAAGGCGCTGCAGGCCATGCTGGGCGCGCGGCGGGAGGCCGAGGCCCGCCTCGCCGATCTCGAGCAAAGTCTCGCCCGGCACGCGCCGCATGAAACCGGACAGCCCGGGCCTGCGACCAAGACCGCGAACGCCGACCGCGCCATGGCGGCGATTGCACGCGTCACGGGCGTTCCCGCCTCCGGCGCAGCGAGCGGCAAGGAACTCGACGAACTCGACCGCCTGCACCGCGAGAAGGAAATCTCGGCGCGACTCGAAAGGATCAAAACGCAGCAATGAGTGCCCGGAAATGAGTGCCATCAAATGACCACCCTGGCCGACATTCTGCTGGCGCCCGACGTGCGACCGTTCGCGATATCAGCCGCGATCATGCTCGCGCTCGGCGCGATCGAACTGGTGACGACCCTGATCGGCTTTTCGATCGGCGAATTCTTCAGCACGGATACCGATATCGGCGTCGAGACCGGCAGCCATAGCGGCCTCGATGGCCTGTTTCTCTGGATCAACGCCGGACGCGTTCCCCTGCTGATCCTGATCATGCTGGCGCTCGGGGCATTTTCGATTGCTGGATTTTTCCTGCAGGGCATCGCGCATGCTTTCGGTACGGCGGTGCCGGTCCCGATCGCCGCGCTGGCGGCCGCCGCCGCTAGTATTCCCGTGATCAGGATCACCAGCCGCGCCCTCTCCCGCATCATCCCGCGTGATGAGACCTATGCGGTCAGCGACGCCGATTTCGTCGGCAAGGTCGCCGAGGTCTCGGTCGGGCCGCTCGACCAGGGCCTGCCCGGCCGGGTTCGTCTCAAGGATGTCTTCGGCAACTGGCATACCGTGGCGGCACGCGCCGGTCCCGGCTCGGAAGTGCTCCCGGTGGGCGCCAGCGTCCTGCTGGTCGACCGTGACGCCAGGGGCTTCATCGCCATTTCCGCACCAGCCGATCTCATCGCACAGCAACGAACAACAGACAGGGCATAGAAATGTGGGAACTCGCAATACCCGTCGCCATTGGTGTTATTGCCATCTTCATTGTCGGCTTCATGTTCGCGACGCTGTACCGGCGTTCGACGCGGGACGAAGCCTATGTCCGCACCGGCCTCGGTGGTCAGAAAGTCGTGCTCGACGGCGGCTCGGTCGTGCTGCCGGTTTTCCATTCCACCGCGGCCGTCAATCTCAAGACGCTGAGGCTGGAGGTCAACCGCGGCGGTCCGGATTCGCTGATCACCAAGGACCGCATGCGCGTCGACATCGGCGCCGAATTCTACGTCCGGGTCAAACCCGACATGTCGTCGATCGCACTCGCCGCGCAGACGCTCGGCAACCGCACCAATGACGCCAAGGAACTGCGCGAACTGATCGAAGCGAAATTCGTCGACGGCCTGCGCTCGGTCGCCGCCACCATGAATCTGGAAGAGTTGCAGGAGCAGCGCGCCACCTTCGTCAAATCGGTACAGGACGCGGTCGGCGCCGACATCCAGAACAACGGTCTCGAGCTTGAATCGGTTTCCCTGACCCGCCTCGACCAGAGCGACATCAAGCACTTCAATCCGAGCAATTTCTTCGACGCCCATGGTCTGACCACCCTGACCAAGATCACCAAGGAGCGCGAGCAGGAGCGCAACCAGATCGTCCGCACCACCGAGGTCAATATCGCGCAGCAGGATCTGGTGGCGCGGCAGACCACGCTGACCATCGAAAGCACCAAGCGCGAGGCCGAACTGGCGCAGCAGCGCGACATCGCCAACATGACAGCCGCGATGCGCGCGGAGGCAGCGAAGGTCGAACAGACGGCGTTTCAGAACGAAGCCGAATACCAGATCCAGCAGGAACTCGCGGTCGCCAACAAGCAGACCGAAGCCAATCAGGCCCGAGATACCCGCAAGATCGAGGCTGACCTGGCCGTCAAACGCCGCACCACGGAAGTTGAGCGCGAACTGCAGATCGTCGCGCAGGAGGCGGCGATCATCGTCGCCACCAAGAGCACCGAGCAGTCCGATGCCCAGACCATCGCCGAAACCGCGCGGGCGCTGGCCATCGCCGCCGAGGAAAAGGTCACGACCGCACGCGCCACCGAGATCGCCGAGCGCGACAAGATCATCAACGTGATCGCGGCGCGAAAGGCCGCCGAGACCAACGCGATGCCGATCACCGTGATGGCGGAGGCGGAAAAGCAGGCCGCCGCCAACAAGGCGGAAGCCATCAACGTGCTGGCCCAAGCCGACGCCAACGCCGCCACTACCCGGGCCGCCGGCGTCAAGGCGCTCGGCCAGGCCGAGGCCGAAGTGGCGACGCTGAAGACCGAGGCCCGCAACAAGCTCAGCTCCGCGATCGTCGACTACGACCTCAACCTCGCCCGCATCAACATCATTCCGGATGCCCTCGCCCAGGCCGTCAAGCCGATCGAGAAGATCTCCGATATCCGGATCTTCGACACCGGCAGCCTGCTCGGCCGCGGCGGCGGCGCTGGCGGCACCGCCGCGGGTGGAGGCCTCGGACTCGGCGACGGGCTTGCCAGCCAGTTGCTGTCGGTCTCGGCGTTCAGACCGATCATCGACAAGATCCTCGCCGAGGCCGGCTTCGCTGCCGGTCCCGACGCCCTGACCAGTCTCACCAACGCGCTGGCCGCGCAACAGCCGGCCCGCCCCGCCGAAACGCCGGCGGGATCGGGCGATAGTCCCGCTACGCCGCCCAGCAGCATCTCGGGAACCGGCAAGGCAACGCTCGGCTCCAAATCATGACCGACATGACAGTTTGAAGCGCCGTCCACACCGAAACAGGCCCGCCCGATTTTCCGAGCCGGGCTTTTTCATGCGCCATGTCGGGAAACGGGTGGGTTGGCACGTTCCCGGGATCGACAATGCGGTCAGATCGAATCCCCGGGGAATACGGCCATGTCTGACGACCGCATCGTTCATCTGCCCCCGACCTTCAACCGGCTGGCCTGGTCCAATCTCGCCGCGCAATCGGCCGAGCAGATTGCGCTGGCCGCCGCCCCCATCGTCGCCGTCATTGTGCTCGGGGTCGGCGAAGGCCAGACCGGGCTGCTGCAAACGGCATTGACGCTGCCGTTCATCCTGTTCGCGATCCCCGCCGGCCTGCTGGCCGACCGCATCTCGCGGCGCTGGCTGATGGCGGGCTCCGAAGCCCTGCGCGCCGCGGCGCTGCTCGCGACCCTCGCACTGATCTGGCTCGGTTGGCTGACGCTGCCGCTGCTGGCCCTGCTCGGCTTCGTCGCGGTATGCGGCACCGTCGCCTACAGCGTGGCCACGCCCGCATTGGTGCCGTCACTGGTAGCGCCCGACCTGTTGCCGGCGGCCAATGCACGGATCGAACTGGCGCGTACCGTGGCGTTCGCCAGCGGCCCTGCGCTGGGCGGCGCGCTGGTCGGGTGGACGGGTGCCGCACCCGCCTTCGGCGTCGCCGCGGCACTCTCCGTGATCGCCGTGGTGCTGCTCTCGGGCATCTATGAGCCGGCCCGTCAGCCATTGCCGCGACGCCACCCGCTGCAGGAAATCAGGGAAGGCGCGGCGTTCGTGCTGCATCATCCGCTGTTGCGGCCGGTGTTCATCACACAGTTCATCTTCAACACCGCGTCGTTCCTGCTGCTGGCGGTGTTCGTGCCCTATGCGGTGCGCCGCCTCGAACTGTCGGCGACCGGCGTCGGCGTCACACTCGGCATGTACGGCGTCGGCATGGTGTTCGGCGCGCTCTCGGCGACGCGGGTGATGCGCCGCCTCGCCTTCGGCACCGTGATCGGGCTCGGGCCGGTCACCGGTTTCGTTGCCGCCTGCGTGATGGCGCTCACCACCTTCGTCCCATCGCCATGGCTGGCGGGCCTCAGCTTCTTCCTGCTCGGCGCAGGTCCGATCCTGTGGGTGATCTCGACCGCCACGCTGCGGCAATCGGTGACGCCACCGCGGCTGTTGGGGCGCGTGTCCGCGATCAACATCCTGAGCTATGGCGCCCGCCCGGTCGGCTCCGCGCTCGGCGCTCTCGTCGGCGGTTTTTATGGCGCCGAGATATGTCTCTACCTCGCCGCCATCATCTTCGGCGCCCAGGCGCTGGTGATCCTGCTGTCCCCGGCGGTGTCGCTGGCGCGGCAGCCGGACATGGTCGGTGACGGGCCGCAGGGGCTTCGGGCCTACTGAAACCCGCAACACACACACCGCTGTCATCGCCCGGCTCTTGACCGGGCGACCCAGTATTGCAGAGACGCCAGCGATCGAGCGAGAAGCCACGGCGTACTGGATCGCCCGGTCTGCGCCGGGCGACGACAATCTTGTTATAGCGATAGTTTTAGCTTCGCCTGCCAAGTCGGGCTTTTTATTTGCATCCCTGCCCCGCCCATTTCCGGCTTCTCAACCCGTTTTGTATGATACACATCATTTCATGTAAAACCGGGAGTTCCCATGGCCGACCAGACCGTAGCGATCGACGCAGCTCCCCGCCCCGAGGTCTCCTCGACCTTCCTGCAGATCGCCGTGCTCGCAGCCCTTGCGGCGACGGGAACGCTGGCTACCAACATCCTGCTGCCGTCGCTGCCGCAGATGGCGGCGTCGCTGCGGGTCACCACCGCCGAGGTGACGGCGTCGATCACCGTGTTCCTCGCGGTATTCGCGCTCGGCCAGCTCGCGGTCGGGCCGATCTCCGATCGCTATGGCCGGCGCTGGCCGGTGCTGGCGGGCTTTGCCGTGTTCCTGGCCGGCAGCATCTGGTGCGGCCTCGCCACGGATTTGCCGGGCCTGCTGATCGGCCGCGTCATCCAGGCCGCCGGCGCCTGCTCGACCTCGGTGCTGTCGCGCGCCATCGCCCGCGACCTGTTCACCGGCGCCGCGCTCGGCCGCGCCATGGCGCTGATCATGATCGCGATGGCGGCGGCACCCGGCTTCTCGCCGCTGCTCGGCGGCGCGCTCGACCATTATTTCGGCTGGCGTTCGGAATTCGTCTTTGTCGGCATCTTTGCAGCCGTTGCCGCGATGGCTTACGCCGCGGCACTCGGCGAGACCCATCATGCGACGCGGACGCCGCTCAACCCGCTCGCCATTGCCAAGAACTACATGGGCCTGATCGCCGACCGCCGCTTCGTCGTGCCGGCCGCGACCGTCAGCCTGATCATGGGCGGGCTGTTCGCGGTGTTTTCCGCCGCCCCCCGTGTCCTGATCGAAGGCATGGGTTTTACGCCGATCCAGCTCGGCCTGTTCTTTGCGGGCACGGTCCTGGTCGTGTTCTCCGCCGGCATGCTGGCCACAAAACTGGCGCCGCGGCTCGGGCTCGACCGCGCCATTCAGATCGGCCTGTTGCTTGCGGCCACCGGCAGCGTCGCTATCCTTTTGGTGTCGCTGTTCAACGCCACCTTCCTGCCGTTCCTCGTCAGCATCTGCGTGTTCCTCCTCGGCATGGGCATCGTCAATCCGCTCGGCACCGCGCAGGCGCTCTCGCCGTTCGGCGAGAAGGCCGGCGCCGCTTCGGCGTTGGTTGGTTTCTGGCAGATGATGAGCGCCGCGATCGCGGTCTGGCTCGCCGCCACGGTATCGCTTCAGGCGATGTTCGCGCTCGGCGGCGTGCTGACGGTGGCGTCGCTGGTCGCGGTCGGGCTGTACACGATGCGGGCGAAGGCCGGCTAGCTCGTCAGATAACGCTCATAGCTGCCGGCCACCACCTCGTCGGCGGCGATCGCGGGATCGAGGGTGTAGAGGTCCTGCGCGTGACCGATGCCGCGCAGTGCGAATCGGCCGGTGGACACCAGATATTTGCGTCCTGTCGCGTCGAGCCCTTTGCAGAAATCCGACGATGTCAGCAATTCGCGATCGACCGAACGGCACATCGACGCGATGCGGCTGACCTCGTTGACGGCCGGTCCCACCACCGTGAAGTCGAGCCGGTCGTCGCTGCCGATATTGCCGTAAAACACCTCGCCGACATGCAGGCCGACATGGGCCGTCGTCACCGGGCGGTCCCCGGCGGAACGCCTGGCGTTGAGCGCATTCATGTTGTGCCGGAAGCGATGCTCGGCTCGCAGCGCCCCGCGCCTGGCGACCGCCATGTTCTCGTCCATATTCCTTTGGGTGAACATCGCCAGCACGCCATCGCCGACCAGTTTCAACACCTCGCCGCCGGCGTCGTGAATGGCGTCGATCGCGGCTTGCGCATAATCGTTCAGGAACGGGATGATTTCGTCGGGCCCGATGCTTTCGCCGATCCTGGTCGAACCGCGCAGATCCGAAAACCACAGCACGGTATTGATGCGCTCGGCGACGCCGCGCGAGATTTTTCCGCGCAGCACCTGTTCAGAGGCGTCGCGCCCGAGATAGACCCGGCCCAGCGTCCGGGCGACTTCGGCATGGGCGGCGGATTTGATCGCAAGTCCGAGCACCGGGACGAGATCGCGCAACGCGGCGAGCCCCTGCTCGCCGAATCCTTCGGCACGCCGGGTCACCCAGGTCGAATGGAGGCAGTCCATCTGGCCCATGGTGCCGGCTTCGCCGAACCGATGCACGAAAGCGACAAAATGCTTGTGACCCTTGGCGGCGAGATCCTCGATCATGGAAAAGTCGAGCGAGGCGATGTCGGACAGATCGATACTGATCTCGTCGGTGCCGTGCTCGAGCATGTGATAAAAGGTCGAGCGCCGCCAGTTTTCTGCGGCCGTCCCTTCATTGCTCGAGCCGTACTCGAAAATGTCGCTCTCGTTGGTCTCAAAATCGTTCCAGCGAAAACCGCGGCCCTCGAAGATCGGGTGCAGCGTATCGACGAAGACCAGACCGCGCGACAGCTCGAGCCCGCCTGCCCGGCAGCGCTGGCAGAAGCCGCGCAGCAGATCGTTCTCGGGCAGTCCGGTCAGCCCCTGGCGGACCAGCCAGTTCATCAGGCGCAGGCGGGGCGTGAGTTCCATGGTGATATTATGGGGTGCAATCGTGGCCGACGGAAGATGGCGGACTCGCAGGGTGGGCAAAGGCGCACGCTTCGCGCCGTGCCCACCATCTATCGACGGCGTCGCGGCATGGTGGGCACGCCATCGGGCGCGCGCATTCGCGCGACCCGCTGGCTTTGCCCACCCTACCGATCCCGCATGATGATCTCGCCGTCTTCCTTCACAAAGGACGTCGCCGGATTTTCGAGCAGTTCAAGTACCGCTTCCGGCGGCCGGCATAATCTTGTGCCCTTCGGCGTCACCACGATCGGCCGGTTGATCAGGATCGGATGCGCCAGCATGAAACCGATCAGCTCGTCATCGCTCCATTCGGGATCGGCGAGACCGAGCTCCGCGTAAGGCTCACCCTTTTCGCGCAGCAGCGCGCGGACCGGAATCCCCATCGCCCTGAGCAGTTCGATCAGCCGTGCGCGATCGGGCGGGGTTTTCAGATATTCGATGATCTCGGGCTCCTCGCCGCTCTGCCGGATCATCGCCAGCGTGTTGCGCGAGACGCTGCAAGCCGGATTGTGATAGATCGTCACGCTCATGTCCGCGCTTCCTTGCTGACCGCCGCAGCCGCCTCGGCGCCGGCCTCATACCAGCCGCGCGAGGCCTTCACCAGGTGGACCACCGAGAGCATCACGGGCACCTCGACCAGCACGCCGACCACAGTGGCCAGCGCCGCGCCGGAGTTGAGGCCAAACAGGCTGATGGCGGCGGCGACCGCGAGTTCGAAGAAATTGCTGGCGCCGATCAGCGCCGCCGGCGCGGCGACACACCAGGCCACCCCGAAACGCCGGCTCAGCCAATAGGCCAGGCCGGCATTGAGATAGACCTGGATCAGGATCGGCACCGCCAGCAGCACGATCACCAGCGGCTGCGCGATGATCTGTTCGCCCTGGAAGCCGAACAACAGCACCAGCGTGGTCAACAGCGCGATCAGCGAGACCGGCTGCAGCACGTGCTGGGTCCTCTGCAGCGCCGTCGGCCCGCCGGCCAGCAGCGCGCGCCGCCATAGCTGCGCGATGATCACGGGTACCACGATATAGAGCAGCACCGAGATCAGCAGCGTACCCCAGGGCACCGCGATCGAGGCGACGCCGAGCAGCAGTCCGACCAGCGGCGCGAACGCAAACACCATGATGACGTCGTTGAGCGCGACCTGACTCAGCGTGTAATGCGGCTCGCCCTCGCACAGGTTCGACCACACGAACACCATCGCGGTGCAAGGCGCTGCGGCCAGCAGAATGAGACCGGCAATGTAGGACGGAATTTGCGCCGACGGCAGCAGCGGCGCGAACAGATGGCCGATGAACAGCGAACCCAGCAGCGCCATCGAGAACGGCTTCACCGCCCAGTTGATGAACAGGGTGACGCCGACGCCGCGCCAGTGCTCGCGCACCTGGCCAAGCGCACCGAAGTCGATCTTCAACAGCATCGGGATGATCATCAGCCAGACCAGCCCGGCCACCGGCAGATTGACCTTCGCGACCTCCGCGCCGGCAATGGTGGCAAATGCCCCGGGCCAGAGATGCCCGAGGGCCACGCCCGCAATGATGCAGAGCGCCACCCAGAGCGAGAGATACCGTTCGAACAGGTTCATTTTGCTCCCGAGGCCTCTTTGTCGTCTGTCACGCTGTCGGTTTTCCCCTCTGCGCTTGAACCTGTAAGGCCGATCGTCCGAACGCGCCATCCAACTAGTTGGACCTTCGGATCGGGACCACATCGCAGCCCTCCGCCTTTATGACCGCCATGGCGATCTCGACCGGATCGAACCTACGGTCGGCCAGTACGTTGGAGAACCCCTGACGGTGCAGTTCACCCATCACAGCCTCGGCTACCCTGATCAGGCGGGCTGCCGTCGCAGAGTCGTCGTTGGCCATGAGCAGTGTCCTCCCGGAGCAGGATTACCTAATCTGACGATCCCCAGAAACCGCCTTACGCGTCCGCAATCCGATGTCGACCAACCTAATCACCAAAATCCGAACTCCAGTAGCTTTCGACTTGGCGAACGAGATCCGGCGGAAGCGGAACGTAATGCAATGAGTCGGCCTGCGCCTGTCCGTTCTCCAGCGACCACTTGAAAAAATCCCTGGCCAGCTTTGCTCGTTCGAAATTTTTTGGTTGCTTGTACATGATGACGAACGCAGTAGCGGTGACGGGATAGGCATTCTCCCCGGGAGCATTCGTCATGATCAGGAAGAAGTCCTTCGCTCCGCTCCAATTCGCGCTCGCCGCCGCCGCCTGGAACGTCTCCGAGCCCGGCTGGACAAAACGCCCTGCCTTGTTTTGCACAAGTCCGTAGGCCAGGCTGTTCTTCACGGCGTACGCATACTCGACGTAGCTGATCGAGTTCTTCGCCAGCGCGACAAACGCCGCAACCCCTTCGTTGCCCTTTCCGCCCGAGCCGACGGGCCACTCGACCGTTGTGCCCTCGCCGACCTTTTCCTTCCATTCGGGACTGACCTTCGAGAGATAGTTGACCCAATTGAAGGTCGTTCCCGACCCGTCCGATCGATGAATGACCGAGATTGGCGCTGCCGGCAACTTGACGCCCGGATTCAGCGCGCGGATCGCTGCATCGTCCCAGTTCTTGATCTTGCCCAGAAAGATATCCGCAAGGATCGGACCGGAAAAGCGAATGACGCCGGGGCCGACACCCTCGATATTGACCACGGGTACAACGCCGCCGATCACAAGCGGGAATTGGCCGAGACCACTTTTCTCCAGTTCTGCAGGCGTCAAGGGCATATCCGAAGCACCGAAGTCGACCGCCGCCGCTCGAATCTGATGCAGGCCAGCGCCAGAGCCGATCGACTGGTAGCTGATCTTGTTTCCGGTTTTGGCCTGATACTCTGAAGCCCACTTCTCAAGGATGGGAAAGACGAACGTCGATCCGGCTCCCGTTGTCTCGGCGGCGCGCGTTGCGGACCCGAACAGGGATAGTGCTGACGCCAAAACGATTGCCTGACAGAGCTTGATCATCGGTCCCTCCTCGGTTATATGTCGTTAAGTCCCGACATATAGACAAAATATGACGGCCAAATGACCTGAGGCCAGCGAAATTTGGCCTGATGTCATCAACCCTTCACTCAACATGTCGATAAATGCCGACACAACCGCGAAATTCGCGCAGGACGGACCTTATGGATCAGGCGAGTTTCGACGAGACGGCAATCGAGGGATTTGCATCGCTGGCGCAGCCGACCCGCCTCGCCGCGGTTCGGCATCTGCTCGCGGTCCATCCGCAAAGCCTGCCCGCCGGCGAGATCGCCCGGCTTTGCGAGGTGCCGCACAACACGATGTCGACCCACCTCGGCATTCTCAGCCGCGCCGGCTTGATTTCAGCCGAAAAAGACGGCCGCTCGATGAACTATCGGGCCGACGTCGCCGGCTTCCGCGGCCTGCTCAAATTCCTTTCGCAGGACTGCTGCCAAGGGCGTCCCGAGTTGTGCGGGGACGCGTTCGACCTGCCATCGCAAATCATCGCCGCCGAACCGTCGGAGAAGTTCATGACCCCCGCGTTCAATGTCCTGTTCCTGTGCACGCAGAATTCCGCCCGCTCGATCATCGCCGAAGCCCTGCTCGAGAAGATCGGGCGAGGTCGCTTCCGGGCCTATTCCGCCGGATCGAACCCGGCCAAAGCACCGGTTCCGGAGGTGATCGACCGGCTGACGGCCCTCGGCCACGACGTATCCCGCCTGCACTCCAAATCATGGGACGAATTCAAGGGACCTGACGCTCCTCGCATGGACTTCATCATCGCGCTCTGCGACTCACCCAACGGTCAGTTTTGTCCCGATTTCGACAATCAGTACGTCACCGGCGCCTGGCCCCTGCCCGACCCGGCGCTGTTCACGGGATCGCCGACCGAGCGCACCACGCTGCTGAATGAACTCTACGCCATGATCCGGCGCCGCATCGAGATCTTCACCAGCCTGCCCTTCGACTCGCTGGACCGCATGGCGGTCAAGGCGCGCCTCGACGAGATCGGCGACACCACGCGCGTATCGCCTTGAGGGAAATTCCATGAAAATCGGCATCAATGGCATGGGCCGCATCGGCAGGCTCGCGTTGCGCGCGGCTCTCGGCGGCATCCATCGTCCCGAGAGCGATCCTCGCGCCGACAACCGGCTGGAGGTCGTCCATATCAACGAGTTGAAGGGCGGCATCGCCGCCACCGCACATCTGCTCGAATTCGACAGCCTTCACGGACGCTGGCATGACCCCGTTGCGGTCGATTCCGGCAACGCCATTGCGGTTGGCAAGCAGCGCATCGGCTTCAGCGAACAGGCCAGTCCGGGCGATGTTGCATGGGGCGATCTCGGCTGCGACGTCGTGCTGGAATGCACCGGAAAATTCCTGACACCCGACAAGCTGCAGGCCTATTTCGATCGCGGCGTCAAACGCGTGATCGTGGCTGCTCCCGTGAAGGACGAAGCAGCCCTCAACATCGTCGTCGGCGTCAACGACCAGCTTTACGACCCTGCCCGCCATCGGCTGCTGACGGCGGCGTCCTGCACGACGAACTGCCTGGCGCCCGTCGTCAAGGTCATCCATGAGGCAATCGGAATCCGCCACGGACAGATCACGACGATCCATAATCCGACCAATACCAACGTCGTCGTCGACGCCCCGCACAAGGATCTTCGCCGCGCACGGTCGGCCATGCTGTCGATGCAACCCACCACGACCGGGAGTGCGACCGCTATTGCGCTGATCTATCCGGAGCTCAAGGGCAAGCTGAACGGCCACGCGGTGCGGGTGCCGGTACTGAATGCCAGTTTGACGGATTGCGTCTTCGAGCTGAAACGCGCCACCACGGTCGAGGAGGTCAACCAGCTGTTCCAATCCGCCTCGGAAGGCGTGCTGGCGGGCATCCTGGGCCTCGAAACCCGGGCGCTGGTGTCGGCCGATTACAACAACGACCCGCGCAGCTCGATCGTCGATGCCCTCAGCACCATGGTGACCGACGAGACCTTGCTCAAGGTCTACGCCTGGTACGACAACGAAGTCGGATACGCCTGCCGCATGGTCGATCTCGCCAACATCGTTCAGCGCGCGGGCGTCTAGGTCCATGGTCCGAAACTACCTCATCGTCACGGCGTCCTATTGGGGCTTCACGCTGGTCGATGGCGCCTTACGGATGCTCGTCCTGTTTCATTTTTTCCGGCTGGGATATACGCCGTTCACACTGGCCTTCCTGTTTCTGCTGTACGAGGCGGCCGGTATCGGCGCCAACCTGGCGGGCGGCTACTTCGCATCGCGCTTCGGCATTCCCCGCATGCTGGCGGTCGGCCAGATGCTGCAGATCGCCGGTTTGCTGATGCTGTCGGCGCTGGATCCCGGCTGGGGAGCGGCGGCATCGGTGGCGTGGGTGGTGATCGCCCAGGGCATTGCCGGCGTCGCCAAGGACCTGACCAAGACCGCGTCCAAATCCGCGATCAAGGCGACATCAGCCGAAGGCAGCGGGCAGCTGTTCCGATGGGTCGCGTGGTTTACCGGCTCGAAGAACGCGATGAAGGGCATCGGGTTTTTCATCGGCGGCCTGTTGCTGGACTTCGCCGGCTTCACCCATGCGCTGTGGATGATGGCAGCATTGCTCGGCGTGATCTTCGTCGCCGGGCTGCTTCTGCTGCCCCCGCAGCTCGGCAAAGCCAAGTCATCAAAGACCATCCGTGAACTGTTCGGCAAGTCGCGCGGCGTAAACCTGCTCGCCGCCGCCCGCATCTTCATGTTCGGCGCCCGCGATGTCTGGTTCGTCGTCGGGCTGCCGGTGTTTCTCTATGCCAACGGATGGCGCTTCCTCGAAGTGGGCGGGTTTCTCGCGGCCTGGACCATCGCCTATGGCGGCGTGCAGGCCATCGCTCCCATGCTGGTCAGTCGCAGCCCGGACGGCCTGAGCCGCGAGGTGCCGGCCGCCCGGCTCTGGGCGGCGGTGCTCGCCGCCGTGCCGATCGCGCTGGCCGTCATGATGCAGGCCACCGCTATCGGCCGCCCCGATCTCGTGCTGGTCATCGGACTGGCGCTGTTCGGTTTGCCGTTCGCGGTGAATTCCTCGCTGCATTCCTATTTGATCCTGGCCTATGCCGGATCGGAAAAAGCCGCCGAAGACGTCGGATTTTACTACGCGGCGAACGCCGCCGGACGGCTGCTAGGAATTACACTTTCAGGCGTTCTCTACCAGTTGGCCGGCATCACGGGATGCCTTGCGGGTTCGGCGATCATGCTTCTGCTGTGCTGGCTGATCACGTTCCTGTTGCCTGCCAACGAAGGTCTTTCCCCCGCCCAGGCCCGGCCCTGAATTCTCGGCCGCCGGACCCATATTTCGATAATACTAGAAATACGGTTGACAACCAGCCCGCCGTCTGAAATATTCATCGTCATGAAACTCGATGACGCCGCCGCCCATCTGGAAGCCCTCGGCAATCCGACCCGGCTGAAAATCTACCGTGCGTTGGTCCGCGCCGGCGATGCCGGGCTGCCGGTCGGCCGGCTGCAGGACAAATTGAAGATCGCGCCCTCCACCCTCTCCCATCACATCAAGGCGCTGGTGGTGGTCGGCCTGATCAATCAGGTACGGGAGGCAACGACGCTGGTGTGTCACGCCAATTACGACGTGATGCGCGACCTCGTCGGCTTTCTGGTCGCCGAATGCTGCACCGGTGCCGCCGAATGCTCGGAGGCCAAGATCTCTGCCAAGACGGCCGCGTAGTTTCTTGCGGCGCTTTATTTCGATACTTCTAGTTTGACAGGAGAATAAGATGAACCAGACCAAGACCGTTGCGATCATCGGAGCCGGCCCCGTCGGGCTTGCCGCGGCCGCCCATCTGCTGGAGCGTGGACTGACGCCGATCGTGCTGGAGGCCGGCGACAGCGTCGGACATTCGGTGCGGCAGTGGGGCCATGTGCAGCTGTTCTCGCCGTGGGAATACAATATCGACCGCGCCGCGGAACGCCTGCTCGCCTCCACCGGCTGGAATTCTCCCGAGCCCGAGCAGTATCCGACCGGCGCTGAGTTGGTGGAGCGCTATCTCGAACCGCTCGCGAACAAGACCGCGCTTGCGACGCACATCCATACATCGAGCCGCGTCACCGACATCAGCCGCGTCGGCTTCGACAAGCTCAAGAGCAAGGGCCGCGACGCCGCCCCCTTCGAGCTGCGCTATCAGAACGGGCAAGGCCCCAAAAGCGTGCGGGCCGATGCGGTGATCGATGCGTCCGGCACCTGGCATTCGCCCAACCCGGCGGGCGCCAACGGCCTGCGCGCCGTCGGCGAGACGCAGGCGGCGGACCGCATTGCCTATGGGATGCCGGATGTGCTGGGCAAGGACCGCGCGCGCTATGCCGGCAAGACCGTCGCGGTGCTCGGCGCCGGCCATTCCGCGATCGGTACGCTGACCGATCTCGCACGTCTGGCGACCGAGGCTCCGGAAACCAAGCCGGTCTGGCTGCTGCGCGGCAACGATCCCGCCAAGGCTTTTGGCGGGGGCGCAAATGACAAGCTCGCCGCCCGCGGTGAACTCGGCGCCGCCTTTGCCGCGCTGGTCGCGGCGGGCCGGATCCAGGTCGAGAGCGAATTCCGGGTTTCGCACCTCGCAGCCAGCGGCCCTCGCCTCACCGTCGCTACCGGCGCCGGCAGTTGCTGCCGCCAGGTGGTCGTAGACGAACTGATCGTGGCGACCGGCTTCCGGCCGGATCTGGATTTCGTGCGCGAATTGCGCATCCAGCTCGATCCCGCCATCGAGTGTCCGGTTGAGCTTGCGCCGCTGATTGATCCCAACGAACACAGCTGCGGCACGGTGCGGCCACATGGCGCGCGCGAGCTGGCGCAGGCCGAACCCGGCTTCTATTTCGCTGGCATGAAGTCCTACGGACGCGCGCCGACCTTCCTGATGCTGACCGGCTACGAACAGGTGCGCTCGATATCCGCCGAACTGGCCGGCGACCACGAAGCCGCGGCGCGGGTCGAACTGGTGCTGCCGGAAACCGGCGTCTGCAGCCGCGCGGATGCACCCGGTGCAAGCCAGTGCTGCGGTGGACCGGCGCCATCTGCTGTTGACGCCAGTTCCGTCGACGACGCAAATGCCAAGCAGCAGGGAAAAACCGGATGCGGCTGCGGCTCCTGACCTCTTTTCTCCTTCTCCCCGCTTGCGGGGAGAAGGTCGGGATGAGGGGGGCTCTCCGCGAGTGTGGTGCCAATTGAGAGAGCTGTACCCCCTCACCCGGATCACATCTGCGATGTGATCCGACCTCTCCCCGCAAGCGGGGCGAGGTGAACAAAATGGAGTGAGCCAAATTCCACTCGAAGGCAGATCAGTCATCGTCGCGATGTGCCTGGGGCAGCTCGGCAGCCTGCTGCCGCACGTCGTGGTGCCGTCCGTTCTCGCCGCATTCCTGATTCCGGAATGGCAGTTGAGCGGCGCGCAGGCCGGCCTGTTGGCGGGCTCCGGCGCCGCCGGCTACATGCTGACCGTGCCGGTGCTGGCGACGCTGACCGACCGGATCGACGCGCGAAAAATCCTGATCGCGGGCTCGGCGGTCAGCGCGCTCGGCACGCTGCTGTTCGGGCTGTTCGCCACCGGCCTCTGGTCCGGCGCGCTGTTCAATGCGATCGCCGGCATCGGCTTTGCCGGCGCCTATATGCCCGGCCTCAAGGCGCTGACCGATCGCCTCGCACCCGGCGACTCGTCCCGCGCGATCACCTTCTACACTTCCAGCTTTTCCTTCGGCGTCGGCCTCTCCTTCCTGGTTGCGCAACTGGTCGCCGAAAATTTTGGCTGGCGCAGCGCGTTTTACGTGACGGCGCTCGGTCCGATCGTGATGCTGGGGGTCTGCCTGCTGTTGCGGCCGGTCGCGCCGAAACCTGCGCAGGGACGCCTGCTGGATTTCGCGCCGGTGTTCCGCAACACCAGGGCGATGGGATTCGTGCTCGGCTACGGCGCGCATTGCTTCGAGCTCTACGGCATCCGGACCTGGCTGGTCGCGTTCTGGACTTTTGTCATCGTCAAGAACGGACAGACCTCCTTCTTTTCACCTGTTGTCGTCAGCGTGGTGTTTTCGCTGCTGGCGATGCCCGCCAGCATCTTCGGCAATGAACTGGCGCTGAAGTTCGGCCGGCATCGCGCCATATCAGCCGTGATGCTGAGTTCCGCCGCCGTGGCATTGCTGATCGGATTGTTTGCGGACCGCTCGCCGCTCTTCCTCCTGCCGTTGCTGCTGGCCTATGCGATCACGGTGCCGGCGGATTCCGGCGCATTGACCTCGGGCATGTCGATGGCGGCGCATCCCGACTATCGCGGCGCCACCATGGCGGCGCATTCCACCGTCGGCTTCAGCCTGTCGGCGCTCGGCGCCTGGAGCGTCGGCGTCGCACTCGACCTCGCCGGCGGACCGCTCAGTGCTACCGCCTGGATGGCGGCGTTCTCGGTGCTGGCGGCGGGCATTCTGCTCGGTCCGCTGGCGCTCCATTGGTCCCGAAGCGCAGCCCCGCAGACATGAGCCCACGCCAGCTTCCGATCATCCTGGCGCTCGGCACCACGCAGACGCTGGCATGGGCCTCGAGTTATTATCTGCCGGCGATCCTGGCCGACCCGATCGGGCGCGATCTCGGCGTATCCTCGAACTGGATCTTTGCCGCGTTCTCGGCGTCGCTGGTGATATCGGCCCTGCTCGGCCCGCGCATCGGCCGGCAGATCGATCTGGTCGGCGGCCGCTCGGTGCTGTCGTTCTCCAATCTGACGCTGGCCGGCGGCCTCGCGCTGCTCGGCCTCTCCTATTCCATTCCGGTGCTGGTGATCGCCTGGCTGCTGCTCGGCGTCGGCATGGGAGCCGGCCTCTACGATGCCGCCTTTGGCGCGCTCGGTCGCATCTATGGCGACGCCGCGCGCCGCTCGATCACCGGCATCACGCTGCTCGCGGGTTTTGCATCGACCGTCGGCTGGCCGCTGACGGCGCTCGGGCTGGAAACCATCGGCTGGCGCAACACCTGCTTTGCCTGGGCCGCCGCGCATATCCTGATCGGCCTGCCGCTCAATTTCTTCATGCTGCCCGCCGTGAAGGGCGCCAAGGCAGCCGTCGCGACGGCCGTCAAGCCGCACATCGCGATCGACCGCACCATGATCCTGCTGGCGTTTGCCTTCGCGGCGGCCTGGACCGTGACCGGCGCGATGGCGGCGCATTTGCCGCGGATTCTGGAAGCCGCCGGCGCGACCACGCTGCAGGCGGTGGCCGCCGGCGCGCTGATCGGCCCGGCGCAGGTCGCCGCCCGAATCTTCGAGGCGAGTTTTCTCAGCCGCTATCACCCGCTGGTGTCGACCCGCCTCGCCTGCCTGACCCATCCGATCGGCGCGGCCATCGTCGGGCTGGTCGGCGGCCCCGCGGCCAGCCTGTTCGCGGTCTTTCACGGCACCGGCAACGGCATCCTGACCATCGCACGCGGCACCCTGCCGCTTTCGATCTTCGGCCCGCAGAATTACGGCTACCGGCTCGGCATTATCGGCGCGCCGGCGCGGATGGCGCAGGCGGCGGCGCCGCTGGCGTTCGGCCTCCTGATCGACGTGATGGGCAGCCGGGTCCTGATGGTCTCCTCGGCGCTGAGCCTGTCGGCCCTGCTGGCGCTGTTCCTGTTGAAGAAGCCGCCGGTGGCGTCATAACGCACCCGCACGGATTGGCCCTTCCCATCCCGCGCCGTTTCGCGCAAAACCACCGCATGGAAAACGACACCGGCCCGGCCGCAAAGCCCCGAAGTCTCGTGCAGTGGGCAATCACGCCGCCGCAATCCTATGCGGTTTATTGCCTCGCGCTCGTCCTGGTGGCGGGACTGTCGTTCTACGCCGGTTCGCTGAAGCCGAAGACGGCCGTCGGCGGGCCTCCGGTGTCCGCCCCGCGCAACTGAATTTCGGATCGTGCCAGGATCTTGCCATGACCAGCGACCCCACGCCCTCGATCGTCCGCATCAACCCGCCCGAACTCGGCACGCCGCCCGGCTATTCGCAGGTCGTCGAAATCAGCGCCGGCAGGATCATCTTCATATCTGGCCAGACCGCGCTCGACCGCGACGGCAATGTCGTGGGCAAGGATGATTTCGCCGCCCAGGCAGAACAGGTATTTTGCAACCTCGCGGTGGCCCTGCAAGCTCGCGGGTGCAGCGCCGCCAATCTGGTGAAGCTGACCGTGTTCCTCACCGACATGGATAATCTCGGCCGCTATCGCGAGGCGCGAAACCGGTTCTTCGCGACCGTCGCGCCGCCGGCCGCGCCCGCCGTGACGCTGGTCGAGGTGTCAAAACTGTACGGCGCGGATTTCATGATCGAAATCGAGGCCATCGCGGCGGCGTGAAGCGCTTGGGCATCTTGCGCGCGCTGCTGAAACAGGCGTAGGTTGTTGCCCGGGGAAATCGCAGCCTCCCCATGAAATGGCGATCCCATTCAAGCGCTGCTCGCACCTCTTTTGGAGCGGGCACATGGATGGATCGAATCTCGAACTCGCACTTTTCCTGTTGGCGACCTTTGCCGGCGCGCTGGTCGCGGGCCTGTCCGGCTTCGCCTTCGGGCTGATCGCGGCCTCGATCTGGCTCTACATTCTCACCCCGCTGCAGACCGCCACGCTGATCATCGCGTACGGGCTGATCGTGCAGGGCTTTGCGGTCTGGAAGCTGCGCCGCGCACTGGACTGGGCCAAACTCTGGCCGTTCGTGCTGGGGGCTGCAATCGGCGTGCCTGTCGGCGTCTGGGTCCTGGCCTGGTCCAATCCGGCGCATGCGCGCATGGGCGTCGGGGTATTGCTGGTTCTCTACAGCCTCTATGCGTTGTTTCGTCCGGCGCTACCGCCGGTCAAGGCGGCCAGCCCCGCTCTCGACGCCGGGGTCGGATTCCTCAACGGCATCCTCGGCGGCATGACCGGCCTGGCCGGCATCCTCGTCACCATCTGGTGCGGGCTGCGCGGCTGGACCAAGGACGCGCAGCGCGCCGTGTTTCAACCGGTGGCCGTCGCCACCTTCCTGATGAGTGCGCTGTGGATCGGCGTCAGGGGCGCCATCACGCCTGACGTCATCAAGCTGTTCCTGGTTGGACTGCCTGCACTGCTCGCTGGCACCTGGCTCGGCTTAAAGCTGTTCGGACGGCTCGACGAGGCTGCGTTCCGCAAGGTCGTGCTGGTGCTGCTGCTGGCGTCGGGCGCGGTGCTGATCATGTGAGCCAGCCATGAACGCCAGCGCCGCCACGCTTAAAATTGAGTTCCAGCCTCTGGAACCAATTGCGTCCTGCCGGTTAGTAACCCCAAGCCTTTGCGCTGGAGATTACCGATGCCAAGAAATGGCTCGAAAGTGCCCTACGGGGCGGATCAGACCATCTATCTCGTCGTCGACCGCGGCAGTCGGCAGGGCGCCGTGTACTGCGAAATCGAGAACGAGCGGGCCGACGTCGAAACCGTCGTCACCGACCTGCTCGCCGGACAGTTCAGCGACCCCGTTCGCGTTACCGCCTTCAATACACTCGAACATTGGTCACAGGATATCTCCAGGGATATCGCGGTCGAAATCCAGACCCGTTGCGACATCGAGGGCGCCGCCGTGCCCGCACATGTCGAAGATTTCGTTCACGACCACATCGGGGCGGCTTCACGGCATCCCCGGCTTCGCCGGGACAGCGCCACCGCGATGACGCGATCGAACTAAGGCCCGGTGATGGTCCAGCAGGGTTACGCCTTGCCACCTGCCTTGCCGCCTTCCGTCGTCGCGATCCAGATCCCGGCAAAGACGGCGATCAGGCCGAGCACCAAATTGGCGGTGATCGGTTCACCGACCAGCTGGGTGGCAAGTAACGCCGCGGCAACCGGGTTGACGGTCATGGTGTTGGCGACGCGGGTCGGCGTCGCACGCTGCAATGCCATCACCCACAGGATGAAGGCGAGCGCGCCGCCGCCGACGCCGAGATAGACGCCCGCGACCCATTGCGGCGTGCTCAGGCCGGACAACACCGCGACGCTGCCGGTCAGCGAGCCGACCAGGATCAATCCCGCGGCGCCCGCCCCCATGCCGACGGTCAGAAAGCCGAGCGCGCTCGAGCGCTGGATGAAAGGGCGAGACCAGACATTGTAGAACGCCATGCACATCACGGCGCCGGTCATGATGAGTTCGCCGCGCCACGCGCCCGGCGGCGCCGCCGACAGGCCTGCGGCGAGCGCGGCCACGACCCCGAGCACGGCGATAGAGACGCCGGTTGTCTTCCTCTTCGTCAGCGGCTCGACACCGAGCAGCGCTCCGACCACCATGGTATGCAGCGGCAGCGTCGCCAGCGCGAGGCTGGCGCGCGCCGCGGTCGTAAAACCGATCGCGATGTTATAGAGCACGAAAAACAATCCGAAGAAGCAAAGCCCCAGCGCGGCAACGGCCAGCCAGTCGCGGCGCGACGGCCATCGCACGCCCAGCAGCAGCGCGACCGGCAGCAGGCACAGAAAGCCTATGCCCCAGCGCAGGATCGCAAGCGTGATCGGGTCGGTGCTGCCGACGAGATAGCGGGTGATCGCCGCCGCGGTACCGCCGAGGCAACTCGAGACCAGTGCGATCGCCACTCCGGTCCATTCGCCCATTGCGATCTCCCGCGCCGCGCCGCTACCGTGTCAGTGCTGACGACACAAGCACACACACGGCCGTTCATCGTAGACATGAAACTGCTTTCCGCCAACGCGTGCGCCGACCAATCCACCAGGGGGTTGCACACGGCGTGGCGTTCAATCCGATGGCAGCAAGTGTCAGCAGCATGTCGCGCGTATTGACAGCCCGCGCCGGCTGGCTTATTTGCCAATCCATGGGGATGTTGCGATCTCCCCACGAGGCGTCATGCCCAAGTATCGCGTCCCGTATCTCTTCACGAGGGCGCATCCATGTCATCCTTCACAACGATATCTGCTGACAAACTTGCTCGCCTGATCGGCACGGCGAACACCCCTGTTTTGGTCGACGTCCGCACGGATGAGGATTTTGCCGCCGATCCGCGTCTCATTCCCGGCGCTATCAGGCGGAGCCACGAGCAGGTCGTCGACTGGGCCGAGGAATTCTCCGGGCGTTCGGCCATCGTGGTCTGCCTGCGCGGCAAAAAACTCAGCGAGGGCACCGCGGCCTGGCTGCGACACGTCGGAGCTTCGGCCGAAGCGCTCGAGGACGGCTTTGAGGGCTGGAAGGCGGCCAAGCTGCCGCTGGTACCGGCGTCAAAACTCCCCGCGCGCGATGCCCAGGGACGCACGGTGTGGGTCACCCGGGCACGGCCGAAGATCGACCGCATCGCCTGCCCCTGGCTGATCCGCCGGTTCGTCGATCCGAACGCGGTGTTTCTGTTCGTCGCGCCTTCCGAGGTGGTCGCGGTCGGCGAACGCTTCAACGCCGTTCCCTTCGATATCGAGAACGTGTTCTGGAGCCATCGCGGCGAACTCTGTACCTTCGACGTGATGGTCGAGGAATTCGGCCTGGCGACGCCGCCGCTGTTGCGGCTGGCAACCATGGTTCGTGCCGCCGACACCGGACGGCTCGATCTCAGCCCGGAAGCGCCCGGGCTGCTGGCGGCGTCGCTCGGACTGTCGCGGATGTATGATGACGATCTCGAACAGCTCGAGGCCGGCATCGTGCTGTACGACGCCTTCTATCGCTGGTGCCGCGACGCCTCGGGCGAAACCCATAACTGGCCCACCAACAAGGCAAAGCCGTGATCGATATCGCGACGAATGAGAAGGCCACCGAAGCTGCTGCCGGCCACGGCATCAGCTTCGGCGAGGCCTTTCGGGTCTGGCTGCGGGTCGCCGTTCTGAGTTTCGGCGGCCCGGCCGGGCAGATCGCGGTGATGCATCGCATCCTGGTCGAGGAAAAAAACTGGATTTCCGAAAGCCGGTTCCTGCATGCGCTGAACTACTGCATGCTGCTGCCGGGACCGGAGGCGCAGCAGCTTGCGACCTATATCGGCTGGCTGTTGCACCGTACCGCCGGCGGCATCATGGCCGGCGGACTGTTCATTCTGCCCGGCGTCATCGCCATCATGGGGCTGAGCTACATCTATGCCGCCTTCGGCAAGGTCGGGTATGTTGAGGCCGTGTTCTTCGGGCTGAAGGCCGCGGTGCTGGCGATCGTGATCCAGGCCGTGGTCCGCGTCGGCAAGCGCGCGCTGCGCAACCGGGTCATGATCGCGCTGGCGGCCATCGCCTTCGTCGCGATCTTCTTCTTCGACGTGCCATTCCCGGTCATCATCATCGCCGCCGGCGTCATCGGATTTTTCGGCGCCCGGAGCGGACGCAGCGAATTCGCCGCGGTCGAGCACGGCGGCGGCAAGAACGCCGCGGCGGTCGACAGCCAATTCGACGGCGAATTGCCCGACCATATCCGACCCAGCATTGCCCGGGCGCTGCGGGTCAGCGCGATCTGGCTGCTGCTGTGGCTGGTGCCGGTCGTGGTTCTGCTGATCGCGTTCGGCCAGGCCAATGTGGTCAGCCCGATCGCGCTGTTCTTCAGCAAGATGGCGCTGGTGACCTTTGGCGGCGCT
>JAZJYY010000026.1:34761-46093 GCA_040390145.1 Pseudomonadota bacterium
GGTGCTGGCCTACGTCGCGCAGCAGGCGGTCGAGCATTATCACTGGCTGCAGCCGCGCGAGATGCTCGATGGCCTGGGCATGGCCGAGACCACGCCCGGCCCGCTGATCATGGTGCTCCAGTTCGTCGGCTTCATGGCCGCGTTCCGTGATCCAGGCTCCCTGTCGCCGATGCTGGCCGGCACGCTCGGCGGCTTGCTCGCGACCTGGGTCACCTTCACGCCCTGCTTCCTGTGGATCTTTCTCGGCGCGCCCTTTGTCGAGACCTTGCGCGGCAACAAGGGCCTTGCCGGTGCGCTCGGCGCCATCACCGCCGCCGTCGTCGGCGTGATCCTCAACCTCTCGATCTGGTTCGCGCTGCACACGGTGTTCCGCGAAACCTGGCCGGTTCGATCGTTCGGGCTGTCGTTCGACATGCCCCAGTGGTCGAGCGTCGACTTCGCCGCGCTCGCGCTGGCCATCGCCGCGGCCACCGCGATCTTCCGCTTCAACATGGGCATGCTGACGGTGCTGGCGGGCTCGTGTGCGGCGGGCGTGTTGCTGCGGCTTGCCGGGGTGATTTGATATCTTGTAGGCGGCTTGCGCCTGGCCGATCAACGTCATTGCGAGCGAAGCGAAGCAATCCAGCTTTCTTGAAACGTCATAGCCTGAAGAAAAGCTGGATTGCTTCGTCGCAAGAGCTCCTCGCAATGACGGATCCTACACCACCTCCGCCGACGCCAGCTTGCAGGCGTCGCTGCTCGCCTCGATCTGCAGCGTGGCGTGGTGGATGTTGAAGCGCTGCGCAAGCTCCGCGCAGACATCGTGCAGGAATGAATCGTCGGACCCGCCCGGCCGCACCAGATGCGCGGTCAGCGCGGTTTCGTTGGTGCTCATGGCCCAGACATGGAGATCGTGCACCTCGGTGACGCCCTCGAGCGTTCCGAGATAATCCCTCACCGCCGCGAGCGCGATGCCTCTCGGCACGCCATCGAGCGCGAGACTGACGCTGTCCCGCGCGAGGCCCCAGCTGCCTGCGAGGACGACCGCGGCGATGACGAGGCTGATGGCGGGATCGACCCACAGCCACCCCGTCAGCATGATCGCGAGTGCCGCGACCACCACGCCGGCGGAGACGCCGGCGTCGGCCGCCATGTGCAGATAGGCGCCGCGAATATTGAGATCGCTGTCCCGGCCGCGCATGAACAACAGTGCGGTGATGCCGTTGATGGCGATGCCGAGCGCCGCCACCCAGACCACGGTCCAGCCCGCCACCTCGGCCGGCTGCCTGATCCGGTCGATGGCCTCGACGGCGATGGCGCCGACCGCGATCAGCAGCAGCCCGGCATTGGCCAGCGCCGCCAGGATAGAGGCCCGCCGGTAGCCATAGGTGTGTCGCTCGGTCGGCCGCCGCCGCCCCAGCCATCCCGCCGCCCACGCCAGCACCAGCGCGATCACGTCGGAAAAATTGTGAACCGCATCCGAGATCAGCGCCAGCGAATTGGCGGCATAGCCGAACACCAGCTCGGCCACGACGAATGCGGCGTTGAGCGCGATGCCGACCGCAAAGGCGAAGCCGAAATTATCCGGCGCGTGGCTGTGGCCGGCGTGGCTGTGCGCATGGGAGTGGTCGTGATGATCGTGGTGGGCCATGAGACGACTATAGCGCGCATGAACTGGCGAATGCTAATACGTAGCCCGTCGTCCCTTCGTTCGCAGGAACGACACTACTCCACGCCCCGGTTGAACTTGTTGGACTTCGGCAGGCCGTGCGCGAGACGGCCGGCGTCGGCGCGGTTGCCGCGCCAGTCGGTCAGGTCCTTCCAGCTCATGCTCTGGTCGCGACCGGCGGAATCCTTCCAGGTCAGGCCGGCCTTGGCTTCGAAGGTGGCGACATCGGACAGCGAGGCGCTGGTGTATTTCTGCAGCCGCACGCCGCGGCCGCGCGCCATTTCCGGCACCTGGTCGAGCGGGAACACCACCATCTTGTGGTTGGTGCCGATCACCGCGACCGTGTCGCCGCTGACGGTCGCGACCGCGCAGGCTTCGTTCGGCATTTCGACGTTCAGCACCTGCTTGCCCTTGCGGGTGTTGCCGACGCAATCGTCCTCATTGACGACGAAACCCTGGCCTTCGGAGCTCGCGATCAGGAACTTGCGACCGCCCTTGTTGACGAACAGCGAGACGATGGCAGTCTCCTGCTCCATGTCGATGAACATCCGGATCGGCTCGCCATGGCCGCGGCCGCCCGGCAGTTTTGCCACGTCGAGCGAATAGAACCGGCCGTTGGTGGCGAACAGCAACAGCTTGGACGTGGTTTCGGCGAAGAACGCCTTGTCGAGCTTGTCATCGGTCTTGAAGGTCAGGGTCGAGAGATCGGCGACATGGCCCTTGAGCGTGCGCACCCAGCCCTTTTCGGAAACAACGACCGTGACGGGCTCGCGCTCGACGAAAGCTTCCTCGATCGCGGCGAGGTCATGCTCCGGCGCGTCGGCGAACATGGTGCGACGCTTGCCGAGCGGCGTCTTCGGCCCAAAGATGTCGCGGACTTTCCGGACCTGCTCGCCGATCTTGGACCACTGCTCGGGCTCTGAACCCAACAGGGACTTGATGCCCTTCAACTCGGCGCGAAGGTTCTTGTCCTCGGTGCGGATCTCGAATTCCTCGAGCTTGCGCAAGGATCGCAGCCGCATGTTGAGGATGGCTTCGGCCTGGATCTCCGTCAGCTTGAACGCCTTCATCAGCTCCGGCTTCGGCTCATCCTCGGTGCGGATGATCTTGATCACCTTGTCGATGTTGAGATAGGCGATCAGATAGCCGCCGAGCACTTCCAGCCGGTGCTCGATCTGTCCCTTGCGATAGTTGGAGCGGCGCAGCAGCACGTCGCGCAGATGGTCGAGCCATTCGCGCAGACATTCGGCGAGGCCGAGCACCTTGGGGATGCGGCCCTTCACCAATACGTTGAGGTTCAGCGGAATCCGGCTTTCCAGCTCGGTCAGCCTGAACAGCGATTCCATCAGCAGTTCCGGATCGACCGCGCGGGATTTCGGCTCGATCACCAGGCGGATATCCTCGGCGGATTCGTCGCGGACGTCGCCGACCAGCGGCAGCTTCTTCTCGTTGAGCAGTTCGGCGATTTTTTCCACCAGCCGGGACTTCTGTACCAGCCAGGGGATCTCGGTGATCACCACCACCCAGGTGCCTCGCGCGCCCTCCTCCTGCACCCATTTGGCGCGGGTGCGGAACGAGCCGCGCCCGGTGGTGTAGGCTTCGGCGATGCTCTCCTTGGAATCGACGATGATGCCGCCGGTCGGAAAATCCGGGCCCTTGACCCATTTCAGCAGCGCCTTCGACTTGGCGTCGGGCTTGTCGATCAGATGCAGCGCGGCATCGCACAGTTCGGCCGCGTTGTGCGGCGGGATCGAGGTGGCCATGCCGACCGCGATGCCCTGCGCGCCGTTGGCCAGCAGGTTCGGAAAGCCGCCGGGCAGCACGATCGGCTCTTTCGACTGGCCGTCGTAATTGGGGCGGAATTCGACGCCGTCCTCGTCGATCCCTTCGAGCAGCAGCCGCGCGACCTCGGTCATGCGCGCTTCGGTGTAGCGGTAGGCGGCCGGATTATCGCCGTCGATATTGCCGAAATTGCCCTGGCCGTCGACCAGCGGATAGCGCGAGGAGAAATCCTGCGCGAGACGCACCAGCGCGTCGTAGATCGACTGGTCGCCATGGGGATGGAACGAGCCCATCACGTCGCCGACGATCTTGGCCGATTTCTTGAACGGCGTGCCCGGGTCGAGCCGCAGCAGGCGCATGCCATAGAGGATGCGTCGGTGCACCGGCTTCAGGCCGTCGCGGGCGTCCGGCAGCGCGCGGTGCATGATGGTCGAAAGCGCATATGCGAGATAGCGCTCCTCGAGCGCGTCGCGCAGCATGACCTCGTGGATCTCAGCGGGTTCAGGCGGAATCAGTCGTTTTCCCATGGCAACGGGTTATCCGCTGGCGGCGAATCGGGCAAGAAATGAATCGCGTTCCTCACCCTGCAGTTTCACGATCGCCGTTCGCCCGAAACCTCAGCACGACAAGCCAGTCGTATCTATGCATGGGCTCGTTTTCGAGATTTTGGTTTTTGGGGCACCCGCCGCCGGAAAGCTCACTAAGGCAGCAGCGCCGCGGTCCTCGCCCGGTATTTGGTCACCGCATTGATAAACCCGTCACGGGCGTCGGAATGGCCCTGCCCGCGCGGCTCCAGCACGTGGCGAAGCAGGAACCGGCCGGTGAGCACAAAGCCGTCCTGCAGGTCCTGGTCGGACCAGCCGTTCACCCCGCCGCCGCCCTCGCGCAAAAACGCCGGCAGCCGCAGCAGCCGGTCGCGCCAGGGATCGCCGGCCCGCCGCGACACCGCGCCGCCGGACTTTGGCGACACATAGATCAGGTCTTTGGTCTCGCCGGTTGCAGCACAGTTTTCCAGATCAAGGCCAAAGCCGAGTTCGGTGAGCATCGCGAGTTCGAACTTTATCAATTGAATCGCGGCTTCGCCGATATCATCGAAATCGTCCAGCGTGCGCTCCAGCATCTCGTAAATGTCTTCATGAGGATCGCGCTCCGGCAACAGCCGCGCCAGCGAGGCCAGATGGGTCACGCCATAGGTCGCATGCGACGACGCCAGTACGGTGGCGGCGCGCAGCCGCGTGCCCTCCAGGACGTAATAGCCGAGATGCTCGTCGAGCCGCGCCCGCCACACCGCGGTGACGCTGTTGCCCGGTTGCAGCAGGGGCCGCATCCGCTTGCCGGCGCCGCCGCGCACCAGGCCGAGGTGGCGGCCATGGCCGCGCGTCAGCAGTTCGACAATGGCAGAGGATTCGCCATGCCGCCGCACCCCCAGCACGATGCCTTCGTCGGTCCATTCCATGGGGTGAGAGGATACAGGATTCCGGTGCCAGCGTCATTCCGGGGCGCGCCCTAGCGCGAACCCGGAATCTCGAGATTCCGGGTCTGGTGCTCGCGCATCATCCCGGAATGACAACCTGCGGAACCTTCGCCCCTTCCGCCCGTTGTGACCGCTCTTCCCCCGGCCACGGCCTGACTTGACGGAGGTCTGCATGGACCTCCGCGGATTTCTTCTATTGGCAGAAACTGTTCCTCCGATCGAACTGCAACGGCCCAAGGGCACCGCGCTGATCAATCTCGCGGTCGCTGGCCTGATCGTCACCGGCCTGTATTTCGCCCGTGAAATCCTGGTTCCGGTCGCGCTCGCGGTGCTCTTCAGTTTCGTGCTCGCGCCGGCGGTGATCCGGCTGCAGTCGTGGCGGGTGCCGCGCCGGCTGGCGGTGCTGGTGGCGGTGTTCATCGGCTTCTCGATCATCTTCAGCCTCGGCGGCCTGATGGTCTCGCAGGCCAACCGGCTGGCCGAGGAATTGCCCGGCTACCAGCAGACGCTGCGCGAAAAGATCGAGAACCTGCGCGGCGTCGCCGCCGGCGGCTCCGGCACCTTGGAGCGCGCCTCGAAAGTGCTGCGGGAGCTGGACAGCGAGTTGCACAATCCCGCCCGCGGGCAAGTCGTCGATGGGCTGCGCCGGCAGCCGCAGGACAGGCCGATTCCGGTCGAGATCCGACAGCCCGATCCCGGCACGCTGACGACGCTGGTCGCCATCATCCAGCCGCTGATCCAGCCGCTGACCACGACCGGCATCGTCATCATCTTCGTGATCTTCATCCTGATGCAGCGGCAGGACCTGCGAAACCGGTTCATCCGGCTGGCCGGATCGCAGGACATGCAGCGCACCACGGCCGCGCTCGACGATGCCGGGCAGCGGCTGAGCCGGCTGTTCCTGAACCAGATCATCGTCAATGCCTCGTTCGGCCTGCTGATCGGGATCGGGCTGCAGCTGATCGGCGTGCCGAGCGCGCCGCTATGGGGCCTGATCGCCATGATCCTGCGGTTCGTGCCTTACGTCGGCACGCCGATATCGGCGGTGTTTCCATTGATCCTGGCCGCAGCCGTCGGCTCCGGCTGGGAAATGCTGCTGATGACGGTGGCGCTGTTCGCGACGCTTCAGGTTTTTGCCGCGCAGGTGGTGGAGCCCCAGGTGTACGGACGCAGCTCCGGCCTCTCGCCGGTCGCCATCGTGCTTTCGGCATCGTTCTGGACCTGGCTGTGGGGCCCGATCGGGCTGGTGCTGGCGACGCCCCTCACCGTCTGTCTGGTGGTAGTCGGCCGGCATGTCGACCGCCTGCAGTTTCTCGATGTCCTGCTCGGCAACGAGCCGGCGCTGACGCCGCCGCAACTGGTCTACCAGCGGATGCTGGCCGGCGACCCGATCGAGGCGTCGCAGCAGGCGCAGACCTTCCTCGCCGACGCCTCGCTGGAAGACTATTACGACACCATCATGCTGGACGGCCTGCGCCTCGCCGAAGCGGATGCCCGTCTCGGCCGGCTGGACCGTGAGCGGCTGGAGCGCGTGCTCGCCACCGTGCACGAGGTGGTCGACGATCTCGAAACCCATGAAGACCGGGCGGTGGTCGAAGCCGAAGAGGTCGAGACCAGCCCACTGGCACGCCTGGACACCGACGAGGAATTGCCGACCAGCGTGCCGGAGCGATGGAAACAACCCGGCGCGGTGCTGTGCCTCCCCGGCTCCGGCAAGATCGACGAATCCGCCGCCGTCATCCTCGCGCAGATCATGAACCGCAGGGAAATCGGCGCCGCTGCCGAGAAAGCCGACGCCTTGTCGATGTCGCGGTTTTTCTCGCTCGACCTGTCACAAGCGGCCGCCTTCTGCATCTGCTACGTCGGCAAGCCGTCCGATGCGATGATCCAGTACACGGTGCGCAGGCTGAGCAAGAAGAGCAAGGGGGGCCGCATCATCATCGCGCTGCTCGGCAGCGAGAGCGACGCAGTGACCCCGGGAACGCGCGATATCTCGACGGTGGTCGGCGATTTCACCGATGTCGCGGACCTGATCCACGAAACCGCTATCAAAGCCGCCCGCGCCGTGGAAGCCACGCCCGAGGCCGGCAAGGTCGCCGCCCACTGACGGTTACGCGTTGAACCAGTCCTTTGCGTCGCCGGTATAGGAAAAATACAGCCCGGCCATCGCCAGTGTGGACGAAACGATCTCGACAAAGCTGTCGAACTGCAGGCCATTGGCGCCAATGACCGCCACCAGCGTAAACGTGGAAAGCGCCAGGACGGCTGCCAGCACCCAGCGTGGCCAGTTCTTGCGCTGCCGCGCGGCGAGCCAGACGAAGTAGACCAGCAGCAACAGCAGCCCGGCCGCGAACAGGCTCTCCGTCAAGATCATCGAGTCCGTCATCTGCGGGCTCGGCGTGCGGTCTCGGAATGCGACCGACAGCGCGTCGAGCGTCAGCGACAGATAGAGCAGCACTTCAAACCACAGCACGTTGTTCGGTACGGTCATCGGGATGCCGGTCATTCCTTCGGGAATTCGAGGCCCATTTCGCGGTAGCGGTTGGGATCGTCACCCCAGTTTTCGCGCACCTTGACGAACAGAAACAAGTGCACGGGCACGCCTACGATCTCGGCGATCTCTTTCCGCGAATCCGCGCCGATCGACTTGATGGTGGCGCCGCCCTTGCCGAGCACGATCTTGCGCTGGCTTTCGCGCTCGACGAAAATCGTCTGCTCGATGCGGATCGACTTGTCCTTGCGCTCGGTCCAGCTGTCGGTCTCGACGGTGGATTGGTACGGCAGCTCCTGATGCAGCTGACGAAAGATCTTTTCGCGGGTGATTTCCGCCGCCAGATGCCGCATCGGCGCGTCCGACATCTGGTCTTCGGGATAATGGTACGGTCCGGGCGGCACCATCGCGGCCAGGGTATGGCGCAGATCCTCGACGCCGTCGCCGGTCATCGCCGACACCATGAAGGTCTCGGAAAATTTCAGCCGCTCGTTGGCGGCCTGCGCCAGCTTCAGCAGCTTCTCCTTGTCGACGATATCGACCTTGTTGATGACCAGCAGTTTGGGGTGATTGACGGTCGCCACCTTGGCAAAGATCGACTCGGCCTCCTCGTCGATCCCCTCGCGGGCGTCCAGCAGCACGCAGACAAGATCGGCGTCATGCGCCCCGCTCCAGGCGGTCGACACCATGGCGCGGTCGAGCCTGCGCTTCGGCATGAAGATGCCGGGCGTGTCGACCAGGATGATCTGGGCGTTGTTGTCGATCACGATGCCGCGGATCAGCGCCCTTGTGGTCTGCACCTTGCGCGAGACGATGGTTACCTTGGAGCCGACCAGCGCGTTGACCAGCGTGGACTTGCCGACATTGGGCGCGCCGATCAGCGCGACGAAGCCGCAACGTGTCGCCACCGGCGGTGCAACATCGCCCTCACCTGCAACGTCGTCCTGAGTTTCAGCTATCATTGTTCCCGCCACCGACGCCTTCGACGCCTTCACGTTCTATCATGACGGATGCTGCGACCTTCTCGGCCGCGCGCTTGCTGCCACCGATGCCTTCGGCCGACTCGAGGCCGGGCAGATCCACCGCGACCCGGAACTGGGGATCGTGATGCGGCCCGGTGCGCTCGACTTCGCGATAGACCGGCGTCGGCAGTCCCTTGCCCTGCGCCCATTCCTGCAACACCGTCTTGGGATCTCGCAACGGCCGCCGCGGCTTGCGCATCCGCTCCAGCCAGTTGCGCTCGACGAATTGCGCCGCCGCGGTGTAGCCGCCGTCGAGAAAGATCGCGCCGATCACCGCTTCGCAGATGTCGCCGAGCACCGATTTGCGCAACCGCGCGCCGGCGCCGGCGCCGACCGCGCCGAGCTTGATGTCGTCGATCAGTCCGAGCGATTTGGCGACATCGGCGCAACTTTCCTTGCGCACGAGATCGGCCAGCCGCTTCGACAATTCGCCCTCGTTGGCATTGGGAAAGGCGCGATACAGCATGTCGGAGACCACGAGACCGAGCACGTGGTCGCCGAGGAATTCAAGGCGCTGATAGCTGTCGCCGCGCTTGCGCGAGGATTTCAGCGCGGAGACGTGGGTGAAGGCGGTCGCCAGCAGTTCGGCATCCGCGAACTTGTGGCCGATCCGCGCCTCGATCGCCGCGGTCGCGGCCTTGGCGCTGACCTTGCTGCGCTTCTTCTTCGCCGCCGCCGCGGGTTCGCCGACGACGTCGGGCTGAGCGCGTGGTTCACCCGGCGCGGCGGAGGTCTGGAGATCGGGCGATTCGTCGTTCATCGCACGATGGAGAAGATACGATTCCAGCGCACCGCGGTCGGCCAGCGCCAGAACATCCAGGCGTGCTCGCCCTCGGCAATGGAGAAGAAGATCAGCTGGGCCCGGCCGACGATATTCTCGAACGGCACGTAGCCCACCGCCGACATCACCCGGCTGTCGGTGGAGTTGTCGCGGTTGTCGCCCATCATGAACAGGTGCCCGGGCGGCACGGTATAGACCATGGTGTTGTCGTAAAATCCGTTGTCGGCGCAATCCAGCGATTCATAGACGACGCCGTTCGGCAGCGTCTCCTTCCAGCGCTTGACCCGCGCGGTGGCGTCGGAAGACCCGCAGGGATCTTCGCCGATGAAGTCGCTCAGCCGCTCGCGCTTGACCGGCGCCTCGTTGATGTAGAGCAAGCCGTCCTTCATCTGGATGCGGTCGCCGGGCAGCCCGATCACGCGCTTGATGTAATCGGTGGAATCATCCTTCGGCAGGCGGAACACGATGATATCGCCGCGTGCCGGCTCGGAGCCGAAGATGCGTCCCGAAAATAGCGGCGGCGACAACGGGATCGAATAGTGGCTGTAGCCGTAGGAATATTTCGAGACGAACAGGTAATCGCCGACCAGCAGCGTCGCCTTCATCGATCCCGAGGGAATGTTGAAGGGTTGAAACAGGAAGGTGCGGATCACGAGGGCGATCAGAAGCGCATGGATGACGACGCGGATGGTTTCACCCAATCCGCTTTCAGTTTTTGTGCCGGATGTCACGCTCATCGCTTTCCCAATTCCCGACGCGATTCACGCGCGGTCGCAGAGCATTTTCCTCACGCGAATCGTCCTCGTTTCGCGTCAAGAAAATGGTCTTGTTACTGATATTGAGAGCAAATTCCGGCGCTGACCTGAACTCGCCCTGGTTCGATATCCCTGCGGCGTTTTAGACGGTTGTTCGCAGCCACGCAATCAACGGTCGCATGAAAACTTGCTAATCCATTGAGTTGACGAAGATTTTTAGTTTTGCACCGGGCCGCGGAAGATGCGGCGCCGGCGCCTCAGGCTTTGCCCGGATTGACCGCCGAAATTATGACGAAGGCCTGCGCCAGCGGCCAGTCGTCGGTAATCGACAGGTCGATTCGCGCCTCCAGTCCCTCCGGCGTCAGCGCCTGAAGCCTGGCCAGCGCCCCACCGGTCAATTGCATGGTCGGACGCCCCCCCGGCAGGTTCACCACCCCCATATCCCGCCACCACACGCCCCGGCGGATCCCGGTGCCCAGCGCCTTGGAACAGGCCTCCTTGGCGGCAAACCGCTTGGCATAGGTCGCCACCACCATCTTCTCGCTCTTGGCGCGTCGCCCGGCCCGGGCGCGCTCGGCGTCGGTGAAAACCCGGTCGAGGAAGCGGTCGCCGTGGCGCTCGATCACCTTGGCGACCCGGCGGATGTCGATCAGGTCGGAGCCGATGCCGATGATCATGCCCGGCCCGTCCGGCTCCCGGGATCGCCGCCGCCGAGCTTCGCGCGGCCACGGTCCATCGCCGCCCGCATCGTCCGGACGGTCTCGCCGAGCCCGACGAACAGCGCCTCCCCGATCATGTAGTAGCCGATGTTCAGCTCCATGATTTCCGGGATGCCCGCGATCGTCTCCGCGGTCGCATAATCGAGACCGTGGCCGGCATGGACTTCGAGGCCGGCCGAGCGCGCCAGTGCGGCGCCGGCGACGATGCGCTGCCACTCGGATTCCGCCTTGGCCGGATGGCCGTCCACCACGGCGTCGCACCAGGCGCCGGTGTGGATCTCGATCACAGGCGCGCGCAGCCTGGCCGCCATTTCGATCTGGGCGGGGTCGGCGGCGATGAACAACGAGACCCGCACGCCGGCATCGTTGAGGCGGGCAATGAACGGCGCCAGTGCATTGTGCTGCCCGACCACGTCGAGGCCGCCCTCGGTGGTGAGTTCCTCGCGGCGTTCGGGCACCAGGCACACCGCATGCGGTTTGGTCGCCAGCGCGATCCGCAGCATGTCCTCGGTCGCCGCCATCTCGAAGTTCAGCGGTTTTGAGATCTCCGCCTTCAGCCGCGCCATGTCGTCGTCCCGGATGTGGCGGCGGTCCTCGCGCAAATGCGCGGTAATGCCGTCGGCGCCGGCCTCGATCGCGACCAGCGCGGCGCGCACCGGA
>JAZJYY010000026.1:46103-56543 GCA_040390145.1 Pseudomonadota bacterium
CCGCCCTGGCGTTGCGCAGGGTAGCGACGTGGTCGACATTGACACCGAGGCGCAAGGGAGGAGGCATGCGGAATTCCGACGCAGTTTGGAGGACGACGAAGACACTCGAACCGTCATGCACGGGCTTCGACCCGCGCATCCATCTTCTTCGTAAAGATGGATTGCCGGGTCAAGCCCGGCAATGACGAGCTTTGTTAACCATTGACGCGGTCGACTCGTGCGACGACGGCCTTGGCGCGCAACTGGGCGATGATAGCGCTGAGATGCTTCAGGTCATAGACCTCGAGATCGACGGTCAGCTCGGTGAAATCGGGCGAACGCCTCGACATGCTGATATTGTCGATATTGCCGTCATGCTCGGCGATCACGGTCGCCACCTGGGCGAGGCTTCCGGGCTCGTTGACGTTGTCGATCCGGATCCGCGCCGGAAAGCGCTGCGGCATGGTCTCGTCGATGTCCCAACGCACGTCGAGCCAGCGTTCCGGCTCCTCCTCGAAATCCTTCAGCGCCGGCGACTGGATCGGATAGATCGTGATGCCCTCCCCCGGCGTCACGATCCCGACAATGCGGTCGCCCGGCACCGCGCCGCCGTTCGGCGCGAATTTCACCGGCAGGTCGGAATTGATGCCGCGGATCGGGATAACCGAGGCGGCCCGCGCCGGATGGTGCGGATCGGCCTTGAGCTTCAGCTTGACCGCGAGGCTCTTCTTGGCGCCATAGCGCACCACCCGTTCTTCCTTGTAGTCGGGATACATCGCGCGCGCGACGTCGGAGGCCTTCATCTCGCCGCGTCCGACCGACGCCATGACGTCGTCGATCGAGGCGCGCGCCAGCCGCGGCAGCGCGCCCTTGAGCTTGTCATCGGCGTATTCGATCTTGGCGCGCGCGAACAGCCGCTCGACGATGCGGCGGCCGAGCCCGGCATATTGATCGCGCACCGCGGTGCGGGTGGCGCGCCGGATCGCCGCCCGCGCCTTGCCGGTGACGGCCAGCGATTCCCACGCCGAGGGCGGTGCGGCCTGGGCTTCCGAGGTCAGCACCTCGACCTCGTCGCCGTTTTGCAGTTCGGAAGACAAGGGCGCGAACTTGCCGTTGATCTTGCAGCCGACCGCGCTGTTGCCGACATCGGTATGCACCGCATAGGCGAAGTCGATCACATTGGCATGGCGGGGCAGCGCGATCAGCTTTCCCTTCGGGGTGAAGCAGAACACCTGATCGTGAAACAGCTCGAGCTTGGTATGCTCAAGGAACTCTTCCGGATTGGCGCTGTCGGATAAGATCCCGATGGTGTGACGCAGCCAGGCAAAGGCATTGGATTCGCGCTTCAGGAGCTCGGTCGGCGATCCCACGCCATCCTTGTAGAAAGCATGCGCGGCGATGCCCAGTTCCGCGATCTGGTCCATCTCCTCGGTGCGGATCTGCAGTTCGACGCGCTGGTTGCCGGGACCGATCACGGTGGTGTGGATCGACCGGTAGTCGTTCTGCTTCGGCGTGGAGATGTAATCCTTGAAGCGGCCGGGCACCACCGGCCAGGTCGTGTGCACGACGCCGAGCGCGCGGTAGCAGGCCTCGACGTCATCCATCACGACGCGGAATCCGAAGATGTCGGACAATTGCTCGAAACCGACCGACTTGCGCTCCATCTTGGTCCAGATCGAAAATGGCCGCTTGCGCCGGCCATAGACATGCGCCGTCATGCCGTTTTTCTGCAGATTCTTGGAAAGCTGGCTCTCGATCTCGCCGATCAGGTTGCGGTTACGCGCTTCCAGCCCTTCCAGCCGCTGCATCACCACGGCATGCGCTTCCGGATCGAGCATGCGGAACGACAGGTCTTCGAGCTCTTCGCGCATCTCCTGCATGCCCATGCGGCCGGCGAGCGGCGCATAGATGTCGAGCGTCTCCTCGGCGATCCGGCGCCGCGAGTTGGGCGGCACGAATTCCAGCGTGCGCATGTTGTGCAGGCGGTCGGCCAGCTTGATCAGGAGAACGCGGACGTCGTCGGCGATCGCCAGCAGCAGCTTGCGCAGGTTTTCGGCCTGCTTGGCCTCGCGCGACACCAATTCCAGCCGTTTCAGCTTGGTGAGGCCGTCCACCAGGGCGCCGATCTCATGTCCGAAGATGTGATCGATTTCGGCACGGGTGGCCTCGGTATCCTCGATGGTGTCGTGCAACAGGGCGGCCACGATGGTGGCGTCGTCCAGCTTCAAGTCGGTGAGGATCGCCGCAACCTCGAGCGGGTGCGAGAAATAGGGATCGCCGGAGGCGCGGGTTTGGGTGCCATGCGCCTTCATGGCGTAGACATAGGCGCGGTTCAGCAGGTCTTCGTCGGTATCGGGATTGTAGGACCTGACGCGCTCGACCAGATCGTACTGGCGCATCATGCCGGAACGCGGCGATTTCACCGGCTTGGCGGGCGGCGGTGCAGCCGAGGTTGGCGCCACCGCAACCGATTCGGTCGCAGCCTGCATCTGCCGTGGGGTGCGGCGCCAATACGCCATCGATTCGTTGCCTCCGTGCCGGGCCCGAACGCCGCCCGCCTCACGCTCTAACCTAGTGTGTTCTTGACCCCGGCATCACCCGTTCGCTGGGGTAAATGTTCGGTTTCGGCCTAAAGCGCGCAGTATTTGACTACACCCGTTACCGGGCCATCGTAACCACGAAAATGTCAACAAAAGCAAAGGCCCGGACGAATGTCCGGGCCTTTGGCAAATCAGGTGGGTCGAATGCCCCAAGGCGGAGAAGGCGCAGGCCGGACGGCCTATTCGTCCTCTTCCGGCTGTTCTTCCGGCGGCGCCAGGCCCTCGAGGCCCTTCAGCAGCTCTTCCTCGGTCATCCGCTCGACGGCGACCTCGGTGTCATCGGCATCGACGCTGGCCCCGGCCGACCCGATCAATGGCACGGTATCGGGCTCCGGCTCGTCGACTTCGACGAATTTCTGCAGGGAATGAACCAGTTCCTCACGCAAATCCTCGGGGGAAATCGAGGAGTCGGCGATTTCGCGCAGCGAAACGACCGGATTCTTGTCGTTATCGCGATCAACCGTAAGTTGCGACCCCGAGGAGATCATGCGGGCCCGATGGGCCGCCAAAAGGACCAGATCGAACCGATTGTCGACCTTATCAATGCAATCTTCTACGGTGACGCGCGCCATCGACTGTCGCTCCGTTAAATGGGACGAATGTGTTGATTATGCCGCGGTAATTATAGATCCCGGGGGCATTCCGCAAGGCCAATTTGTGATTTGCCTTCTTGTTGGGCTCTGATAACCCCTCCCCCGGGGCCAGAATGGCCGGAGCGTCCGGATAAGGCAATTGCCATCCAGGACAAGAAATCGCTTCATTGCCTCGTCAAGAAAGTAGCGGTCGTTTCGCCCTGTCCACACCAAATTTGCGGTGGTGTCGGTGATGGGTATACTCACCGAACTTTAGGCAGCATATGCTCGAGATGCGCGGCTTGGTTGCCGCCGCGCCAAAAACGTAACAACAACGTGAGAACCCTTTGATGTCACCTGCTTCCTCCAAGATTGCGCTCTTCATCGATGGCGCCAATCTCTATGCAACCGCCAAGACGCTCGGCTTCGACATCGATTACAAGCGCCTTCTCAAGGAATTCCAGAGCCGCGGCACGCTGCTGCGGGCGTTCTATTATACCGCGATCATCGAGGATCAGGAATATTCCTCGATCCGACCGCTGATCGACTGGCTCGATTACAACGGCTACACCGTCGTCACCAAGGCGACCAAGGAATTCATCGACGCCAGCGGCCGCCGCAAGGTCAAGGGCAACATGGATATCGAGCTCGCGGTCGATGCGATGGAGCTCGCCGAGCATGTCGACCAGATCGTGCTGTTTTCCGGCGACGGCGATTTCCGCTCGCTGGTTGAGGCGGTGCAACGCCGCGGCGTCCGCGTCACCGTAATCTCGACGATTTCGAGCCAGCCCCCGATGATCGCCGACGAACTGCGCCGCCAGGCCGACGTCTTCACCGACCTGGTGGAACTGCAATCCAAGCTCGGCCGCGATCCGTCCGAGCGTCCGGCCCCGCGCGAACCGCGCCATCATGCGCCGCAATTCCTGCAGCGCGCGACCACGATGGCGCCGAGGGCCGATGACGACGAATTCGAGGATTGAGACCGACATGCGGCGCGGCCGCAAGCCGCCCGCCTCTCTCCCTACCGCGCCCGACCGCAATTGCCCGCTGTGTCCAAGGCTCGTGAGCTATCGCGAGGCGGTGCGCGCGCGAGAGCCGGAATGGTTCAATTCACCGGTGCCGTCGTTCGGCGATGCCAATGCCAAGCTGTTGATCGTCGGCCTCGCGCCAGGCGTGCAGGGCGCCAACCGTACCGGGCGTCCCTTTACCGGCGATTTTGCCGGCGACCTGCTTTACGCGACGTTGCTGGAGTACGGTTTTGCCAGGGGCGTCTATCAGGCGCGGCCCGACGACGGGCTGAAGCTGGTCGATTGCCGGATCAGCAACGCGGTGCGCTGCGTGCCGCCGCAGAACAAGCCGCTACCAATCGAGATCAACACCTGCCGCCAGTTCCTGACCGCCACGATCGCGGCGATGCCCAAGCTGCGCGCCATCGTAGCGCTCGGCCGCGTCGCGCATGATTCGATGCTGAAAGTTCTCGCGCTTCGCGCCGCCGCGGCACCGTTTGGCCACGGCGCGATCCACGCCGCCGGCGCGGTAAAGCTCTACGACAGCTATCATTGCTCGCGCTACAACACCAACACGCGGGTGCTGACACCGGATATGTTCCGCAGCGTGTTCGCGAGGGTGAGAGCGGATCTGGATTCGTAGGGTGGGCAAAGGCGCGCTTGCGCCGTGCCCACCATCTTGCGTCCAACGTGTCGCATGGTGGGCACGCAAGCGCTTTGCCCACCCTGCAAAATTCCTACACCCGATGCTGCTTCAGCCAGGCCAGCACGTCACCGGCATTCCGGTCCGGCGGAAACACCGGATAGAACACGTGGGTGATGCGCGCGTCATCGATGACCAGCGCCAGCCGCTTGATCAGGGTCTGTCCCGCCACTTCCATGGTGGGCAAGTTCAGCGCGCGCGTCAGCTCCAGCTTGGCGTCCGACAGCACCGCAAACGGCAGATGCAGCCTTGATGCCATCTCGGTCTGGTAGGCATTGCTCTGCGTCGACAGCCCGAACACATGCCTGGCGCCGGCCGCCTTCAACTCCGCGTACAGATCGCGAAACGCACAGGTTTGCGGCGTGCAGCCGCGCGCGCCCGGGATCATGTCCCAGTCATCGACCAGGCTGATCTTGCCGGGCTCGCCGGTCCGCGGATAGGCGAACACCACGGTACGTCCCGGCAGCGCCGACAGCGTCACCGCGGAATCGTCGGTCGCCATCAGGCTGAGCGGCGGTATCGTCATGCCCACGAGATGCGCCGCCGCGCCGTCATCCGACGGCGCCGGGATCTTGCTCCAGTCGACTTCGAGCAGGTTTTTCTGGTTGAGATTTTTCTGGTTCATTGTCGCTTCGCTCGCAATGACGGCAATTCCTATCCCCGCGCCCGCAGCAGGCGGCCCTTCTCCCTGCCCCAGTCGCGTTTTTTCTCGCTCTCGCGCTTGTCGTGCAGTTTCTTGCCCTTGGCTACCGCCAGCAACAGCTTGGCGCGGCCGCGTTCGTTGAAATAAAGCTTGAGCGGGATCAGCGTCATGCCGTCGCGGTCGACCGCGCCCATCAGCTTGTTGATCTGCTTCCTGTGCAGCAGCAATTTGCGCGGCCGCTTCGGCTCGTGGTTGAAGCGATTGGCCTGCAGATATTCCGGGATGTTGGCGTTGATCAGCCAGATCTCGCCATCCTTGGTATCGGCGTAGGATTCCGCGATGGTGGCTTTGCCGGTGCGGATCGACTTGACCTCGGTGCCGGTCAGCGCGACCCCCGCCTCCATCGTATCCTCGATGGCATAGTTGAACCTGGCCTTGCGGTTTTCGGCGACGACCTTGATCGCGCGCTCGTTCTTTTCGGCCATGATAAACAATGCCTTGAAGTCTGTCTTGAATTCAATCCTGGACCGGCAGCGATAACACCCGCGGCGACCCAGCGCACGTCAAGACTTTTTGAGCAGGTCCCGGATTTCGGTCAGCAGCTCGACCTCACGGGTGGGCTTGGGCGGTGCGGGTGCGGCTTCATCCCTGCGTTTCAGCTTGTTCATGAACCTGATGACCAGGAACAGCACGAAGGCGATGATGATGAAGTTCAGGGTCAGCGTCAGGAAATTGCCCCAGGCCAGCACCGCGCCCTGCTTTTTCGCATCCGCCAGATTGTTCGCGGTAACCGCCTTCGACAGGCCGGTAAAATAGTTGGAGAAATCCAGCCCGCCGGTGATCGCGCCGATGATCGGCATGATGATGTCGCCGACCAGCGAGGTCACGATGCCGCCGAAGGCCGCACCGATGATGACGCCGACCGCGAGGTCGACCACATTGCCCTTCATCGCGAATTCGCGAAATTCCTTGAGCATTTGCAGTCCCTTTTCTTCAACTTCGCGGACCGGAAGATTCACCGCGGCAAGACTCTTGATAGCTCTCTCGGCAGCTCGTGTCGCCAGCTCAGTTGATCAGGCCGGCATGCACCATGGCGTCGCGGATGACCTTGCCGGTTGGCGGCGTCACCGTCATCAGCGGCAGGCGCACTTCTTCTTCCACCCGCCCCAGCAGCTTGAGGCCATGCTTGGCTCCGGCGAGCCCCGGCTCCTTGAAGATCGCATCATGCAGCGGCGTCAAGCGGTCCTGTATCTTCAGTCCGGTGGCGTAGTCGCCCTTCAGGACGGCGGTCATCAGGTCGGCGCACAGCTTCGGCGCCACGTTGGCGACAACCGAGATGCAACCATGTCCACCCGCCGCCATATAGGCCAGAGCCGTCATGTCCTCGCCGGACAGCTGGACAAAATCCGGTCCCATCGCGTGGCGCTGCTGCGACACGCGGGCGAGATTGGCGGTGGCGTCCTTGACGCCGGCGATGTTCTTCAGCTCGAACAGCCGGGTCATGGTCTCCACGGACATATCGACGACGGAGCGCGGCGGGATGTTGTAGATGATGATCGGGATTCCGATGGCGTCGTTCACCGCCTTGAAGTGCTGGTACATGCCTTCCTGGGTGGGCTTGTTGTAATACGGCGTCACCACCAGCACGGCATCGGCACCCGCCTTCTCGGCATGGACAGCCAGATCGACGGCCTCGCGCGTGGAGTTCGAGCCCGCCCCGGCGATCACCGGCACGCGTCCCCTGGCCTCTTCGAGACACAACTCGACGACCCTGTGATGTTCCGCGTGGCTGAGGGTCGGACTCTCTCCGGTCGTGCCGACCGGCACCAGGCCGTGTGACCCCTGCTCGATTTGCCAGCTCACCAATCCACGGAAGGCCGCTTCATCGATCGCGCCGTTCTTGAAGGGCGTGACCAAGGCGGTATAGGAACCCCGAAAATCGGTCTTGGCTGCCATGGACTTCCTCCGAACGCGCGTTGCTGGCCGTTTATTGGCGGTAAGGGTCAATTCATACCGGGTATGGCGATCCCGCGAAAGACCGGCTGGCCGCGATTTTGCCGCGGTCATGGCGCAGACACCGGAAACGCCAGCGATTTTAGTGTTTTTTCCACATATTCAGTCAAATAAAGCTAGAGCTCAGCGATTGAATGATTCGTCGTCAGGGATATCCGTGACCCGACCCGCCCGCGCAGCCGCATTGCGATCGACGGCATTGGCGACAAGCCTGGCGCTGTCCTTGGCATTTTCTGCCTTTACGACCGAAGCGGTTGCCAAGACCAAGGTTCCCTTGCCGAAGCCGCGGCCGATCGCGCGCAATGTGGTGCCCCATACCGCTGCCAGCAATACCGCAGCGACCTCGGTTCCCGCTCCCGCTCTGGCGCCCGCGTCCCGCCAGCCCGCGGCCCTGCCGCCGCCGCCGCGCAAACCGTCGGTGCCGGCCGCGATCGCCGCGACGTCGTCGACCTCGCAGGCCGATACCGAGGCGCTGGAAAACGTCATCGAGCTGGTGCGCAAGCGCAAGCCGGCGGATGCGACGCAGGCGCAGGCCGCGATCTCGGATCCGGTCGCCAGGAAACTCGCGGAATGGATCATCCTGCGCAGCGACGACAACGGCGCGTCGGTCGAGCGCTATCGCGCGTTTATCGCGGCCAATCCCAGCTGGCCCTCGCAGACCTTCCTGCGCCGGCGCCTCGAAGCGGCGCTGTGGGACGACCGGCGCGACGACGCCACGGTCTGGGCGTGGTTCGAAAACGAGTCGCCGCGTTCGGCCAAGGGCAAGTTCTCGCTGGCGCGCGCGATGATCGCGCGCGGCGACAGGGCCAACGCCGAGCGTCTGGTGCGCAGCGCATGGCGAACCGATTCGATCTCCGAGGATACCGAAAGCGCTGCCCTCGACCTGTTCGGCGCGCTGATCACGCCGGGCGATCACAAGGCGCGGATGGATTTCCTGCTTTACGGCAAGGAGAATGAGGCCGCACTGCGCGCCGCCAGGCGACTCGGCAGCAACCAGGTGGCGCTGGCGAAGGCGCGCATCGCGGCCAACAACACCAAGGCGGGCAACGCCAAGGCGCTGCTCGCCGCGGTGCCCGGCGAATTGCACAGCGATCCCGGCTACATCTTCAGCAAGATCCAGCTGCTGCGCCGCGACGACAAGTTCGCCGAGGCAGCCCAGCTGATGCTGAGCGTGCCGAAGGATCCCGGCCGGCTGCACAATCTCGACGAATGGTGGATCGAGCGGCGGCTGCTGTCGCGAAAACTGCTCGACACCGGCGAAACCCGCACCGCCTATCTGATCGCCCGCGACGCCGCACTTCCCAGCCGCGACATCTACAAGACCGAGCAGGAATTCACCGCGGGCTGGATCGCACTGCGTTTCCTCAACGACCCCGCGACGGCCGCGCAGCATTTTGCGCGCATCGGCGTCGGCAGCGTCAACCCGACCGCACTGGCGCGCGCCGGATACTGGCAGGGCCGCGCCGCCGAAGCCGCCGGCCGCGCCCAGGAAGCCCGCGCGGCCTACACCAGGGCGGCCGAGCAATCGACCAGTTACTACGGCCAGCTGGCGCGCGCCAAACTCGGATTGCCGCAGATCGAATTGAACGGCGTCCCGGGCGGACGCTCGCGGGGAATCGAAAGGCTGGAAATCGTCCGCGCGGTGCAGCTGCTGTATCAGCTCGACGAACGCGAACTCGCCATCCCCATCATGGGCGACCTCGGCGAAAACGGCGATCCGGATGCGCTGGCGGGGCTCGGCGAATTGGCCTCGCGCCAGGGCGATGCGCGCGGCATGCTGCTGCTCGGCAAGGCCGCCCTCAACCGCGGCCTGCCCTTCGAGTTCTATGCCTATCCGGTGGTTGGAATTCCGCCGTTCAAGCAGATCGGACCCGAAGTCGAACCGAGCATCGTCTACGCCATCGCCCGGCAGGAGAGCGCTTTCAATCCGGCGGTGGTCTCGCCGGCGCAGGCCTATGGGCTGATGCAGGTGACGCCGGATGCCGCGAAGTATGTCTGCAAGCGGCACGGCGCGACCTACGACCTCGCCCGGCTGAAGAACGATTCGGTTTACAACGCCACGCTCGGCGCCGCCGAACTCGGCGGGCTGATCGAGGATTATCGCGGCTCCTACATCCTGACCTTCGCGGGCTACAATGCCGGCCGCGGCAGCGTCAGGAAATGGATCGAGCGCTATGGCGATCCGCGCGATCCCAAGGTCGACGCGGTCGACTGGGTCGAAAAGATCCCGTTCTCGGAGACCCGCAACTACGTGCAGCGGATCATGGAGAATCTGCAGGTCTATCGCGCCCGCTTCGGCGGCGGGACCCGGCTGCAGATCGAGGCCGACCTGCGCCGCGGCGCCAGCGTCGAATAGCCCGGGCTGATCTCAAAGCCTATGCGTTGATGGCCGGCCCTCAAACGAGAGGACGCCGGGAGAGCGGGTGCGCGCCGCCGCTGCGTAGTGACCTGCGATGCGTTGATCGCGCCGGCGGCGAAGGACCGATTGGGGCGGCCACGAACAGGCCAGGCGCAAACAAAAGTGCGAAAACGACCCCATACATCGAATCCCTAGATGGTCGACACCCGTTCCGGCACAAGATATAGTATGGCGCGATGCGGCTTCGCCCGCCTCACAACGAAAAACCCCCGGCAGTTTCCTGCCGGGGGTTCTTTTAGAGAAGTGTCAGACGATCGGGATCAGAAGTTGCGCTGAGCACGAACGTTCAGGAACACAGTGCTCTGGTCCTTGAACTCGTAAAGAGCGGTCGGCTTCGGAGCAGACGCGGTGAACACCGAGCTACCCGACATCTTCTGGTCGAGGAAGAACGCGCCGACTTCAGCCGAGAACGTCAGGTTCGCGACGGGGGTCCAGCGGGTCACAACACCGATCTGCGCGATGTTGAAGTCCGGGTTGCAGCTGTAGGTACCGGCTGCGCCGGCA
>JAZJYY010000027.1:0-45678 GCA_040390145.1 Pseudomonadota bacterium
TCAGTCTATAATCAGACTGACCTCGAACGCCACAAGGGTACAGGGTGGGCAAAGCTGTCGCCATCGCTCGCAGAGCGAAGGCGAAAGCGTGCCCACCGTCGTCACACAGATGGTGGGCACGGCGCGAAGCGTGCGCCTTTGCCCCCTACGAAGCGCGACCGTTACTTCCTCACATATTTCTGCACGCGCCAGTTCAGCGTATCCGCCACAAAGATCTCGTCGCGCGGACTGACCGCGATGTAATGCGCCTCGCCGTATTTGCCCAGCGTCTTGCCCGGCCCGCCGCCCTCGATCATCCCCACCACGTTGCCGTGGAGATCGAGTTTCATGATCTGGCCGGTGTGACCATGCGCCAGCCAGATGTGCTGGTCGGCGCCCATGAACAGCCCGCACGGCGCGCCGGGATGCAGGGACTCGCGAATGTAGCTGCCGTCGGCGTCAAACACCTGGATGCGCGCATTGTTGCGGTCGGCGATGTAGAGCAGCCCTTGGGCGTCGAAAACGAGGGAGTGCGGCAGGTCGAATTCGCCCGGCCCCTTGCCCTTGCCGCCCCACGTCTTGATGAATGTGCCGTCGCAATCGAACTTCAGCACGCGCGGCTCGCCCTTGCCGTGCCCCTGCAGCACGAAGATATCGCCGGATGGACCGACCACCGCCTCGTTCGGTTCGTGGAACAGCCTGAGGTGTCCGAACGGATGCCACTCGCCGGTATGGCCCCGGGCGCCCAGCACCATGTCCAACCGCCCGGACGGATTGAACTTGTAGACGAGGTTCGCCGCGACGTCGGTCGCCCAGATGTTGTCGTTGCTGTCGATGCGCAGGCCGTGCGGCCGGTCGAACATCCCGTCGCCGAAGCCCCGGATGAAATGGCCGTCGGGATCGAATTCCATCACCGGCATCGGTCCGCGATGGATGACGAAAATATTGCCCTTTGAATTGAACGCGACGCCTGCCGTGCCGCCAAAATTCGCGCCTGATGGCAGCTTGAAGGATTCGGGAACCGGGACGTAGGGAAGCGGTGCGGATGCCATTTGCGGTCCAGGCCTTTCCTGTATTGATCGGCGCGCACGCCCGGGAGCGTAGCCACGCTGCGCTTCGGGATTCCTCGCTCCCGACCTGCGCAGGAAGACCATACGTGAGCAGCAGCCCGCCTGCCACGGCATCGACGGGTGCGCAAGTTCGGCTGACGAACAGATTTGTCGTCACCCGCGAAACGCCGACAATCGACGACACCCGGCTACTGTTGCGTGAAAATGAACCCTGGGGGGCTCTGGACCGACCTATTGCAGTGTTCACCCGGACTGCGCAAATGCACGACCGATACGATGAGTTGAAACCAGGAACGCGGATACGCCTGACCGAGCTTGGAAAAGAGCGAAGCCCGAGACTAACGAGCCATGTCGGAAAAGTCGTGAGCCTTAGCCTGCACACATCGACGGTCCGCGTCCTGTTTGAGGGACGAAAGGCTCCGGTTACGTTGCACGTAACCTACGTCGAGCCAGCGTAAAGCGGCCTTTCTGACGTTTCAGCGGAAAAACCGGTCGGCGACGGTGAAAACCTCTGCACGCGGCCGGGTTTCGCGGATTGACCGAGCGCGAGGCGATTGGGGGTCTGCAGCCCGCAGGACGGGTCGAATTGACCCAGCTCAATGCGGCGTTGGCCGATTGATTCCAATCATGTCGGCTTCGAATAGCCGCGCCGATGATCCCAAAAGGCAAGCCGCATGCAGAATCTCACACGGGCATTTTGCAGCACGCTTGCGATTCTGGTTTTGCTTTGGCTGATTGCTGAACCCACCGTATTTCAGTCAGCCACGTTCTTTGCGCTTCGCGGAGCGATGGTGCAGTTGAGCGGCATTACCGCGATCGGCTGCATGAGCGTTGCGATGATGCTGGCGCTGCGGCCGCGTTGGCCGGAGAAGTGGCTGGGCGGCCTGGACAAGATGTATCGCCTGCACAAATGGCTTGGCATAACCGCTCTGGTCCTCGCCATCGTCCATTGGCTCTGGTCCGACGGACCCAAATGGGCGGTCGGCTGGGGCCTGCTGAAGCGGCCGGCGCGCGTACCAAGGCCCGCTATCGATAATGCAATCGAGGCCTTCCTTGCCAACCTGCGCGAACCGGCTGAAGGCCTGGGCGAATGGGCCTTCTATGCCACCGTGGTTCTGATCGCGCTGGCGCTCATTCGATATTTCCCCTACCGCCTCTTCTACAAGACGCATCGCCTTCTCGCCGTCGCTTATCTGGTATTGGTCTTACACGCCGTCGTGCTGATCAAGTTCAGCTATTGGACGTCGCCCATCGGAGGCGTCATGGCGCTGCTGCTTGCGGGCGGCACATGGGCAGCTGTCCTTGTCCTTCTGCGCCGGGTGGGCGCCGGGCGGCAGATCAAGGGCGCGATCACCTCGCTGCAATACTATCCCGGCGTCAGGACACTCGAGACCGAAATCCAGGTGCCGCACGGCTGGCCAGGCCACAAGCCGGGCCAGTTCGCCTTCGCCACGTCGAATGCATCGGAAGGCGCTCATCCCTACACCATTGCTTCCGGCTGGCATGCCGAAAACCCCGGGATCACCTTCATCACCAAGGAACTGGGCGATCATACGAGCCGCCTGCGCGAGAGGCTTCGGGTCGGCCAGGAGGTAATGATCGAGGGCCCCTATGGCTGCTTCACCTTCGACGACGACTGCCCGCAGCAGATCTGGATTGGCGGCGGCATCGGCATCACGCCGTTTGTCGCGCGCATGAAACACCTGGCCATGCAGAGGGCAAGTCCCGATCTGCTCGAAGCCCGAACGGTCGATCTCTTCCATAACACCGCCGACGTTGACGAACAGGCCCTCGGCAAACTGGCGGCGGATGCCAAATCCGCCGATGTCCGTTTGCATGTCCTGGTCGATGCCCGCGATGGACGCCTGACCGGCGAACGCGTTCGCGAGGCCGTGACGCAATGGCGTGACGCGAGCATCTGGTTTTGCGGTCCGGCGGGTTTCGGCGAAGCGCTGAAACGGGATTTCGCCGCGCACGGCTTTCCCGTCAAGGACCGCTTCCATCAGGAATTATTCGCGATGCGGTAGTGAAGATGCAGTCCCGCCATCTCACTTACACGGCTTGGAATCCTTGACCTCGAACTTGCCGAGCGCGCCGGAGATGACGAAATCATTGTAGTCGAGCACCAGCGCCCGCGAGACGCCGTTCTCGAACAATTCGAACGACATCGCGTAGACCGGAGTCTGCTCGCCGTCCTTGGCTTTGGCGTCGCGGTCGTAATAGCTCACCGTGACCGGCCAGCGCGTCAGCGATTTCATGACCTCGTTGGCGGTGGACGGATCCGGCGTTTCGATGCTGCGGTCGCCCGGGATCGGCTGCCCGATCACCGACAACGTATTGTAGACTTTCTCGCCATTGTCCGAGCCGTCATAGACGCTGAGTTCCAGCACCGATTTGCCCTCGCGCGCGGCGGCGATGATGCGTGTGATCTGCTCGGTCGGAAATACCGTGGTGCCGTCGAGCGTGAACGTCTTGGCCTCGGGCTGTTTCAGCTTGACCGTGATGTGATCGCCGCTGCGTTCCGCCATGCCGTCGACCGGATTGCTTTCGGCGTCGTTCATCCGGGTCGCGATCTTGAAACGATAGCTCTTGCCGTCGCCGTCCTCCCACGAGGTCGAGCGCAGGTCGCTCAGGGTCAGCTTGCCCTCGCCGCTGTTCAGCTCGGAGACCTGGCGGAATTCCGAGGTGTATCCCTCGCAGGCGCTGCCGGAAAAATTGTAGAGGATGCGGCCACGCGCGCTGCTGATCGAGCTCGAGCCGCGCGACTTCACCAGCTTGAGTTCATAGAGCGCCTGGTGGGCCAGGAACGGGCCACTGGCCGCAGCCTCCGTCCTGCCGCCGACGATACCCATGACCACAACAGCAGCGGCCGTCAGCACAAGCGGTCTGACGTGACGCGGCAAAATCCGGAACCAGCGGGCCATTATGTCTTCCTTGCGCCGTGAATCGGTACATTACTGACCGCCCTATTGCGCCGCAACTAGGGCCGATTCACAAAAAAGCGGGTATTGCCGGCGGGATTGCCGGGTTTTTCGGCATGTTCCCGGCCAGCCGGCGGCTCGCTTGCATGTGATGGCACGATGCGCGAAACAAAGCGGCCCGGCCGCGTCGAGGCCGGGTACAGGTCAATTCAAACGGGGACGAAACATGGCGGGTACGGTCGAGCAGAAACTGGCGGCGCTGGGCGTGGAGTTGCATGAGGCCCCGACCCCGGTGGCGAATTACGTCGGTTTCGTCCGCACCGGAAACCTGCTGTTCGTCTCGGGCCAGGTTTGCGTCAACCCGGACGGCAAGCTGATTGCCAAGGGCAAGCTCGGCGCCGGCGTCACCATCGAGCAGGGCAACGCCGCGGCCAAGGGCTGCGCCATCAACCTGCTGGCGCAGATCAAGGCCGCGCTCGGCGACCTCGACAAGGTGGTCCGCGTGGTCCGGCTCGGCGGTTTTGTCAATTCCGCGCCGGATTTTCTCGACGGCCCGAAAGTGCTGAACGGCGCCTCCGACCTGATGGTCGCAGCCTTCGGCGACAAGGGCCGCCATGCCCGCACCACCGTCGGCGTCTCCTCGCTGCCCTCGGACGCGGCGGTCGAGGTCGAAGGCGTGTTCGAGGTCTCGTAAAGGAGAGGTCCGGTGCGCGCGCCTGACTGGCTGACGGCGCGGCCGGTAGCCCATCGCGGGCTGCACGATTTTGCGCGCGGCATCATCGAAAACATGCCCGGCGCGATTAACGCCGCGATCGCGGGTAATTTCGCCATCGAGGTCGATCTGCAGCTCACCGCCGACGGCGAAGCCATGGTGCACCATGACGACGCGCTCGGCCGCCTCACCGAGGGCTCCGGCCCCCTGCTCGGCAAGACCGCAGCCGAGCTGAGAGCCGTCACCTTCCGCGACACCGCCGAGCGGATGATGTCGTTCAGCGACCTCTGCACGCTGGTCGGCGGCCGGGTGCCGCTGGTGATCGAGGTGAAGAGCCATTTCGACGGCGACCGCAAGCTGGTGGCGCGGATGGCCGAGGTGCTGGCAGGCTATTCGGGGCCGGCGGCGGTGATGTCGTTCGACCCCGACCAGGTGCTGGCCTTGCGCGAAACCATACCGGATCGTCCGCGCGGCATCATTGCCCAGGCCAACTACGACGACGCTTACTGGTACAAGCTGACGCCGGAACAGCGCCGCGGCATGCTGCATCTGCGCCACGCCTTCCGCACCCGGCCGCATTTTGTCGCATTCTGGGTCAACCAGCTGCCGGCCCCGGCGCCGTGGATCGCGCGAAACGTATTCGGCCTGCCGTTGTTGACCTGGACCGTGCGCACGCCGGAGCAGCGCGAGCGCGCCACCCGCTACGCCGACCAGATGATTTTCGAGGGTTTTGTGCCGGGAACCTGATGCCCGTCGGCACCCTTGAAGTCGTCGCCGCAATGCACGATCTTTGCACCGGTCACCATGCGCGATGGCTGATCGCAACCCGTGACCGGTTCCTGAAAGTCTGATGGCGTCTTCCGAAATCACCCTCGAATCGCTGCCATCCGTCAGCCAGATTCCGGCCGCCGATTGGGATGCCTGCGCCAGTCCGGCCTCGGATCCGGCCTTGGAGCCGGGCAGCCTCTATGGCTTCGATACGCTGGCTTCATGTGACACGACACCCGAATCCAGCGCCGGATTAAAGCGACCCTATAACCCATTCGTTTCACACGCATTTTTCTCGGCCTTGGAGGCGTCCGGCTCGGCCAGCGCGCGAACCGGCTGGGGTCCCCGCCATCTCGTGGCCAAACTCGGCGGCACCATCGTCGGCATCGTGCCGTGCTATCTGAAATCGCACTCGCAGGGCGAATACGTGTTCGACCGCGGCTGGGCCGACGCCTATGAGCGCGCCGGCGGCCGCTATTATCCCAAATTGCAGGCCTCGGTCCCCTTTACGCCCGCCACCGGCCAGCGCCTGCTGAACCGTAACGGCGTCGATCGCGCGCGCATCGGCGCAGCGCTCGCGAGCGGCCTGGTGGCACTGTGCGAAGCCACCAGGGCGTCATCGGTCCACGTCACTTTTGCCCGCGAATCCGAATGGAAGTTTTTGGCTGAATACGGCTTCCTGCAGCGCACCGACCAGCAGTTCCACTGGCACAACCAGGGTTACAGCTCGTTCGACGATTTCCTCGCCACCCTCAACTCGCGCCACCGTAAGGCGATCAAGCGCGAGCGGCGCGAGGCGCTTTCCGTCGAGGGCATCACGGTGCACGCGCTGACCGGCCGGGATATCACCGAAGACGCCTGGGACGCCTTCTTCGACTTCTACATGGAGACCGGCTCGCGCAAATGGGGCCGTCCCTATCTGACGCGGGAATTTTATTCGCTGATCGGCGAAACCATGGCCGACGACGTGTTGCTGGTGATGGTCAAGCGCGCCGGCCGCTGGATCGCCGGCGCCATCAATTTCATCGGCTCCGACACCCTGTTCGGCCGCCATTGGGGCGCGATCGAGCAGCATCCCTTCCTGCATTTCGAGGTCTGCTACTATCAGGCGATCGATTTTGCCATCGCGCGGGGCCTGAAGACCGTCGAGGCGGGCGCGCAGGGCGAGCACAAGATCGCGCGCGGATACCTGCCGCAGACCACCTATTCCGCGCATTACATCGCCGACCCCGGCCTCGCCCGCGCCATCGACGAATATCTGAAGCGCGAGCGCGCCTATGTCGCCGAGGCCGCGCGCGAACTCACCGAGGCCGGACCGTTCCGCAAGGCTGCCGAAGAGCCGTCTTGACGGTTCCGACACCCGGAAGCGAAAATACAATTGAATTCGAGGAGACCGCCATGCCTGCCTACGACACCAACAACATCTTCGCAAAGATCCTGCGCGGCGAGTTTCCCTGCCACAAGGTGTATGAGGACGACCATGTGCTGGCCTTTCTCGACATCATGCCGCGCGCGCCGGGCCACACCCTGGTGATCCCAAAAGCCCCTGCCCGCAACATCCTCGACATCACGCCTGACGATTACGCCCATGTCGCGCGCGGCGCGCACAGGATCGCAGCCGCCGCGATGAGCGCCTTCAAGGCCGACGGCATCACCGTGCAGCAATTCAACGAGGCCGCCGGCGGACAGGTGGTGTTTCACCTGCACATGCACGTGATGCCGCGCCACGACGGCATCGCGCTCCTGCCGCCCGCCAGCCGCAAGGAAGACGTCAAGGTGCTGGAGGATAATGCGACCAAGCTGATCGCGGCGCTGAAGGGGATGTGAGGAATGTCATTCCGGGATGGTGCGTTAGCACCAGCCCCGGAATCTCGAGATTCCGGGTTCGATGCTACGCATCGCCCCGGAATGACAAGTGCTCACTCCGTCTCGAAATCCCCGGGATGCGGCTGCGCCAGCGGGGTGAATTCGCAGCGGTCGGGCTTGATGTCCAATAGCGGCGTCTCATCGAGACAGTCGAGGCCGCGCACCAACACCGTGTTGCCCTCGATGCCGACCAGCTTGACGATCGAGGTGCCGATCGGGTTCGGCCGCACCGGCGAGCGCAGCGAGAAGGCGCCGCGGGTGTTGCCGTTGTTCTTCGGGCTCTGCAGCACCAGGTCGCGGCGCGACTGGTGCAGCCAGTAGATCACTTCGAGATTGCTGTAGAAGTCGACGCCCTTGATCGCCGCCGTCCACGGTTCGAAAATCTCGAGCCGGCAGACCGGGCCGTCGTGACGGCCCTGCCGCGGCGTCATCTCGCGCGAGGTCCAGGGCGTGCGGATGCGGCCGATGAAATAGAGCGAAGCATTGCTGGTTTTGGGCAGATCGACGGCGAGTTCGCCGTCGCGGGTTTCAGTCCTGGTCACCATGTCTCTAGTCCAGTGAGATGTTCAGCTTCTTGATCACTGCCGACCACCTGTTGCGGTCGGCATCGATGAATTCGGCAATCGCGGCGGCACTGCGCGGCCGCAGCGCCGGGAACCCGATCTTCTCCAGCGAGGCCCGGAAGGCGTCGTCGTTCAGGGCGCGGTCGAGGCTGGCGCTGACTTTTTGCGCGACATCGTCCGGCAGCTTCGCCGGGGCGGCAATGCCAAACCAGACACTGACGCGGTAATCGGGATAACCGCTCTCGGCGATGGTCGGTACATCAGGCAGATCGGGGCTGCGCTTCTCAGAACTCACACCCAGCGGACGCAGCAAACCGCCCTTTACCGGCGGCAACGCCGTGCTCAGCGTGTCGAACATCACCTGGATGTTGCCGGATATCAGATCGGTCAGCGCCGGGCCCGCTCCCCGGTAGGGCACGTGAACCATGTCGACGCCCGCGATCTGCTTGAACATCTCGCCGGCGAGATGAATGGTTCCGCCGGCGCCGGCCGATCCGAAATTGACCTTGCCGGGATTCGCCTTGGCGTAGGCGACGAATTCCGCCACCGTCCTAGCCGGCACCGAGGGATGAACTTCCATCACGACAGGCAGATCGGTCATCAGCGACAGCACCCGCAGATCCCGCGGATCGTAGGGCAGCTTCTTGTAGAGCATCGGGTTGAGCACGATGATGGAAGCCGCGGTGACGAACAGCGTGTAACCGTCGGGCTCGGAACGTGCCACGATCTCGGCGCCGATCGCGCCCTGCGCGCCGGCCTTGTTCTCGACGATGACAGGCTGCTTCAGGTCGCGGCCGAGAAATTCGCCGACCAGCCGTCCCAGCACATCGGTGGGGCCGCCCGCGGCATAGGGCACGACCAGTTTGATCGGGCGGGTCGGATAATCCGCGGCGCTCGCGGCCGGCATCGCGGCAAGGCCTGCAACCGTCAGAAGACAGCCAGCCAGAGCCGACCTTGTGCACGAATTCATTGCCGTTTCCCCGTGATGCCAGAGTTGGCGAACACTATCAGCCCAGCCACCATTTGCCAGCCAGCATGACCGCTTCGCCGCCGACCACGCCGGCAAAAATCGACCGCCGCGTCAGCATGAAGACCGCCAACCCCGCCGCCACCGCGCCGTAGCGCAGCCAGTCCGGCACGCTCGCCAGGGAGCCCGGCGGCAGCACCAGGATTTGCGCGATGACGCCGGCGAGAATCGCGGTCGCGACCGCCCTCACCCACACCAGCAATTCGGAGCCCTCGTCGACGCCGCCGCCGAACCAGAGGCCGAGCATGCGCCAGACTTCATTGGGCAGGAAGCCCGCGATCACGAGCACCAGCAGCGCATGCCAGTCGCCGATAAAATCGCTCATGCGCGTTCCCGCCACCAGTGAACGCCATAGGCGATGGTGCCGGCGGTGATGCCGCTGATCAGGATATCGACGCCGGTGTGCAGCAGGGATACCAGCGGAAACAGCGCCAGCCCCAGCACCAGCGCCAGGACATCGGAAAGCTGCCGGCAATTGCGCGCGGTGGAGAGCAGGAAAGCCAGCGGCGTCAGCAGCAGAATGGCAGCGCCCAGCAGCGGCGGCAGGTTGGCGGCGAGACCGTAGCCGAGCGTGGTCGCGGCAAGGCAGACCAGACAGAGCCCGATGCCGAGCCCATGGGTGAACGCGATGCGGCGTTCGCGCGGCACCTGCGGAAACAGGCGAAAACATTCGACCCACAGGGTGACCGCGATGAAGTGGGTCGCCAGCACCAGATGGCGCCGCTTTGTCTGCGGCGTCCGCATCATCGGCAAGACCGACACCACCATCGGAAACAGCCGGATGGCGCTGACGGTCACGGCAATCGCCGCCTGCACCACCGTCGCCCCCGATCCCAGCGTCGAAATCAGGATGATCTGCGCCGGCCCCGCCCATACCAGCGCCGTGCTCGCCAGCACCCAACCGAGGCTGAAATGGCTGTCATGCGCCAACGCCCCGATGCCGAGATAGGTCGCAAACAGCACCAGCGTCAGTACCGTCGAGGCAACCGAGCGCATGCCCCATGCAAAGGCGCGCAAGGGACTTTGCCAACGGATCGAATCGAGCGGAGGAAGGGCCAAGCTTCACCATGTGAGTCGTGGCCGCATAACGCTGGCGAAAGCAGGCGGCGTCAAGCGAATGGCGGACAGAGCTGCCATCCTCCAGGTGACCATGCCCGCACGCTGCGGCGATTTGATCTCGATGCCGGCTTCGGCCGCAGCGCGCCCGCCCGCTAGCCGCGCAAGCTCGTATTCCTCAACACAAAGCACGCGCCGCCGGCGCGGCGGATGCGGCTGCAAAGCTCTTCGGCGGCGGGCCGCGTGTCGGCGCCGATCCGCACCTGATAGAACGTTCGCGTGCCCCGGCTGCGCCAGATCCCGCCCGAAAGGCTCGGGTCCTGATCGCCGATCACCGCGCTCAGGCGCTTCATGGCGCGGGAATACATCGCCAGCGCCCGGTCGCGATTGAAGCCGGCGGCGAGCTGCACGCCCCAGAGCTTGTCGGCACCGAGCTTGACGTGCTGCTCCAGCTCGGTGACGAAGGGATTGGGCGCGCGCTTGAGCAAGGCCATCAATTCACGGCAGGACGAACTCGGTGCGCGGTCGGGCAGCTTGTCCCTGGTGCCGGGCCTGGCCCATTCATCCACCGTGGCGCCGGTGATGGCTGCAACGTAATTGCGCGTCTCCTGCGGCATGTAGCCGGAGCCGTCGAGCCACTCCCGCACCCGACGCGGTCCGGCATTATAGGCCGCCGCCGCCAGCCCGAGATTGCCGAACTGCCCGCGCAACTCGCGCAGGAATTCCGCGGATTTCGGCAGCGCCTGCACCGGATCGAAGGGATCGAGCAGCCGGCGCTCGCTGGCGGTTCCCGGCATGAATTGCGCGATGCCCTGCGCGCGCTGGCCATTGCGCGTCACCGGTCCGACGGCATCGGATTGAAAGCGGCTCTCCTGCCAGATCACGCGGGCGAAAAATTCCAGCGGCAGCTCGTTGGCCTTCGCCGCCGCTTCGATCATCAGGCACATCGCCTCGCGGGTGTCGGTCTCACGCGCGTTGTCCGCCGGCCGCTCCGCCCTGCCCTTGCTCTCGTCCCGGATGGCGAGTTCTTCGACGCTCGGCCTTGCGACTTCGCCGGCCGTGGTGGGCGCCGCATCCTCGGCCGTCGCCCGAGCCGCAGGCTGCGAGAATGTCACGACGACAACGCAAAGCGCGGCTTGCAGACCAAGGATCGTTCGCATGGGAGCTCTGCTATCCACTAGCCACGCTTGACAGGGGGAACCGACCGGCTAGCTATCGAAGTGCAGCTATCGCCAGCAATGATGGCGCGATGTGGGAGGGCAAGGCATGACGGCAGCTTCGGACGACCGGCTCGGGTTCGCGCCCGACGACGACGTGCCGATCCGCTATATGCAACGGACCCGCGACTATTATGCGGCGATCGGTTACACCACGCCCTATCGCTGGGCGCATTATGCCGACGCGCCGTTCCAGCCGCTGAAGAAGACGCTGGCGCAATCCCGCGTGGCGCTGATCACCACAGCCGCGCCGTTCGATCCCGCAAAGGGCGATCAGGGCCCCGGCGCGAAGTACAATGGCGGCGCCAAGTTCTATTCGGTTTATGACGGCGATACCTCGAAAGAGCATGACGTCCGGATCTCTCACATCGCCTATGACCGCGTGCACACCAAGGCAGACGACAGCGGCACCTGGTTTCCGCTGCCGCAACTGCGGCGGCTGGCGAGCGCGCGGCGGATCGGCGAAGTGGCGCCCCGCTTCTTCGGCGCGCCGACCAACCGCAGCCATCGCGTCACCATCGAAACCGACGCGCCCGAAATCCTGGCGCGCTGCAAGGCTGACAACGTCGATGCGGCCGTGCTGGTTCCGAACTGCCCGGTCTGCCACCAGACCATCAGCCTGGTCGCCCGGCACCTGGAGGCCAACGGCATCTCCACCGTCGTGATGGGCTGCGCCAGGGACATCGTCGAACACGCAGCGGTGCCGCGCTTCCTGTTTTCCGATTTTCCGCTCGGCAACTCCGCGGGCAAGCCGCACGACGACGCGTCGCAGGCTTTTACCCTGGATCTGGCGCTGCGGGTGCTGGAGACAGCCCCTGGCCCGCAGACCACGGTGCAGTCGCCGCTGCGCTGGAGCGCGGACGCGGCCTGGAAGCGCGACTACAGCAACGCCAGTGCCTTGAGCGCCGAAGAGCTGGCGCGGCTGCGGCATGAATTCGACGCCCAGAAGGAAATCGCGCGCGGATTGCGCGAGAGCGCGGCGTAAACGGCCGCAAAAGCCCCGAAATCGCGACTGCTCCGGCCATCGTCAATTTACGTTAATGGCGCATTTTGCCGGCCGCGGTCTTTCGCCGGATGCGAAGCCGGGTATGGTCCCCCTCTTCAAGGGGAGACTATTTCCATGCTGGATCGACGCCAGAACGCACGCGACAAGGTGATTTACGGCGGCGTCGCCGGGATCGGCGAGGACGGCGCGACCCGGGAGTGCGTGGTGCGCAACATCTCCGAAGGCGGCGCCAGCGTCGAATTCAAGAACATCGTCAAGCTGCCCCGGGAGCAGATGTCGCTGACCATCGCGCGCAAGGGCCGCTCGTTCCTCGCCAAGATCATCTGGTGGCGTGACAATTTCGTCGGTGTGGCGTTCAGTTCGGAAACCGAAATGCCGATCTCCGATCTCGAGGAGCGGCTGCGCAAGAGCGAAAAGAAAAAGCGCCAGCTGCAGCGCCGCATCAAGGAGCTGATCGGCGAAGGCTGAGAATTGACGGCCGGCGGACCACATCAACCATGCCATGAATGTTCCTGACGCCACGCCCCGTTGAGCGTGACATCAGGACATTCGAGTAGCTTTGCAGGCCCGTCAGGTCCTACATCTTCATGATCGCGATGTCCTTCACGGTTCCCGAGACACCAGCAATCTTGGCGGCCTCAGTCGCCTTCCCGGTGGCGAGGTCGACGCTGTAAAGCGTGTCACCCGACATCAGCCAGGCTTCATTCTTGCCGGCGCCATCCGACCAGATATCGAAGGCGACCTTGTCGGCCTTGACGCCGAGCTTGCCGATTGCGCCCAGCACGCCGTCGTTCGGCGGAGCCTGCTTGATCAGCCCCCCGATGGTTGCATCGATGTTGAACAGCGCGGTCTCCTTCGCGCCCTTTACCGAATTGGTATAGGCACCGGCAACGATGTTGGGCTTCTCGCCCTTGTGCATGTCGGCGTCGGCATATTTGTGATCGCCGTCCTTGGTAACCTTGCCGTCGTCGACATTGGCGCGCAGGTTCATGCCGTCGGCGCCCATAACGCGCAGGCGGTCCGCGACGGGATTGAAATCCACCGTTGCAGCCACGCCCTTGGCCAGCATGGTATCCAGCTTGGACTTCGTCGTGGCCTTGCCATCCATGGCGATAGTGACGACGGTGCCGTCATCGACCAGCCCATAGAGCAGGCCGTCCGCCGGGCGCACGTCGATGCCGACCAGCGCGCCGGAAATGCCGGTTACCTTCATCGAACCGGTCGCCTTTTTCTGCGCGGTATCGACCATGGCGATGGTGTCGCCACCGATCAACGCCGCGACCTGCGCGGCATTGGCGGCAACCGATGTCAGCAAAAGTGCCGCCGATGCGGCCAAAAGCGAGTGAATCTTCATTTGGAACTCCCTGTTTCCTGGCGATCCTCTCGGGATCAACAGGGGTACCGGCGAGAACGCCGAACGGATGCACGAGATCAAAAATAATTTCGCGGCGGGTGCATCCAAATGCCGCACGCCAGACGTAGAAGGAGTATGCAAGGGCTTGGGCATGACTTCGAATGGCACTGCGACCGATAGAATGCACGCCAGTGCATCCACCGCCGACGACCGTGAGGCGCAGATGTCGGCGGCGTTGGCGCGTTGCGCCGCGGGCGATCGTGCCGCGCTGCAGGTCATCTACGATCTGGAGTCAGCGCGGATGATCGGCGTTGCCCGGCGCATCCTGTTCCGGCAGGACCTTGCCGAAGAAGCGGTGCATGACGCCTTTGTCCGGATCTGGCGAGGCGCACGCGGTTTTGATCCGCAACGCGGAAGCGCGCGCGGCTGGCTCTACGCCGTGGTGCGCAACCGCGCCCTCAGCATTCACCGCGCCGAACACCGCTATGATGGAACGGACGAAAATGTGCTGGAAGAGATCGATAGCGAGGCGGCAATTGAACGAATGCCCGAGACCAGCGCGCTGCGCAATTGTCTCGAACGCATCGAACGGCCGCGTCGCGACGTGGTCATACTGGCTTACGCGCACGGCATGAGTCACAGCGAACTGGCCGCTCGCCTCAAGGTGCCGCTCGGCACCGTCAAGAGCTGGGTCAGGCGCAGCCTGTTTTCGCTGCAGGAGTGCATGGGATGAGCATGCACGATGACGACAGCGACATGGCCGCGGACTATGTGATGGGCCTGCTCGATGACGCCGACCAGGCCATCGCCGAACGGCGACTGACAACCGATGCGGCGTTCGCCGGCGCCGTCAGCGCATGGCGGGAACGGCTTGCCGATTTCGATGCGACCGCCGATCCGGTCGCGCCCAGCGCCGCACTGTGGCGCCGGATTACAAAAACCATCCAGACAACACCAGTTGCTCAACCCTTGCGCGGCGGCCAATCCGTCGGCGTCGTGAACCTGTGGGACAATATCCGGTTCTGGCGCATCACCGGCATGGCAGGGGCTGTTGCAGCCCTGCTGTTTGCGATCATCGCCGTCGGCGCGCTGATGGCATCGATGCGGTTGCAGGGGGACCTTACCGCCCTCGCCCAGCGCAAGCCCGTCTATGTCGCGGTGCTGGTCAACGACACGACCAAGGAGGCCGGCGCGATCGTCAACGCGTTCGCCGACGGCCGTGTCGAAATGATCCCGCTGAAACCGATCGACGTTCCCGCGGGCCGAACGCTACAGGTCTGGACACTCTGGGACCGCGCGGTCGGTCCGAAATCGATCGGCCTGACGGCCCAGGCCCGCACCCTGCAACTCGATCTGCAATCGCTGCCCAAAACCACCCCGGACCAGTTGTTTGAAATAACGCTGGAGCCCGAGGGGGGCTCACCCATCGGCCGGCCGACCGGCCCGATCCTGTTCAAGGGCAACGCCGCGCGGGCGATGTAACGTTCCTGGCGGCACCAAAGTGCCCTACGCACAACCGCCGGAGCTGTTTCACGCGTGGCGCATCAAAAAGCCGGCGGTCTTGCGACACGCCGGCTTTCTGTATTCCTGGTTCCTGCCTTGCGGCTCAAACCTTGACCAGCGGACCTCGTGAGGCCGGGCCGTTCGACCCGCCGCCGGGGCCGCTGGGTTTCGGCTTGCGCGACACGCTGCGCTTGCGCGCGCCGGGCAGTTTCTCCGGCTTCGGCGTCACCGGCCCGTCGACATATTCGAAGCCGATTTTCTCGTCTTCGGCCACAGCGCTCGCTTCGTCCTTGATCAGCACGACGCGAACGTGGCCGCCACCCTTCAGCTTGCCGAACAGCAATTCGTCGGCCAGCGGCTTCTTGATGTGCTCCTGGATCACGCGCGCCATCGGCCGCGCACCCATCTGCTCGTCGTAGCCATGCTTGATCAGCCACGCCTTGGCCGGCTCCGACAATTCGATGGTGACGTCGCGGTCGGCAAGCTGCGCCTCGAGTTGCAGCACGAACTTTTCCACCACCATGCCGATCACGTCGGGATTGAGATGGGCGAACGAGACGATGGCGTCGAGCCGGTTGCGGAATTCGGGCGCGAACTGGCGGTTGATCGCCTCGTGATCGTCGCCTTCCCGCTTGTTGCGCGTGAAGCCGAACGCCTGACGAGCCAGATCGGCGGCACCGGCATTGGTGGTCATGATCAGGATCACGTTGCGGAAATTGACCTGCTTGCCGTTATGGTCGGTGAGCCGGCCATGATCCATAATCTGCAGCAGCACGTTGTAGAGATCCGGATGCGCCTTCTCGATTTCGTCGAGCAGCACCACGCAGTGCGGGTGCTGGTCGACGCCGTCGGTCAACAGCCCGCCCTGGTCGAAGCCGACATAGCCCGGAGGCGCGCCGATCAGGCGCGACACCGTGTGCCGCTCCATATATTCCGACATGTCGAACCGGATCAGCTCGACGCCGAGCGAAGCCGCGAGCTGCTTTGCAACTTCGGTCTTGCCAACGCCGGTCGGGCCGGAGAACAGGTAGGAGCCGATCGGCTTTTCCGGCTCGCGCAGGCCGGCGCGCGACAGCTTGATCGACGCGGAGAGCGCCTCGATCGCCTTGTCCTGCCCGAACACCACGCGCTTCAAGGTCTGCTCCAGGTGCTTGAGCACCTCGGCGTCGTCCTTCGACACGCTCTTGGGCGGAATCCGCGCCATGGTCGCGATCGTGGTCTCGATTTCCTTGATGCCGATGGTCTTCTTGCGCTTGTTCTCGGCAACCAGCATCTGCGCCGCGCCCGACTCGTCGATCACGTCGATCGCCTTGTCCGGCAGCTTGCGGTCGTGGATGTAGCGCGACGACAATTGCACCGCGGCCTCGATCGCCTCGTTGGTGTATTTCAGCCGGTGGTAGTCCTCGAAATAGGGTTTCAGACCCTTGAGGATCGCAATCGCGTCTTCCACCGTCGGCTCGTTGACGTCGATCTTCTGGAACCGGCGCACCAGCGCGCGATCCTTTTCGAAGTGCTGACGGTATTCCTTGTACGTGGTCGAGCCCATGCAGCGGATGGTGCCGGAGGCCAGTGCGGGCTTCAGCAGATTGGAGGCATCCATCGCGCCGCCGGAGGTGGCGCCGGCGCCGATCACGGTGTGGATTTCATCGATGAACAGGATGGCGTTGGGGTGGGCCTCGAGTTCCTTGAGTACCTGCTTCAGGCGCTCCTCGAAGTCACCGCGATACCGGGTGCCCGCCAGCAGCGTGCCCATGTCGAGCGAGAATACCGTCGCCGCTGCCAGCACTTCCGGCACTTCGCTGTCGACGATGCGTTTTGCCAATCCTTCAGCGATCGCGGTCTTGCCGACGCCGGCTTCACCGACGAACAGCGGATTGTTCTTCTGGCGCCGGCACAGCACCTGGATGGCGCGGTTGATCTCGACATTGCGCCCGATCACCGGGTCGATCTTGCCGTCGCGCGCCTTCTTGTTGAGGTTGACGCAGTAGGTATCGAGCGCCTCGCCCTTCTTCTTGGAATCCTCGTTGCCCTTGGTCTCGGTCTCCTCGTCGACGCCGCGCACCGGGCGGGCTTCCGAGACCCCGGGCCGCTTGGCGATGCCGTGGCTGATGTAGTTGACCGCGTCGTAGCGGGTCATGTCCTGCTCCTGCAGGAAATAGGCGGCATGGCTCTCGCGCTCGGCGAAGATCGCGATCAGCACGTTGGCGCCGGTCACCTCCTCGCGCCCGGACGACTGCACGTGGATTACCGCGCGCTGAATCACGCGCTGGAAGCCCGCGGTCGGCTTGGCGTCGTCGGCACCGTCGGTGACCAGATTCTCGAATTCGGTCTCGAGGTAATTGACGAGGCTGGTGCGCAGCTTGTCGAGATCGACGCTGCAGGCACGCATCACGGCGGCCGCATCGGAATCATCGATCAGCGACAGCAGCAGGTGTTCCAGCGTCGCATATTGATGATGGCGCTCGTTGGCAATCGCCAGCGCACGATGCAGTGATTGTTCAAGGCTCTGGGAAAAAGTTGGCATTCGCGTCCTCTGTGGCCCCCGCCATCATGATCGCCGTTGCCCGCTCAGGCAACAACAACCTTTGTCATATAGTTACGCCGGATCGTGGCGAAAGGTCGGTTCCGCCGAAGTGGATTCGCTCCAAAGTCACGCGACTCACCCACCCAACGCCGGTCCGGCAAACGGCACGCGCCGATCGTCTGGCTCCAAGCAAAACCCGTTCCCGTTTCAGCGGATTTCGCGGGACGTCACTTCTTTTCCATCACGCATTGCAGGGGATGCTGGTGCTTGCGGGCAAAATCCATCACCTGGGTCACCTTGGTCTCGGCGATTTCGTAGGTGAACACCCCGCACTCCCCGATTCCATGGTGGTGGACGTGGAGCATGATCTTGGTCGCGGCTTCGACGTCCTTCTGGAAGAACTTCTCCAGGACGTGAACGACGAACTCCATCGGCGTGTAATCATCGTTCAGGATCAGCACGCGATACAGGTTCGGCCGCTTGGTCTTGGGCTTGACCTTGGCGATCACCGATGTGGTCGGACCTCCCGTCCCCCCCGAATTGCTCTCATCATTGCCCATTCGGGGAGCAGATGCGGCGACGGCGGGCGCGGCGGAACAGTCAAATTGGGAGGTTAATTGCAGCATGGCACAGGCGTTCGAAATCCCCACGGGAAACCGGACCACGCGACCAGGAACGCCTCGAGCGATGCGCCCCTGCGGAGCTGTCGCGTGAGTTCCCAGACCCGTTTCCAGATCGCCGCTCCCGGGCGGCTCGACCCCACCAGCTGGATCGATAGCTCCAAATATGGGTCCGGCTTCGCCCCACCGCAAGCGCACTGATCCCAGCCACGACCTGCCGCGGGGCCGACTCCCGGGCCCGGCGATCCCTGCAAGGTTAATCAATTCCTTCAGGTTTGACAAAGCCGGCGCAGTGGAGATTTAGCGGGCATTGACGATAGCGAGCGGTTCTGCCGGCCGATCCGCATTTAGCTGGCTATTGAGCCAGTTTTCCCCGGTCCGATTTACCAGCTGTTTAGCGCGCTGACCCGAAATGGGGCACGGAACCCATGCACGGTGACAATTATGCCCAATAGCTCCATTGCCAGTCAGTTTCGGCGCGCATTTCGCCGCTTTCCCGTCGCCGATGAGGGCAATATCGGGATGCTGTTTGCTGTCGCCTTGATCCCCATCCTCGGCTTGATGGGCGGGGCGATCGACTACAGCCGCGCCAACAAGGCGCGCTCGTCGATGCAGGCGGCCCTCGATTCGACGGCATTGATGCTGGCGAAGGATCTGTCCGACGGAAAGATCACGGCCGGCGAGATCAGCACGAAGGCGACGACCTACTTCACCGCCCTTTATACCAATAAAGAAGCCAAGTCGGTGACGATCAACGCGACCTATACCCCGAATTCGAGCCAGGGCTCGACCATCCTGGTCAACGGATCCGGCAACGTCACCACCGAATTCATGAAGGTCGTCGGTTTCCCGAAGCTCAATATCAACACCAGTTCGACCTCCGCCTGGGGCAATTCGCGGATGCGCGTGGCGATCGCGCTCGACGTCACCGGCTCGATGGCCCAGGACGGCAAGATGGCCGCGCTGAAGCCCGCCGCCAAAAGCCTGATCGACCAGCTCGCCGCCCTCGCCAAGACCCCCGGCGACGTCTACGTCTCGATCATTCCCTTTGCCAAGGACGTCAATGTCGGCGCCAGCAATTACAACGCGAGCTGGATCAACTGGAGCGACTGGGACAACGACAACCAGAGCTGTAGCGGATGGGGCTGGAATCAGACCTGCAGTGCCAAGAATCACAACACGTGGAATGGCTGCGTCACCGACCGCGATCAGAACTACGACACCCTGAACACCGCGCCGACCGGGGGCCCCTCCACCCGTTTCTACGCCGAGCAATACGATGCGTGCCCGGCGCAGCTGATGCCGCTCAGCACCGACTTCGCCGCCCTCAAGACCAAGGTCGACTCACTTACGCCCAATGGCGGCACCAATCAGCCGATCGGTATTGCCTGGGGATGGCAATCCCTCACCGAGAGCGCGCCGCTCAATGCTCCTCCTGAAGAAGCTAACTACAACTACAAGAAGGTGCTGATCGTGATGTCCGATGGCCTGAATACGCAGGACCGCTGGCCTTCCTACGGCAACGGCCAGACCCAGTTCAACGGCCAGATCGACGCCCGCCAGCGAATTCTGTGCGACAACATCAAGGCCGCCGGCATCACCATCTATACGATGCATGTGAACACCGACAACGATCCGACCTCCTCGGTCCTGCAATACTGCGCCAGCGGCTCCGACAAGTTCTCCACCGTCACCTCCGCGACCCAGATCATGGCAGCCTTCAACAACATCGGAACCTCGCTGTCGAAACTGCGCGTCGCGCGATAAATCCGCGAAGGAATCTTTCGCTTCGCCAATACGAAGAAAGCCCGGCCATGACGGCCGGGCTTTTTGATATTCTGTAAGACCGCGCTGGCTTAGTGCGTGGCGGCCGGGGTGAACTTCGCGACCAGTCCCTCGAGCGGCTTGAAGGTCTGCTTGGCGAGATCGCCATAGAGGCCCGCGATCTTCTGCGACTCGGCCACGAAAGTCTCGTAGGCGGACCTCGCGAATTCGGTCTGCAGTTCGATCGCCTTGTCCAGCGACTTCACGCCGGACAGCTTCTCGACCATCGACTTGGTGTCCTCGAAGGACTTCTTGGTGTAGTCGCCGTAGGCGCTGGCGATCGCCTGAATGCCGTGCTGCATGGTGGTTGCGGAGGCAACGACCGTCTCGAGCTGCTCTTTGCCGTACTGCTGGATGTCTTCAACCTTGACCATCGTGGAGTCCTTCCCAGACTGATGCGTAATAAATCTGCCGGGAGTTCCCGCCTCCCTAACATCCACCATTATAGTGCAACGCACAATAAAGTCAAGAATATTTGTGCGTCGCACAAATCCACGGGATTTAGCGTAAACACCGGGGCACTAGGCAACGGTTGCTTAATCTTTTGGAAACTCGACCCGCCTAACCTGATTCTTGGACTTGTTCGCGTTCCAGACAGCAGCCTGAAAAATTGTTTGTGAACAGCGTCTTAGCCAGAACAGCGGCCGGACCGGCCATTCGGGCGAACAAACCCGCCCGGATAAGGACTTTGAGCAGGGAAACCTCTGGGACGTTGGGCATAATTTAGCCTCACGAACCGGTGATCAAGACAGAAATTGGGACGGGGAAGTTTATGCTTCGCACAACCTTGGCTTCCTCGCGTTACCTGCGAGTTTGCGTACTCGGCCTGGCTACCATCGTCACCGCGGTCATTTTCACGACCGACACCGCCGACGCCCGCCGCCACCGAGGCCGCCACCATGTGCGCCAGGTGGCGAAACCGAGCTACAGCCCGCAATTCTCCTCGATCATCGTCGACGCCAATTCCGGCGCGACGCTGACCGCCAACAATCCCGACGCGATCCGTTTCCCCGCCTCGCTCACCAAGATCATGACGCTCTATCTACTGTTCGAGCGCCTCGAATCCGGCAAGCTGAAGCTCGATTCCGAGCTGTCGGTTTCCGAGCACGCCTCCGAGCAGGCGCCGACCAAGCTCGGCCTGCGCCCGGGCCAAACCATCAGCGTCGAAGACGCCATCAAGGGGCTGGTGACGCGCTCCGCCAACGACGCGTCCGTCGTGATTGCGGAAGCCATTTCCGGCGACGAAGACGATTTCGCCAAGCTGATGACGCGCAAGGCGCGCGCGCTCGGCATGACCAGGACGGTGTATCGCAATGCCAACGGCCTGCCCAACAGCGAGCAGGTCACCACCGCGCGCGATCAGGCGACGCTCGGCCGCGCGATCCAGGAGCGCTTCCCGAAGTATTATCGCTACTTCGCGACCTCAAGCTTCGTCTATCGCGGCCACGCCATCCGCAATCACAACCGCCTGCTCGGCAACGTCGAGGGCGTCGATGGCATCAAGACCGGCTATACCCGCGCTTCCGGCTTCAATCTCGTGACCTCGATGCGCCGCGGCAACCGCCATCTGGTCGGCGTGGTGCTGGGCGGCCGCAGCGGCGGCTCGCGCGATGCCATCATGCGCAACCTGCTCGCGGAAAATCTCGCCAAGGGCGCTACCAACCGCACCGTCGCCGCGATCAGCGAGCGGAGCGTTTCGGAAGCCAATGCCGATGTCGCCGAAGCCGAAGCCGCCGCGCGGCCGACGCAGACGGTTCAGGCCCAGGGTGCCATTCAGGTTGCCGCTGCCGCGCAGGAGCCGGGCGCAGCCGCACAGGCCACGCGTTCGATCTCCAAGCCTTCCGTGCTCGCCGCCGCCACCGCGGCCGTACCGCCGCCGCAGGCCAGGATCGCAGCCCAGCACGCCAGGACCGAGCCGGCGCCGCTGACCTCAGGCGTCATTCAAACCCAGCAGCTCGCCGCCATCCCCGGCTCGTCCGAACCGATGAAGCCGGTCCGGGTGAAGACGGTTCAGGTCAAGGCCGGACAGATCAAGCTGGCCTCGGCCGCCCCGGACCAGTCGCCCACCCCGATCACCCATGCGATCGCGCCGCCGCGCGAGGTGCCGGAGACCTCCGGCGCCCTGGTGGCCAAAGCCGAAGCCAACAAGGCTGAAACCAGCGTTCCCAAGACCGCAGCCGCGAAGAACCAGATCTTCAGGACCGAAATGCCGCCGCAGCCCGCCAACCACGGCACCGGTAACGGAATCCTCGGCGTCCTGCCGGCTTCGAGCGCCCCGCCCGCCCCCGCCGCGCAGGCGATGGCCTATGCGGAGCCGGCGCCCCGGGCCCCGCAGCCGCAGACCGTTCAGCAGAACGGCGCCATCAAGCCCGCCATTGCCCACACCGGCTGGATCATCCAGGTCGGCGCCCTCGAAAGCGAAAGCGAGGCACAGGCGCGCATCGAAGCCGCGCGCGGCCAGGCCAAGGGCCTGCTCGCCAAGGCCGAGCCGTTCACCGAGCCGGTGGCCAAGGGCGACCGGAAACTGTACCGCGCCCGCTTCGCCGGCCTCGACCGCGATCAGGCCGAGGCGGTGTGCAAGACCCTGAAGCGCTCCGACATCTCCTGCATCACCGTTCGGAACTGATCCCCAAAAGACTCACTCGCCATTTTAAGTTCAAAATGCCGGCGCAACGCGCCGGCATTTTCGTTTTCGGCCGCAAGGCACACCGCAAAATCCCCGCTCTGAAAACTTCTCGTCAAGATTTTGCAGTTAATACTGTGTGACGAAGGATCGACCACGCCGGACAACGGCGGGCGGCCACGGGGCGTCAAGACAGAGAACAACAGAAGCAGCTCGCGGATTGTAGCGTTGTGTGGCGTTGCCGGAGTTAGCTTAAATGCGTGCGAAGCAAAGTATCCTTGGCCTGGTTCACGCGGGCGGCGAGGTACGTCGACCCCCCCTGATCGGGATGCAGTTTCTTCATGAGCGCGCGGTGCGCACGTCCGATCTCGTCGCGGCCCGCCCCCGGCTGCAGGCCAAGGATCTGATAGGCCTCCTCGTCCGTCATTTTTCCGCCCGACGGCGCACGGCTCTGCCCCCTTGCCGCGTCTCCCTGCGCGTCCTGACGCCAGGCGGGAAACCTGCGGTCAAGATAACTTTCAAATAGCGCCACGCTCTCCGCGTCGAAGCCGGATATCATCGCCGTCAGTTGCGGCAGATCGAACTCGCCGAGATCGCGGCCGGCATGGGGTCCGGCCACGATCTGGCCCGAGAGCTGGCCAGTGTCGTGATCGAGCGTCATGTCGAGAAACTGCGAGCGGACCTTTGAGGTCTGTCCCGACGAACGCTTGGCGCCGGCGCCGAACATCCCGCCGATATTGCTGAAGCCCGATGGTCCAAACGGCGACCAGCCGAGCAAGCCCGCGCCGAAGATGCCGAGCGGGATGGCCACCGCAAGCTCGCCCCTGAGGCCGGTGAAGGCCGCAACGGCAAGCGCCACGACGCCGCCGCCGATCTTGATGGCGCGGGCCAGAATGACCGGGTTGGCCGCGCGAAACATCTGCAGCAGCGAATAGAGCAGGATAACGGCGACGACGCCGGCGATCAGGGTTGCCATGATTTCAATATAGGGATGTCAGCGACAAAAAGCATGCGGTCACCCGCCCATGCCCTCGGAAGCCAGGATGCGCGCTCACTTCATCTGGCCGAGCAATTTGGCGGCGCCGCCGCCGGTTTTCGACAGCCGCAGCAGCGCCTCGCGCCCGCCCGCGGCGTAGGCCGCCGCGGCACGCAACAGCTCGCGCAGCTGCGCGGCCGCACCGGGATCGAACCGACACCACGCTCCGCCGGTGAGGCGCGCGATCTCGCGGAACCCCTGCTCGGCGACCTCGTCATGGCCTTCCTGGAACATGAAGACCGGCACCTTGAGCAGGCCGAGTTCGCCGGCCTTGACGCAGAGATCGTCGATCGCCTCCTCCATGGCGTCGCCGACGAACACCACCGCGCGCACGCCTGCGGCCACTGCCTCCCGCCGCGCCTCCGACAGCACCTTGCCGATCTGGGTATTGCCGCCCCGGCAATCGATCTTGCCCATCAGTCTGGCGAGCTGCCCGCTGTCGGAAATCCACCCCGAGGCGCGGCATTCATTGAGGCCGCGATAATAGACGAGGCGAATGTCGAGGCTACCGAGCGCTGCCGCCTCGCGAAACATGTCGGCCTGCAGCGCACAGGCCATGTCCCAGGTCGGCTGCCGGCTCATGGTGGCGTCGAGCGCGAACACCATCCTGCCACGGCCTCCGGCCGCATGCGGCGACATCGCGCGGGCCTTGGCGACGAAGGCGGCAATCTCGTCCGAGCCGGACGGCTTCGTCTGCGGCAACGGTTGGCCGGACGCAGCCTTCGGCGATGCGGATACTTCGCCTGGCCGTTTCGGTTTGGTGGGTTCGCCGGACATCAGCACTCGCACATTGCAGCGAGCTCTATGTGGGCCGGGATCGGCATGCGGTCAATGCTGCGCGGACTGACTGGCCGGCGGCCTGACTGGCGCAACCGACCGCAGCGGCCGGCGCCGCCGCGTTTCGACGCCCGATCAGTTCGTCTCGGCGCGAGACGATTTCTGCGCGGGACTCAATGCCGAGACCGGGCCCTTCACCGCGCCCTTCTCGATGATCTTAGGCGCTTTGGTATCGACCGGCGCGAGCGTGCTGTCGGTATCGTTCAGGAACTTGTCGAGCATGGTCTGGATCGAGGCTTTTGCGGTGTCCGGACCGGTGTCGCGCATGTCGTTGTGCTGGAAGCCGGTATCTACGACCGTGATATCCGATTTCTCGCACTGCTCGGCGTCGGGAACGACACCGGGATCCGGCTTGAAATGGGCATCCTTCGAACGGAACGACAAGATCTTGAACTTGCCGTCGGTCATGAACGGCACGCGCAGATTGTCGAGCGTCACCACCTTCTTGATCTGCTCGGGATATTCCTTGGCGAAATACATCGAGATATCGCCGCCCATCGAATGCCCGACCATGGTCAGCTTGTCATAGTTGGCGTTGGGCTGAATCTTCTTCATCTGGTCGACGGCGAAATGGATGTTGGCAACGCCGCGCTCGATTTGCGGCAGGCGGCCGACATAGATTTCACCGGGCTTCGTCACCATCGGCGGATCGGTCGGCAGGTCATGCTGGGGGCTGAGCGCCAGATAGCCGCGCGCGGCGAAGACGTTGGCGAGGAACGAGTACTCGGAATTCTTGACGGTGTTGCCGTGATTGAGCACCGCCACCGGCAGCGTGATCATGCCGGCGTTGGCCTGCATCTCCTTGTCGCGCCGCACGGCGACAACGACAGCGACCGGACGATTGTCGCGCGCCGGGTCGATGAACGTCACCGTCTCATGACGGATCGCCCATTTGCTCGCGGTGAAGTAACCCACCGCAACCAGAACGCTAAGCGAAAGCAGAACGAGAATTCCACGTTTCATGTTCGTCCTCGGGCACCCTCTCGGGCCGTATTCCAATGTTCGGGACTCTGCGTTCCCTTGTGCATGATATATGTCACGGCGAGTTGACAGGAAGACCAAATGTTGTGAATTCGCCGCCTGATCGTTGTGCGTTGCAACCTCTTTTTGTGCACGTGCACAGTCGGGAACCCACAGCGTGTTCCCACACTGTCGGACGTCGCGACTCAACGTTGGGTTCAGGTAATAGGTAAAGACCCCGTAAAAACGGGCCGCGGGACGTTAGGTTCCGCCGGTGCTGTCGCTTGCCTGCCCTGCGCGCCCTGGCAACGGTAACCGCCCACCGCAGCCGGTCAGGCGCCCAGGATGTCGTGGACTTCGAGCGGCTTGTCGACCTGGGTGAACCATTCGGCCCGGTTGGCGGCGCGGCGGCGGCCGCGCTCATCGAGCGGCAGCTTCAACTGCCGCAGCAGGCTCGTGACCTCTTCGCGCGCCGTGACGTGGCCGAGACTGGGCCGGGTGCCGAGCGTCGCCTCGTCAAGGTCGTCGAGGGCGGTCAGCCCGCGCGGGAAGAACTCGCGGTACACCACGCGTTCGGCAAATCCGTCGATCGAGCGGAAGCCGAGCCGGAACGACAACTGCTTCAAACCATCGGCGACGAGCTGCTTGTTGCGCGATCCCAGCATCGAGAGCCGGTTGCGGACCACGATCCAGTCGGTGGTGGCGCCGTCGAGCTGGCGGCGCTTGCGCCTGGCATCGCGCACCATCTCCGCATAGTGGCTCTCGCCGGTCACGGAATAGGTGGCGGGATCGACGGTCCCCAGCACGTCGAAGTCGAGGAAGCTGTCGTTGATCGGCGTGACCAGCGTATCCGCCATCGAGTGCGCGAGGCGCATCAGATAGCTGTCCGACCCCGGCGTATCGATCACGATGAAATCGAAGCTGCGCTCGACTGCGCTGACGGCGTCCATGAATTGCTGGAATTCGGACGTCTCGTTGTCGGCGATCTGCATGGTCTCGCCGAGCTTGATGCAGCTATGCACCGGAATCTCGAGGTCGAGGCCGGTGCGCCGCGCCCAGGCGCTGCGGTTGCCGATGTAGCGGGTGAAGCTTTGCTGGCGGCAATCCAGGTCGATGGTGGCGACGCGCTGGCCGGCTTTCATCAGGGCGACAGCGATGTGCAGGGCGGTGGTGGATTTTCCCGATCCGCCCTTTTCGTTGCCCAGCACGACGACGTGCGCCGAGCCCGACTGCCCCTGACTAGTCTGCACCAACATGCTCGAGCCCCTGTGGATATCTTCAAATTCCGCGCGACTGCGGTCAAGTGAAATGCGCGATAACGCTCCGGAATCGCTCGCCGTCTGCCTTAATCATGAATCCCACGCCGGCAGCGGCGGTGTCTGTGATCGACCGCACGTTTGGTGGATATCTTTCGGCCTGGCCCCTTCTCATGCAGGCCACGAACACTTGGTCGAACACTTGGTCGAACATTTGCCCGAACACTTGGCGACGAAGCCCCCGCCTTGATAAGGTCGACCTCCCCGCCGCCGGGTCGGAAGCCCCGGCCTCCCTGACCCCGACAGATCGAGCCCAGATGTCGCGAAGTCCCATGATCGTCCGCACGGTCCCTGCATTGCGTCGCGCCCTCGACGGCCTTCGCGCCAGAAAAGCCACCCTTGCGCTGGTGCCGACCATGGGAGCGCTCCATGACGGCCATGTGTCGCTGGTCCGGCTGGCGAAACGCCGCGCCAAAAAAGTCATCGTCTCGATCTTCGTGAATCCCACGCAATTCGCGCCGACGGAAGATTTCGGCTCGTACCCGCGGACCTGGAAGGCCGATGTCGCGAGACTGGCCGCCGAGGATGTCGACCTGATCTGGAACCCGGACGTCAAGGTCATGTATCCCGAGGGCTTCGCCACCCGGATCGTGCCGGAGGGACCGGCCATCGCGGGACTGGAAGACCGCTTCCGGCCGCACTTCTTCGGCGGTGTCGCCACGGTCGTCGGCAAATTGTTCACCCAGGTCAGGCCGGATTTCGCGATCTTCGGCGAAAAGGATTTCCAGCAGCTGCGGGTGGTGGCGCAGATGGCCGGCGATCTCGACCTCGGCGTCAAGGTGATCGGTTCGCGCACGGTGCGGGAGCGCGACGGCCTCGCGATGTCATCGCGCAACGTCTACCTCACGCCGGAGGAGCGGCAGGTGGCGCCGGTGCTCTACCGCGCCATGAAGGAAAGCGCCAAGCGCCTGCGCGCCGGCGACGATGTCGACACAGCGATGGCCGGCAGCCGCGAACTGATCAGCAGCGCCGGTTTCGTGCTGGATTATTTCGAGGCCCGGCACGCCGAGACGCTGGCGCCGATCGCCTCGCTGAAGGATGGCCCGGTGCGCATTCTGGTGGCGGCCAAGCTCGGCAAGACCCGCCTGATCGACAACGTCGGGGTTTAAAGCAGCCCCAGATCGCGCAGTTCGCGGCGCAGCGGCTCGGGCATCGCGGCGACGCTGGCGGCGGCCTTGCCGAGATCAGGCGGCGCCGAATCCGGCGTAAAATAGCGCCAGCCCTGGAACGGGCGCATCGGCCGCGTCGAGACCGCGATCACCTTCGGCTGCATCACCAGCCGGCATCGTCCGATGCCGTCCTTGTCGCGGAACGGCTCGATCGCGATGATTTTTTCCCGTGCCGCGATTTCACCCTTGATCACCCAGTAGAGCGAACCGCCCGCGACGATTTCGTCGCCGCGCTTCGGCACCATCCGCGTGACGTGAACATGATGAAGCGGCAGGCCCTTTTTCCGGGCCGTCGCCATGCGCTCGGCGACCCAGCCCTTGAGTTCCTTGATCGACTCGCAGCCGACGCAGAGTTTGACGAGGTGAAGTGGCATGCGGCGAGCTTTAGCGTCCGGCGACGGATATTGGAAGCATCACTCGTCGTCGGCCGCGGGGGCCGTCGCGGCGGGCGCCAGTTGAACCGGAGCGTTGCGCGCGGATTTCGGCGCGGGCTGCTTCTTGGCCGCAGCGGGTGCTGCTGGCGCGGTCGCTGTCGTCGTGGTTGTCGCCGGGCGCGCTGACGGCGGCGCATTTGCCTGCGCCGGCGCGCGCGGCGCGGCCTGCCCCGGGCCGGGCTCCGGCGTCATGATGTTGACCGGCGGGGTGGAGGCCGCGGACGGAAACTCGGCATTGGTCGGCTTGCCGGTGGGCATCGTCGGGGCGAACGCCGTGACCGGCGCGACGGCCGCCATCGGCGGCGGCGCGTTCCACGAGGCGGAGTAACGCATCACCAGGCCGTCATAGACCCGCTCCCCCATGTTGGACACCAGTTGCTGGCTATTTGTCAGCGATCGGAAAGCCGCGCAATCCGACGGCGTGCAACGGTCGCGCGCCAGCAGCACATAGGCCATCAACCCGTAGCGATCTTGCTCGACCGCCCGGCGCAGCGCCTGCATCTCCGGCGTCAGGTTGGCAGTCGCGGCGTCGCCGAGCGCGGTCAGCCGCGTGATTTGAGCCCCGGCATAGGACAGCGCCGCGGCGGTGGCTTCGGCAGAACCGAACAGCGCCTTCTCGCAGGCCGTCAGCACGGTGTCGCCGGCCAGATCGTCGATACACGACAAGGCCGGGAGAGCTGCGGTCAGCGACAACGGGGGCCTGGCTTCGCCGGATGCGCTGCGACCCTCCGGACCGAACCCGCGAAGGGTAGCTGCGCCGGTGACGCCGATCGCCAGCAGCGTGATGATCGCCAGCATGGCGTTGGCGACCGATTTCTCGGCGCGCAACACCATGACGAGTACGATCAGTGCGAAAAATCCCGCCGTGGCCATTGTCAGCCACATCGGAAACGCCGGCGAGCGCCAGAATTGCTCCAGCGACGAAGCCCAGTCCCAGTTCATGTGCGGTGTCCCTCAACGCAGCAGCAAACGCATTCAGCGAAAGCTGAATGCCGATCCTGACGCACTCGACTGGCGCAGAATATTTCCGCGAACGGGGCGTTTTGACGGCGAGCGGAGCGAGAACGGCTCAACCCGGCCTGACGCACGGAATTCTCAGGAGATGTCGAGCTGGCTTTCCTTGGCCACCCGTTCGAAAGCCTCGGTCGAGCTTTTGATCCGATACTGGTAGTCGTCGCCATCGGTCGGGAGCAGCCGGATCACCTCATAGGTGCCGCTGGCAGCCGGACGGGCAACATTGCTGGCAGTGAAATAGACGGTCTCTCCAACGGTGAATTTGTGCTTCAACGCCCTCTCCATACGCAAAACGTCGGCCAAGCCTGCGGTCCCCGCTTGCTACGGCCGACTGAGAACCCTGCGGCAAGGTAGCACAGGGCCGGCGAAATTGGCCAGTCCGTCAGGACATGGCAATTGCGCATTTATTGCAGGTTTTTCAGCGGGATAGTTGCCAGTTAGCCGGTACCGGAATAAGCTGGCAGGCTGTCATATGGAACCGCGGGGCCCAGCCGGCCACGCACGCAGAGCGTGCACTCCCCTCTGAGAACCCGCTCTAAAAAGACGGCGCCTAAACTGTCTCGAATCTCTCGATCACGAGGGTTTCGGCGAGACCGGCGCGGGTCCATTCCGCGAAGGCCGGCAATTCCGTCATCGTCTCCATAAAGGCCGCCGCCGGCGGCGCCACATGGATCGCATAAGTGCGGAACCGGTGCACGACCGGCGCAAACATGGCATCCGCCGCGCCGAAGGCCCCGAACAGGAACGGCCCCCCTGCGCCATAGCGCTGGCGGCATTCGGTCCAGATTTCCTCAATGCGCGCGACATTGGCGCGGGCGTCGTCGGACAGATCGACGGCGCCGACCGGACGATGCAGGTTCATGCCGCATTCGTTGCGCAGCGCCATGAAACCCGAATGCATCTCCGCCGAAACCGAGCGCGCATGCGCGCGGCGCGCGCGATCTTCCGGCCACAGCCCGGCTTCCGGAAACCGTTCGGCCAGATATTCGATGATGGCGAGCGAATCCCAGATCGTGATGTCGCCGTCGATCAGCGCCGGCACCTTCCCCGCGCGCGAAAAGCTCAGGATGCGGTCCTTGTCGGCTGCATTGTCGGTATAGAGCGGAATGAAAATCTCTTCGAACGGGATGTTGCTGGCACGCAGCGCCAGCCACGGCCGCATCGACCACGATGAATAGTTCTTGTTGCCGATCACGAGTTTTAGAGTCATCGCAGGGGAATCCTGTTCCGGGTTAGTCACCTTGCCACAGCGCTCGGCGGGGGTTCAACCGGCCGCTCCGCTGTCGTGCCGGTTGCCGCAGTGGAACATGCGTGGCAGCCTTTGCAGCTCCTGGAGACGAGACATGACTGCTTATTGGGTCGATATTCTGGCGGTCGGCTTCTTCGTTCTGGAATGGACGGTGTATGCCATCACGCTGGAGCACACCGCCTACGGTCGCGACAGCCTGTCGGCGCGCATGAACGTCTACCGCGGGGTCTGGGTCCGGCGCATGCTCGACCGCGAGGCACGCATGGTCGACATGCAGATCATGGGCGCGCTGCAGAACGGCACGGCATTTTTCGCCTCCACCACCCTGATCGCGATCGGCGGCGCGCTGGCGCTGCTGCGGGCGACCAACGAGGCGCTGGCGGTACTCGGGGCCCTGCCGATCGACCTGACGCCCTCGCCGGCGCTGTGGGAGATCAAATGCGTCGGGCTGATCCTGATTTTCATCTACGCGTTCTTCAAATTCGCTTGGTCGTACCGGCTGTTCAACTATGTCTCGATCCTGCTCGGCGCGATGCCGCCGGTCGAGCAACGCGACACCCCGGAGGCGGAAGCTCACGTGATCCGCACCACGAAACTGTTCGAGGCCGCGGGCCGGCATTTCAACCGCGGCCAGCGCGCGTTCTTCTTTGCGCTCGGCTATCTCGGCTGGTTCGTCAGCCCCTGGGTGCTGTTCGTCACCACGGCGGCGGTGGTGATCGTCACCTGGCGCCGGCAATTCGCCTCCAACGCCTGGCGGGCGATGGGAAGCTAGGATCAGGCGACGCGGGCGGCGGCCTCTAAAGGCTCGACCGAGCGCAAGGCGTTTTCGAGCGGCATCGGACGGCCGAGGAAATAGCCCTGCACCTGCTCGACGCCGAGGGCTTGCAATGTCGCGAATTCGGAAGCGGTCTCGACGCCCTCGGCGATGATGATGCTGTCGGTGTCGCGGGCGAACCCGATCAATGCCGACGCCAGCGCGCGGCGGGCCGGATCGATATCGATATGCCGGATCAGGTCCATGTCCAGTTTGATATAGTCGGGGCGCAGATGAAGGATGTGGCGAAGGCTGGAATATCCGGCACCGGCGTCGTCGATCGCGAGCCGGATGCCACGCTGCCGCAGCGGTTGTAACGCGCACACCAGGTCCTCATAATTCTCGACGTCGGTATGCTCGGTGATTTCGATCACGACCTGCCCTGAGGGCAGATCTGTCATGAGATCGGCAAATTTGCGGCTCATGACCGTTTCCACCGAAGCATTGACCGCCAGATGCAGGTGCGCGGGGACCGATGCCAGGGCGCCGACGGCGGCTCGAATGACGGCCAATTCCAGTTCTGTCCCGAGGCCGACCTCGGCGGCTTCGTGGAACCATTCGTTGGGCGGCCGACTCGGCAGCCCGGAAAATCGGGTCAGGCATTCGAAGCCGACGGCCTGCCGGCCGCGCATGTCCCAGATCGGCTGATAGACGATCGAGAACTGGTCCAGATCGATGACGGCGCCGATCCGTTCGCGCTTTTGTCCGGCGGCTTCCACAACCATCAGGTCGCGATTGATTTCGAACGCGGCGAGGTCTGCGAATGCCCGCATGGTTTGCAGATCGCGCGCATTCAGTGTGGGATTGGCTTCAAAGCCGAGGCAACAGAACATGCCATAGGGCCGACCGTCCGGCAGTCGGATCGGCACGCTGATATGACAGCCGATATTGCCGGTTGCCGTGATCGGCATCGCCATCGCCAGCGGCTCCAGCGAGGTGTCGGGAATGAGTTCGGGAAGCCGTCCCTCCAGGATGTGCCGGCAGTAGACGTCATCCAGCGAATGGGAATCGCCGACCTTGATCAATGCCTCCAGTCCCGGCGCGTCGACTTCGCGGAAAACGGTCCGGCCCTCGGTGAATTCGGAAACATACGCGACTTGCATGCCAAGATGCTGCCGCACCGCTTCGAGGGTTCGCTTGAGCGCGCCGTTCGGCTGCCGGGCCATGTATTCCGTGAATGCGACCAGATCGATCAAAGTTTTCCTGCCCTGTCCCGACATACAAACGCTCCAAAAAATTCTGCGCAAACATCGCAATCCACAAACGAAACATTTGGAGGTTCGGCTCACCGCAGCCGATTCCATCGCAGCGCATAATTAACGTGTAAAGAACAACTGCCATCAATGTGCGTGCGAGCGTCGGGAATCCGACATTGCGGAAAGCCGATCATTGGTGTGCGAGCCGCTGGATCAGCCCGCGAAATCCTGTGGCGTGAAGCTGAGATCGAGTACCTTCCATTCGTCGTATCGGTCCGCCGGCAACATCGCGTAGGGCTGACAGCCCTGCAATGCGGCCATTGCCGCCTGCATCAGGGCAGGCCCCTTGGGCGACGCGCTGGCTTCGATCAGGACCGGCTCGGCCGCGAGCCTGGCTTCGAGGTCCATGAAAACCCGCAACTTGATCTTGAGCTTGTCCGACGGCGTGATCGATGGCGGCCGTTTCAAACAGGTCTTTAGATGCCGCCGAAACTCGGCGACGAGACTGGACGCGATGTCCGCCTGCGTCGACGCGGGAGCATCGAAGGGCTCCCCCGGCCTGCCGCCGGAGCCTGCGGGCGGCAGCGCCGGGGACATGTCCGGGGGCAGTCCAAGCATCACCTGATACTTGACGGAAATGTCTGGCTGGGGAGCAACATAGGCAGGCGGTTGCGCCGCTGCCGGCTGGCCGGCGGGAGGCGGCGGCGTTGACGGCGGCTGCGCCGCCGCTGTTTTCTGACCGGCGGGCGGTGGCGGGGCCTTTTGTGCCGCCGTCTGCGAGGCTGGCGCCGGTGCGGGTGCAGGAGCGGATGCGGGTAAACTCGAAGGCGGGAGTAGCGTGGGAAGATCGAAGGCCGGCTTCGTCTCGGGCGCCACGGCGGGCTCCGGTTTCTTCTGCTCGACTTCCTCCGAGGTCACGATTTCGACAGCAACCGCATCTTCGGTCACGGAGCCGAACAGATGCACCTCGCTGAACAGCAGCAACAGCACCACCGCGGATAGATGCGCGATCGCTGATGCGGCAATGCCCGTGCGTATGGCCTGACCTGGTTCCACCTGATGCGATCAACCTGTCGATTAGCCCAAGCGAACTTCGCGCGACCAGACTAGCGCGGCTGCTGCAGCCGTCTCAATCCCATTTCGGCGCGAAGGCGTAATCGGTCAGCCGGCCCTTGGCGCTGCCCATTGCCGAGATCTCGGCCATTTCCTGCTCGGACAGCACAAAATCGAAGATCTCGATGTTTTCCGACAGCCGCTCGATTTTCGAGGTCCGCGGAATCGCGGCGACATTCTGCTGCACCAGCCAGCGCAGGCAAACCTGCGCAACGGTCTTGCCATGCGCCTGCCCGATCCTGGTCAGGGTCTCGTCGCCCCTGATGCGGCCCCGCGCCACCGGACTATAGGCGACGACGGCCATGCCGTGACGCGCAACGGCCTCCTTCACCTTGGTCTGGTCGAGATAGGGATGGTATTCGACCTGATTGCAGACCAGCGGCTCTGGGCATTCGGCGACGGCTTCGTCGATCAAGGCGACGGTAAAATTCGAGACGCCGATATGCCTGGCCATGCCGAGCTTCTTGACATGGGCCAGCGCGCCCAGCGTCTCCGACAGCGGCACCTGCGGATTGGGCCAGTGCAGCAGCAACAGATCGACTTCGGTGAGCCGTAATTTGTGCAGACTATCTTTGGTCGACCGCTCCAGATCGTTCGGCGCGAAATGGGTGGTCCAGATCTTGGTGGTGAGGAACACGTCCTCCCGCCGAACCCTGGATGCGCGCAGGCCCTCGCCGACCTCGCGTTCGTTCTCATAGACCTGCGCGGTATCGATGTGGCGATAGCCAAGTTTCAGCGCCTGCTCGACCAGACGCGCACAGGTTCGCCCGCGCAGTTCCCAGGTGCCGAGCCCGATCGCGGGGATGCGGGCGCCATTGGCTTCGATAAATTGCATCGTGCTCACTCAAGCCGATCGAAGCCCACTATGTTCCTTGGCGAACGCGCTGCCAACGTGGCCGTGGCGGATTCCGGTTGGGACGGGCGTTCGAATCGGATCGTGGTTAGGCTCTGGCTAAGGCGGCAAACACGGTTTCCGGCGCGTGGGCGATGACGGCGAGCAGCGCCCTCGCCGGTCCGCGCGGCATCCGTTTGCCCTGCTCCCAGTTTCGAATGGTCTCGACCGGCACCCCTAACCGGGCGGCGAACTCGAGCTGGGTCAGTCGCGCGCGGCGTCGCAGGTCCCGCACCGCCGGGGGCGCTGCCGCCTCAACCGGCGCGACCGGTATGGTCGGCGCGAGCGGAAACTCCTGCCCATCCCGCAGTTCGACGATCCGTCCGTCCGCTTTCAACCGCAGGCGCTGCATGTCCGACTCCAGACGCGGATTGTCGACGATGCGCGTTAAGTCTCGATTAACGATAATGCGGCCGCCGGAACGGGTTATTTCAGCCCGAACCACAGCGTGGCGATGCCGAGGAACGAGAAGAAGCCGACCACGTCGGTGATGGTGGTGACGAACGTGCCCGACGCCACCGCCGGGTCAGCCCGCACCCGCTCCAGCACCATCGGAATCAGGATGCCGCCGAGCGCGCCGGCAATCAGGTTGCACAGCATGGCAAGGCCGATCACGACGCCGAGCCCCGGCATCTTGAACCATGCCACCGCGGCAACGCCGGTAATCACGGCAAAGGCGAGGCCGTTGACGATGCCGACCAGGCCCTCGCGCATGACCACGCGGTGGGCGTTATGGGGGCCGAGTTCGCGGGTCGCCAGCGCGCGCACCGCCACCGTCATGGTCTGGGTCGCGGCATTGCCGCCCTGGCTGGCGACGATCGGCGCCAGCACCGCCAGCGCCACCATCTGTTCGAGCTGGCCCTCGAACAGGCCGAGCACCGACGACGCCAGAAAGGCGGTGGCGAGATTGACCAGCAGCCAGTTGAAGCGGCCCTTGGCGATGGTCCAGACATTGTCGGACAATTCTTCGCCCGAGGTCACGCCGCCCAGCGCCTTGAGGTCCTCGTCGGCTTCTTCCTCGATTACGTCGACCACGTCGTCGATGGTGATGACGCCGACCAGCCGGTTGTCGGTATCGACGACGGGCGCCGCGACCAGATTGTACTTGCCAAACAGCCGCGCCACTTCCTCCTGGTCGTCCATGACCGAGACGCGGCGGCGGTCTTCGTCGATCAGGTCGGCCAGCGGCACCGGGCGGCGCGAGCGCAGCAAAGCGTCCAGCGACACCGCGCCCTGCCAGTGCTGCGCGCCGTCGACCGCATAGATTTCGTAGAACCGGTCGGGCAAATCGGGCGTGTCGCGCATGTAGTCGATCGCCTGCCCCACGGTCCAGTCCGGCGGCACCGCGATGAACTCGGTCTGCATGCGCCGACCGGCGGAATTTTCCGGATAATCCAGGCTGCGCTCGAGCGCGTCGCGCTCCGACGGCGGCAGCTTTTCCAGGATCTCTTCCTGGTCCTTCTCGTCGAGGCCTTCGAGCAATTCGACAGCGTCGTCGGATTCCAGCTCGCGGACGCCTTCCGCCACTGTCTCCGGTTCGAGTTCCTCGAGGATTTCCTCGCGGACGGAGTCGTCGACCTCGTTGAGCGCGGAGAAATCGAAATCGGCGCCGGTCAGTTCGACCAGGCTGACGCGGTCATCCGGTTCGAGCGCCTCGATCAGGTCGCCGAGGTCGGCTTCATGCAGTTCGGCGACGATGGTGCGCAAAAATGCGGCATCATCAGCTTGAACCGCGCGCGCTATTTCGGCGACAAACTCCTGACGAATCCCGCCATTTTCGTCGCGCATCGGGTGACGGTCGAGCAGCGACGCATCGGCGGCCTGGGCAACGTCCGTAGCTTCGGCCATAGCGCGCCTCGCCGTTTGACAGGGTTGATCACTTGTCTGAGTTTTCGCTTGACGCATTAGCCAATCGGCAACACCTAGCGCAATGACAAATCGGCCCCGGACGCCAATGACTTTGCAAGCGATCAAGTTCCTGCGAACTGCCGTTATCGCTTCGGTGGCGTGGACCGCGGCAGCGCAGGCAGCAGAGTGCCCGCGCCCCGGAGTGCTCGGAACCTCACGCATTCTTGCCGTCGATCCCGCCGCCACGCCGCGGGTAGGCCTGAAGAGCTTTCCTCAGACCCTGCCGCTTGGGGATCGCGAGGTCGTGCTGACCTTCGACGACGGCCCGTGGCCGGCGACGACGTCGCGGGTGCTGGCGGCGCTGGCGCAGGAATGCGTGCGCGCGACGTTCTTCCTGATCGGCAAGCCATCACAGGTGCATCCGGCGCTGGTTCGGCGGATGGCCGCCGAAGGCCACACCATCGGCCACCACACCTGGGCGCATCACAACCTCAAATACATGAAGCCGTCTGAAGCCGAGGCCGAGATCGACAAGGGCATCGCGGCGGACGAAATGGCGCTCCACGGGGTTGCCACCACCACCCCGAGCACGCCGTTCTTCCGGTTTCCCTACTTTGAAAGCACGCCCCTTTTGCTCGATCGTCTCCAGTCACGCGAAATTGCGGTGTTCGGCGCCGACCTGTGGGCGAGCGACTGGCAGCCCATGACCGCTGAGGCGCAATTGAAACTGCTGACCGACCGGCTCAAAATAGCCGGCAAGGGCATTATCCTGCTGCACGATTCCAAGGCGCAAACCGCGGCCATGCTGCCGGCGTTCCTGCGCTATCTCAGGGACAATCATTATCGTGTGGTTCACCTCGTGCCGGCGCCGCGCGGCGTCGGCATCGCCCGCGTCCACTAGGCTGGTATCATCCGCGAAAGTCGGGCAATTAAGCCCGCGTTCACGACGCGGCGGTAACTATTTGCGTAAATGGGAATGGCAGTGCTGCATGATTGGTAATCTATCGATTGGAGTTCGGCGCCGGATCGCCGTTGGCCTGGCGCTGTCCGCCGTCATGACCGCACCGGCTGTCTCGGGCACCTTGGCCGCCGGCTGCCCCGGTCACCCCGATGCGCTCGGCACCGCGCGCACCCTGGTGGTCGATCCCCGCGAGCATCCCCGCATCGGCACCATGCAATATGCCGAAACGCTGCCGCTCGCGGCTGGCGAGGTGGTGCTGACCTTCGACGACGGGCCGCTGCCGAAATACAGCAACCGGATTCTGGAAATCCTGGCCTCCCAATGCGTGAAGGCGACCTTCTTCCTGGTCGGCCGGCAGGCCCAGGCCAATCCGGAAGGCGTGCGCAAGGTCCGCGACGCCGGCCACACCGTTGCCACCCACACCCAGAATCATCCGACCGGCATGCACCATTTGCCGGCCGAACGCGTTCAGCAGGAGATCGACGACGGCATCGCGTCGGTGACTGCGGCGCTGGGCGACGGCACCGCGCCGGCCCCGTTCTTTCGCGTGCCCGGCCTCGCACGCTCCGAAGCGATCGAACAACATGCCGCCGCAAAGGGCGCCCAGGTCTGGAGCGCGGATTTCCCGGCCGACGACTGGCGCCACGTTTCCTCCGCGCGGGTCTACGAACTCGCGATGCAGCGCCTGGAGGCCAAGGGCAAGGGCATCCTGCTGCTGCACGACATCCAGGCGCGAACGGTCGCAGCGCTGCCGAAAATCCTGCTTGAACTGAAGGCGCGCGGCTACCGCATCGTCCACGTGGTGCCGGCCACGGCCGATCTGGCGGCGACGCCGACCGAACCGCAGCAATGGCGCTTGCGCCCGCTGCCGGAAAACGTGGCGACGTCGCACTGGCCCAAAATTCCCAATTTCGTGTTTGCTGCGAGCCCGATGCTGCCCGGCCCCTTGCTGTCGGATTCCTACTGGAATGACGATTGGCCCCGCCTTGCGCCATGGCCCCCGCAAATGCCGGTGTCGCTGCGCAGCGCCGTCAACGTTCTGCCAGTGCCGGGGCAGAGCGTTTTCGAGTTCAAGGATCAACGGCGACTGGCTGCCCGGACCGTCATCGGGATCCCCGCGCACCGGGCCGAATCAGCGGTCTCAGCCGCACATGGCAGAACCCATGCGAGGCACGGCGGCATGCAGGTGCCGGCGGAAACCAGCGCCGCCCGTCGAGCGGTCGGTGGAAAGGCCCGGCGGATCGGACAGGCAAGTGCGCCTCACGCGGCCGGCCGCGCCGGCCAGCATGCGGCGCAGCCCGGCGGGCGAGCGCTCAAGCGTATGGTACAGGTCAAGAAAAAAAGCGTTTGACGGCTCAGGTCACGATCTTGGCGATGCATAGCAGCACGACCATGGCGAGAAAGAACAGGTCGATATAGGACTTGATCTCACCGTCGCGACGCAGTGTCGCCACGTCGCTGACGACTTGCCTGCGCGCAGCGGCCGCTCCAACCTCCCCGGCCACCGCGGCGAGGCGGCGCGCCTCGAGTTCGAGCCGCTCGATCTTCTGGAAGAAGCCGAACGAGCGCAGCGCCGCGGCTGCACGCATCGAGGCATAGACCAGCACCAGAAAAGCCAGGGTGGCGCGATGCTGATACTGCAGATCCTTGAAATTCAGGCTGTAATAGACCAGCGCCAGAAAGGCGAAATTGGAGACGACCCGATAGACGTAGCCCAGAATTTTCATGCGGATCTCCGATCGATGGTCAGTCAGGCTTTAAGCGAACGCGATGCGGCGACGACTGCGCTGGTATCGCTGGCATGGCGCGCGTGGTCGCCGGTGTACGCTGACCTTGTTACCGCGGGGTAACGGATGGCCGTTCGGCCCCGGTTATCGGGCGCCGGCTCACCGGATTTACGGCGTATACTTTCAGTTACGTTGCAGGCTTTGCCTGCCGCGGTCAGCCTACACGATTCTGGCGCGTTAAGGCTGGTGTCACACCGGTTTCGGGCCGGTCCGGCATCTTGCCTGACAACGCGGCCGCCCTCTGTGTGGTGCGCTCGGAGGGACTCGAACCCCCACGATTTTACTCACTGCCACCTCAAGGCAGCGCGTCTACCAATTCCGCCACGAGCGCTAGTTTCAGTTCGGCACGGGATCCGGCCGAACCCGGTTCGAAGACCGGATCAACGGCGCGGATGTAACAAATCAATGGTGGAGGGACAAGGCCTGCCGGCGCTTCATTATCTGCTGCCGAAAGCTGTGAAATACTGGGGAATTCCACCCGGAACGGGTGGATATGGATGGCCTAGCGGGTGCCCGGCGATTTCGGCAGCATCTGCTTGACCTCGACCGCGATGCGGTTGCGGTCGACCAGCACCACGCCGCTGGCGATCGGCAGGTTGTTGGCGAGGATCTTGACCTCGTCCGCCTCGGTGGCGTCCAGTTCGATGATGGCGCCGCGGCTGAGGCGCATTACCTGATGGATGGGCATCGTGGTGGTGCCGAGGACCACCATGAGGTCGACGCTGACTTTATCGAGGGTTGGCACTGGGGACCCGGACTGACTGACGACTGCAAAATTGCGTAATTCGAGATCACCACGTTATGGTTAGCCAATGGTTAATGACCGCGAAAACCTCGATTTGACGGCCTTTGCCGGCCCTGCCGGCGGCGGGGTGGAGTGGCTGATCGCGGATGCCCCGGTGCCCTATCCGGAGGCCGTCGCGGCCATGGAGGCCCGAGTCGCGGCCATTGCCGCCCGGCAGGCGCCAGAACTGGTCTGGCTGCTGGAGCATCCCCCGCTCTACACCTCCGGCACCAGCGGCCGCGATGCCGACCTGCTCGATCCCCGCTTCCCGCTGTTTTCAACCGGGCGCGGCGGCCAGCTCACCTATCACGGCCCCGGCCAGCGCGTGGCCTATGTGATGCTCGACCTGAAGCGACGGCAGCCCGACGTCCGGGCCTATGTCGCGGGCCTCGAGGAATGGATCATCCGGACGCTATCGGCTTTCAACGTGCGCGGCGAGCGCCGCGAGGACCGCGTCGGCGTCTGGGTCAGGCGGCCGGACAAGGGCGCCGGCCATGAGGACAAGATCGCCGCGATCGGCGTCCGGCTGCGGCGCTGGGTCTCGTTCCACGGCATCTCGATCAATGTGGAACCCGATCTGATGCATTTCGGGGCCATCGTGCCCTGCGGGGTGGTGGACCCGCGCTATGGCGTCACCAGCTTGGCCGATCTCGGCCTGCCCCTGACCACCGCCGACGTCGATATCGCGCTCCGGCAGGCGTTTGGCGAGGTGTTCGGGTCCGCGAAGACCCGCCTGCCGGAAGCGACGACCTGATTCAGGCGGCGGCGCTTTTTGGCGCGACCTCCAGCTTGCCGGCGATATAGCGCCGCTCCTGGGTCAGGCCCCCAAAACCGTAGGCATCGCCACGCACCTCATCGACGTGGATATAGGTCTCATGGTGCAGCGGCCCCAGCAGCTCGCCCATCCGCCGAAAGGTCGCCGCGAGATAGTCCGCCTTCTCGTCCTTGATGTTGGTGCCCTCGCTGACATGGACGTCGAGCCAGAAGCTGGCGAGGCCCTGCTCGGCCAGCGAGCTGCCGCCGGCGAACCAGTCCGCCGCGTCGACCGATTTCACGATGACCGCGGTGACCTTGGGATCCTTGCGCAGGATCTTTGCGGTGAGTTCGGTGACGGCCGCGGCAATGTCGGCCTTCAGCGACGGGGCCTGGCGCGAGCTGGAATAAGTGACTGATATAAGCGGCATGATCTTGCTCCCTGGATTTCAGCGCAACCGATTTGCGTGAAACCAAAGCTAGACCTGCCGCTGTCATTTTGATACCTTATCTTTTTCGATAACAATGATAAGACTTCATGATGACGGCTACCCTCGACATCGCCACGGTGCAGGCCTTCCTGCTGGTGGCCGAGTTGCAAGGCTTTACCCGCGCCGCCGAGGCGCTGGGCACGACGCAGGCCGCCGTCAGCATGAAGCTGCAACGGCTGGAGGCCGTGCTCGGCAAGCGGCTGGTGGAACGCTCGCCGCGCGCGGTGCGCCTGACGGCCGAGGGCGTGTTGTTTCTCGATTCGGCGCGCGCGCTGATGGCGGCGCATGACCGCGCCGTGTCGGGCCAGGCGCCGGCCCGGCAGCAATTATCCCTGGGGATCAGCGATCACGCCGCCGGCCCCGAACTGGTGCCGCTGCTGGAACGGCTCCACGTCGTGTCGCCGCAACTGGCGCTCGCGGTGACCATCGATTTTTCCCGCACGCTGCTCGACGCCTACGACGCCGGCGAACTCGACGCGGTGATCGTGCGCCAGGAAGCGGGCCGGCGCGGCGGCGAGAAACTGACCGAGGACGAATTCGGCTGGTTCGCCTCGCCCCGGTTGCGGTGGCGCAGCGGCGCGAGCCTGCCGCTGGCGACGCTGGCGCCGCCCTGCGGGGTGCGCGCCCTCGCCGTCCGCGCGCTCGACAGAGCCGGCATCGCATGGAACGAAGCCTTTGTCGGCGGCGGCGTCACCGCCGCTGCGGCCGCCGCCCTCGCCGGGCTTGCCGTCGCGCCGATGGCGCGGCGGATCGCGCCGGTGGGACTGGTCGATATCGGGCCGGCGCAGGGCTTGCCGCGGCTTGGTTCATCAAAGGTGATGCTGCATTCGAAGGTCAGCGATCCCGCCAAACTCGCGGCGCTGCGGACGCTGGCGGCAACGTTCAGGACCGTCGTGACGGCAGGGTAAGCATTCAAACCGCTGTCCTACAAGATCGCCTCGAAGGCGCTGCGCAGGGTTTCGTGGCGAAATACAAAACCGCTGCTCAGGGCTTTGTTCGGAATCACGCGCTGGCCGCCGAGCAGAAGCTCGTCGGCAAAATCGCCGGCGGCATGGTGCAGCAGCGCCGCCGGGATGCGAAACACCGCGGGCCGCCCGAGCCGCCGGCCGAGTTCTTCGGAAAACTTCATGTTGCGGACCGGGATCGGCGCGGTCGCGTTGATCGGTCCCGAGATATCCGGCCTGGCGATCGCATGCGCGATCAAGCGGATCAGGTCGTCGCGCTCGATCCAGGACATCCATTGCTGCCCCGATCCCATCGGGCCGCCGAGACCGTATTCGAACGGCGTCAGCATCCGCGTCAGCAATCCGCCGTCGGTCCCGACCACCAGGCCGATCCGCAAATAGACGACGCGGACGCCATGCTCGGCCGCGCGGCTTGCCGCCATCTCCCAGGCATCACACAGCTCATGGCTGAAGCAGGCATGCGACTTGGCGGATTCGGTCAGCGGCTGATCCTGCCACAACCCGTACCAGCCGATCGCCGAACCGTTGATCAGCACCGCGGGCCGTTTTTCGAGCCGCCCAATCAATGCAACGACATCGTCGGTCATGCCGAGGCGCGAATCCAGGATCTTGCGGCGCTTGGCGTCGGTCCACAGCCCGTTGCCGATCGGCTCCCCCGCCAGATTGACGATGGCGTCGATCCTGGTGTCCGAGGGCAGCTGATCGAGGCTGGTGATCAGGGTGATCGGCGGGAGCAGCATATCGGCTTTGGCCGGGTTGCGGATCAGCGCGATGACCTGGTGGCCGGCGTCGGTCAGGCCGGCCGCCAGCCGGCTGCCGATGAAACCCGTGGCTCCTGTGATCAGGACGGTCTGCCGTTCCGGCAACTTGTCGACGAGGCCGGAGACCGGCGCGCGGCTCAACCGTGCAAACCGCTTCGACGCCAGGAAATCCCTGATGCCGCCGATCCCGGCGCCGATCGCGGCCACCGCGGCCAGCATGCTCCAGAAGCCGTAATACGCCAACGCGATGCCGGTCGGCCTGCCGGCCCATTCGATCAGGACCGGCAGCAACAGCACGAGGATGGCGCCATAGTTCAGCGCCAGCAGCGTGTGGTTGATCCGCTCGGTCGCCGGCAATTTCCGGCTCATGTCTTCCTCGACGAAATCGAGCAGCGTGACGATGACCTCGACGACCAGCACCGCGATCACGACCATGGCCCAGAAGCCGTGAACCTCGAGCCAGCCGAGCGTCGCAAACAGCAGCGCGTACAGCGCGTTGCGCAGGCTGTGCAGCTGCAGCTCATGGCGCTGCGACGGCCGCCACGCCAGCCGCTCCGTCAGTTCGTGGTGATAGAAGGTGTCGAACGCACCCATCGCAATCTGGATCGCGATCAGGCTCCATAGCAACGATGAGATCATGGCGTGGCCTCCCTGAAGACCGCGATCTGGCGGATGAGCCTGCCAAACCGTGGATGAACGATATCGAGCGTGAACTGGAATGCGCCGTCGCCGCGATCGGTGTGGGTGACGGTGAGCGCGCCGGGCGTCAGCCACGCCGGCAACACCAGCTTCAGGCGCCCAAGCTGCAGGAAGTAATGCGCGCTGCGAAACTCCAGCGCGCCGTCGTCGACCACGATCCGCAACGCCATGCCGACGCCGCAGCCGACATATTCCTCCAGCCCGGTCGGCCCGGCAAAACGCTTGGCGGAGTGGATGACCTGCGGAAATCCGTTGCGGCGCGCGTAAATGCGCGTCCACACCTGGCCGCCGGTGGCGGTATCTTCGGTCACCGTGACGATGCTGGGCACGCGCGTATCTGCCGAGACCGGCAGCGGTCCGCCGATCAGGCGTGCGATCTGCGCCAGCCACCAGCCGGCCCGGCTGAAGGCGACCTCGACCACCTCGCCGGCATATACAGCGGTGTCGCCGCCGGCGAGCCGCTTGGAGAACCGTTTCCGCGTGGCGGGCGGCAGCAGCGCCCAGTCATCCGATGACAGCAACGCCCGAAACCGCAGGTCGGCGAGCATGACATCTGGGGTTTCATCGCAGCCGGCGGGCGCTGGAAGTTTCTGGATGTTGCCTTGGTACGCCATCATGCGCTCCAGCAATTCGACGCGCTACTTCGTCTTCCCCGCCGGCAGGAAACTGACGATCTTTTCGCCGAGTTTGATCAGCGCGATCAGCCGTGGCCGCGGCACCCTCAGCATTTGCGTGTACCAGCGGTCGACCAGCTCGGTGAATGCAAGCATTTCCTTCAACCGCGCGCTCGCCACCGGACTCATGGTCGGGTCGTCGGCGGCATCCACCACGCAGGCGCGCAGCGCGTCCACCGCGGGGTCGATCTCGCGCTCCTTGCGGCCGGCGGCGATCCGCGCCGCCACCTCCCAGATATCGGTCTCCGCCTCGAAGTGATCGCGGCGATCGCCGAGGATCGGAACGCGCCGGATCAGGTTCCAGGACAGCAATTCCTTGATCGAATTGGAGACGTTGGACCTCGCCATGCCCAGGGTCTCGGCGATATCGTCGGCGGTCAAAGGCGCCTCCGACAGATAGAGCAGACCGTGGATCTGGCTCACCGAGCGGTTGACGCCCCACTCGTCGCCCATGTCACCCCAATGCAGGATGAAGCGCTCGACCGCGGCGGGGAGTTTCTTTTTGCCTGTTGTTTCTGTCATGACAGAAATATCTGATGGAAATGGACGGATGTCAAGGGGGTGCAGACTGTCTGGCACACCGGAATGGCTGGCATGGAGCAGCGGCTTCCGGCGCGGCACACCCTGCTCCCTCATGGTGAGGAGCGCGTTCGGCAGCGCGCCCGCGCTGCCCGGCGCGCGTCTCGAACCATCTGGCACGCCGCCGATGCGCGGCGTCTCGAAAGATGGCGTGATGTGCCCGATGGTTCGAGACGCACGCCGACAGCGCAAGGGCGCTGCCGGTGTGCTCCTCACCATGAGGGAGCAGGGAGTGCCGCGCCTATTTGCGCTGCGGAGACGCCTCGCTCAGACCGTCGGCAGTACCGAGAACCGCTCGCCCGGCCGCCGCAGGTTGAGCGCATCAGGGCTGGCGTCATGTTCCGTGACCGCATCGACGCGCGCCGAGGATGGACCGCGCCGGCATCGCTCGACCATGGCGGCGACGGCGTCGGCGGGTCCGGAAAACAGCGCCTCGACGCGGCCGTCGCCGAGATTGCGCACCCATCCCTCGAGATCATGCGCCCGCGCGCGGTGCTCGACCCAGGCGCGATAGCCGACGCCCTGCACCCGGCCCCGGATCGTCACGTGACGGATCGCGCCGCTCATCTATTTCCCGAGCCCCAACCAATCGGCGCTGCGCGCCTTCGCATCGGCCTCGCGGGTGACGCGGCCGGTCAGCTCGGATGACGCGAGGCCTTTCAGAGTCTTGGGCGACGCTCCCTCACGCAACGCTTTAAGCGCCTCGTACACCG
>JAZJYY010000028.1:0-41925 GCA_040390145.1 Pseudomonadota bacterium
ACTGCTCGAGGCCTTCATAGAAGGTCGGGTAATAGAGCATGCCGTTGTACTGCTCCATGACCGGCAGCACCGCCTTGCGCGATGCCGAGGTCCAGCAGCCCATGATCGAGGCCACCTTGTCGTTGACCAGCAGCTTCTTGGCCTTTTCCGCGAAGGTCGGCCAGTCCGAGGCGCCGTCCTCCTGAATGATCTTGATCTTGCGGCCAAGCACGCCGCCCATGGCGTTGATCTGCTCGATGGCGAGCTTTTCTGCCTGGATCGAACCGGTTTCGGAGATCGCCATCGTGCCGGTGGCGGAATGCAGGATGCCGACGGTCACTTCGGTGTCGGTCACGGCCAATCCCGTGGTGTTGACGGTCGCCGTCGGCGGGCCGGCGCCGAAGGCGAAGCGCGGCATCATCGCCATGACCGGCAAGGCTGCCGCTCCCATCAGCAGTTTGCGTCGAAGCGGAGACTGCAAGCCCCCTTTGATCTCGTCTGACATGAGCACCCCATTTTGTTTGTGAACGCGCGGTTTGGTCAGGCGAGGATTGCTGAATTTGTGCAGTGCACGGATACGTGAGATCGCGTATACTGCACCGCAAAATAGCGACGTAGGTTTTGGCCAGGCTTTGCAGGCGTGAAGCACTGGGGTCAGGAGTACCGAAGTGGCAGGGCGGCAGCGGATAGACCGCGTCAGGCGCCAATATAATCAATGGGTTGCCAACCAGACGCTGGAAGACTACGCGCTGCGCTTCACCGCCAAGAGCGCACGGCGCTGGTCCGCCGCCAGGGTCGCCAACACCGCGCTGGGCGCGATCTCGTTCCTGGCGCTGGAGGCGATCGGGGGCACGATCACGCTCAATTATGGCGTCGCCAATGCCACCGCCGCGATCCTGGTCGTCAGCGTCATTATCTTCTTTTGCGGCCTGCCGATTGCCTACCATGCCGCAAAATGCGGCATCGACATCGATCTGCTGACGCGCGGCGCCGGGTTCGGCTACATCGGCTCGACCATCACCTCGCTGATCTATGCCTCGTTTACGTTCATTTTCTTCGCCATCGAGGCCGTCATCCTCGCCACCGCGCTCGAACTTTGTTTCGGAGTTCCGCGGCCGCTGGGCTATCTCATCAGCGCGATCGTCATCATTCCCCTGGTCACACACGGCATCACGCTGATCAGCCGCTTCCAGCTGTGGACACAGCCGATCTGGTTCGTGCTCAATATCCTGCCGTTCGTCGCCATCGCTTTTGCCAGCCGGCAATCCTTCGTGGAATGGACCAAATTTCCGGGCGAGCATGGCGATCCCAACGGCCATCTCGATCTCTTGCTGTTCGGCACCGCCGCCTCGGTCGTGTTCTCGCTGATCGCGCAGATCGGCGAGCAGGTCGACTTCCTGCGCTTCCTGCCGCGCGACCGGCGAAGTTCCAGGACCTCGTGGTGGATCGCGATGCTCAGCGCCGGCCCCGGCTGGATCGTGGTCGGCGCCCTCAAGCTGCTGGCGGGATCGTTCCTCGCCTTCTTCGCACTCAGCCACGGCGTCTCGACCGAACATGCCGCAGAGCCGGCGCACATGTATCTCGAAGCCTTCCGTTACGTGCTGTCGCAGCCGGATCTCGCGCTGGCGCTGACCGGAACGTTCGTGGTGCTGGCGCAGATCAAGATCAATGTCACCAACGCCTATGCAGGTTCAATCGCCTGGTCGAACTTCTTTTCCCGCCTCACCCATAGTCATCCCGGCCGCGTGGTCTGGCTGGTGTTCAACGTGCTGGTGGCGCTGCTGCTGATGGAGATCGGCGTCTACAAGGCGCTGGAGCAGACGCTGGCGCTCTACTCCAACGTCGCCATCGCCTGGGTCGGCGCGCTGGTCTCCGATCTCGTCATCAACAAGCCGCTCGGCCTGCGCCCGCAGCAGATGGAGTTCAAGCGCGCGCATCTCTACGACATCAATCCGGTCGGGGTCGGCTCGATGACGATCGCCACCATCGTCTCGATCAGCGCGTTCTATGGCCTGTTCGGGCCGACGGCGAAGGCGCTGGCGCCGTTCGTCGCGCTGCTGGTCGCCTTCGTCACGGCGCCGCTGATCGCCTGGGCCACCGACGGAAAATATTACATCGCGCGCAAGCCGAAGCGGAGCTGGCAGAATCTGGAAGCCATCCAGTGCTGCATTTGCGAGCATTCGTTCGAGCCCGAGGACATGGCGTCGTGCCCGGCTTATGCCGGCCCGATCTGCTCGCTATGCTGCTCGCTCGATGCCCGCTGCCACGACCTCTGCAAGCCGCATGCACGAATTCAGGTGCAGATTGCCGAAACCCTCGGCAAACTGCTGCCGCAGCCGATCTATGCGCGGATCAATTCGCAGCTCGGGCACTATCTCGGCGTGTTCGTGGCTTCCGCCGGCCTCGTCGGACTGACGCTCGGCCTGATCTATCTGCAGACCTCGACCACGCTTCACATCAACAGCTCCCAGCTGTCCGACGTGCTGTGGAAGGTGTTCTTCGCGCTCAGCATCATCATCGGCGTGGTGGCGTGGCTGTTCGTGCTGGCGCAGCAGAGCCGGCGCGCCGCGGAGGCGGAAACCCTGCGGCAGACCACGCTGCTGATCCAGGAGATCGACGCCCACAAGCGCACCGACGCCGAACTGCAGCGCGCCAAGGAAGTCGCCGAATCGGCCAATCTCGCCAAGAGCCGCTACGTCGTGGGCCTGAGCCACGAACTGCGCTCGCCGCTGAACGCGATCTCAGGTTATGCCCAGTTGCTGGAGCAGGATTCCAGCCTGCTGCCCAAACCACGCGACCAGGTGCGCGTGGTCCGCCGCAGCGCCGACCATCTGTCCGGGCTGATCGACGGCATTCTCGATATCTCCAAGATCGAGGCCGGCCGGCTGTACCTGTCGCGCGACGAAGTCCGGCTCAGCGAGTTTCTCGACCAGCTGGTCGGCATGTTCCGCCTGCAGGCCGCCGCCAAGGGCATCGATTTCATCTTCAGGCGGCCGTCGGTGCTGCCGGTCGTGGTCTATGCCGACGAGAAGCGCCTGCGCCAGGTCCTGATCAACCTCTTGTCGAACGCCATCAAGTTCACGCAAAGCGGCAGCGTGCAGTTCATCGTGCACTATCGCAGCCCCGTCGCCGAGTTCGAAGTGATCGATACCGGTCCGGGCATTCAGGCCAGCGATCTCGAACGGATCTTCGCGCCGTTCGAGCGTGGCGCGCTCGGCGTCTCCCAACCGCAAACCGGCACCGGCCTTGGCCTGACCATCAGCCGGCTGCTGGCGGGCGTGATGGGCGGCGACATCCGGGTCACCAGCGCCGTCGGGACCGGCAGCACGTTTCGTGTCAAGATGCTGCTGTCGGAAGTCACCAACCCGACCCAGACCGCCCCGGTCAATGTCCCGATCTTCGGCTATCATGGCCCGCGCAAGACCATCCTGATCACCGATGACGATCCCGTTCATCGCGATCTGCTGCGCGAGGTGCTGACGCCGCTCGGCTTCATTCTGCTCAGTGCGCCCGACGGACCGGCCTGCCTGACGCTGGCGCAGCATTGCCGGCCGGACCTGTTCCTGCTGGATATCTCGATGGCAGGCATGGACGGCTGGACGGTGGCGGAGACGCTGCGCTCGACCGGACATCACCAGGCCCGCATCCTGATGGTGTCGGCCAGCGCCATCGAGGCCCACGGCGCGCCGCTGGCGCAGCCTTTCCACGACGGCTACCTGATGAAGCCGATCGACATTCCGAAGCTGCTGGAACTGATCCGGCAGTTGCTCAAGCTGGAATGGCAATATGAAACCGATCAGGTGCCGGTGGTCGGCTGGAAGCCCGAGACCGGATCGCGGCCGCCGGTCCGCCACGTCGAGGAACTCATCAGCCTCGGACAAATGGGCTACATCCGGGCCATTCAGCTCAAGCTCGACGAGATCGGCGCCGAACATCCCGAGCATGCCGATTTCGTCACCCAGATGCGGGTGCTGATCGACCGCTTCGATCTCGATCAATACATGGCAACCCTGAAAAGCCTGCACAGCTATGACCATTGATTCCAGCAAGCGCGACGTCGCCCTCGTCGTCGACGATTCCCCGGAGACGCTGCGGCTGCTCACCGACGCGCTCGACGGCGCCGGGATGACCGTCATGGTGGCGATGGATGGCGCCGCCGCGATGCGGATCGTCGACCAGATCACGCCCGACATCGTGCTGCTCGACGCCGTCATGCCCGGCATGGACGGTTTTGAAACCTGCCGGCGGCTCAAGCGCGACGCCGGCCTCACCAACGTGCCGGTGATCTTCATGACCGGCCTTGCCGAGACCGAGCACATCGTGCGCGGGCTGGAGGCCGGCGGCGTCGATTACGTGACGAAGCCGATCGTTATCGAGGTGATGCTGGCGCGCATTCGCGTTCATCTGGCCAATGCCAGGATGACGCAAAGCGCGCAGACCGCGCTCGACGTCTCCGGCCGTTTCCTGATGGCGGTGAGCGGCCAGGGCAGGATCATGTGGGCGACGCCGCAGGCGCAGAAGCTGCTGTCGGACAATTTGCCGGATAGTGCCGGTGACGAACTGCTGCTGCCGCCGCCGATGCTGCAATGGCTCGACCAGGCGCAAAAGGGCAAGACCGGCGCCAAGACGCCCGCCCTCGCCTCGTTCCCGAACAACGAGGCGCTGCGGCTGCAATATATGGGCAAGCTCGGCCCCGACGAATTCCTGCTGCGCCTCGCCAAGGACTCCGGCGCCGGCACCCCGCAGGAATTCAGCCGGGATCTCGGGCTCACCAGCCGCGAAGGCGAAGTGCTGTCCTGGCTTAGCAAGGGCAAGACCAACCGCGACATCGCGCAGATCCTGGGATTGAGCCCGCGGACCGTCGACAAGCACCTCGAGCAGATCTACTCGAAACTCGGCGTCGAGAACCGCACCGCCGCCGCGGCGATCGCGAACAATGCGACGCAGCGGCGGTCGTGAAGCAAGCGCCGGTCCGTAGCCCGGATGAAGGCAGCGGTCGGTGCGTAGCGCCGCCCGCTGCCGCAATCCGGGACAGCGCATCGAGGCGGGCGGTTCCCGGATTACGCTCAAGGGGCGACGCATCGCGCGGACCCTTTCGTTCCATCCGGGCTACGAAGCCGTGGGTGCATCCAGCACCCCGATATCCGCGACCATCACCGTGCCGGTCGCCGACTCCGTGATGTAGAGCCGGTCGCGCTTCGCCCCGCCGATCGCGACATTGGTGCAGGCGCCGCCGGCGCAGGATTTGATCCGCGCGATCAATTCGCCATTCGGTGCGAACACGAAGACATGGCCGAGCGAGGCGTGGCCGACGAACAGCCGCCCGGCGCTGTCCATGGTCATGCCGTCGGGGCCGCTCGGTCCGAACAGCGAACAGAAGCGGCCGACCTTGGAGACGCTGCCGTCCTTCATGAACGGCATCCGCCACACCGCGTTGTCGCGCGTCATCGCCACGAACAGCACGCTTTCGTCGGGATCGAGCACCAGCCCGTTGGGGCTGATACCCTTGTCGATGAGGCAATCCAGCCGCCCGCTGGCCGCGAGACGATAGACCCGGCCGGTTGGATCGTGCAGCCCGGTCTGGCCCTGGTCGGTGAAATACATGTCACCGTTGGACGCCAGATGCAGGTCATTGCAGCCCTTGAACGATTCCGAATTGCGCGCCGTCAGGATCGGCAGCATCTTTCCCGCCTTGGCGTCGAGCTCCATGATCCCGTGCATGTAATCGGCGACCAGGATGCGTCCCGTAGAATCGATCTTGAGGCCGTTCGGCCAGCCGTCATATTCGATCACCAGCGTCCACTTCCCGTCAGGCGATATCCTGAAGATGCGCCCGAACGGGATATCGACGATATAGAGATGGCCCTGCGCATCGAACGACGGCCCCTCGATAAAGCTGTCGGTCGGCACGCCCGGCCGGTTGGCGTCGGCCCAGTCGCTGCGCACGCCCGTGCGACGGAATTCAGTTGGCATCGCCGAGAAGATTTTGGTTTCGATCAGTCGCGGCGGCGTTTCCAGGTACATCATTTTCTTGATTTGATCCGTGGTGCTTGGGGGCGCGCACCATAGATGAGATCGTTCGCGGCGTCGATTGGCGGGCACAGTCCTCATCCTGAGGAGCCCGGCGAAGCGTAGCGAAGACGGGCGTCTCGAAGGATGGCCGCGGGCCAAGTGCCAGATGGTTCGAGACGCGCGCCGGATAGCGCAAGTGCGCCGCCCGACGCGCTCCTCACCATGAGGGACTGTCGCTAGTTCGCCACAGCCAGCTGAGGTTGCTTCAACTCCACAACACCCGCCTGCGCGATCAGCCGCTTCATCTCCGGAATGCACGAGCCGCAATTGGTGCCGGCCTTCAGCTGTGCGCCGATAGCTTCCGCCGTGCCCGCTCCGCCAGCGATGGCGTCGCAGATCGTGGTGCGGCCGACGCCGAAGCAGGCGCAGACGATCGGGCCGGCGCTGGCCATTCCGTCGCTCGATTTGCCCGACAGCAGCATGCGGCGCTGGTCGTCGCTGAGCGGGCCTGCGGCGAACAGTTGCTTGATCACGTTCCAGTCGCCGGCGTCCTGCGCCGGTCCGATGAACAGGCAGGCTTCGATCCGGTCGGCGGCAAACGCCGCCGCGCGGTACACACCTCCGCCAAAGTCCTTGTACTCGGCGACATCATCCGATGTCGCCGACCGCAGCCAGGATTGCCAGCCCGCAAGATCCGCATTGTCGGCCAGCAGATATCCATGGCCGCCGGGAACCGCGACATGGGCCCACCAGGCATGCTCGGGCAGGACCAGCGGCGTGCGCGACAGCGCAAAGCCCCGGAACACGTATTCATACGGCGTGATCGACGCCGGCGTCGCCTTGTTCTCGGGCTGGCCGGAAAACGCATCGGTGAACGGCGCCACCAGCCCTCCGACCCGCGAGGCCGTCGCGGTGGCCTCGCTCCAGTGGATCGGCGCGAACAGCATGCCGCGCTGCTGGCGCTCGCTGACCACGACCTTGAGCGTGCACTGACCGTAATCGGTGGTGACGCGCGCAAAGCTGTCATGGGCCACGCCGAATTTCAGCGCGTCATCGGGATGCACCTCGACGAACGGCTCCGGCAGATGCTGGCCGAGCCGCGGGCTCTGGCCGCTGCGGGTCATGGTGTGCCATTGATCCCGGATGCGGCCGGTGTTCAGCCGCAGCGGCCGGGCGGCCGTGGTCACGCCGCGCAGCGCCGGGATTTCGGGGGCTATGAAGCGCGCCCTGAAGTCGTTGGTAAAGAACCCGCCATCGGCAAAGAAACGCCGTTGCGGCTGGCTGCTATCGATCCGCGTTGGCCATTGCACCGGCGCCAGCGCGTCAAACGCCTCGTCCGACAGCAACTTCAGCGCGCCGATATCGAAATCGCGGCCGCCGGCGTTTTCGAACGCCGACAAGGCCGCGTGTTCGCGAAACACGTCGGCCGCTGAATTGAACTCGAAAGCAGCACCAAAGCCGAGCCGCTTTGCCACCTCGGCCACGATCCACCAGTCCGGCCTGGCCTCGCCGGGCGGCGCCAGAAACGCGCGCTGCCGCGAGATGCGGCGTTCCGAATTGGTCACCGTGCCGGATTTCTCGCCCCAGGCCTGCGCCGGCAGCAGCACGTGCGCGCCCGCGCTCACGGTGTCGTTGGAACGCACATTCTCCGAGACCACGAACAGCTCGAGCTTCTTCAGCGCGGCGCGGGCGGCATCGGCATCCGGCAGCGACACCGCGGGATTGGTGCCCATCACCCACAGCGCCTTGATCTCGCCGCGCGCGATCGCCTCGAACATCTGGACCGCCTTCAGGCCCTCATGCGTGGCGATGCGCGGCGCCTTCCAGAACCGGCGCACGCGGTCGATGTCGGGCGGCGTGAAGCCCATATGGGCGGCGAGCTGGTTGGCGAGACCGCCGACCTCGCGCCCGCCCATCGCATTGGGCTGCCCGGTCAGCGAGAACGGCGACGCGCCCGGCTTGCCGATCCGCCCCGTCGCGAGATGGCAGTTGATGATGGCATTGACCTTGTCGGTGCCCTGCGCCGACTGGTTGACGCCCTGCGAATACAGCGTCACCACGCGCGGCATGGTGGCGAACAGCCGGAAGAAATCGGCGACGTCGCGTTCGGAAAGGCCGGTCGCAAGAGAGGTCGCCGCGACGCTGCCGGCGATGACCCGCGCCCGCGCCAGCGCCTCGTCGAAACCTGAAGTGTGCCGTTCGATATAACCGGAATCCAGCGCGCCGCTGTCGGCCAGATGCGCCAGCAGCCCGGAGAACAGCGCCGTGTCGGTGCCGGGCTTCAGTCCCAGGAACAGGTCGGCATCGGCAGCGGTATCGGTGCGGCGCGGATCGATCGCGACGATCCGCGCGCCGCGCTTTTGCTTGTTGGCGACCATGCGCTGGTACAGCACCGGATGGCACCACGCCGCGTTGGAGCCGACCAGCACCAGCAGGTCCGCCTGGTCGAGGTCGTCATAGCAGCCGGGTACCGTATCGGTGCCGAAGGCGCGGCGGTGACCGGCGACCGAGGACGCCATGCACAGCCGCGAATTGGTATCGACATTGGCACTGCCGATGAATCCCTTCATCAGCTTGTTGGCGACGTAATAGTCCTCGGTGAGAAGCTGGCCGGACAGATAGAACGCGACCGCATCAGGGCCGTCGCGCTTGACGATGTGCGCGAAGCGGTGCGCGACATGGTCGAGCGCGTCGCTCCAGGCCACGCGTTCCATGACGTCCTTGCTGCAGCGGATCATCGGATGCAGCAGCCGGTCCTCGAGCCCGAGGGTTTCGCCGAGCGCCGAGCCCTTCGAGCACAGCCGGCCGAAATTGGCGGGATGCTCGGGATCGCCCGAGATCGCCGCGCCGCCGCTGCCGTCGGGCGTCGCCACGATTCCGCAGCCGACGCCGCAATAGGCGCAGGTCGTGCGGATGGCGCGCAACGCGGGATCCACCGCGGTCATCTCGGCAACCGGATCACGCCGCCTCCGAGGCCGTAGCGAGCGAGCGGCCGAACATCATCTGGCTGCGAATGCCCACCACGGGTTTGCGATCCCTGATCAGTTCGAGGTACCAGAGCGCGTCGGCGACATCGCCGACCAGCACCGCGCCGGTGAGCCGGCCACCCGATATCACCAGCTTCTTGTAGGTGCCGTGCCTGATGTCGTTGAGCACGATGGCTTCGCTGCCGTCCGCGCCCATGAAATCGCCGGCCGAAAACACGTTGACGCCGGAGACTTTCAGGTTGGTGGCGACCACACTGCCGCTATAGTTCGCCGGCCTGCCCGCCAAATGCCGTGCCAGCACCTTGGCCTGCTCGTAGGCCGGCTCGACCAGCCCGTAACAGATGCCGCGGTGTTCGGCGCATTCACCGAGCGCGAAAATGTCAGGCGCGCCGGTCTGCAGGACATCATCGACCACGATGCCGCGATTGACCTGGATGCCGGCCTGCTTCGCCAGCACGGAGCTGGGGCGGATTCCGGCCGCGAAGATCACCGCGTCGGCATCGATCCGGCGACCGTCGGTCAGCTCCACGCGCTCGACGCAGGTCTCGCCGTGAAAGCGCGCGGTGTTGGCATTGAGCAGAATCTGGATGCCCTTGAGCTCGACCAGCGACTTCAGCAGTTCGGCCGCGGGCGCATCGAGCTGCCGCTCCATCAGCCGGTCCATCAGATGAACCAGGGTGACCGCCGCGCCGGCCTTGGCGAGGCCGTAGGCCGCCTCCAGCCCGAGCAATCCACCGCCGATCACGACGACGCGCTTCTTCTGCGCCGCCAGCGTCAGCAACAGATCGACATCCCGGCTGTCGCGGAAGGTATGCACGCCCGCGAGGTCGGCGCCGGGTACGTTCAGCCGCAGCGGCGTCGAGCCGGTGGCGAGCACCAGCTTCGAGAACGCGATGCTCTCGTCATTTTCGATCTTGAGTTCGCGGCGGCCGACGTCGATCTCGGTAGCGACGCAGCCGTATTTCAGCGTAACCCCGCGGTCGCGCCACCACGACGCCGGCCGCAATTCGATGTCATGCGAGGCGGTTTCGCCGGCCAGTACCGATGACAGCAGCACGCGGTTATAGGCCAGCCGCGGCTCCTCGCCGATGACAGCGATGGCGTAGCGTCCCAGAGCTGCCTTCGACAGCTCGTCGACCAGACGCGCCGCCGCCATTCCATTGCCGACGATAACCAGCGGTTCGCTCACACCGTATCCTTACTCGGCGGCTTGCGCGCGGCCGTATGCTTCCGAGATCATGTAACCGGACAGCGTCTCATAGGCCGCGGTCCATGCGTCGGCGACATCAGGCGTCCAGGCTTCGCCAAGTCCCTTTTCCAGCGTCCACAGCAGGGCCCCGCCGACGACCGGGTAATGCTCGGGCTGCGCGCCGTAACCGACGTGACGCTTCGCCAGCGCGCTGGCGGCCGGCAGGATCGATTCGAGATTGCCCAGCCCGTTCACCACGGCGGCCAGCATCATCATCAGCTTCTTGCGCTGCCCGGACATGTCGTCCGGAAACATCGCCTTCACCGAAGGCGCTACCTCGAACAGGCGGTCGTAGAAGATCACCGCCGCGGCTTCCGAGATCGGGACAACCTTTGCAAAACTCTCCTGAACCAGTTTGACCTGCGTCGAATTCATTTCAGTTCTCCTCATGCGTTAAAGCAGAACCTGTTGGTCGCGCCGTGGAAACATTAGTTCACTTCAAACTTCGAGAGAGACGTAAGCCCTTACGCGGCCTCGACAAAACGATGCCGCTCGTAGAGGAATTCGAGCACGCGCTGGCGGCATTTCAGGTAGCCGGCGTTGGTGGCGAGTTCGAGCCGCTTGCGCGGACGCGCCAGGGGCACGTCGAGCACTTCGCCGATTCGCGCGCTCGGCCCGTTGGTCATCATCACGATGCGGTCCGACAGCAGCACCGCCTCATCGACATCATGGGTGATCATCAGGATGGTGTTGCCGAGTTTTTGGTGCAGCGCCATGACGGAGTCCTGCAAGTGCGCGCGGGTCAGCGCGTCGAGCGCGCCGAACGGCTCGTCCAGCAGCAGCACCTTCGGCTCCATCGCCAGCGCGCGGGCGATGCCGACGCGCTGCTTCATGCCGCCGGAGATTTCCGCGGGACGCTTGTCCTTGGCATGCGCCATCTGCACCAGGTTGAGATTGTGCATGACCCAGGCGTCGCGCTCCCCACGGGTCTTGCTCGACGCGAACACCTTGTCGACGCCGAGCCGGACGTTTTCGTAGACCGTGAGCCAGGGCAGCAGGCTGTGGTTCTGGAACACGACGGCGCGATCCGGTCCGGGCGAGTTGACCTCGCGGTTTTCCAGCAGCACGCCGCCCATCGTGGCGGTGGTGAGCCCGGCGACGATGTTGAGCAGCGTGGACTTGCCGCAGCCGGAGTGCCCGATGATCGAAACATACTCGCCCTTGTCGATCGTCAGGTTGATGTCCTTCAGCACCTCGGTCGAGGCGCTGCCGCGGGTAAAGACCTTGTCGATGTGGTCGAGCTTCAGATAGGGATGCATGGACATGTTCCTTCAGTTCAGCGCGGTGCCGCGGGTGACGATCTGCGCCATGCCCGCGATGATGCGGTCGAGCACGAAGCCGATGATGCCGACGTAGAACAGCGCCAGGATGATTTCGCTGATATGCGACGAGTTCCAGGCGTCCCAGATGAAGAAGCCGATGCCGACGCCGCCGATCAGCATTTCCGCCGCCACGATGGCGAGCCAGGACAGGCCGATGCCGATGCGCAGGCCGGTGAAGATGTAGGGCGCCGCCGCCGGGATCATGATCTTCCAGAAGAACTCCAGCGGATTTAGCTGCACCACCGCGGCGACGTTGCGGTAGTCCTGCGGAATGTTGCGGATGCCGACCGCGGTGTTGATGATGATCGGCCAGATCGAGGTGATGAAGATCACGAAGATCGCCGAGGGCTGGCCGTCACGGAAGGCGGCAAGCGACAGCGGCAGCCAGGCCAGCGGCGGGATGGTGCGCAGCACCTGGAAGATCGGATCGAGCCCGCGCATCGCCCAGACCGACTGGCCGACCAGGGTGCCGAGCGCGATGCCGGCGACGGCCGCCAGCGAATAGCCGAGAAAGACGCGCTGCAGGCTGGCGGACAGGTGCCAGAACAGGCCCTTGTCGATGCCGCCGCGGTCGTAGAACGGATCGAAGATCAGCTCCCTGGTTTCCTTGAACACGCGCGAGGGCGGCGGCAGCGTCGAGCCGGCGCGCTGGCAGACCAGTTCCCAGAACAGCATCAGAAGTGCCAGCACGATCAGCGGCGGCAGCACGCGCACCGCGGTCTCCTTCGCCATCTTGGCGTATTTCTCCGCGCGCGGCTGCTGCTTCGGCGTCATCGCGACAACGGCGGCCGCGCTCGTCACGATCGCAGGCGAAACGGCCGCCGCATCGGGTTCGGTCTTCAGGGCATGCATATTCATCGGGAGTGATTCTCCGTGTTCGATGGAAGGACCGCGCGCGAACGCGCGGCCTGTTCGGATCAGACCTCAACACGCTTGATGGACAGGGACTTCAGATACGCCGCCGGATTTTCCGGATCGAACACCTTGCCGTCGAAGAAGGTTTCCTTGCCGCGCGACTTCGAGGCCGGGATGTCGGAAGCGGCGACGCCGAGCTCCTTCGCCGCATCCTTCCAGAGGTCTTCCCGGTTGACCTTGGCGATCAGCGCCTTGGAATCGAAGCCGGGCTCGTATTTGCCCCAGCGGATATCCTCGGTCATGAACCAGAGATCGTGGCTCTGGAAGGGATAGGAGGCCTGATCGGCCCAGAACCGCATGATGTGCGGCGAGTTCTCCACCACCTTGCCGGTGCCGTAGTCGAACTTGCCCTTGACGCGATCGGTGACGTCGTCGACCGGGCAATTGATCCATTGACGCTTGGCGCAGATCGCCGCGACCTCATCGCGGTTTTCGGGCTTCTCGCACCACTGTTGCGCTTCCATCACCGCCATCAGCAGCGCCTTCGCCGCCTTCGGATATTTGTCGACGTAGGCTGCGCGCATGCCGAACGATTTTTCCGGATGCTTGTTCCAGAGTTCGCCGGTCGTAATCGCGGTGTAACCGATGTTCTGATGGATCAGCTGCAGGTTCCACGGCTCGCACACACAGAAGCAATCCATGGTGCCGACCTTCATGTTGGCCACCATCTGCGGCGGCGGCACCACGATGGTTTCGATGTCCTTGTCGGGATCGATGCCGCCGGCGGCGAGCCAGTAGCGGATCCACAGGTCATGGGTGCCGCCGGGGAATGTCATCGCCGCCTTGATCGACTTGCCGGAGGCCTTCTTCTTGTCCAGCGCGACCTTGAACGGCGCGGTGTCGACGCCGACCTTGACGTCGCTGTATTCCTTGGCGACCGAGATGCACTGACCGTTCAGATTGAGCCGCGCCAGGATGTACATCGGCGTCGGCTGATTGTTCTGCGTCACCTTGCCGGACGAGATCAGGTACGGCATCGGCGTCAGGATATGCGCGCCGTCGATGCCGTTGCCTTCGGAGCCGAGCACGAGGTTGTCGCGCGTGGTGCCCCAGGAAGCCTGCTTCTGCACTTCGACGTCGGGCATGCCGAATTTGGCGAAGATGCCCTTTTCCTTGGCGACGAACAGCGGCGCGGCGTCCGTCAGCGCGATGAAGCCCAGCTTGGCCGCCTTCACTTCCGGACCCGCGCCCTGCGCGAAGGCGCCGGCGGGGAAATTCAGTTTTGCCGCGGCGAGCAGCGCGGCCGTACCCGCCGTCGCTTTCAGGATCTGACGGCGGCTGACGCCGTGGCGGAAGGTCTTGTCGGCAGGCTTCGTCATGGGTGCTGGCGTCCTTTGCGTCGGTTTGGCCGTCCGTCCGGTGACACCGCGAGAAGCGCATAGCGGCACGCTCCGGGGAGGCCCCGGTCTGGCGGTTTCACAATTCGGATGATTGATTTCGAGGGACGGCATCAATGGCGTCGGCACAAGCTATTCAAGCTTCGTGCCAAGCCGTTACAACGTATAAGTTGTTTATATTTCAGTATGTTAAAGGTTTGGATACGGCCTGCTTCGAGCGGACTGGACGCATCCTAAATTTGCGATTCGCTCATTTCTTGTGCGTCGCACAAATAATATGCAGGCGAATCGGCGGACGATTTTCAGGCGTCCTCGGCCACCGCCAGCATCGGCTTCGGCGCCGTTCCCTTGCCCGGCTTCATGCGAAACTCATAGGTCATCAGATGCCAGGGCGTGGGCGCCGGCTTGCCGTCCGGCATAAGTGCATCGCTGCGCTCTTCGATTTTGGCGACCAGTTCGTCCTTCACCCCGAACACCACGTCGGTGTCGAGATATTTGTCGCCCTCGATGAAGACGTGGGTGACCAGCGGCTCGTAGCCGGGGGCATCGACCAGGAAATGCACATGCGCCGGCCGCATCGGATGGCGGCGGGTCTGCAGGATCATCTCCCCGACCGGGCCGTCGGTGGGAATGGGATAGCTGCAGGGCAGGATGGTGCGGAAAAAGAACCGGCCGTCGGCGTCGGTGATGAAGCGGGCCCGCGACGACGGGCCCTGCGTCTCGTAATCGGGCTTCTGCGAATCGTAGAAGCCGTCATCGTCGGCATGCCAGATGTCGACCGGGACGCCCGCCAGCGGCTTGCCCTTGAGATCGGTGACGCGGCTCTGCACGAACATCCGTTCGCCCTGAAGGTCGGGAGATATGTCGGTGCCATGCGGCATCGGCTTGTGCTCGCCGACATAGAACGGCCCCAGCACCGTGGTCTCGGTCGCGCCCTCGCGCTCCCGATGGTTGACGGCATCGACCAGCATCGAAACGCCGAGCACGTCCGACAGCAGGATGAACTCCTGCCGGCTGGTGCTGCACTTCTGGCCGGTGCGGGTCAGGAAATCGATCGCGTAGCCCCATTCCTCGAAAGTGAGATCGGTCTTGCGGACATATTCGTGCAGCGACTTCACCAGTTCTTCCATCAGGAATTTGACCCGCGGGTCCGGCGTCTCCTCGAAGCTCTTGATGACGGCGGCGGTCAGTTCGGTGTCGTTGAATTGGGGCATCCTGGCCTCCTGCGGGGGGTACGCGGTAACAGCGGAAGGATACACCAGCCGCCGGCCCGGGGTAAGCAGCGGCTGTTGGAACGGGGCACACATTTCGGCTATCAAGGACCGACCGCGACACGCCCCGGAGATACCAGATGCTAGCCCCGACCCCCGCCTCTCCCGAATCCGCCGGCATGTCCAAGGCCGGCCTCGACCGCGTCGAAGCCCATCTGAAGCAGCGCTATATCGACGCCGGCCGCTTTCCGGGGTCGCAGCTGCTGATCTACCGCCGCGGCAAGGTCGTCCACAGCGCGGTGCAGGGCTTTGCCGACCTCGAGCGCAAGGCGCCGGTCAAGGACGACACCATCTTCCGCATCTATTCGATGACCAAGCCGATCACCTCGGTAGCCTTCATGATGCTGGTCGAGGAAGGCCGCGTCGCGCTCGACGAGCCCGTGCACAAATACATCCCCGAATGGAAAAACCTCGGGGTTTTCCAGGCCGGCACCGCGCCGGGCTTCCTGAGCCGCCCGCCGTCGCGACCGATGCTGATCGTCGACCTGCTGCGACATACCTCGGGCCTTACCTACGGCTTCCAGCAGCGCTCCAATGTCGATGCCGCCTACCGCGAGATGAAGATCGGCGAGGTGGTCAAATCAGGGACGCTGCAGTCGATGATCGAGGACCTGGCCAAAATTCCGCTGGAGTTCTCGCCCGGCGAGGCCTGGAATTACTCTGTTGCCACCGACGTGGTCGGCTATCTCGTCGGCCGGATCAGCGGCATGCCGTTCGAACAATTCCTCAAGAAGCGCATCTTCGATCCGCTCGGGATGACCGACACCGACTTTTTCGTCCCCGCCGAGAAGGCGCACCGCTTCGCGGCCTGTTACTCCGCCGATGCCAAGCTCGGCATGACCATACAAGGCAACGATCTCAAGGCCAGCCTGACGCTGCAGGACGATCCGACCACCAGTTCGTTCCTGTCGCCGCCTTCGTTCATCTCCGGCGGCGGCGGGCTGTGCTCGACCGTTTCGGACTATCTCACCTTCTGCCGCGCCTTGCTGAACCGCGGCGAACTCGGCGGCGTCAGGCTGCTCGGTCCGAAGACGCTGGCGCTGATGACGTCCAATCACCTGCCGGGCGGCGTCGACCTGCCGGCGATGTCGCGCTCGCTGTTCTCGGAAGCGGCCTATAACGGCATCGGTTTCGGCCTCGGCTTCTCCGTCACGATGAACCCGGCGCAGACCTTGATTCCCGGCAGCGCCGGCGAGTATTCGTGGGGAGGTGCGGCGACGACATCGTTCTGGATCGATCCGGCGGAAGAACTGATCGCCATTTTCATGACCCAGGTGCTGCCGTCGAGCGCCTATCCGATCCGGCGCGAGTTGCGCACCATGGTGTACGCGGCGATCACCGACAGCAATCTCTGAGGGCCCGCGGGGTCCCGGGCGCCTATCAAGGCGTGGAGGAACCCGGGCGACGCTGGCGCGTTCCCGAGCGGTCTCCTATTGTCAGGGGTATATGGCGCATTCGCGCCGAATGCTTCAAGCCGGGATCCGCGTGTCAAAACTGTCACTGCCAGTGCGCCTCGTCCTGCTGGTCGCGGGGACCACGCTGCCGCTGATCGTTTTCGCGGTCGGACTGGTCTTTTACAACTACGAAACTGATCGCCGGGCCGCGACGCAGCGCGTGATCGAGACCGTGCGCAGCATGCGCCTGGTACTCGACGCCGAGATGCAACGGATGACCGGCGGGCTTCAGGTCCTGTCACTGACCAACTCGTTGCGCAACGGCGATTTCGCCAATTTCCGCCGTATCGCCACCGGCTTCCTCGAGCAATACGGCAAGGATGGCGTCGTGCTGGTGGCCGACCGTGAGGGCCGGCACCTGTTCTCGTCTGTAACGGAGGACACTGCCAGCCTGCCCTTGCGCAACAACCGCGACATCGTCGAGAAGGTGTTCGCAACCAGAAGCCCGCAATACTCCAATTTGTTCATCGGAGCGGAGAAGAACCGGCTGATCGTGACGGTCGAGGTGCCCGTCTTCCGCGACGGCGAGGTCGTCAGCGTCATCTCTTTCAGCCCGCCGCTCGAGATTTTCCAGGCCATCATCGAAAAGCAGCGTCCGAACCAGGACTGGACCGTTTCGCTGCTCGACGGCAAAGGCATCGTATTCGCTCGCGCGCCAAATCCGCAGGACACTATCGGCAAGCAGGCTTCGCCATCGCTGTACAACGTGATGTTCAGTAGTTCCGAAGCCACGCTGTCGACGGTTTCGCTGGAAGGCGTATCGCTGGTTTCCAGCTTTGCACGGTCCTCCCTCACCGGCTGGACGGTGGCCGCCGGCATCGCGGAAAGCTCGCTGGTCGGCCCGTTATGGCGCAACCTCGCGATCACCAGCGTGATCGGCGGCCTGCTGCTGCTGATCGGCCTCGCCTTCGCGGTGCGGATGGCGACGACCATCGCCCGCGGCGAGATGCTGCACGACCTGCTGATCGAGGAGCTCAACCATCGCGTCAAGAACACGCTGGCGATCCTGCAGTCGATCGCCACGCAGACCTTTCGCAGCGCCAGCAGGCTCGAGCGCCAGAAGTTCGAGGGACGGCTCGGCGCGCTGGCGGAGGCGCATAATCTGCTGAGCAAGGAAAAATGGGAGGGATCGGAACTCAAGGATGTCATCGAGCGCGTCCTGCATCCCTATCTGATCAGCGCGCCGGAGCGGTTGCGAATGTCCGGACCATACGTGCCGCTGTCGCCGCGGCTGGCGGTGGTGCTGTCGATGGTCCTGCACGAGATCGCGACCAACGCCGCCAAATACGGCGCGTTGTCGAATGACACCGGCAAGGTCGCGCTGGACTGGGAAGTGATGACCCAAACCGCCAGGCCGCAACTGAGACTGATCTGGACCGAAACCGGCGGTCCTCATGTCACCGCCCCGGTGCAGCGCGGCTTCGGCTCGCGGCTGATCGAACGCAGCGCCCGCGACCAGCTCGGCGGCGAGGCGACCGTCGACTTTCTGCCCCACGGCGTGGTTTGCACCATCACCTGCACGCTGGAAGACCTGCCTGAAGGGAAGGTCGGATCCTGATCGGAAATCCGGCCTTATCGAGGGAACAAACGCCGCTCACTCCGGCTTATCCTCGGATGTACCAAAATCCGGGAGATTTCGATGAGACTGACACAAGTGGTTTTGGCAGGTTCCATCCTTGCGTTCATCAGTTCGGTGACGCTGGCCCAGCAGGCCCCTTTGACGGGAACGGTCACGACGATCGATCGAATCAGCTCGACCATCACCATTCAACCGACGCCAAGCGGCACTGAAGGCACCACGGTGGGAGCGAATACCGCCGGAGCCGCCGAGCAATTCAAGGCACAGGCCAGCATGCTGGGCACGGTGCATGCCGGCGACAAGGTCACGTTTTCCGTCAGCGAAACGGGCGGCACCAAGACCCTCACCAAACTCGACAAGCAGTAAACTTTCGCGGACAGAAACTCCGTACTGCTGACGCATCATGGCCGGGCCTCGTCCCGGCCATGACCGTTTTTGCGGGTTTTACGCCATTCACCCAATCCAGATCCGGCGGGCGAACAACGCGGTGTTCATGAGCAGGGCCGCGCCCAAAAATCCCAGCACGCCTGCCAGCAGCCACTTCGTTCGTAGCAACAGATCGGCCAGCACGACGAACAGAGGAAATGAAACGAGATTGAACCGGCTCATCGACACGAAGCCTGCCGGCCCCCCGCTGAGGGTCAGATACGGCAACAACCACACACCCAGCGCGAGCAGGGTCCATGACGTACGCAATCGAAACCACCCGACACCGATCAGGACCATGAACAGCATCGTAAACCAGCTGTCTTGTCCCCATGGATTCCAGTCATTGAGGAACATGCGGGTAAAGGGTTCAAGTTTGAGTGCCGCAACCAGCCTCGCAGCCAGGGTCGTTTCCCGGTGGAAAGCCGCCTGCCCATCCGCGAAAACAAGCGGATCCCCGAACTGGCTCCAGAGATAGATCATGAACAGCCAGATGCCTGACGTCGCCAGCACGACGCATGGCAGGACGGCCGGAAAGAACGGCTTCTGATCGCGATTGCGCCACATCTCCCAAACAAGCACGGGCAGCAACACGATGCCCGTGGATCGGTCGGCAACCGCCAGGCCCGCAAGCAGCGCTGCCCACAGGTAGCGCTGTTGCTTCAAGACAAGAAAAAACGAAACGATCAGGAGCAGTTCCAGAGGCTCGGTATACCCGGCCGACAGCAAAACCGACGCCGGAAAAAAGCTGAGCAGCGCAATGGTGGTGAGGGCCAGCCGATCGCCGTATTCCTCGCGGACCAGCTTGAACAGCGCGACGATCGCCAGCAACGCCGCGAAGTTCGCCACCAGCAGCAATGCATCCGCCGTCGTCAGGCCGCTGATTGCGGCGAGCCCCCGCGCCAGCATCGGATACAGCGGATAGAACACGATATTCTGCTGGATGGTGGGATCGCCGTTATACCGGTATCCCTCGGTTGCGATCTTGAAATACCATTCGGAATCCCACTGCAGCAATTGGTGATACCAGAACGGTCCCGCCGACCAGACATCGGACCCGGTGGGCAGGTACTTCCGCGAAAACACCAATCCGAGTGCGACCACCGCCCGCGAACACAGAAATATCGATATCGCCCAAAAATATGGCAGGAGAGAATGGTCTTTCGGGATCGCACTCCGCATCGTCATGACCCCAGTGTCGCGCGGCGCACGGACAATATCAATCGTACGAAGGGCTGGGGTCACGGACCGAGAGCGCAATACTTCATTATCCGGCTGTCATGCCTGTGTCATTCGGTCGGAGCCCAGTTCTTGCCGGATCGCTTCGGCTGCCTGCGCGGTGAGCGTGCCTCGCTGGATACCGAGCGGAATGGTGCGCGCGGCCAGCATTCGATAGAGATCGCCGGCTTCGCGATCAAACCGGTCCATGGCAGCGATGTGCTTGCGCACGGTGCCGACGTCGCCGCGGGCGACGCATCCCCCCATGCCCTTCGCCAATCCGCCATCGTGCACGGCGGACAGTGTGCCCGACAGCAGCGGCAGCAGCGCGTCCAGCGCCTGCTTTTCGCCGACGCCGAACTTCTGCCAGAGCCCCACGCCCTCGGCCAGCAACGCAATCAGGAAGGGACCGACATAATATGCCGAGGCGTGGTAGAGCGCGCGATCGCCTGCAGGTACCGGCACAGGGGTGCAGCCGATGTCGATCGCCAGCCGGTTCAGGCACTGATGCAGGGAGGACTCCGCCTCGATGCCCACCGTGCAGCCGGGCAGCCCCTTGAGCGCGACGGCGGGATTGGTGAACATCTGCAGCGGATGGAAGCCGCCGATCGCGGCGCCGGCCTTGCGGGCGGCAGCCAGCGCCAGCACGTCGGTCGCTCCGCTGCAATGAACCACCTTGTGTCGCGCCGACCAGGCGATGCCATCCGAAACCGGGGCGATCGCGTCGTCGGAGACCGTGATCCAGACGAAGTCGCATTGATCCGCCACCGCCTGCGCGCTGGGCAGTGCCCGTAAACCCGGAACCTCGCCGGCCATCGTCTCGGCGTCCGCGGCGCGCCGGCTCCATGCCGCCGTGACCGCGCGGCCCGCGCCGGCGAAGGCCTGCGCCAGGGTGCGGCCGACACGGCCGCATCCGATGAAGCCGAAAGTCTCTGAATTCTCCACCTTCAGCTCCGATAGGAGGGATCGGCCCTGTCGAGCTTTCGCAGCAACGCCGCCCATTCGAGCCCGCCATAGCCACCTTGTTCGGCGCGCGCCGCCTGGTTCAGCACCGGATTGGTCAGGGCTTCGTTGGCGAGCGTGATCTCGGTGCCCGCAAAGCATGTCACGGTATTGCCGATCGCCTGCGGCGTCGGCTGCTGCAGCAGCCGGTTGCAGCCGAGCAGATCAACCTGGATGCGGCAGGCATTTTCCAGCCAGTACATCGCGTTGAAAGCCTGCGGAATGGTGCGGCCGCACACCAGCAGGCCATGATTGCGCAGGAACATGACGTCGTGCGAGCCGAGGTCCCTGACGACGCGATCGCACTCACCGCGGCTGATGGCCGGCCCCTCGAAGTCGTGATAGGCGACCCGGCCGTGGAAGCGCATCGCGGTCTGCGACAGCGGCAGCAATCCCTCCTGCAGCCCGCTGACCGCGGTGCCGGCCCTGGTGTGGGTATGGATGATGCATTGGACGTCGGGCCGTGTCCGGTGGATCGGGGCGTGCAGGTAGAACCCCGCGACGTTGACATTGTAGCCGTGGTCCGGCTGCAGCATTGTATGGCCGTCGACGTCGATCTTGACGAGGCTGGAGGCCGTGATCTCCTCGTAGAGCATCCCGTAGGGATTGATCAGATACTGCTCGCCCTGCCCCGGGATTCGCGCGCTGATGTGATTGTAGATCAGGTCCGACATGCCATAGGCCGCGATCAGGCGATAGCACGCGGCAAGATCGAGCCGGGTTTGCCACTCCTCCGCCGATACGGCGGCTTTTACGCGCGATACCGCAACAAGCTCTTGCTGCACGTCCATCTCGGGCTCCTCAGGCTGCCGTCACTGCCGCGCGCGCGACGATGTCGCGCAGATCGGGGCCCGCCGCCAGCGTCCCGATCACCCCGGCGTGCCGGCCGCCGAGGCGCGATTCGATGAAGCGCTGCGCCACGGCGGGCGGACTGCGCCTCAGCATTTCGCTCGCCTGCAGGGCCAGCGCCATGCGCGTCACCACGGAACGGGCATCGCCTTCCGCCACGCCCGCCCCGAGATCGGCGCGCAGGCCGGAAAGGAACCGCGCATGCGCGGGGCTTGCCGTACCCGGCCCGGAAACCTCATCCATGAAAACCTCGAGCGCCCCCTGTTCGCGGCCGAGCGCGCGCAATACGTCGAGGCACATCATGTTGGTGGTGCCTTCCCAGATCGAATTGAGCGGCGCCTCGCGATACAGCCGGGCGATCGGATTCTCCATGACGAAGCCGTTGCCGCCGTGCACCTGCAACGCCTCGTAGACGAAGGTCGGCGCGCGCTGGCAATTCCAGTATTTCGTCACCGGCGTCGCCACCCGCGCCAGCAACCGCTCGCGTTCGTCGGTCGCCATCGCGTCGGTGGCTTGCGCGACCCGCAGCGCCGACAGCATCGCCGCCTCGCTTTCCAGCGCCAGATCGGCCAGCACGTTGGTCTGCATCGGCAGATCGGCCATCCGCCGCCCGAAACCGTCGCGCGTCGAGGCGTGGCCGATCGCCAGCGTCAGCGCCTGGCGCATCAGGCCGGCCGAGCCGACCGCGAAGTCGAGGCGCGTCAGATGCGCATGCGAGAGGATTTCGCGGATGCCGCGCCCCTCCTCGCCGACCAGCATCGCAAAGGTCCGGTTGAACTCGACCTCGCTCGACGCGTTGGAGCGGTTGCCGCACTTGTCCTTCAGGCGCTGCACCAGCACGCGGTTGGGACTGCCGTCCGGCAGGAAGCGCGGCACGAACAGGCAGCTCACGCCGGACTTCGTCTGCGCCAGCGTGTAGAAGCCGTCGCAGGTCGGTACCGAAAAAAACCACTTGTGGCCGGTGATGCTGTAGATCTGCGCGCCGTTCTCGGTGGCGACGAAAGTGGCCGAGGTCTGGGTCTGGCGCAGATCGGAGCCACCCTGCTTCTCGGTCATGGCGTAGCCGATCACGGCACCGGTCTTTTGCGGCAGCGGCAGGCGGCGCGGGTCATAGTCCCCGGACAAGGTTTTTTCCCGCCACAGCGCGAACTCCGGACGGCCGGCGAACCCGGCGCAGGCCGCATACGCCATCCCGGTCGGGCAGCCGGTGCCGCTTTCGACCTGGTTCCATAGATAACTCAGCACCGCCCGGGCGAAATGGCCGGAGGCCTCTCGCGTCGTCCAGGCGAGGCCGGCGACACCGTGCCGGAATGCGAGTGTCATGAGCTGATGCCAGGCCGGGTGGAAGTCGACCCAGTCTAGACGATTGCCAAAGCGGTCATGGCTGCGAAGCTGAGGAGTGTTTTCGTTGGCCAGCCTGGCGAGTTCCTGAATATGCTCGTCGCCCGCCAGGGCGCCCAGCTCCGTTGCATTGGGAACGACCCACGGCGCGTGCCCGCTCACGCGCTCGCGAAGCGCGACGTCGCCGGTAAAGGCGTTGTGGCCGACGCAGGGTCGGGCCTGGTTCAACACGCGGTGCGTCGCGACGCCATCGGTCGATGGAATTGGCAGCGCCATCGCGCTGCTTTCGAGATGGATATTCATCTCGGCCTCCTGGCTGCCTTGACACTGCTCAGATGGGCTTGCTTGGCGCGGACCATGCGGGCGCAGACCGTTGCCACCTGCGCCGCAAGCGTGTCGATCTCGGGCATCGGATGGACAACGGCGCGCGCGAGCGGCCGGATCAGCGGCTCCATCATGGCGCCGATGACGCAGGTCGACAGCAGGTCGGGCGGCATGTCGATGAACTCGCCGCGTCGGATGCCCTCGGCGATCAGCCGCGCGAACTGCCCGGCCAAGGCGTCGCGGTATTTGAGCCGGGCCTCGTCGAGTTCGGGTTCGCAGGGTTCGGCGATCAGCGCATAGGCCAGACGCGGCTTCCGCGCGGCGCGCCTCACGAACATCGCCACCGCATCGTTCAATCTCGACGTCGCATCGCCCTCGGTATCGACGATGCCGGCAACGACCTGCGCCTCGCGCTCCGAGACCTGCGCAAGCACCTGAACGCACAGATCAACCTTGGAATCGAAATAGCGATAGATCGACCCCGTCGCCAAGCCGGAGCGGCTGGCAATGACCGATATCTGCGCCGCGGCCCAGCCGCCTTCCGCGATGAGATCACGGGTGACCTGAAGCACTCGCTTGTGCGTGTCCTCGATCGCCTGCCTGCGGATCTGCGCTATCGCCATCGTGAATCAATCCTCATGAATTCTGAATTACAGTTCATTTCGGGGCGGCGGTCAAGCCTGGAGTTCTATGGGCGGCGCTCCGGGTGCGCCGGATGGCGGGATTGTCTGACGCTGGCAGCTTTCGAAGGGATGGTCCGGTCAGCCAGACCCGGATCGAGCTGGAGTACGCTGTTTCGCTCCGGCGGCCCCCGAAAGCGGGCAAGGCCCGGGACATCCGGTGCTTGGACAGCACGCCATCCGCTGCAAGCAGACCTGATTCTCAAGCCCGCTTCGCCGACACCGACGAAGCTGCGCGTTCGGCTGATTACTTGCGGACCTTGCGGACTTTAGGCCTCTGGGATTGCTTCGCGCCATCCTCGCGGTGCGACCGCTCCCTCGCCTGTCCGCCGGCCTCGGCTTGCACCCGAAGACCGTCCACGAAAACATCCAGCAGCCGCAATACGCTCTTTTGCCAGCCGGGCTGGTCATGCATGTAGCACATGCCGACGAGCGCTCGCAGAAGGTCTTCGGGGCTGATGTCGGATCGTATCTCGCCGGCTGCGACGGCACGGTCCAGCAAGCCACCGACCGCCTTCGTCAGGCGGTCGAACGAATAGGCGGAGAGTTCCGAAGAACCCTGCACGACAATGGCCAGCGCGGCCGACATCCCTTTCTTGGTGGCGACGAACTCGACATTCGACCGCAGCCAGCGGCGCAAGGCATCGACCGGCGCGGCGTCTTTCTTCAACTGCTCAGCAAACTCGCCGAGTTGATCCACCTCGCGTCGATAGACCGCCTCGAACAAGGCCTCCCGCGTCGGGAAGTGGCGATAGAGCGTGCCGATGCCGACTCCGGCCCGCCGTGCCACAGCTTCCAGGCTCGCATCGGCGCCACCCGTGCTGAACACGCTTTTCGCGGCCTTCAACACGAGCTCGCGATTGCGAACCGCGTCGGCGCGGGGCTTTCTGGCGGGGGCTGCGTTCTGATCTGCCATTTGCTCAATCTAGATCACGATTCGATGAGATTGAAACGGATCTCGCGTTCATCCCTTTGTTTAAACATGATGATTTCGGTAATTGCTCGCTGCATTTTCCGATCTTGCCGCGCTGTTCGTCGCCCCTTGAAAAACGGAGTGACCCTCCGTATATGCGGCAGGCATTCGAGTGGGACGCAGGGGTCGATCAGCCTCGCGTCCGCCACGCCAGCCTCGATCGGAGCGCCCATGAACTTTGCGATCAGCCTCACCATTAACGGTGTGCAGCGAGACATCGAACTGGAAGACCCTCGCGTCACACTTCTCGACCTTCTGCGTGAACGCCTGCATTTGACCGGCACCAAGAAGGGATGCGATCGCGGCCAATGCGGCGCCTGTACGGTCCTGATCGACGGCCGGCGGATCAATTCGTGCATGGCATTGGCGATCAGCCATGACGGCGCCGACATCCTCACTATTGAGGGCGTCGCACGCGGCGATCAACTCCATCCGGTCCAGGCCGCGTTCATCGCGCATGATGGACTCCAATGCGGCTTTTGCACGCCCGGTCAGATCATGAGCGCCATTGGCCTGATCCGTGAAGGAAAAGCCGGCGACGATCCCGAACGCATCCGCGAGGGCATGAGCGGAAACCTCTGCCGATGCGGCGCCTATGCCGGGATCACCAAGGCGGTGCTGGACGCGCAGAAAAGTCTCGCGCAGGCGGACGAGAGGCGTTCGGCATGAAGACTTTCGATTACGTCAAGCCGAAGACCATCGCCGAGGCCGTCGCGGCCGCGGCCGAACCGGGTGCCGCCTATTTCGCCGCCGGTACCAACCTGCTCGACCTGATGAAGGGCGAGATCTTGCGTCCGAACCGCCTTGTCGACGTCACGCGGCTGCCCGGGCTCGACCGCATCGAACCTCTGTCCGATGGGGGCTTCCGCATCGGCGCGCTGGTTCGCAATTCCGACCTGGCGCATGACGCCGACTTCGCCGGATCATTTCCGGCCGTTGCCGAGGCGTTGTTGTCGGGTGCCTCGGCGCAGCTTCGCAATGCCGCGACCGTCGGCGGAAATCTGCTGCAGCGGACCCGTTGCGGATATTTCTACGACGTCGCCAGCGCCTGCAACAAGCGCGAGCCGGGCGCCGGCTGCGACGCGCTGGGCGGCGAGAACCGTTTGCACGCCGTGCTCGGCTGGAGCGATGCCTGTATCGCCACTCACCCGTCGGATTTCTGTGTCCCCCTTGTGGCGCTCGACGCCATCGTGGAAATCGAGGGCGCAAACGGCCGGCGCGAGGTTGCCCTGGAGGCGCTGCACCGTTTGCCCGGCGACACGCCCGAGCGAGAAAGCGTACTTGAGCCGGGGGATCTGATCGTCGCCCTCCGGCTGCCCGGCACGGCGGCCGGATTTTCGGCCCATGCGCGTTACCTGAAGGTCCGGGAGCGCACTTCCTACGCCTTCGCCGTGGTGTCGGCCGCCGCCGCGCTGCGGATCGAACGAGGCACCATTCGGGAAGCCCGGCTCGCACTCGGCGGAGTTGCCCCCAAACCGTGGCGATGCCGCGCGGCCGAGGACGTGCTTGCAGGCGGCAGCCCCGGCCCGGATCTGTTCGCTCGTGCGGCGAAAGCAGCACTCGCCGGCGCCACGCCTTCCGGCGACAACCAGTTCAAGATCGAGTTGGCGCGGAGAATCCTCACGCGCGCCTTGATGCTCGCCGCCGCGGGAACGCCAAAGCGTATCCCGGCCCTTCCCGCCTCGCCTTTCTCATCACTTTCCGGAGCGCTCCATGGCGTCTGAGATCAGCCTCACCCAGCAAGCTTCCCACATGCGGCACGGCTCGAATATCGGGCAACCGCTGACTCGTCGTGAAGGTGCGCTGAAGGTTACCGGCCAGGCCCGCTACGCCGCGGACAACCACCCGCACGGCATGCTGCATGCCGTCATGGCGGTCAGCAGCATCGCGCGCGGCCGCGTGACTTTCCTCGACGTGCAGGCGGCGAAGGATCATCCGGGCGTCGTGGATGTCATGACACCCGCCAACCGGCCGGCGCTCGCGGAAGACCCCGACGCCAAAACAAACCCTTTCATGTTCCGGCTTGACGTCCTGCAGAACGACCAGGTGCGCTATGCGAACCAGCCGATCGCGGTGGTGATCGCCGAGACGCTGGAGGCCGCAACGGAGGGCGCGGCGCTGCTGTCGCCCAGATACGACGCGCTGCCGGCCCGGATCGGTCTCGATGCCGGCGAAAGCTTCGTGCCGCAGGCTGTGGGCGTCGGCAATCCGTCCGAACTGCGGCGGGGCGATGTCGAGGCGGGGTTGGCCGCGGCTTCGAAGCACGTCGATGCGACCTACGAGACGCCCGCGCAGTATCACAATGCAATGGAGCCGCACGCGATCGTCGCTGCGTGGGACGGCGATGCGCTTTCCATCGATACCCCGAGCCAGGGCCTCGCTTTGGCTCAGGGGCGAATTGCAGGATTGTTCGGCATCTCTGCGGACAAGATTCATATTCGCAGTCCCTACCTCGGCGGCGGCTTCGGCTCCAAGGGTCTGATGTCCGGGCCACAGGTGCTCGGTATCCTCGCGGCCCGGCTGGTCGACAAGCCGGTCAAGCTGGTGCTGCGCCGGGAACATATGTACGGCCCGGTGGGCCACCGTGCGCCGACACGCCAGCGGCTCCGGATCGGCGCCGACGGCGGCGGCCGGCTCACCGCGATCGCTCATCACGCCAGAACCGTTTCCAGCAGTTTCGACGACTTCTTCGAACCGGCTGCCGATGCCTCCCATACGCTTTACGCGAGCCCCGCCATTGCCACCTCGCACGACGCTGTAAGAGTCGACACCGGCACACCGTTGTTCATGCGCGCGCCTGGCGAGGCAACCGGGTCGATTGCACTTGAAAGCGCGATCGATGAAATGGCATGGGCCTGCGGGATGGATCCCCTCGCCTTTCGGCTCGAGAACTACGCCGAAGTCGAGCCGATCTCCGGCAAGCCATTTTCATCGAAAGCCTTGCGTGAGTGCTATGCGCAGGGTGCCGAGCGCTTCGGCTGGTCCACACGCCAGCTGACACCGCGACAATGGCGCGACGAGGCCGGCCTATTGGTCGGCTGGGGAATGGGTACGGCAACATTTCCGGCGCTGATGTTCCAGGGCGAGGCGCGAGCGGTGCTTCGAAGCGACGGCTCCGGCGTGATGGAGACCGGCGCCCAGGATATGGGTCAGGGCGCTTGGACGGCGCTGGCCCAGATAGCCGCAGACGGGCTCGGACTTGAACCGGAACGGTTGGAATTCAGATCGGGCACCTCCGATCTTCCGGATGCCGGAATTGCCGGCGGCTCGGCGCACACCGCGACCGCTGGCATGGCCATCCATAATGCCGGCGCCGCGGTCATCGCAAAGCTCGCCGAGCTCGCCACTGGCGATCAGCGCTCGCCCCTGTTCGGCGCGGGCAATGCCGGGGTCGTCGCACGGGCCGGCCGCTTGTTCCGCCGCGACGATGAAAGCCGGAGCGAGAGTTATGCCGATATCCTCGGCCGTGCCGGTCTTGCCGAGATCGACGCCCGCGGCAAGGGCGCCGCCGATCCTGCCGCCCAATCCACCTACGCCATGCACGCCCATGGCGCGGTGTTCGCCGAGGTCAAGGTCGATCCGGATCTCGGTCAGGTCCGCGTCACGCGCATGGTTGGCGCTTTCGCCGCGGGGCGGGTCATCAATCCGCGCCTCGTGCGCAGCCAGATCTTCGGCGGCATGATCTGGGGGATGTCGTTTGCCTTGCATGAACAGGCCATCGAGGACCGTCGCTCCGGCCGGATCCTGAACGCCAACCTTGCGGAATACCACGTGCCCGTGAATGCCGACGTGCCTGCGCTGGAGGCGCTGATGATCGACGAGGACGATCGCCATGTGAACGCTCTGGGCATCAAGGGCGTCGGCGAGATCGGGGTCACAGGTTCGGCGGGCGCGGTCGCAAACGCGGTTTGGCACGCGACCGGAGTCAGGGTGCGGCGTTTTCCGATCCGGATCGACGATCTCGTGACGGCGGATGCCCCAGGCTAGATCCCGAAGTTCGGACACTCCAGGCACGACGTCCGGCCGACCGCGCGGAAACAGCAACCATCGCGGCGGCCAGCCGACGCCTACCCGAAATTCTGCAATGCCGGAAACGTCTCCAGCAGCCAGATGCTGACGCCGGTGACCGCGCCGGTCAGGAAGCCGATGCCGGTGACGACCAGCAGCACGCCCATCGCGCGCTCGACCATGGCGAGGTGCCGCTTCATCCGCGCAAACAGCGCGGAGAATTGTTCGACCATGAACGCCGCGATCAGGAAGGGAATCCCGAGCCCGGCGGAATAGACTGCAAGCAGCATCGCCCCCTTGGTCACCGTCGCCTCGGCGGCGGCGACCGACAGGATCGCCGCCAGGATTGGACCGATGCAGGGCGTCCAGCCGAACGCAAAGGCGAGCCCCATCGCATAGGCGCCCCACAGGCCCACGGGCCTGGGGATCGGCAGCCGCCCTTCGCGCATCATGAAGCCGATCCGGGTCAATCCCAGAAAATGCAGGCCCATGACGATGATGACGATGCCGGCGACGATCGACAACTCGGCCGACCAGGCGCGGATCAGGCTTCCGATCAGCGAGGCGCTGGCGCCGAGCGCCACGAACACGGTGGAAAAACCGAGCACGAACATGCCGGCCGCCAGCATCACCGCGCGCTTCGAGGACGCTTCCGTCTCGTCATTGGCGACTTGTTCGATGGTTGCGCCGGTGAGATAGATCAGATAGGGCGGCACCAGCGGCAGCACGCAGGGCGACAGAAAGCTGACCAGTCCGGCAAGCAGCGCCGCGGGGATCGAGACATCGTGGATCATGCCGTCATTGCCATCATTGTTATTGGGCTGAAGCGGGAGCTCCAGACTGGATCCGGTTCGTGATCGACGGCTCCCTGCGGCGGTTTAGCACCTCTATGACCGCTGCATGCCCTCGAAAGCCGCCCCATTGCTCACTTTTCGTTCAGGTCGCGGCGGACCCCACTGCCGGGGTCAGTTCATTCATCCCACGGGTTGAGCAGCGGCACGCCGCATGATGCAAAATCCCTGATGTTGCGCGTCACCAGCGTGAGGTCTTTGGCGAGCGCTGTCGCCGCAAAGAACCCGTCCATCACGGAGAGCCCGACGCCGCTTCGGCGGCTTTGCGCCATCAGGTCGCCCCAGTGCCCGGCAACCGCGTGATCAATCGCCAGTATCCGCCCGGCGAAGCGCTCCGGCAGATCGTTGGCAAGCCAGGTGGCCAGCGCATCGCGGCGGCAGCCGTCGTCCATCAAAGCAATGCCACGCCGAAGTTCAGCGATCGAAGCCACACTGATGAACACCCGATCCTCGTCGACGGCATCAAGCCAGCCAAGTACCTTCAGGTCGGGCGCGGGTCGATGCACCTCCGACAGCACGTTGGTGTCGAGCAGGAGGTTCACAGTGTTACGTCACGAGGCGGGTCGCGCTGACGCTCCAGATCGAGATCGGCGCCGCGCAAAGGCGATGAGAGCAGGAATTCGGCCAGGGTCCCTTTGCGCACGGTCTTGCGCGCCCATTCCTCGGCGGAGACGATCACTGCGCTCGGTTTGCCGTTGCGGGTGATGATCTGCGGGCCGGCCTGGGCGCGATCAACCACCTCGGAGAGCCGGGCCTTGGCAAGCGCGAGAGTCCAGGTGGCGCCAGGAGGGGGTGAGGTCATTTCAACCTCGCATAACTAATATGACTATCATGACTATATAATGGCCTCAACGCCGTCGCAATAGATCAGGTACTCTTCAACAGCGTGTATGGCGGCATCTCCCAACCTTCCCGACCTGACCGACGGCGACACCAGCGTGGGCGCGGGCAGGGCATCGCACAAGAGACCATGATGGTATTATGTTAGGGGCGAACCCGGTACTTCGTATCTTTGCATGGGCTCGTTTTCGCAATTTTTATAAAGGTCCTGCCCCGGTCACTCGCGCGCATCTCCCCGCGGTCGGAAATTCTCGATCAGCCGCAGCAGCACACGTGCGCCGGCGTCGGCGTCATCAGGGTCGACGTGCTCGTCTGGATGATGGCTGATGCCGCCGCGGCAGCGCACGAACAGCATGGCGACGTCGGCGATGTCGATCATCGCCATGCCGTCATGGCCGGCCCCGCTTGCCAGTTCGAAGCTGCGAAACCCCTCCGCGGCGACGGCTTCCGCCATCTGGCTGCGGAGCCATGGCGCGCAGGGCACGGTGCGGTTCTCGTGGGTGACGTCGAGCTGCAGCTGTAGCTTGCGGCGCCTGGCGATATTTTCGATGCGCCTGACAATGTCGGTGACGGCGAGCTTGCGGTGCGCATCCGACGGCGCGCGGATATCGATGGTAAACGACACCTGCCCGGGGATGACATTGGTGGCGCCGGGCCGTGCATCGATATATCCGACAGTGCCGACCAGCCCGTCCTGGTCGGTCCGGCAGAACTGCTCGATCTCGACAATGCATTCGGCCGCGCCGGCGAGCGCGTCGCGGCGCAGCAGCATCGGCACCGTGCCGGCATGGCCGGCCATGCCGGTGAGGCTTGCCGCGAGCCGCGTCGCGCCCGCGATCGCGGTGACGACACCGACCGGGAGTTTGAGACCTTCCAGCACCGGGCCCTGCTCGATGTGCAGTTCGACATAGGCCAGCAATTCGCCGCGCACCCTTGCCGCCGCACCGATATGATCGGGATCGAGCCCGAATTTTATCAGCGCCTCGCGCATCGCGATGCCGGCGCTGTCTTTCGAGCCCAGCACGCTCTCGTCGAAGGTTCCGGCCACCGCACGGCTGCCCAGCAGCGTGGAGGCGAAGCGGACGCCCTCCTCATCGGCAAAGCCGGTCACCTCGACCGCGAACGGCAGCCGCTTGCCGCGCCGGTGCAAATCCGCCACGCACGAAATCGCGGTGATGAGCCCGAGCGGTCCGTCCCATTTGCCGGCGTCGCGCACGGTGTCGTAATGCGAGCCCAGCATCAGGCAGGGTAAGCCGGCTTTGTCGCCCTCGTAACGGCCACAGACATTGCCGATGGCATCGAGATGCGCGGCCATGCCGGCGTCCCGCATCCACGACAGCAGCAGATCGGCCGCGGCGCGGTGCTCGGGGGAAAGGAAGATTCGCGTCAGATGATCCGGCGTCTCGGAGATGGCCGCGAGCGCCGCGATGCGGCGGACGATGTCGCGGCCGAGTTCGCCCGTGGCAGCGCCTGCCGGTCCCATCACGGCGATCCGACCATGGGCGCGCCGTCGGCGAGATGCGCCAGACGGGCGTGCCAGTGCTGCGCGATCTGCAGCCGGGTCGGCACCCAGACCTTGTCATGGGCGGCGATGTAATCGAGAAAGCGCAGCAGCGAGGCCGCCCTGCCCGGCCGGCCGACAACCCGGCAGTGCAGGCCCACCGACATCATTTTCGGCGAGGTCGCGCCCTCCGCATAGAGCACGTCAAAACTGGCCTTCAGATAGTTGAAGAACTGGTCGCCATCGCCAAAACCCTGGGCATTGACAAAACGCATGTCGTTGGCGTCGAGGCTGTAGGGAATGACGAGATGCGGGCCCGCCGGGCCCTTGACCCAGTAAGGCAGATCGTCGGCGTAGGAATCGCTGGAATAGAGGAAACCGCCGGCTTCCATCACCAGCCGCAGCGTATTGATCGAGGACCGCCCGGTGTACCAGCCGAGCGGCCGCTGCCCGGTGACTTCGGTATGAATCCGGATCGCCTCCGCAATGGTCGCCCGCTCCTCGGCTTGCGGCATATGGCGGTGCTCGACCCATTTCAGGCTGTGGCTGGCGATATCCCACCGGGCCTCGTTCATGGCCGTGACGATCTCGGGATTGCGTTGCAGCGCGGTGGCTACCCCGAACACGGTCGCCGGCAGATGACGTTCGGTGAAGGCGCGCCACAGCCGCCAGAAGCCGGCGCGCGAGCCGTATTCGAACATCGATTCGATGTTGGCGTGGCGCTGTCCCGGCCATGGCTGCGCGCCGAGCACATCCGACAGGAAGGCCTCCGAGGCGGCATCGCCATGCAGGATATTGTTCTCGCCGCCCTCCTCGAAATTGACCACGAACTGCACCGCGATCCGCGCGCCATCGGGCCATTGCGGATCGGGCGGGTTGCGGCCGTAGCCGCGCAGATCCCGAGGGTAAGCGGTGTCAGCCATTCCTAGGCCGCCTCGAACCGGACTTTCTGCGCCCCCTTGTAGAGCACGGTCTTGCCGAGCTCGGGCAGCCGGTCGAGCCCCGAGGTCAGCGTGATGAAATGGTTGCCGGCGAGCTGGCCCATCTTGCTGGCGAAGTGCACCCCGCCATAGGCCAGCAGGATCTCGGTCTCGCTGATGCCGCCGGGATAGAGGATGACCTGGCCGGGCGCCGGATAGCTGGTGTGGTTCTCGTAGCCGACGCCGAAGTCGAGGTCGCCGAGCGGCAGCCAGACCGCCTCGCCGCTCCAGCGCACATGAACCGCCTGGCTCTCGAACGGCAGCGCGGCGCGGAAAGCGGCACAGGTCTTGGGCGCCAGCTGCTCTTCGAAACGTGCCTCGAATGTAAAGTCACCGACGCGGACAATGAGTTGGCTCATCCGATTGCTTCCCTGTTCCTCAATCGAGGAACAGTGTTCCTCAAGCTGGGACCAGATTGCAGCCGCCGCGCGATCAAGCAAGATTATTTTTGCCGCTGGAGTTGCGCATAAACGTCGCTGGCCGGAACGGAGGATCCGCTGATCCGGCAAGTCATCGGGGGTCGAATACCGCCTCGCTACTTGACCAGCTTCAGCACGGCGCGCTTGCGCGGGCCCCGCGGCGAGTTCGGATCGTTCGACCTTTCCGACGGCGCGTGCTCCGGCGGAGTCATTGCATCGCACAGGGCCTTCAGATCCGAATCCGGCATTTTGCTGAGGTCGATCCGCAGGTCGAGAATGGCCAGCGACACCAGCTTGGCGGTCTCCAGGCGCCCCTCCTTGACCAAAGCCGTGCGGCACTGCTCGAGGGTTGCGAGGATCGACTGCAGTCGTTCTTCTGAATTAGCCACCAGCGTTTCTTCCGTTACCGAGCTTGCGAGGAAGAGTGGAGGCGATCCAGTCGGCGGTTTCATACACGTCTCCATAAAGCGCGGATATTCTCGATACAGCCCGTTGAACGTCGTCCGCGGACATGTCGTCGAGGGCATGACTGGCCGATGCATCGCTGAGATAGGCGACCTTGTGGTTACGATGGAAGCCATCGATCATGGTCGACAGGCAGGCCTGTTCGCCCGCAAACCCGACCAGCACGATGCCGCCACGGCTTTGGTTCACCAACGCGGTGAAGGGTTCCGAAGAATAGCACGACGGGCTCGCCCGTTCGAATACCATTTCGTTGCGGGTGGGCTCGAAACCCTCGATCCAGCGCACGAACGGGGTTGCCCGGTTGAAGAAGGCGGACTCATTGAGCATCCGGATGAAGGCCACCGGCAGGCCGATCTGGCGCGAATGCTCCAGCACCCTGCGGCAGTTATCCAGCGCGCGATCAATCTCGGAAATCGCCAGCAGGCGGGGTTTCGCCAGGTATTCCTGCTGCATGTCGACAAAAACGACGATCGGGACGCTGGAGGCGTTCGCGAAGGCGCGAAGGCTTACAACTGACGTCACCTAGCCCCCCTTTTCCAGCCCGGAACAGTTACCGGGTGGTTCCCAACGCGCCGGGGGGCAGCCCGCAGGCTCAGCCACAGGGTAAGCATAACCCTCGGTATCCCCAGCCCCCGGACCCGCAATGGTTGTGGTTTTCACCGTATTCTGCCAGTTTAGCCTCCGGAAAGGAGTCTGTATGCGTCTGGTCGTGGAAAGGGGCGTTCCTCAGGAGGAACGCCAAAAGGTCGCCATCGGCAGTCTCACGGATTGGGACGCCGCCAGGGTTTTCCTGGAAGTGGTCCGCTGCGGCAGTTTCAGGTCCGCCGCGGAGCGGCTGGACCTGTCCATCAACGGCGTGCGCCGGCGGATCGCCGATTTCGAGCGGCAGATCGGCGCCACCCTGTTCACCCGCGACGTCCATGGCACACGGCTGACCGACGAAGGCTCGCAGGTGGTGTCGGCGGTGGAACGCATGGAGGCCGCGTCGTTCGACCTGCTGCGCGCCAGCAATTCCGTCACCAATACGCTGTCAGGCGAGGTCCGGGTCGCCGTTACCGAAGGCCTGGGGACATTCTGGCTGTCGCCGCGCCTCGTCGAATTCCAGCAATCGTTTCCGAATATCGTCGTCGACCTGCACTGCGCCATGCGCTCGGCCGACGTGTCGCGGCACGAGGCCGACATTGCGATCCATTTGTCCCGGCCCGCGGCGCTCGACGTCAAACTGGTGCGGCTCGGCCGCATGCACATGATGTTCTTTGCCAGCGAGAAATACATCGAGACCTACGGCGCACCCAATACCATGGAAGAACTGGTCAAGCATCGGCTGGTGATGCAGGTCGCCGACGAGATCGCCGCCAAGGAAACGTTCGATCGTCTGTTTCCGGGTTATGCCCAAGGCGATTTGCTGGTCATGAAAAACAACGTCAGCAGCGCCCATTACTGGGCCATCGCTAACGGCGCCGGTATCGGCGTGCTTCCGACCTACGGCTGGGCGCTTGGCGGTAAGATTGTGCCGCTCGAAATTCCGTTGCGCCAGCCATTTGATATATGGCTCTCCTATCATGCCGGTAGCGGCCGTATCCCCCGGGTACGGCACATGATCGACTGGCTGGTGGAGGCTTTCAATCCCGCAAGATTCCCCTGGTTCAAGGACGAGTTCGTCCATCCAGGCGAATTTAAAGCGGTGTATAAGGGTGAATCCCCAACCCATTTGTTCGGGGGCTTCTCGACTGACGGACGACAAAAGGCAGAATGATGAAAGCAGCAGCGAAAAAAATGAAGCAGCGCAGTGCCGGCAAACCCGACATTGAACTGGGCAAGCGGATCCGGCTTCGACGTGTTGAGCAGAAGATCTCACAGGCGGAGCTCGGCGACAAACTCGGCGTCAGCTTCCAGCAGGTGCAGAAGTACGAGAAGGGCGTCAACCGCGTCGGCGCTGCCCGTCTTCAGGCAATCGCCACCGCGCTCGATGTGCCCGTCACGTTCTTCTACGACGGCGACGGCAAGGCGCGTGAAGTCGAGAGCCTGTTGTTCCTCGACAGCGCGTTCAGCCTGCGGCTGTTGCGCGCCTACAGCAAGATCAAGGACCAGACCGTTCAGCGTCAGCTGGTGTCCTTGATGGAATCGATCGCCGCGAACGAAGACTAAGCCGTTCGAATCGGTTCCACCCTGGTTCGTAACCCGGGTCGCCGTGCGAATCTCCGGTTCGTCATGCGAACCGGGTTGGCAGTTCCGCGAATACGATCGATTGGCGCAAGCGAATCGATCGAGAATCTCTCGCCGCGCCGGACCAATTCTGGTCCGGGCGCGACAGGGCGACTCCGCTGCCGCGGAAAACGGCGGCATCCGGCCGTTCAATGTTCGGCCAGCTTCGTGCGGACAGCCTGGATGCGGCATGCGTCATTCCAGCGTGACGCCCGAATTCCTGACGATCACGGCCCAGCGATCGACCTCGGTCCTGACATGGGCGGCGAAACTGTCCGGCGTCGAGTCAGGCAGCGGCTGCAGCGCGAGCTTGGTCAGCCTGTCGCGCGTTGCGGGATCGGCAAGCAGTTTTTTGATCTGCGCCGCCAGCTGGTCGACGATATCGCGCCGCAGGCCGGCGGGCCCGACCACGCCCTGCCACGCCACCAATTCGAAGCCGGGCAGACCCGCTTCAGCCAACGTCGGAATGTCGGGCGCGGCCGCGACACGCTTTGGCGTGGCAATGCCAAGGCACCTCACCTTGCCCTCCCGAATTGGCTTCAGCGCGGGCTGCAAATCCATCATCGCAAAGGCGATGTGTCCCGCAACCAGGTCCAGGATCGCCGGTACGCTGCCGCGATAGGCGACATGGCTGATGTTGATCCCCGCCGCTGACTTCAGCATTTCGGCACCGAGATGCTGCGGGCTGCCATTGCCGGACGAACCATAGGCCAGTCCCGGCTTCGATTTGGCGTGGGCGATGAAGGCGGACAGCGTCTTTGCCGGAATCTGCGGGTTGACGATCAGCGCGAACGGCACGCCGGCCACCAGCGCGATCGGGGTAAAATCCCTGACTGGATCGTAAGGCAATTTCTTGTAGAGCGTCTTGTTGATGGCGAGCGTGGTCGAGGTCGCCATCAGCAAGGTATGGCCATCCGGCTCGGAACGCGCCACATGCTCCGCGCCGACCGCGGTCGCGGCGCCGGGCTTGTTCTCGACACTGACATCAGCGCCGAGCCCGCTCCTGAGCTGATCGGCGACCAGGCGACCGAGAAAATCGGTGGTGCCGCCTGCGGGATAGGGCACGATCATCTTGATGGGCTTGCTGGGATAGGCCGCCTGCGCGAAGGCCGGCACCCCCGTCAGCAGAGCGGCCCCGCATCCGGCCATCACTTCCCGGCGTGTTAATGCCATGGTTTCTCCCGGCGCATTTTCTTGATCGCTATTGCGGAACAGCATAGCCGGTCGCGACACATATCAAAGACGACATCAGTCCAATCAGCGCCAACATCTGCTGCAACAGCGAAACAGCCTCAACAACGGCTTAATATGGATACAACTTTCGCGGGCATTCCTAACAAAATCCCACCCTGGAAACGCGCCGCAACATTGGCCTGGCAGCGATGGTGCCTGCACGTTCGCATCGGTGGCATCGCTACCCAGTGCAGCCAGGTTGGCCCCCGGTTCCCTGCTCTCGATTGACCCGTTCTGCTTCATTGCCGCGGGATCGAAGCAGTGGTTCAATCCGGCCCCGACTCCCTTCACGAAAGCCGCACACCATGCTGGACGTCCCCAAAAAATCAGAAAAATCCTTCGCCGACGGCAAGATCCTGCAAAGCGTGACCGAGGGTGTCGGTGTCATCACCTTCAACAACCCGGCCAAGCGCAACGCCATGTCGCTCGACATGTGGGAGGGGCTCGGCCAGGCGCTGGTCGAGCTGCGCGACGACCCCGACGTGCGGGTCGTGGTGATGGTCGGCGCCGGCGACAAGGCCTTTGTCTCGGGTGCCGATATCAGCCAGTTCGAAAAAAACCGTCACAACGCCGAGGCCTCGGAAGAATACTCGAAAAAGAGCGCCGCGCAGCGCGCGCTGCTGGCGGACTACCCGAAGCCGACCATCGCCTGCATCCGCGGCTTCTGCCTCGGCGGCGGCATGCAGGTCGCCATGCTGGCCGACATCCGCATCGCCGCCATCGACAGCCAGTTCGGCATTCCCGCCGCCAGGCTCGGCATCGCCTATGGCTATGACGGCCTGAAGCATCTGGTGTCGCTGGTCGGCCCGTCCTGGGCGCGGCTCTTGATGTACACCGGCATGCGGATCGACTCCGCGGAAGCCGTGCGGATCGGCCTGGTCGACCGTGTGCTGCCCGATGCCGAACTCTGGAGCGCGACCACCGAGATCGCCCGCACCATCTCCGGCAACGCCCCGCTGGCCATTCAGGCGGCAAAAATCACCATCGCGCAGGTGCTGAAAGACGAAAGCCAGCGCGACATGGATGCGATCAAGAACATCGGCACTGCCTGCATGGATTCGGAAGATTTTCGCGAGGGCCGGCAGGCCTTCATGGAGAAGCGGAAGCCGCAGTTCAAGGGGCGGTAACGCCGTGATGCAGTGCGGATTAGCGCCGGCGTAATCCGCCGTCATCGCGAGCGCAGCGAAGCAATCCAGCTTCGTGGACAACAAGAAAGCTGGATTGCTTCGTCGCAAGAGCTTCCTCGCAATGACGCCCTTCGATTGCGCCAACCTGCAAAGAAGAATCGGTTGAGCTCGACATGACAGCAAAGCGCAACACCGCCCCGCCCGGCCCCGACCTGGATCTCCAGGTCTGGATCGACGCGTTGCGCGCGCTGCCGGCGGCGGCGGTGACCGAAGCCGACGTGCTGGCGTGGACCGAAGGACCGCTCCGACGATTCTTCCCGTTCGAAAAATTCCTCGGTGCTTACGGCCATCTGTCGGGAGGCCGCATCCAGATGCGCTCGCTGGTGTCGAGCGGCCATGCCCAGGAGTTTCTCGGCGGCCTTGAGAGCAAATTCGACCTGAAATCGCGCGGATGCTTCGCGTGGTGGGTGTCCAACCGCAAGGCGTTTATCCTCGACAAGGACGGCGCGCTCGATGAATCCGGCGTTGCCATCACCGCCACCCGGCTCGAACTCGAGGAGATCGACCGCTTCGCGCTCGGTGTCGTCGCCGCCCACGGCGTCATCGATCCCTTTGCCAATGCCGGGACCTATCTCAGCTTTTCCGGCGTGCCGCGCGAATGGCCGAAGCGAACCCTGGCCGCGCTCGACCTGATCGCGCCGGTGCTGCACACGCTGTTCCTGCGCACCAAACAGGCCGAAAAATCACCGATTGATCTGACGGCCCTGACCGACCGCCAGCGGGAAATGGTCGACCTCGCCGTCACCGGAATGTCCGACAAGGAAATCGCCCGGCGGCTGGCGATTTCCGACCACACCGTCGGCAACCACTTTCGCGCCATCTACGAGCGCCTCGGCGTCAGCAAGCGCAGCCAGCTGATCGCGCTGCTGAAATAATCGCAACACGACGTAGGGCGGATTAGCGCCAGCGTAATTCGTCACGTCTTTCCGCGTCGGCGGATTACGCCTTGCGGCTAATCCGCCCTACGCAGCTCTCGACGTCAGCCATGACGGACGTGACGGCGATGGGTATCCTACGGCGTCAGCACCGCGCGACCGACCAGTTTGCCTTTCTGCAAGTCGAGCAGCGCCTGGTTGGCCTGGGCCAGCGGCATCGTCGTCACCGGGATCGGCGGGATCTTCATGTTGCGGACGAGATCGAGCAGTTCCTTGGTCTCGCGGAGATTGCCGACATAGCTGCCCTGGATGGTGATCGCCTTGATCGGGATCAGCGGCAGCGCCCACGGCGCGCCGCCGCCGAACAGGCCGACGATGACGAGCTTGCCGCCCTTGGACAGACAGTCGAAGCCGAGCTGCGCGGTCGCGGCATTGCCGACCAGGTCGATCACGGCGCGGATCGGGCCGCCGGCCGCTTTTGCCAGCTGCTCCAGCGCGTCGGGGGCCTTGCCGTCGACGGCGGCCAGCGCGCCGGCCGCCATCGCGGCTTCGCGCTTGCGCGCATCGATATCGACGACGATGGCGCCCTTGCCGCCCATCGCCTTCAGCAGCGACAGCGCCATCAGGCCGAGGCCGCCGGCGCCGAAGATCACGATCGGCGTATTGAAGTCCTTCTCGACCTTCTTCAGCGCGCTGTAGGTGGTGACGCCGGAGCAGGCATAGGGCGCCGCGGTGACGGGATCGAGGCCGTTCAGGTTGATCAGGTATTTCGGGTTCGGCACCGTCATGTGGTCGGCATAGCCACCGTCGCAATAGACGCCGATCGCATTCGGCTTGACGGCGCACATGTTCTCGTCGCCGCCAAGGCAGATGTCGCACTTGCCGCAGCCGAGCCAGGGGTAAACCAGCACGGTATCGCCGACCTTGAGGCCGCCGGTGTCCTTTGCGTCAGGCCCGAACGCCAGGATCTCGCCGACGCTCTCATGCCCCATGGTACGCGGCAGCGACACGCCACGGTCCTTCAGCGAAAGCGGCTTCCTGCCATGACCGAGATCGTAGCCGCCTTCCCAGATATGCAGGTCGCTGTGGCAGACGCCGGCCGCCTTGACCTTGAGCAGCACCTGGGTGCCGGACGGCTGCGGTGTCGGCGCATCGACTTCCTGCAAGGGGGCGTTGAAATCGGCAACCTGGAAACTCTTCATCGCTTCTCTCCCGATGGTTTTTATTATTTACTTCATGCTGTTGTTAGACGCTTAGGCCGCCCCAATCAATGGATGATGGCAGGCGGCGAACTGGGCCGGCGCCACCTCGCGAAGCTCCGGCACTTCGTCGCGGCAGCGCTGGTCCGCGCGCGGACAACGGGTGCGAAACCGGCAGCCGGAGGGCGGCGCGATCGGCGACGGCGGCTCGCCTACCGCCACGCTCTCGGCCGGCCGCACATCCGGATCGGGCACCGGGATCGCCTCGATCAGCAGCGCCGTATAGGGATGCGCCGGCTGCGCGAACAGTTGCTCGGATCGTCCGACCTCGCAGAGCCGGCCGAGATACATCACGGCGACGCGGTCGCTGACCGCCTTCACCACTGCCAGATCGTGGGCGATGAACAACAGCGTCAGTCCGTAGCGCGCCTTCATTTCCTCCAGCAGGTTGAGGATCTGGGCGCGGATTGACACGTCGAGCGCCGACACCGGCTCGTCGCAGATGATGAATTCGGGATTGAGCACCAGCGCCCGCGCAATGCAGATGCGCTGGCACTGGCCGCCGGAGAATTCATGCGGCAATCGCCCGATCACCAGCTGGGGGTCGAGCCCGACCGCGGCCAGCACGTCATGGACCAGTTGCTCGCGTTTTTTGGAGTCCTTGACGCCTGATATCACCAGCGGTTCGGCGATAATGTCGCCGATCCGCCGCCGCGGATTCAGCGAGGCGATCGGATCCTGAAAAATCAGCTGCACGCGCCGGCGCATCCGCCGCAGCGTGTCGCCCTGCATCGCCGTGAGGTCCTCGCCGTCGAACAGCACCTTGCCCGACGCCGGCCGGCGCAACTGCATCACCGCGCGGCCCAGCGTGGATTTTCCGCAGCCGGATTCGCCGACCAGACCGAGCGTCTCGCCGCGCGCAATATCGAGGCTGACGCCGGAGACCGCATGGACGGTCTTGTTGCCCAGGGGATACTCGACGACGAGATTTTCCACCCTGAGCAGCGGACCGGCGGGAATGGATTGTACAGCGGGCTGCATCATGCGGGGACGACCGCCGGAACGTTGATAGGGCGAAAGCAGGCATATTGGTGTGCAGGCGATTCCGCCGACTCGAGCTGTGGTTTCTCGACCTGGCACTGCGCCCAGGCATACTTGCAGCGCGGCATGAAGGAACAGCCCTTCAGCGGACGGGTCGGATCCGGCGGACGCCCGGAGATCGCCGGCAGCGGCGTATGCGGTTT
>JAZJYY010000028.1:41935-92719 GCA_040390145.1 Pseudomonadota bacterium
TTTGGCGTCGATCTTCGGAATCGCCGCCAGCAGCGCCTCGGTGTAGGGCATGCGCATCTTCTTGAACAAATCAGGCGTCGGCGCGCGTTCGACGACACGGCCGGCATACATGACCGCCACCTCGTCGGTGCGGCCGGCGACGACGCCGAGATCGTGGGTGATGATGATCATCGCCATGTGACGGCGGCGTTGTTCACGCGCCAGCAGATCGAGGATTTGCGCCTGGATCGTCACGTCGAGTGCGGTGGTCGGCTCGTCGGCGATCAGCAATTTCGGTTCGCAGGACAGCGCAATCGCGATGGCGACCCGCTGCCGCATGCCGCCGGAAAGCTGGTGCGGGTACTGCATCAACCGCTGCTCGGGTGCGGGAATGCCGACCGCGGCCAGCAATTCGATGCTGCGCATTTTGGCCGCCACGCCGTCGAGTTCGAGATGCTCCTGCAGCGTCTCGATCAGCTGGGTGCCGATCGTCAGCACCGGATTGAGCGAGGTCATCGGGTCCTGGAACACCACCGCCAGCGAACGGCCGCGCAGCTTGCGCAGTCGCTCCCGGTCGAGCCGCACGAGATCCTGGCCGTCGAACATCACACGGCCGGACAGTTTTGCCTTTTTCGGCAACAGCTGCAGGATCGCCCGCGACAGCATGGTCTTGCCGCAGCCGGATTCGCCAACAATGCCGAGCGTGCGGCCGGCGCCGATCGAGAGGTCGACATGATCCACCGCGCGAAGATTGCCGCGCGGCGTCGGCAGATCGACGGCCACGCCCTCGACGGAAAGCAGCGCGGGTCCCGTCACAGCGCACCCTGCCGCGGATCGGTGAGAGCCCGCAACGTGTCGCCGACCAGGTTGAAGGAAAGCACGGTGAGGAACATGGTGGCCGCGGGAATGAAGGCGAGCCGCGGCGCGATCTCCAGGCTCTCGCGCCCCTCCCCGATCATGATGCCCCAACTCGATATCGGCGGCGGCACGCCGAGCCCGAGAAAGGACAACGCGCCCTCGACCACGATGGTGACGGCGACGCCGAGCAGGAAGAATGCGAACAGCGGCAGGAACACGTTGGGCAGCAGCTCGCGCAGCAGGATGCGCGCATGACTGGCGCCCAGCGCCTGGGCCGCGATCACGAACTCGCGCCGCGCCAGCGTCAGCGTCGTGGCCCGCGCCACCCGCATGAACGCGGGTATGCCGAGCACGCCGAGAATGCAGGTCAGATTGAGCAGCGACTGCCCGAGATAGGCGGTCACGGCCAGCGCCAGGATCAGCGGCGGAAACGCCAGCAGCGTATCCATGCTGCCGACCACCAGCGTCTCGAAGCGGCCGCGAAAATAGCCGGCGAGAATGCCGAGCGCGCCGCCAATGGTGAGGCCAATGACCGGCGCGCACAGGCCGACGATCAGCGAAATCCGCGCGCCGTAGATCAGCCGCGACAGCACGTCCCGCCCGAGGCCGTCGGTACCGAGCCAGTGCTCGGCCGAGAAAGGCGCGCGGCGCTCCAGCATGTCCATGTCGAAGGGACTCGGCAACGGCAGCAGGTCGGCGAACGCGGCGAGCGCGAACACGAAGGTCATCCACGCGATCGCCACCCAGAACAACAGCCCCAGCCGTCGCGTCGGCCGGACCGGACTGGCGATTTCGGCCTGGTCGATGCTGAGCTCAAGCGTGGCCATGACGAATCCTGGGATCGAGGATGGCGTAGAGCAGGTCGACGACAAAATTGATCAGCACGTAGCCCAACGCGACGATCAGCACCACGCCCTGCAGGATGATCAGGTCGCGGGTGAAGATGGCGCTGAGCAGCAGCCGGCCGATCCCCGGCAGCGCGAAAATCGATTCCACGATGACGGTGCCGCCGATCAGGCGGCCGATATTGATGCCGGTCACCGTCACCAGCGTCAGCGACGAGGGTTTCAGGGCATGCACCAGCAGGATGCGCGACGGCTTCAGGCCCTTGGCGCGCGCCATCGCGATGTAATCCTCCTGCAGGGTCTGGATCATGTCGGAACGCAGCACGCGCATCAGCACCGGCCATTCGCCGAGCGCCAGGGTCAAGGCAGGCAGCAGGAAGCAGCGCAGATTCCCGACCGGATCCTCGTGGAACGGGATGTAGCCGGTCGCCGGCAGCCAGCGCAGTTCGACCGCGAACAGATAGATCAGCAGGATGGCGGACAGGAATGCCGGGACCGAAAGCATGCTGAAGGCGCTGCCGGTCATGAAACGGTCGAAGGCGCTGCCGTTGCGCACGGCGCAGGCGATCGCCAGGGGAATGCCGATCGTCAAGGCGCCGAGCTGCGCCAGCAGCATCAGTTCCAGCGACACCGGCAGCCGTTCCGCCACGGCCTGCAGCACGGTTTGCCCGGTTCGAAACGATCTGCCGAAATCGCCCTGCAGCACATTGCCGAGCCAGGACAGATAGCGCCACCAGATCGGCTGGTCGAGCCCCATGTCATGGCGCAGCGCCGCCACCTTCTCCGGCGTCGCCTGGTCGCCGAGGATCGTGTAGGCGAGATCGCCCGGCAGCAGCGATGCGATCAGGAAGGTCAGCAGCGATACCGCAAGCAGAACCGGCACCAGATAGAGGAGCCTTTGCGCGACAAAGCCCAGCATCGGCTGTTATTCCAGCCAGGCGCCGGAGACGTCGATCACCCCGCTATAGATTTTCGGCAGGCCTTTGAGCTTCGCGGTCGAGAGCGCGTAATAGGTGTTCTGGAAGGTCCAGAACCAGATCGCCTCCTTGTTCACCAGCCGGCTGACGGCGCAATAATCCTCGATCCGCTTGGCCTGGTCCGGCGTGACACGCGCACGATCCAGCAGCGCATCGAGCTCCGGATTGGAGTAATTGGCGAGCGCCACCGGACTGCCGGTGCGGAAATTGGCGAACATCTGGGTATCGGGATCGGCGAGATCGACGATCCGCCACGGCGTCAGCTGGAACTGGCGCATGAAGGCGCGTGGAACGACGGTCGCCTGGTCGACCTGCTCGATTTCCATGTTGGCGCCGACCTGCTTCCAGAACTGCTGCAACACTTGACCGACGGTGCGACCGCGCGGCGTCGCGGTGACGATCATCTTGAACTCGACCGGCTTGCCGTAGTCCTTGATCAGCGCTTTTGCCTTTGCGATATCGAAAGGCAGCGCGCCGTCGTCCTTGCACTTGACCCACGAGCCGTCGCCGAAGGGATTGCTGGCCGGGCGGGCCAGGCCATTGGTAATCGCCTGCGACATCTTCTTGCGATCCAGCGCCATCACCAGGGCCTGGCGCACGCGCACGTCGTCAAACGGTGGGGTCTTGGTGTTGAAAGCGTAGACCTGGGCGCCGGAACCCACATAGGTGTGGACCTTGAGTTTGGGATCCTTCTCGGCCTTCTGGATATTATCGGCGTCGTATTCATCATCCCAGATGATGTCCGCTTCGCCCGATTGCAGGCTGGCGAAGCGCGACTGCGCATCCGGCAACGGCTTCAGCACCAGGCGGTCGAGATAGGGGCGCCCCTTGTTCCAGTAGTCCGGATTGCGTTCGAGAACCATCCGGTCACCGGCCGACCACGACTTCAACAGGTACGGTCCGGTGCCGACGGGATTGCGGTTGTACTCGTCGCCCTTGGCTTTCCAGGCCGTCGGAGAGTGAACGGCGGCGTTCTGGTTCGCATAGGAAACCAGTGCAGGGTAGTTCACCGATGGGTCTTTGAGATTGTAGACCACCGTCAGCTCGTCGGGCGCCTCGACGCTGTTGACGTTGGAGATATAGAAGGCACAGCGGCACTTGTTCGCGGGATCTTTCTGTCGGTCGAAATTGGCCTTGTAGGCTGCCGCATTGAACGGCGTGCCATCGTGAAACTTGACTCCGGGACGCAGCTTGAAGGTCCAGGTCTTGAAATCTGCCGACGAACTCCAGGACAGCGCGAGCTCCGGCTGCGCAACGCCCTTGTCGTCGAGCGTGGTGAGCGTGTCGAAAAGCGCCGAAGCGGCCGTCAGCGCCGCCGTGTCGTAGACGCCGACCTTCAGGGGATCGAAACCGGGGATGTCGAGCTCGAGGCCCATGGTGATGCTGCCGCCCTGCTTCTGGGCGCTGGCGGGGCTTGCGATCAAAGCAAGGCTGAATACGGCGAAATGGAATATGGGCGCAAGCGCACGCGAGCGGATTGCCGCTTTCATTGAAGACTCCCTCCGATAGACCCTGCGTCCGGTATTCCGGATCGTCGACGACTGCGCGGCAGATTGGCTGGAATCGCGGGCGGCGGCAAGGCCGCAGGATGAAAAGCCGCAGGACCTCCCGCCGACGCGCCCGTCAGCCCGGCGCGGCCGCCAGCCGCTTGCCCGTGAATTCAGCTATTTCGTCTTCCGAAAGCCCGGTCTCCCTGAGATACGCGACCGTGTGTTCACCCAGGGTCGCCATCCGCTTGCCCGCCGAGACGCTGGCGCCGGACATGCGGAACGGCAGGTTGAGAACCTTGAACGTGCCGCCGCCATCCTCCACTTCGGCCAGCGCGCCGCGATGGGCGATTTGCGGATCGCCCAATGCCTGCGCCACCGTGCGATAGGCCGAACTCGGAACACCCTCGGCATTCAGCGCGACGAGGCATTGTTCGGTTGTTACGCCGCCCGACCATGCTTCGACGCCCTCCATCAGGCTCGCCCAGTTGTCGCGGCGATCGGCATAGGCGGCAAAACGGGGATCGCGGACCCACTCCGGATGCCCGATCACCTTCATCAGGCTTTGGAAGGTCTTCTCGCTGGCGATGGCGACCATCACATAGCCATCCGCGGTCGCGATCGGCCCGAACATCGGACGCTGGGTCGGCTTCACCTCGAATTGAGACCACTGCAATTCGTTGAGCGTCAGGCTGAGCATCGATTCCAGCATCGAGACGTCGATATGCTGGCCGAGCCCGCTGCCTTGGCGCTGATAGAGCGCCGCCGAAACGGCGCCGAAGGCATAGACGCCGGTCAGCACGTCGGCGTGGTAGATGCCGCAATAGTCCGGCCGGCTACGCCCGGGCTGGTAGGCCAGATGCGCCATCTCGTAGCCGGAGGCGGCGTGGATGACCGGCGCATAGGCCGGCAGTTCCGCCGACGGCCCGGTCTGGCCGTATCCGGAGATCGAACAATAGATCAGTTTCGGATTGATCCCCTTCAGCGAGTCGTAGTCGAGCTTCAGCCTGCGCATCACGCCGGGGCGAAAATTCTCCACCAGCACATCGGTGCTGGCGATCAGCCGGCGTATGACCTCGATGCCAGCTGCCGATTTCAGGTCGAGCACCAGACTGTTCTTGCCGATATTGAGCTGGCCGAAAGCGGTCGAGCAATTGTTTCGCACCGGCGGACGGGTCCGCATCGTCTCACCTTCGGTGGTCTCGATCTTGATGACCTCCGCCCCCATGTCGGCCAGCATCCGCGTGCAATGCGGGCCGGCAATGGTGGTCGAAAAATCGAGCACGCGCAGGCCTTCGAAGCTCTTTGTCAAATTACCCTCATCGTTGTCAGCTAGCGTCAGACTCCCGGACGCCGGTTCCGGCGCGGGCGGACCCTAAATTGCACCGCTCCGCCTGGGAAGCGTTTCTCCCGGCACGGCCTCCCTGGGACGTCGCCTATGCCCCCTGCAAAATCGGAAGCGAAAACTGGAACCTTTCTTGCATAGTTGCGATTAGCGATGGTACGGGGGCATTCCTTGAGGGTCTTGTTCGTTACCACGGAAATGGATGATTTCGTCCGGGTGGGCGGGCTCGCGGCCGTTTCCGCCGCCCTGCCGCGGGCGCTGCGCGCGCTCAGCGACGTCAGGATCATCCTCCCCGGCTACCGCGACGTGGTCGAACAATTCCTGCATATCCAGATCGTCGGTCAATGTCCTGCGCTGGCGGAGATGCCGGCCTGCTCGCTCGGACTGACGGCGACCAAGGATGGCTTGCCGATTTACGTCCTGCTCTGCCCGGAACTTTACGACCGGCCCGGCAACCCCTATGGCGACCCATCGGGCCGGGACTGGCCCGACAACGACATACGCTTCGGGCGATTTGCCTCGGCCGCGGCCCTGCTGGCCGCAGGCAAGCTGGACAAGAATTGGGCAGCGGACCTGGTTCACGCCAATGACTGGCAGGCCGCGCTCGTGCCGGCCTACCTCGCCTGGAGCGCGGTCAAAATCCCCAGCATCCTGACCATCCATAATCTTGCCTATCAGGGCCTGTTCCCCAAGGAGTCGCTGCGACGGATCGGCGCGCCCGAAGCCTCCTTCCACATCGACGGCCTCGAATTCTACGACAAGCTTTCGTTCCTCAAGGGCGGCATCGTCTATGCGTCGCACCTCACCACCGTCAGCGAAAACTACGCGAAGGAGATCACGACGCCCGAACTCGGCTGCGGGCTCGAGGGCCTGCTGCGCCTGCGCTCCGACGCTGGCGGGCTCACAGGTATCCTGAACGGCATCGACGAAAGCTGGGATCCGCGCGTCTGCGCCCAGCTGGCGCAGCCGTTCGGCGCCGGAGACTGGAACGGCAAGCAGGCCAATTCGGATTACGTCCGCCAGCAATTCGGCCTGGCGCTGTCGCGCGGACCGATTTTCGGGCTGGTCGCGCGCCTGGTGCACCAGAAAGGCGTCGATCTGGTGCTGGCCGCCGCCGACGAGATCATCGCATCCGGCGGCCAGATCATCGTGACCGGCAGCGGCGAGCCGGCCATCGAGCAGGCGCTGGTCGACGCGCATCGCCGCCGGCCGGATGCGATCGGCGTCGCCATCGGTTTCAACGACGGCCAGGCCCGGCGGATTTTTGCCGGCAGCGACTTTACGCTGATGCCATCTCGGTTCGAGCCCTGCGGCCTGAGCCAGATGTATGCGCAGCGGTTCGGATCGCTGCCGATCGGCCACCAGACCGGCGGCCTCGCCGAAACCATCACCGACGGCGAGACCGGTTTCCTGTTCGACCGTCCCTCGACGGAATCGTTTCTCGGCGGCGTCCGGCGCGCCTTCGCCGCCTTCACGGCAAAGGACCGCCTCGACGCCATGCGCCGCAGCGCCATGTCGCGCTCCTTCAGCTGGGGCATTTCAGCGGCCTGCTACAGCGCGCTGTACCGCAAGGCGCTGGCGCCGTAGCACAGCGCCCCCCGCGAGCCTTACTCCGCCGCGGCCGCCATCGTTTCGGTCTGCTCGTGGAGAATGACGCCGGATAGCGGATCGAACTCGCCGACCCAGGGCGAACGGTCGAGCACCGCCCGGGTATGGGCATAGCCGGCGTCCCGGCGCTGCCGGATGCCGGACGGACTGAAGTCGATATCCTTGGTATGGTTTTCGCGATCGAGCTGCGGCGCCAGCAGCCGCACCACATGCATCTGGGTCGGACAACCGTAGCCGGCCAGTTCCTTCACCGCCTCGCTGTTGCGTTCGGCCTCGGGTATCCGGGCGGCAAGTTGATTGATGACATGACGCAAGCGATGCGCCTGCTGCTGGCGCGCGATGTGGCTCGCGATCCGGCTCGAATACTGCACGTCCTTATGCCGGTTGAGCACCTCCGCCATCGTGGTCGGCTCGGCGCCCACCGGATTCCACATATGCACCGCGAAGATCAGGGAATTTCGGCGCGGATTGTCGTCGAACACCGCTTCGGTCGGCGTGTTGGACAGGATGCCGCCGTCCCAATACATCTCGCCGTCGATCCGGACAGCAGGAAATGCCGGCGGTAGCGCGCCGGACGCCATGACGTGCTTGACGCCGAGTACACCGTCGCGGCTGTCGAAATACCGCATCCGGCTGGTGCGGACATGGGCGGCGCCGACGGTCAGCCGCGGGCTGCAACGGTTCACCAGATCGAAATCGACCAGCTCGGCCAGGGTCCGCTCGAGCGGTTCGGTGGAATAGTATCCGGCCCGCTCGGCGCCGAGCGGATAGTCGTTGCCGGCGTGCGCCAGCGGATTGGGCCTGAAGAATCCGGAGATTCCGTTCGATACGGTCGACCAGTAGAGCAGCTTTTCGTTGAAGCCGGGAAACGCACCCGGGAAACTCCAGACCGGGCGCTGCTCCATCCGCTTCCAGAACTCCTGCAGGCGCGGCAGACGGTTTTCCGGCGCATTGCCGGCGATCAGGCTGGCATTGATGGCGCCGATCGAGGTGCCGATGATCCAGTCCGGCTCGATACCGGCTTCATGCAGCGCCTGATAGACACCGGCCTGATACGATCCCAGCGCGCCGCCGCCCTGCAGCACCAGCACGATCCGGCCGGGCAGCGTCTTGCCCAGCGATTTCAAGTTATGCGGCGAGCGCTTGTCACGAGCGTCATTCATGTCTCACTCCCGTTCGCTGATCCGTTTCAGTGCGCGGTCCAGCCGCCGTCGACCGGCAGCGCGGTGCCGGTGATCGACGCTGCCGCGTCGCTGGCAAGAAATACGGTAAACGCGCCCAGCTCTTCGACGGTGGCAAAGCGCTTGTTGGGCTGCTGCGCCAGCAGCACGTCATGGATGACCTGGTCGCGGGAAACTCCGTGCGCCCTGGCCTGGCCGTCGATCTGCGCCTCGACCAGCGGGGTATAGACGTAGCCCGGGCATATCGCGTTGCAGGTGATGCCCTGTTCGGCGGTCTCCAGCGCCGCAACCCTGGTGAGACCGACGATGCCATGCTTGGCGGCGACGTAAGCGGCCTTGAACGGCGAGCCGACCAGCCCGTGCGCGGAGGCGATGTTGATGATGCGCCCGAAGCCGTTCCTGCGCATCGCGGGCAACGCCAGCCGCATGGTATGAAAGGCCGACGACAGGTTGATCGACAGGATCGCGTCCCATTTCTCGACCGGAAACTGCTCGAGCGGCGCGACGTGCTGAATGCCGGCATTGTTGACGAGCACGTCGAGCCGGCCGTGCTCGGCGAGCGCGGTGTCGATCATCCCGGCGATCGCCTCGGGCTTCGTCATGTCGGCGGCGGAATAGCTCACCTCGACCCCGGAAGTCTCCGCCATCTGGTCGCGGATCCCGGCGATCTCGGCGGCATCGCCAAGACCGTTCAGCACCACGGCCGAGCCGGCCTCGGCCAGCGCACGGGCGATACCGAGCCCGATGCCGCTGGTGGAGCCGGTCACCAGCGACACTCTGCCGGCGAGCGGCCGCACCGCCGGCGAGGCCTGGGTTTTCAACTGGATGTTCATGACCTGCCCTTTATCGTAACGTTGCGGCCCTGACGGACGTATCTTGCTGAATGAAATCTGCGGCACGGCGCTGCCTTTTTGAAATGCCCTTTGGCTTCCGAAACCATAGGCCGGCGCTATCGCGGTTTGGATGTCATTGCGGCGTCCAATCGGCTAATTTGCCGCCGGATCAGATCGGGGCACGATCATGGAGATGCACCAGGTTCGCTACTTCCTCGCCGTCGCCCGCGTGCTCAACTTCACGCGCGCGGCCGACGAGTGTAACGTCACCCAACCGTCGCTGACGCGGGCGATCAAGCAGCTCGAGGCCGAACTCGGCGGCGACCTGTTTCGCCGCGAGCGGCCGGCGGCGCAATTGACCGAACTCGGCCTGCGCATGCATCCCCTGCTCAGGCAGTGCTATGAGGCTGCGACCGGCGCCCGCCAGTTGGCCTCGTCCTTCAAGAGCGGCGAAGTCGGCGCGCTCCGGATCGCCCTCACCCATTCCGTCGACCTGACGCTGCTGATCCCGCATCTCGACCAGATCAAGCGGCTGTTCAACCGTCTGGAATTCCGCTTCCTGCGCGGCACCAGCCGGGAGGTCGCTGAATTCCTCAAAAGAGGCGAAGCCGAACTCGGCATTGCCGCCGAAATCGGCGAGGACTGGGACCGGCTCGACGTCTGGCCGTTGTTTACCGAGAGCTTTCAGCTTGTCATGAACAGGCAACGTCCGCTGGCGGGCCGCGATCATATCGAATTCGAGGATCTGCGGGCCGAGCAGTTGCTGTTGCGAAATTATTGCGAGCATGCGGAGCGGTTGAGTTCGTCGCTTCGCAGTCACGGCATCGACGTCGATCGCAGCCACGAAGTCTCGTCGGAGCGCGACCTGATCGAACTGCTCGAAGCCGATATCGGGATTGCCGTCATCCCGGACACGGCGTCGATTCCGCAAGCCCTGAAACGTTCAACGGTCGACGGACTGGACGCGCGCCGCACGGTTCACCTCTACGGCGTCGCCGGACGCCAGCGCACCGCGGTGGCATCCGCCGTGATGCGGCTGCTGCGCGGCGCGGACTGGCAGCAGGCGCTGAATCAGAGCGCAAGTTCCTGAAGGTCTCCACAGATGCGCTGGCTTCTTTCCATCCTGTTCAAGGTAGCTCCAAACATGGCCTTTGATCTGATCGCAAAGCAGTTGAACAAGACGGTTCCGTTCGCCCGGCATGCCGGCGTCGAAATCATGACGATCGAAAGAGGCCGCGCGATCGCGCATCTGCCGTTCCGTCCCGAAGGCCTCAATCACATCGGTACCCAGCATGCCGCTGCCCTTTTTGCACTCGGAGAAGCCGCCTCGGGGGCCGCGATGGCCGGCGCATTCGCCCCCGTGCTGCTGGAAATCAGGCCGGTCGCGGCCGAGGCTACGATCCGTTTTCTCGCCGTCGCCAAAGGGCCGGTGCGTGCGGAGGCTACGGTGAAAGACAGCGCCGACGATCTCGTCTCCACGGTCAGGACCGCCGGCAAGGCGGTGCTGCAGGTCGCGGTAAAACTGACCACCGAAGACGGCGTCGAGATCGCCGCGATGACGGTCGACTGGCATGTTTCGAAGAAGCGGTCCTAGGTCTCTTCACTGGCGCGCTTCAACGCGTCGATCAGGTCGTCGATTTCCATGCGCTTGCGGAAGTCGGGATCGACGAACCGCGCCTTCACCAGCCCGTCGCGGCCGACCACGAAGGTCGCGGGTATCGGCAGCACCCAGCCGTCATTGCCGTGAAAATGTTTCATGTCCTGGTACGACAGCAGCCGCTCGATTTCGGTGCCGAGCCATATCGCGAGGTTCAACGACAGCGCATAGCCATTGTCGAGATCGGTCAGCACCGGGAACGGCGCGTCGGCCTCGGCTTTGAATTTTTCCGCGAATTGCTGCACCTCGGGCATGATGGCGACCACGTCGCCACCCAGCGCCCTGATCCGGTCCAGCGCCTGGGTCACGGCCCTGACGTTCAGCCGGCAATAGGGACACCAGTGACCGCGATAGAACATCACGGCGAGCGGTCCCTTTTCGAGCAGCGAGGTCAGGCTGACCAGCCGGCCGGTCACGTCGGGAAGGATGAAGGGCGGCATCGGATCGCCGGGCCGCGGCGCGTTTTCGCCGCCACCGTTTTCGTGGATCCGTGCCACCAGCCGATCGACCGCTTCGCCATAGGCCGGAAAGAACTCCCGCCCCGCCGCGGCATAGGCTTCGAGTTGCTCGTTCAACGTCCCTTCCATGTCGCGGCAGGCCTGGAAGGCCAGCTTGAGACGCTCGGCATTGTCTGGCGATAGCGAGGTCATGTCCTGCTCCGGCGTCGGGTTTCCCGAACATTGCTTTCACGGCGGGCCGCCCGCAAGGGGCGACCCCGCGGTCGCAGGGAAATATGTGCTTCCCTCAGGGCCGATAGAAATTCCCGGTCGGATCGAGCGTGCCCGAGGTCGAGTACAATTGTCCGCCGTCCATGAAGAACACGGTATTGTTCGGCACCTTCCTCGCGCCCTTCATCATCGCCGCGTGATTTTTGGCGCCGGACGCCATCGCCATCGACGTCATCTTTCCGCCGCGGAACATCATGGCCATCCCCGGCGCCATTTCAGTGGCGGCCTGCGCGAACGCCGACGTCGTCATCGCCGCGAACGCCGCGGCCGCGATCAAAGTCCTGGATAGTTTGGTCATTGGAAGTACCTCCGAATTCGTTTGAACGCCCGCTATCGGGCGTTGGCCCATCAAAGGAGGGATCGTCGGAGATTTGAAATGCCGTTGCGCCATCGGTTCGATAGCGGGGGAGCATCGTGGGTCGGCAATAGCGCGCGGCTATCGACTTCAGAGCAAGACTGTATTTCAGCGGGAGGCGGAAAGCGTCGATGCTGTTCGGAAGCCCGGCTCCCGGCATGCATCAACGGACAGGAGACATCCCATGAATACCCGCATCTCGCTTTTTGCCACATCGGTGGCGCTGATACTCCTGCTGATTTCGGCCGCTCCCTCGGCGAGAGCCGACAGCGATGACGGCATCGTGCGGATCAAGAGCGCGGTGCCGATGTCCGAGGCGGTCGCCCGCATCAAGGCCGACATCGCCAGCAAGGGTATCAAGTTCTTCTCGGAGATAGATCAGTCGAAGCTGGCGGCCGATGCCGGGATCAAGCTCAGGCCTTCGACGCTGCTGGTATTCGGCAATCCGCCACTCGGAACCCAGTTCATCACTTCGAACCCGAACGCCGGGCTCGATTGGCCGGTCCGCCTGCTACTCACTCAAGACGAAAATGGCGACGTCTGGGCGGTCTGGACCGACTTCGAATGGATCGCCAGGCGCCACAATATCAAAGACCGCGTCGCACAGTTCAAGATGGCGACTTCGGTGGTGGGCTCGATCACGTCGACCATCACCACCAGGTAACGACCCGCGCGTTCCGCGCGCAGTGCTTCGGGCCGCGTCCATGCGCGGCCCGCCATCATTTCGGACGGGGAGATTCGATGACACCAGAAACATTCGACGTGGTGATCCTGGGTGGCGGCAATGCCGGCATTGGCGTCACCGGACCGGTCCGGCGCGCCGGGATGTCGGTCGCGATGATCGAATCGCATGATCTCGGCGGCACCTGTCCGAACCGCGGCTGCACGCCGAAGAAGGTGCTGGTCGCCGCCGGGCACGCCCTGCATGAGATCGAGCGCGCCGCTGTCCACCACATTGCGGTCGGCAAGCCGAAGCTCGACTGGGCCGCGCTGATCGATCGCGAGAAGGACATGATCAAGGACATTCCCGCGAACCTCGCGCGCTCGATGGCGCATCGCAATGTCGAGGTGATCAAGGGCCACGCCGCTTTCGCCGGTCCCAACACCATCCGCGTCGGCGATCGCCAGCTTGAGGCCAGGCATATCGTGATCGCGACGGGATCGAAGCCGCGCCCGCTGCCGATTCCGGGCGCAGGGCACATGATCACCTCGGACACGATACTGAGCGAACGCGAGTTGCCCGAAACGGTGATTTTCGTCGGGGGCGGCGTCATATCCCTGGAATTCGGCCACGTCTATGCGCGGGCCGGCGCTGACGTCACGATCCTGGAAGCGCTGCCGCAGCTATTGCCTGCGATGGACGCCGACGCGGTGGCGCACATCCAGACCGAGAGCGCGCGCATCGGAATTCGTATCAAGACCGGCGTCGGCGTGAGACGGATCGAGCCGGCGAATGGCCGCCTTCGGGTCATCTTCACCCAAGACGGGAAAGAGTATGCCGCTCACGCCGATCGCGTCGTCAACGGCGCCGGCCGCGTCGCCAATGTCGATACGCTGGATCTCGGTGCGGGCAAGGTCGAGCACAGCAATGGCCGCGTCGCGGTGGACCGCCATTTGCGTTCGACCTCCAACCCTCTGGTTTATGTTTGCGGCGACGCCGTGCCGATTTCCCCGCAGCTGTCGCCGATCGCGACCTATGAGGGCGACATTGTCGGCCGTAATATCGTCGAGGGGCCGAACTACAGTCCCGACTACAGCAGCATGGCGACCTCGGTCTACACCGTCCCGGCGCTCGCCGCCGTCGGCCACACCGAAGCCGCGGCGAAGCAAAAAGGCCTGGCGGTCAAGGTCCACAGCAACGACATGCACGACTGGTTCTCCGCCCGCACCTATGCGGAGACCGTCGCCTGGTCCAAGATCATCGTCGACGAGGCCACCGACCGCATCCTCGGCGCGCATTTCGTCGGGCATGCCGGGCAGGAGCTGGTCAACCTGTTCGGGCTGGCAATGCGCTTTGGCATTACCGCCAGCCAGATCAAGGACAACGTCTACGCCTATCCGACATTTTCCTCCGACATCAAGCATATGCTCTGAGGTCGTCGCGCATAGCGCGGTGCTATGGATTCGACAGCCATCCGGCATTTCCTTCAAGCCATGATTTCATCGATGGTTTGTGCATAGCCGGCCAGCCATTCGGGGCCGCGGCACAACAGAGGAGAGACCAGATGTTCAAACCATCAGCCCAATCGCGCACGCTCTGGCAGAGCCTGGCGCTGGCCTGCGTGATCGCCGGATCGATCGCCACGACGTCGGGGGCGCTTGCCGGCGAATGCCCGGCCGACAAGTTCAAGGCCAATGCCCGCGAAAAGGTCGACTTCAAGCCGGTCGGGGTCACCGACGTCACCCTGGGTTCGATTGATCTCGAGAAGCAGCCCGCACAGATCAAGGGCCGCGAGCTGCGGTTTCGCAAGCTGACCATCGCACCCGGCGGCATCGTGCCGTGGCACAGCCACGACGACCGGCCCGCGCTGATTTTCGTGCAGCAGGGCGAGATCGTCGAATACGCCAGCAACTGCGTCGAGCCGATCCTGCACAAGGCCGGCGAGATCAGGCCGGAGGTAGCCGGCACCTCGCACTGGTGGAAGAACCTCGGCACCGAGACCGTCATTCTCTATGTCGGCGACGTCCGCAGAGATCCCGACGACCACCACATGTAACCGCCGCCACGCAACGAGCGCGCTTCGCCTCGTTGCCGGATGTGACGTCCTGGGTCCCCGTGTCGCCCCGCACGGCCAGGCGTCACATCCCCTTTTTGCCCATGCCTCGCCAGGGTCTGCCGCGCCATGACCGATATTCCCGCCGGTATCAAATCCGAGAGCATGGACATGCGAGGGCGTTCGCCGGGCTTGGCGCTGCGATCGCTGGTCATCGGCCTCACCGCATTCCTGACCGTGGTCGATCTGTTCGCGACGCAGGCGATCCTTCCCTCGCTGACGAGGCATTACAACGTCACCCCGGCGGCGATGGGCTTTGCCGTCAATGCCAGCACCATGGGAATGGCGATATCGGGCCTGGTGATTGGCCTGCTCAGCCGGCACATCGACCGGCGGCGCGGCATTCTCTTCAGTCTCGCATTTCTCGCGGTCCCCACCACCCTGCTGGCGTTCGCACCGGATCTCACCGTCTTCACGATCCTGCGGGTGACGCAGGGCTTGTGCATGGCGTCGGCGTTCGCGCTGACGCTGGCCTATCTCGGCGAGCAATGCAGCGCGATGGATGCCGGCGGCGCGTTCGCCGCCTATATCGCCGGCAACGTCGCCAGCAATCTGATCGGCCGGCTGGTTTCGGCCGGTGTCGTCGACGCGTTCGGGCTGGCCGCGAACTTCTGCTTCTTTGCCGCCCTCAACCTCGCGGGCGCGGTTCTGGTCTATTTCACCATCCAGCGGGTGCAACCGATGCACGCGATGCCGATGGCGGAATCGCCCTTCGCGGCGATGCGCGCGCACTGGCGCAGCCCGGCGCTGCGCGCCGCCTTCGGCATCGGCTTCTGCATCCTGTTCGCCTTCATCGGCACCTTCACCTACGTCAATTTCGTGCTGGTACGGCCGCCGCTGGCGCTGGGACGGATGGAGCTGGGGTTGGTCTATTTCGTCTTCCTGCCCTCCGTCGCCACGACACTGATGGCGGGGGCCGCGGTCAACCGCTTCGGTACGCGGCCGGCGATCTGGGGGGCGCTGGCGGTCGCAGCTTTGGGCCTGCCGCTGCTGCTGTCGTCGCATCTCGTCGCCGTCGTGACCGGGATGGTTCTGGTCGGCGTCGGAACCTTCTTCGCGCAGGCGGCGGCGACCGGCTTTGTCGGGCGGGCCGCGCTCGAGAACCGCGGTGTCGCCAGCGGGACCTATCTCGCCTGCTATTTCCTCGGCGGTCTCGTCGGCAGCGCGGTGCTCGGCCAGTTGTTTGACCGTCTCGGATGGAGCGCTTGCGTTGCCGGCGTCGGCGCGACGCTCGTCGTCGCCGGCCTCCTGACGGTGCGGCTCAGGCTTGTGCCGGAGACCGCTTGAAGCCGCCATACGCTCGATCCGCGTTCCGCTGTTCGTCCCGCTAGTCGCGGATGACGACCAGCCGGCCGTCTTCCAGGCCCGCAACCAGCCCCGGATGCTGCCCAATTCCGGTCGATCCGATATTCGTTGCGACGCGTGCCGGCAGTGCAATCCGGGCGATATCGCGAACCTTCGGCACGAAGGCGATGAGGCGAAGCGAGCGCCGATCAAGACTTGGCACCGCCAGATCGGGGTGGCCGTCGCCGTCGAAATCCGCCGTCCAGCTCATGCCCAGCGCTTTCGACCCGATGAAGTGATTGGATACATCCGGCACTTCGGCGACCTTCTTCAATTGCCGATCCTGCCAGGACCACAGTTGCAACAGACCGACGACGTGGGGCTGGCGCACGAGTGCAATATCGGTGGCGCCATTGCCGTCGAAATCGGCGATGCCGGCCGGATTCAGCCACGCATGGGCGTGACCGATCGGCGGCGTCTCTGCCATGATCTTCATGGACTCGGCATCGATGATCGCCAGCGCCGAACCGCGCTGAAGATACGATTTCACCGCCACGATTCGATCGACACCGTCCAGACGGGCGATGCGTGGCAACAGGTCCTCGAACACCGCATTGGCGCCCGCGGCGACGGTGCCGATCCTGCCATCTCCTCGTTCGATCGCCATGCTCCCGGCTTCGATCGCATCGCCGAGAACGCCATGACGGTAACGATCGGTCGGATCAGCCAGCCAGGCACGAGCGATCGCGCCGTTGCTGCTTGCGACTCGTCCATCGAAAAGGCCGCCCGCAGGCACGGCGGCAAAGTCAGGCGCTTGCGCCGGGACCAGCGTCGCAGTCGCGGGGGCAATCCGGTACCAGTTCGGCCCGATCGCAATGCGCGTTTCCGTGCCCCGGATCTCGATCGAAGTCACAGGGCCCGACGTCGGCATCGTTTCGGCGCGCCATTCCGCGCTGGCCGGTCCAAGCGCCAGCCACGATACCAGCGATGTCAGGAGCAACCTCATTCGGCCAACAACCATGTGCGGCCGGAATTGTCACGGCGCCGCGCGAACACATTTGCGTTGGCGAAGCCAGCGCGGCTTGATCCCGGACGGTCAGTCTTCCCGCGTCAGGATGTGGGTCAGGTTTCGAATCACGGGAGCTGCAAACAGCACGATCGGCGTCATCATGATCCAGGCCATCAACCAGGATTGCAGCCAGTGCGTCACGAACGTTCCCGGCGCCAGGAACGGCGTGCTGGCGATCGCCGCTGCGACCGCGCAGGTCAGGCCCGACTGAATGAATCCATAGACATAGTGACTGAACCGGCGCGGTATCCGCAACATTTGGACCTCGGCAGATGGTGGTCACAAATATCTAGCAAGAGCCGTGCCTAAGCTGCGGGCAAGCGTAAAAGCCGGGATAGCAGGACGGGCTACGCCGGTCGCACCGTCGAAGGTTTCGCCTCGACCACCGGGGGAACCGCCGGCTCGTCATCGGCGATGGCGCGCAGGGCCGCGCCTTCGAGATCGTCATACTGGCCGCTCTTCAGCGACCAGAGGAATCCGAGCAGGCCGACCAGCCCGAGCCCCAGCGCCAGCGGCACGAGGAAGACCAGCACTTCCATCAGGACCTCCTGTCCGCGACGCGGCGGGCGCGCAGCGCATTGAGCATCACCAGGATGGAGGAGCCCGACATCGCCGCGGCGGCGATCAGCGGCGTCACCACGCCGCTGATGGCAATCGGGACCGCCAGGAAATTGTAGATGATCGCGAGCCAGAGGTTTTGACGCATCAACTTTAGCGCCTTGCGGGAGAAATCGATCGCCGCCACCACCGGGGCCAGCGGCTTGCCGAGGAAGACCAGGTCGGCGGTCGCCTGGCTGAGATGCGCGGCGGAGATCGGCGACATCGAGACATGCGCCGCCGCCAGCGACGGCGCGTCGTTCAGGCCGTCGCCCACCATCATCACCTTGACCCCCTGGGCCTTCAGTTGCTCGATGCGCGCGATCTTGTCGGCCGGCGTGACGGCCGACCGCCAGTCGCTGACGCCGAGCGCGCGCGCCGCGGCGCGAACCGCGGGTTCGCGGTCGCCGGAGAGAATTTCGACCTTGATGCCGCGCTTTTGCAGCGCTGCGATCGTCGCCTGCGCATCGGGCCGCAGTCCCTGCCGGACGCAGAATACGTAGCTTTTCCCGCCGTCGCTGAAGGCAACGATGGAGGCTTCCGGATCGAGGTCCTGGCTGGCGCTGGCCAATTGCTCGGCCGCGCAGAATGACGGCCGGCCCAGCCGCAGCTCTCTGCCGTCCAGTGTGGCGCGCACGCCCTGCCCGGGCTCTTCGACGGCGCCTGCCAGCGGCGCCTTCGCATTGGAGGCCCGCGCCACCGCGGCTGCGACCGGGTGGTGGCTGGCCAGCGCCAGCTGTCCGGCGAGCCTGAACACATCCTCGGGGATGCCGGCGGCGTTGACGACTTCGAGATCGGGCAGCGTCAGCGTTCCCGTCTTGTCGAAGATGATGCGGTCGACCTCGGCGAGCCGCTCGATCGAATCGCCGGAATTGAGCAGCACGCCGGCCCGGAACATCGCGCCCGACGCCACGGTCTGCACCGTCGGAATCGCAAGGCCAAGCGCGCAGGGACAGGTGATGATGAGAACGGCGACGCCGGTGACGATGGCGTCGTGCCAGCTCGCGCCGGCCAGGACCCAGCCGAGGATGGTCAGCAGCGCGGTGGCATGCACCACCGGCGCATACAGCCGGGAGGCGCGGTCGGCGAGCCGCACATAGCGCGAGCGGGCCTGAAGCGCGTTGTCGAGCAGCCGGGTGATCTCCGCCAGCAGCGTGCCTTCCGACGCCGCGGAGACGCGAACCCGCAACGTGCCCGTCATATTGAGCGAGCCGGCATAGACCGCGGTGCCCTGCTCGGCCGCGACGTGGCGGGTCTCGCCGGTGATCAGGCTCTGATCGATCTCGGACCGTCCCTCGATCACGGTGCCGTCGACGGCGCAACGCTCGCCCGGCCGCAGCAGCACGATATCGCCGGGATCGATCGCCGCCACCGGCACTTCGGAAATCTCGTCGGGCCCGACGAATTTGGTCGCGGTCTCGGCCTTCAGCGCGGCGAGGTTTCCGGCCACCGCCCGGGTCCGCCGCCGCATGCTCTGGTCGAGATAGCGTCCGACCAGAAGAAACGTCAGCAGCATGATCGCCGCGTCGAAATAGGCATGTTCGGCGTGGTTGATGGTTTCCACCACCGACATGCCGAGCGCGAGAATGACGCCGATCGAAATCGGCACGTCCATGTTGACGTTGCGCGTGCTCAGTGCGTTCCAGGCCGAGCGGAAGAACGGCCGGCCGGCATAGGCCGCCGCCGGCAGCGCGATCAGCGCCGACAGCCAGTGAAAGAAATCCCGCTGCTCGGGGATCATGTCGCTGACGTTGCCGGACCACACCGGGACGGACAGCATCATCACGTTCATGGTGGCGAACGCCGCGACACCGAGACAACGCAGCAGAAAACGCGTTTGCTCTGCTTCAACGGCTTCCGCGCCGGCGGTTTCGAACGGATAGGCCTTGTATCCGAGCTCGGCCAGCCGGTCGATGAACCGAGCGGGATCGAGCGCGCCCTGCTTCCATTCCAGCGCGACGCGGCGGTCGGTCAGGTTGACGCGGGCCAGCGTCACATCGGGTAGCGCCGAAAGCCCGCGCTCGATCTTCGACATGCAGCCGGTGCAGCTGACGCCCTCGACGGCGAGATCGATATGCGAGAGCCCCGCGCCGGCGTCCCTGACGTAGTGTGAAAAATCCCGTGTCGCCTGCATGACGCCGCTCCTAGTTCAGTACGACGCGGTTTTTCGACAGGAACATCCGCCGTCCGGCCGCGACGCCCTCGATCACCAGATCCCATTGACCCGCGGCGATCAGCGGCGCGTTGCCGCGATAGATGCCGATACCCATCTCCGCCAGTTCCACCGGCAGATCGGCGCGCCGGTCGGTCGGACGTTCGAACCGGCCCTGAAACTTCAGGCCGGACATCGGCTTGCCGTCATTGTCCTTGGCCTCGACCTGCAGGGTGGCGCCGCCATCCACCCCGCGCCGGACCTGGGCATCGACCTGCCAGTGCCGGGCGTTCTGGTCATGGGCAGCCATGATCTCCTTCTCGTAGGCGAGGCTCGCGGTATAGGCGCTGTCGACGTCGGTACCAGGCAAGGTCTGGATCGCGAATCTCATCATGGTCATGTTGACCGCGAAGATGACGCCGAAGAAGGCGATCAGCATGGCAAGCACCTTGCCTCCGGTCAGCGGCTTCGGCGATGCGGGCGATCTGCTCATGCGAGGCTCCTGTACGCTCATGGTGAGACGAAGTTGTCGGTCGCCGAGGTCACTTCGCCGAGTCCGATATCAGTGACGCGGAATCGCACCGGGATCGATTTCTCGGGATTGTTCTCGGCGGGCGCGGTGACCAGAAGCCGCAATTCGGTGGTCTGATCGCGGCCGAGCACGATCATCGGACGGTCCGGCGTCACGGAATCGGCGCCGACCACGTGCACCGAGGCGTTGACCGGACCGTCGATGTCGATCGCGATGACCCGGTCGAAGCCGCGCTTGTTGAGCAGGCGAACGGTATAGGCGTTGCGGATCGATCCGTCGCTCAGTTTCACCGCGACCGGATTGCGGTCGTGCAGCACGTTGATATCGAGCAGCGACCGCGTCAGCAGCGCATACAGCATGATCGCGCCGACCGCGGCGATCAGGGCGGAGTAGACGATGGTGCGTGGCCGGACGATGCGGTAGATTGGCGGCTTGCCGGCCTGGCGGCGCTGAATGTTGATATCGTTGTCGTAGCCGATCAGGCGGGTTTCCCGGCCGATCTTCGTCATCACGGTATCGCAGGCATCGATGCAGAGGCCGCACTGGATACAGTCGAGCTGCGAGCCGTCGCGGATATCGATGCCGGTCGGGCAGACCGCGACGCATTGGAAGCAGTCGATGCAGTCGCCGGCGACCTGTCCCGAAGCCCGCAACTCATTCGCCTTCTTCAGCGAGGTGCGCGTTTCACCGCGATCGTATTTGTAGGTGACGTTGAGCGCCCATTCGTCGGTCAGCGCCGCCTGGATCCGCGGCCACGGGCACATGTAGACGCAGACCTGCTCGCGCATGAAGCCGGCCAGCACGTAGGTGGTGGCGGTCAGGATCCCGATCCAGATATAGGCCAGCATCGGCGCCTCGAAGGTGACGAGCTGCTTCACCAGCGTCGGCGCATCGTTGAAATAGAGCACCCAGGCGCCGCCGGTCCACCAGGCGATCATCAGCCAGATAGAGTGTTTCAGCGTGATCTCGGCGAAGCGCTGCAGCTTCATGGTGCCGCGCGCGGCGTCCTTGCGCATGCGCTCGCGGCGGTCGCCCTCGACCATGCGCTCGACGGCATAGAACAGATCGGTCCACACGGTTTGCGGGCAGAGGTAGCCGCACCAGATGCGGCCGCCGATCGAATTCATCAGGAACAGGACCAGGGCGGCGACGATCAACAGGCCGGTAAAATAGTATACCTCTTGCGGCCACAGCTCGATGAAGAAGAAATAGAACCGGCTGTTGGGCAGATCGACCAGCACCGCCTGGTCCGGGGCGCCGAGGCCGCGGTTCCAGCGCACGAAGGGCAGCAAATAGTAGACCCCGAGGCAGAACGCCATCAGGCCCCATTTGATGCGGCGGAAACTGCCCTTGACGCTCTGCGGAAAGATCTTCTTCTGGGCCACGTAAAGCGGCCCATCGTCGTCAAGCGGCAGTTCGATCGGTACGAATTTGTTCATTGGAGGGAGTGATCTCGCATTCGCGGTTGAACCTAGGCTCAACTTCGGAGGCGGGGTTGATCCACCTCAAACAAGTCTCACTTCCCTCGCCCTTCCCTCGCCTATCCCCCGTTACTTGCCTCCGCCGAGCGAATGGACGTAGACCGCCAGCGCCTTGACCGTGGAGGGATCGAAACGGTCCACCCACGCCGGCATGACGCCGGCCCGGCCGTTGGTAATGGTTTCGATCAGGGTGGCTTCGTCGGAACCGTAGAGCCAGATCTTGTCGGTCAGATCGGGCGCGCCGAGTTCCGGATTGCCCTTGCCGGTGTCGCCGTGACAGGCGGCGCAGTTTTCGGCGAAGATCTTGCCGCCCTCGGCCGCCTTGTATCCCTGGGCGGTGGACAGGCCCGACAGCGACCGGACGTAATTGGCGACGGTGACGATCTGGTCCTTCTTCAACACCCCCTCCTTGCCGAAGGCGAGCATGGCGCTGTCGTGGGTTTTGGCGTGTCCCGAACGGATCCCGAACTGGATGGTCTGCAGAATCTGGTCGAGCGAGCCGCCCCACAGCCATTCGTCATCGTTCAGATTGGGGTAACCCTTGGCGCCGGCGCCGCCGCTGCCGTGGCAGGGCGCGCAATTGTCGCCGAACACGGTCTTGCCGCGGGCGCGCGCCAGCGCCAGCAGTGCCGGGTCCTTCTCGATTTCCGCCAGCGGCGCCGCGCCGAGCTTCACCATCTTGTCGCCGCGGATCTTTTCCAGATTGGCGAGCTCCACGGCGACGTCGCCGCGGGTCGAGTATCCGAACAGGCCCGTCGTGTGGCTCGTCAGCAGCGGCCATGCCGGATACACCATCCAGTACCCGAACGCCCAGACGATCGTGATGTAGAAGGTGAGGACCCACCAGCGCGGCAGCGGGGTGTTCAGTTCCTTGATGCCGTCCCACTGATGACCCGTGGTCGAGGTGCCGGAAACCTGGTCGATGTCGTTGTGCTCAGCCATGATACTTCATTCCTCCCGCAACGGGATTCGAGCCGCCTCGTCGAAGGTCGCCTTGTTGCGAGGCCAAAGCGCGTAAGTCACGATCGCGAGGAATATTCCGACGAAGATCGGCGTCCAGACGCTGGTGACGAAGTCCGAGGTGATGTTCTGGACCGTTAGGATTGCTTTCATCGTATGCGCCTTCTCAGCGTAGATTCGCTTTTTCGTTGTAAAGCTTGAAGTCGACCAGCGTGCCCAGCATCTGCAGGTACGCGACCAGCGCATCCATCTCGGTCGGCAGACCGGTCTTGCCGTCGAAGTTGCGCGCCACCGCCTTCGGATAGCGTTTGGTAAAGGCGTCGACGCCGGGATTGTCCGGATCGGCCTGTGCCTTCAGGTCGGCAACAGCGTTGGCGATCTGGTCATCCGAATAGGGCACGCCGACGGTGCGGCTGGTCTTCAGATGACCTTCCATGCCATCGACATCGACTTCGGTCTCGGCCAGGAACTTGTATCCCGGCATGACCGATTGCGGCACGATGGCGCGCGGATTCATCAGATGCGTGACATGCCATTCGTCGGAATATTTGGCGCCGACCCGCGCCAGATCCGGCCCGGTCCGCTTCGATCCCCACTGGAACGGATGGTCGTACATGCTCTCGGCGGCCAGCGAGAAGTGCCCGTAGCGCTCGACCTCGTCGCGCAGCGGCCGGATCATCTGCGAGTGGCAGAGATAGCAGCCTTCACGGACGTAGACGTTGCGGCCGGTGAGTTCCAGCGGCGTGTACGGCCGGATGCCGTCGACCTTCTCGATCGTGCTCTTCAGGTAGAAGAGCGGAGTAATCTCGACCAGGCCGCCGATGGCGATGACGGCGAGAATACCGCCGATCAGGACGATCGAGTTCTTTTCGAAGATTTGGTGCCGCGTCCAGAAAGACATTTATTCGCTCCTCATTCCGCCGGCTGGAGAGCGACGGGCGATTGCACTTGCTCCTCGCCGGCGCGCACCGTCATCCAGAGATTGTACGCCATGATCAGTGACCCGATCAGGAACAAGCCTCCTCCGGCGGCGCGGATGATGTAGAAGGGATGCATCGCTTCGACGGTCTCGATGAAGGAGTATTCGAGGAAGCCGAGCGAGGTGTAGGCACGCCACATCAGGCCCTGCAGAATCCCGGACACCCACATCGCGGAGATGTAGAGAACGATGCCGATGGTCGCGATCCAGAAATGCCAGTTGACGAGCTTGAGGCTGTAGAGGCCCTTGCGATCCCACAGCCAGGGAACCAGGCAATAGAGCGCGCCGAACGAGACGAACCCGACCCAGCCCAGCGCACCGGCATGAACGTGACCGATGGTCCAGTCGGTGTAGTGGCTGAGCGAATTCACCACCTTGATCGACATCAGCGGACCTTCGAAGGTCGACATGCCGTAGAAGGCGACGGACACCACCAGCATGCGCAGCACGGGATCGGTGCGAAGCTTGTCCCAGGCGCCCGACAGCGTCATCAGGCCGTTGATCATGCCGCCCCAGGAGGGCATCCACAACATGATGGAGAAGGTCATGCCCAGCGTCTGCGCCCAGTCCGGCAACGCGGTGTAGTGCAGATGATGCGGGCCGGCCCAGATATAGAGGAAGATCAGCGCCCAGAAATGGATGATCGACAGCCGGTAGGAATAGATCGGCCGCTCGGCGCGCTTGGGGATGAAGTAGTACATGATGGCGAGGAAGCCGGCGGTCAGGAAAAAGCCGACCGCGTTATGGCCGTACCACCACTGGAACATGGCATCCTGTACGCCGCCCCAGGCGATGTACGACTTGGAGCCGAACACCGACACCGGCAGCGCGGGGTTGTTGCCGAGATGCAGCACGGCGATGGTGACGATGAAAGCCAGATAGAACCAGTTGGCGACGAAGATGTGCGGTTCCTTGCGCTTCACCAGCGTCATCAGGAACACCAGCAGATACACCACCCAGACGATGGTCAGCCAGTGATCGGCATACCATTCCGGTTCGGCATATTCCTTCGACTGCGTCACGCCGAGCAGGTAGCCGGTGCCCGCGATCAGGATGAAGAAATTATAGCCGAGTACGACGAACCACGGCGCAAGGTCGCCGGCGAGACGCGCCCGGCAGGTCTTCTGCACCACATAGAACGAGGTCGCGATCAGCACGTTCCCGCCGAACGCAAAGATCACGGCCGACGTATGCAGCGGCCGCAGCCGGCCGAAGCTGGTCCACGGCAGGTCGAAATTGAGCGCCGGCCACGCCAGCTGGCAGGCGATCAGCAATCCCACGGCAAACCCGGCAATGCCCCAGAACACCGAAGCCACGGCGGCGAACTTGATCGGGCCCATACTGTAGTTGGGCCGGCCGTTGATCTCCTGCGGCGGCAGCGCCGCCGGGCGGTCGTAATACCGGTTCAGGATCGCAAAGACCGCCGCCAGACTGGCAGCGGCGCTCAGCGAAGCATGAAATGCGAAGGCCGAATCGAGCGCTTTCGCGGCGCCTATCATGCAGAGAAAGGCAGCGACTGCGAACACCAGCGTCAAGCTGCTTTCACCCGTCGTCATGGTTTTCGCGTTAGGGGCCTGGCTCATGTGGAATCTCTCGTGAGGACACGAAAGCAAAGACCACAATCTCGCCTTATCCGATTTGATCGAGATCAATTGCCCGGCTCTGTGGGGCCGATGTTGATCAGAAAAATGCCCGGGAACGCTGCGGAATCGACGATCGGCCGCCGGCTGCGGCACCGGCGCCGGCGTTTCAGCTGCGCCTACAGCGCCTGCACGGTCCAGGTGATCAAATCCCTGGCGATTTGACCGAACGCCTCGCTGAAGGCGGCGGCGGCTGCCGCCGGCTCGAGCTTGTCGAACTTCTGACTTCCTTCGAACAGCCGCGAGGCAATGACTTTTCCATCCTTGTCGACGATTCGCGCCGAAAACCCGATCTCCGCCGCCGGCCCTGCATCCACCGCGATCCGGAACCGCCTGACGTCGATCAGGAGCTGATGATCGGCCTGTCCGACATCCGACGCATGCAACGGCGCGTGCGTGATATCGTAATTCTCAAAACTCTCGATCAGTCGGGCCTGCAGCAGCTTCGGAATGCTGTCGGCCCAGAGAACATCCGCAAATCCCGGATAATCCTTTGCCGGCGAGAACAGCATGCGTTGGGTCGCCAGCATCGCCACCGCGGTGGGCTCCGGGATCGCCAATTGGCCCGTCAGGGTCTTAGCCGCCGGCCCGAGATTCTGCGGCGCGCGCAAATCGTAGGTGATCTTCTGGGCAGGCGTGCCGCCACCGGTGAGCTTTTCCAGACCGACGATGATGCTGTCCAGTTTACCGGTATTGCGCGCGAGCCCGTCCGTGAAGGTCTGCAGATTGGCGATGGTCTTCTTGAGCGGCTCGGAATTTTCGGTCAGAACCGAATCGACCTTGCGCAAGGCGTCGCGGGCGGCCTGGGTCATGCTCTGGCCCGCGCCGGATTCGGCAATCAGGGTCGGCACCGGACCGGAATTCGCCAGCAGCGTGCCGCCTTCCATGGCAATGACGGGAACGCCGGTCAGGCCCTGGAATTCCAGACCGACCTTGGTGTCGGAACGCACCGGTGTCGTCGACGCTACCGAGACCGTCGCATTGACGCGGCGCGGATTATCCGGCGCGAGCCCAAGATCCGTCACCTCGCCGACGCGGATGCCGTTGAAGAGCACGCCGGCGCCGACCAGCAGGCCCGGCACCGAGCCGTCGAACTGGACGTGATAGGTCGTGCGCGGACCGAGCCCGCCGGTATTATGCAGCCAGTAGACGAAGCCGAACACGGCGATGATGGCCGCCAGGACGAAGGCGCCGACAACGGCGAAAGGGGCGCGGGTTTCCATCGCTTAACTCGCTTTGGGTTGCAGCATCTGCGAGCGCTTGCCATGGAAATAGGCTCGTACCCAGGGATGCTCGGATTGAAGCAGTTCGCGCATCGGTCCGATGGCGACGATCTTGCCGTCCGCCAACGCCGCCACGCGATCGCAGACGGTATTGAGACTGGCCAGATCATGGGTCACCATGAACACCGTCAGCCCCAGCGTTTTCTGCAATGTCTTGATCAAGGCGTCGAAATCGCCCGCCGCGATCGGGTCGAGACCGGACGTCGGCTCGTCGAGAAACACGATCGCGGGATCGAGCGCAAGCGCCCGGGCCAGCGCCACGCGCTTGGTCATGCCGCCCGACAATTCGGCGGGAAACTTGTCGCCATCCTCCGGCGTCAGCCCGACCATTTCAAGCTTGGCGGTGGCGATCTCGTCCATCAGCGCCTGCGACAGCACCAGGTTTTCGCGCAGCGGAAACTGGATATTCTGCCGCGCCGTGAGCGAGGAAAACAGCGCGCCCTGCTGGAACAGGATGCCCCATCTTCCGGCGGCGGCCTGCGTGGTCCGCTCGTTGGTGCCGCCGATCATCGATCCCATCACCTCGATCTCGCCGCTTCGCCGCGGAATGAGCCCGATGATGGTGCGCATCAGCACCGACTTGCCGCCGCCGGAGGCGCCGACCAGGCCGAGGATCTCGCCCCTGCGGACATCCAGCGACAGATGGTTGATCACCACCGTCTTGCCGAACCCGACCACGAGGTCGTGAACCCTTATCGCAAACTGCGGGGCCTCCTGCATCGCTACATTCCGATCGATGCGAAGAAGACCGCAAACAGCCCGTCGAGCACGATCACCAGAAATATCGACTTCACCACCGACGTCGTGGTCTGCTTGCCAAGCGATTCCGCGCTGCCCTTCACCCGCAGGCCTTCGCTGCAGGCGACGATGCCGATCACCAGTGCCATGAACGGCGCCTTGAGAATGCCGACCTCGAAGTGCGTGACGGACACGGCCTCATGCAGCCGCGCAATATAGATCGGCGGTCCCATGCCGCCATAGAACTGTGCCACTAGGCCGCCGCCATAGAGGGCCGCCATCGACCCGATGAAACTGAGGATCGGCAGCGCCAGCACCAGTGCGACGATCCGCGGCAGGATCAGCACTTCGACGGGATCAAGTCCCATGGTCGAAAGCGCATCGATCTCCTCGCGCATTTTCATCGAACCGAGCTCGGCGGTGTAGGCGCTGCCCGAACGGCCGGCAACCATGATGGCAACGATCAGCACGCCGAGTTCACGCAGCACCAGAATGCCGACCATGTCCACGACGTAGGATTCGGCGCCGAACTTGCGAAAATGGAAGAAACCCTGCTGCGCAATGATGGCGCCGATCAGGAAGGTAATCAGCACGACGATCGGTATCGCCTGCCAGCCGACGCGGTAGAGCTGATAGACCAGGGACGTCAGCCGCAGCGATCTCGGCCTGCGCAGCACCCCGACGAGGGCCAGAAAGAGCGAGCCCAGCATCCGCAGGAACACGGTTACGTCGTCCCTCGCGCTGAGGGCCGAACGGCCGATATCGTTCACCTTGGCCACCACGGGATTCAGTGCCGGCGCCGGCGCCGGATTGCGGCGATTGACCTGATGAACCTCCTCGATCAATCCGCTGTAATTGTCGTCGACGCCAACCAGCTCAACGGGATGGCCGGCAGACGATGCCCGCCGAGACATCTTCTCCAGCAGCCAGGCCCCGAGCGTGTCGAGTTCGCGCAAGCCGGCCAGATCCAGCCTGATTGACTTCGACCGATCGAGCTGCGGCGCAACGCCGTCGGACAGCGCCTCCAGCATCGTCACATTGGCCGCGGTCCAGGATCCGGCAGGGCGCAACTCGAGCACATCGCCCGAAGGCGTGGCGGTCAATTCGGGGGCAATCGCCAAGATGGGTTTCCTTTGAAGGTCTGTGGCGTTCCTAGGCTTTCGCGCGGCCAGTCGGATTGACCTGCCTCAAGACGGAACTCCTCCGCGGTGCTTGACGCAAATCAACAGCATCGCTCCCGCCCGGCATACGATCCAGTTCGATTATGTCAGCGGAAATCTGGTTGGATTGTGTCAGCAAGGACGAGATCGATGTTCGATTCAAGCGCGCTTAGAGAAGAGCTGCATGCGCTAAAGGCCGACGTGTCACGCCTGTTCGACACGGCAGGCGAAGGAATCCGCGACACCTCCAGGACTCACGCCGAGGCGCTTGCCGACCAGATCAAGGCCGCGCTGAACGAACTTGGCGAGACCCTGAGCGAGCAGGATGACCAGGTCGCGCATTTTGTTTCGGATCGGCCGATCACGTCAATCGCCTCGGCATTCGCCCTTGGTGTCGTTGTCGGCTTCATGATGAGGAGACACTGACGTGAACATCGAGGGCATACTGACGAACCTGCGCGTGCTTTGGCGCACCGACCGGATCATTGCCGATATCCGCATGCGGCATATGCTCGCCGGTCTCGCGCTCAGGGCTGTCGCCGCCTTGATTGCGGGATTCGGCCTGATGATGCTGGAACTGTCGGCCTACTTCGCGCTGGTCCAGGTCTGGAGCGCCATATCGGCGGCGGCAATTCTCGGGGTCATCGACTTGGCACTCGCCGCCGTGTTCTTCGTTCTCGCCTCGAGGCCACCGGCGGGCCGCGAACTGGCGCTCGCCACCGAAATTCACGATAACTCGGTCGAGGCGTTGCAGGTCGAGGCGCGCGCCCTGCAGTCGCAGCTGAGCGGCATGGTGCAGCATCCGTTGAATGGAGTCCTGCCTACGCTGATCGTGCCGCTGATCACCGTCATCATCCGGAGCCTGAAGGCGCGGGCGGCGCACTCGGCGCCGAGCGCGGCGCAGCAGAAGTAGTCGCGGCGGCCGCACGGTTTCAAGTCTACCCAAAGGGAGTTTCTCTGACATGCCAAACGCTCATCCGACGCCCATCCTGAACACATCGCTTCCGGCGCAGTTTCGGCAGATCCGCCTCCAGCTCGCGCGCGAACCCGGCCATCCCGAGGGCGACGCCGCTGTGGCCTATGTCCTCATCGCGCCTCTTGACGCTCAGGGCCGCATCGACGCAGGCCTCTGGCGGGAACACCGTGAAGCGTGCCGCGTGGCGCGGTTGCGGCCGGATAGCGACGATCGGCTGGGCCAGCTGGTCCATCGCCCCGGCGGTGGCTGGGCATTCCACTACCCCGCCGCGGCCGATATGCCGGACGAGACAGGCTTTCACTTCGCCGACGAATGCTTCGTGACCGGTGAATACGTCTCGATCAACGAGGCCGGCAAGATGCATACCTATCGCATCGTCTCGGTGTCGCGCCTCTAGCCCATTTTCAAAGCGAAGTTCAGCCGCGGAGGCCGTCATGCGCGCCCATCAGATCATGACCCGACCTGTTGTCACGGTCACGCCGGAGACCACGATCGTCGAGGCCGCCAACACCATGCTGCAGCGGCACATCAGCGGTCTGCCGGTGGTGGACGCGGCCGGGAAGCTCGTCGGCATCGTCTCGGAAGGCGATTTCATTCGCCGCAGCGAACTCGGTACGCAACGCAAGCGCGGCCGCTTCCTGGCATTCATTCTCGGTCCAGGCCAGGCGGCAGCCGATTTCGTTCACGAGCGCGGCCGCAAGGTGGCCGAGGTTATGACGCCGGAGCCGTTCACCGTCACCGAAGATACCCGGCTTGAGAAAATCGTCGCGTTGATGGAAAAGCATCACGTCAAGCGCCTGCCGGTGATGCGCGGGGACCGTATCGTCGGTATCCTGTCGCGTGCCAACCTGTTGCAGGCGATGGCGAGTCTTGCCCGCGAGATTCCGGATCCCACGGCCGATGACGATCACATCCGCAATCGCATCATCGATGCGATTGCGAACAACGACTGGTGTCCGCACGGCCTCAGCGTCGTCGTCCGCGACGGCGTCGTCGATCTCGGCGGCGTCATTACCGACGATCGGTCTCGCCAGGCATGCATCGTTGCGGCGGAGAATGTGACAGGCGTGAAGACGGTCCACGACCATCTGTGCTGGATCGACCCGATGTCCGGATTCTACCTGAACGCTCCGGAAGACGACGATCTGGCCAAGGACCTGACCAAGGATCTGGCCAAGGCGGGTTGAGCCCGCCTCCTAGCCGCCACCGCCGGCACAGGCCTCCAGCGCCCGGAGGATATCGCCGCGCGCGATCATGCCCTCCAGCCGGTGGCCGCTGTCGATCACCGGAAAACTGCGGAAACGATGCTCGACCATCAGCTGCAGCACCCGCGTCAGCCTGGTATCGGAACGAACGTAAATGAATTCCGGGACCATGACGTCGGCGACGGAACGCTTCATCAAATCGTCATAGCGCGGGACCATCTGATTGGGCGTAAAGGCAAAACACTTCAGGAAGTCGAACTTGGTGACGAGACCGACCATCTGGCCGTCTTCCTCGACCGGATAAGAATTGAAATCGTCACGCTCGAACATCGAGCCCAGTTCGCGTATGGTGAGCCCGCGCGTCACCGTTCTGACGGTACGCGTCATGTGGCCGGCGGCGGTTTGCTCGAGAAATTGATACACGGCGCGATCCCATCGGTTCAGTGTTGGCGGTAACGCTCTCTAATGCGACAGCAGCACGCATCGCGTGGTCTGGGCGAGGAGATGTCGGGTCATGCCGCCGAGAACCATTTCACGGAGCCTCGAATGGCCATAGGCGCCCGCGACGATGACGCCGGCGCCGACGTCGGCGGCGATTCGGTCGAGTTGGGCCGGGGCATCGCGACCGCCGGTTTTCTCGGGTACCAGCTCGCGGGCGACGATACCGTGGCGCGACAGCCAGGCCACCACGTCGCGAACCCGCAAGAGCGACGCCGGCCGGCTGTCGTCGTCTTCGACGATTTCCGCAACCGTAACGTCCCTTGCCTCGCGCAGCAGCGGCAGCGAATCAGCGATCGCCCGCCTCGCCTCGGTGGTGTCCTTCCACGCCACCAGCATGCTGCGCAGGTCGAGCCAGGTGACGGTGTCGGGGACAACCAGAAGCGGCCGGCCGGCCTGCATCACCAGATCTTTCGGACTGGCCCGCACGAAAGGATCCGAAAATGCGTCGCTGTCCCCGCCGCCGACGATGATGTCGGCGCAGCGCGCCTGCTGCAGCAAATATCGCGCCGGAAAGTCGATAGCGCCACGCCATTCGACTGATTTGGCTCGTTTTTGTGTCGCGCCGAGGAATTTCGCCTCGAGTTCCGCCATGCGTTTTTTCAGCGCCGCCCGGCCCTGGTCGATCAGGTTTTGGGCCTGCTCGCCCGAGGTGAAGTAAAGCGGCGGGCTGAACTGCGACGCCGCAATCCCGACAATGGCCGCGTCAAACCGTTCCGCGATCTGGCAGGCAGCTTCGAGACGAGCCTCGTTCGGCTGGTCCACCGCCAGATTGACCATGACGGTCCCATAGCTCATTCAATCTCTCCGTTGCCACCCGATGCCGGGCTTTTCTAGACCCGGGGATCGAAGCGCGAGATGAGATAGATCAAAGCGGGCCGCGGCCGGGAGACGGCGCCCTCGGAGTTTGGCAATACACCGGGAAGACTATACGATGAGCCCGCGCTGGCGGCGGGAAGCCGGATCGATGGAAGGCGAAGACTGAAGCGTGACCGGTATAACTCAATCGCCATCGAACGATCCGGCCCGCAATGAGCATTTCCGGCTCAGAATCGAGGGATTCGGCGTCGGGACCTGGGATCTCAATCTCGCGACCCGGGAGCTGGAATGGTCCGAGACGACCCGAAGCCTTTTCGGAATCCCGCAGGACGCGGCGGTGAGCTACGATCTGTTTCTTTCGCTGCTCGAACCCCGGGATCGTGAGCGCATCGAACGGGAGATCGCGCGGGTTGTCGAGTTCGGCGGCAATTTCGACATGTCCTTCCGGGTCGGAGCCGCGTCCGGCGCCGGTCAGTGGATCCGCGAACGCGGCGGTCTGGTCACGGACGAGGCCGGTGTCGCACGCCATGTCAGCGGCATTGCTTTCGATATCAACGGAGAAAAGCAGCTCGAGGAGACCTTGAGAACCCGGGAGAACCACCTCCGCTCCATCCTCGACACGGTACCGGACGCCATGATCGTCATCGACGGGCATGGCATCATGCAATTCTTCTCTGCCGCCGCCGAGCGGCAGTTCGGCTATGCCGAACACGAAGCCATCGGTCAGAACGTCAGCATGCTGATGCCCGAACCTGATCGGACCCGCCACGACGGCTATCTCGCACGCTACCACGCGACCGGCGAGCGCCACATCATCGGCATCGGCCGGATCGTGACCGGCAAGCGCCGGGATGGAACGACCTTTCCGATGCACTTGACGATCGGCGAGATGCAATCCGGCGGCGAACCCTATTTCACCGGCTTCGTGCGCGACCTCACCGAGCACCAGCAGACCCAGGCACGGCTGCAGGAACTGCAGTCCGAGCTGGTCCACGTGTCGCGCCTGAGCGCGATGGGTGAGATGGCGTCGGCGCTGGCGCATGAACTCAATCAGCCGCTTGCCGCCATCAGCAACTACATGAAGGGCTCGCGCCGGCTGCTCGCCGGCAGCGCCGATCCCAACACGCCGAAAATCGAAAGCGCGATGGACCGCGCCGCCGAACAGGCGCTGCGCGCCGGCCAGATTATCCGGCGTCTGCGCGACTTCGTTTCGCGCGGCGAATCCGAAAAGCGCGTCGAAAGCCTCTCCAAGCTGATCGAGGAGGCCGGAGCGCTCGGCCTGGCCGGTGCCCGCGAACAGAACGTTCAGCTTCGCTTCAGTCTCGACCCGGAGTCCGACCTGGTGCTGGCGGATCGGGTCCAGATTCAGCAGGTTCTGGTCAATCTGTTTCGCAATGCGCTGGAGGCGATGGCGCAATCGCCGCGGCGGGAGCTGATCGTCCGGAACGCCACGGTGGCGGACGACATGGTCGAAATCGAGGTCTCCGATACCGGCTCGGGATTCCACGATGACGTCAAGCCCAACCTGTTCCAGACCTTCTTCACGACCAAGGAAACCGGGATGGGGGTGGGACTCTCCATTAGCCGCTCGATTATCGAGGCGCATGGCGGACGGATGTGGGCCGAAAGCAATGCCGCTGGTGGCGCGACGTTCCGCTTCACGTTGCCCGCAGCCGACAGCGAGACCTGACAGATGCCGAACAAGGGAAAAGTTTACGTTATCGACGACGACGAAGCGATGCGGGATTCGCTGAACTTCCTGCTCGACTCCGCCGACTTCAGCGTCACGCTGTTCGAAACCGCTCAGAGTTTTCTCGACGCCCTCCCCGGCCTCGAATTCGGGTGCGTCGTCTCCGACGTGCGCATGCCGGGCATCGACGGAATCGAGATGCTGAAGCGCATGAAGGCCGGCCAAAGCACGTTTCCGATTCTGATCATGACCGGACATGGCGATGTCCCGCTCGCCGTCGAGGCGATGAAGCTCGGCGCGGTGGATTTTCTGGAGAAACCGTTCGAGGACGACCGCCTGATCGGCATGATCGAGGCGGCAATCCGGCAAGCGGAGCCGGCCGCCAGGAGCGAGGCGATCACCCAGGAGATCGCGGCGCGGGTGGCAACGCTGAGCCCGCGCGAGCGGCAGGTCATGGACGGCCTGATCGCCGGGCTTTCCAACAAGCTGATTGCCCGCGACTACGACATCAGCCCCCGCACCATCGAGGTCTACCGGGCCAATGTCATGACCAAGATGCAGGCCAACAGCCTTTCGGAACTGGTGCGGCTGGCGATGCGCGCCGGCCTGCTCAACGATTGAGATAAATCAAGCCGCCGAGCCCGCAACGGGTGTTAGCTGGCATGATGCCGTTACCCGCAAACCCCACCATTTATGTCGTTGACGACGACGCCGATGTTCTCCGCTCGCTGCGGTTTCTGCTTGAAGCGGACGGATTCGACGTCCGGACTTTCAGGAACGCCTCGGCGCTGCTCGATGCCGCCCGTTCGACCGGCGTGGACTGCTTTGTGATCGACTACAAGATGCCCGACATGAACGGCATCGATCTGGCGAGGCGCCTTCGCCACCGCGACATGGCGGCGCCGATTATCCTGATTACCGGCTACCCCGACGAGAACATCGCGGCGCGGGCGGCGGCCGCGGGGGTCCACGACGTTCTGCTGAAACCGCTGCTGGATGAAAGCCTTGTGACCCGTATTCGGGGGGTCATTGAGGGCAGGCATGGCGCGGCCGGCCCCGGACAGTGACCTCCGGTATTGTACGTAGGTAAACCTACTTAAGATATCGCACGAAATTTCCAGCTTCCCGGTTGCCGCGTAGCAAGGGCCATCCGCCGCAAGGAGATGACCATGCTCACCCAGCCCCTCACCTCTTCCCCCATCGCCAGCCGCGTCTGCCCGGTTCCTCCCGCAGCCCTTGACCAGTTCGGCGCGGTGACCAGCTACGCCGGCCTGATCGCCACCGAATTCAGCTACCGGAAGGATGAGGAAATCTACGGCGAGGACGAGCCCGCGGAATACGTCTACCAGGTGATCTCGGGCGCCGTTCGCAGCTACAAGCTGCTGTCCGACGGGCGCCGCCAGATCGGCGCATTCCATCTGCCGGGCGACGTCTTCGGGCTCGAATCGGGCACCGTGCACCGGTTGGCGGCCGAAGCCATCATCGATACCACCGTGCGCCTGGTCAAACGCCGCAGCCTCGAACAGGCGGCAGGCGTCGACGTCAAGGTCGCCCGCAATCTCTGGGCCATGACCGCCGGCGACCTCCGGCACGCCGAAGACCACATGCTGCTGCTCGGCCGCAAGACCGCGATGGAGAAGGTCGCGACCTTCCTGCTGGAAATGGACCGCCGCCTGGACGTCGCCGGCATGATGGCGCTGCCGATGTGCCGCCGGGATATCGGCGATTATCTCGGCCTGACGCTGGAAACGGTCTCGCGCGCGCTGTCGCAGCTGCAGGCCCAGGGCGTGCTGGGATTTTCCGGCGCCCGCCAGATCGTGCTCCGCAACCGCCAGCGCCTGCGCAACATGGACGCATGAACCCCTCTCTTCTCCCCTGAGACTCGCCCGGAGAAACCTTCTCCGGGCTTTTCTTTATCCGCGTTCGCGGCGCCGCGTTTCCGGCATCACCAGCAGGATCATCAGAAGGCCTGTCGCCGCGACGCCGGCGAGCCCCATGAAGGCGATGTTGGTTCCGAGACGGTCGGCGGCGTAGCCCGCCAGCACGGTGCTGAGCGAGGCCCCGATGCCGGTCGCGGTGCCGACGATGCCCTGCGCCAGACTGAAGTGACCGCTTCCGAACGCCACGTCGGCCACGATCAGCGGGATCATGACGGCGAACACCGCCGCGGTGATGCCGTCAAATATCTGCGCCGCGACCAGCAGATAGGGATCGGTCACGACGGCGAATAGCAGACCGCGAATCGCCAGCGCGCCAAATCCCGCGAGCAGAAATGGCCGCCGCCCCCATCGCTGCGCCATCCGCCCGACCCAGGGTGCCGCCAGCGCCACGATCGCCTGCGGCACGATGATGCAGAAGGCGATCAGCACCGGCGCCCACTGGCTCGAACGGGTGGTCACCACGCCCGCCATCAGCGGAAGCATCGCGGCATTGGCCAGCTGCAGCAGCAGCACGCTACCGGCAAAAATAAACAGCGGACGCCGGCGCAACAAACTCCAGACGCTTGTAGTATTGACGTTGGTCGCCTCGGGCGCGACAGCGCCATGCGCCTGCGCGATGTTGATCTCGCGCTCGCGGATGCGCCCCAGCGCCAGCATGGTCGGGATCGCCAGCAGCGCGGTGACGACAAAGACTGACCGGCTCGATATGAAATAGCCGACTGCGCCCATCAGCGCCGCGGCCGAGCCGTTGCCGAGCGAGGCAAAACGCGCATTTCGCCCCAGCCGCTCGCCGATCGCACGCGGCCCGACCAGGCCCAGGCTGATCGCGGCAATGGCCGGACCGAGCACGCAACTCGCCGTCGCGTGCAGGGCTGCGGCCGCGACCACCACGGGAAAGATCGGCCATATCGCATATCCGAGTGCGCACACGCCAATGGTCGCGACCGCGAGGCTCGCGACCAGCCGCTCCGACCTCGCGGCATCGATGATGGCGCCGCCCGGCATCTGCCCGATCAGGCCGATAATGCCGCCGATCGACAGCACGAAGCCGATCTCGACCTGGGTCCATTTCTGCGTCGTGAGGTAAACCGCGATGAATGGACCGAAGCCGGTTTGCACATCCGCCAGAAAGAAGATGAACCAGTCGAGGCCGCGCAGGCTTCGGCGCGACGGCGCCGATGCCGCTTCCGGCGACGTCCCCTGCTCCGTTACCGGCGGCACGACCTTGTCGCCGCCACCATCGCCGGCCGACCGCACGGGGCGATCACCATCGATAAGTTCGATCGAATCGGACGGGCGGGCGATCAGGATATTTTCTCCTTCTTTCCCTAGCGGTCGAACTCCAGCGGGCTGAGTTTGCCCGCGGCGCCGAGTACGATGACGGGCGCATCCTCCTTGTATTCAGGGGCCGCCGTCACCTGCTCCTTGGTCAATTCCAGGGCGATGGCGTCCTTCTTGTTTGAAATCCGCTGGAAATGCAGCGCGTCCCAGTCGACGACGATCTTGCGGCTGCCGACGCCGAGAAAGCCGCCGAAGTCGATCACCGCCGCCCGCACATGACCTGCGCGATCGACGATCACATCGACGATGCGTCCCATGTTCTCGTCCGCGGCGCTGCGAACCTCACGGCCAAGCATGCCATGCGCATCCCGCGCGCCGATGACGGAGACCGATGGCGGCGGCGCCGGCTCCTTGGGAGACCCCTGAGGGGCCGCACTTTTTGCCTGTGGCGGCGTGCCGGTTTGCGCGAAAGCCGGCGCGACCGCCGCTAGCGCCGCTGCGAGAAACGCGATCGGCAATTTGGCACTCATGGAACCTCCTGAAGCGCGCCGCTTTCAATGGGTCAAAACGATAGACACCTGAATGTGGCCGCGGGTACGCATCACCTCGAGGGACACCTCCTCGTCGTGGCGGCGAATCCGAAGGTCGACACTGGACGCGCCGAGCTGCAGATCGCGCAACACCACCTCGTTGAGGAAGGCCGGCAGCCGCGGATCGCGCAGGCGAATCTCGCCGCGCTGGACGTCGAACTCCAGACCGAGTGCTGCTTCCAGCAGGCTGAACGGCGTCGCACTCGCCCAGGCCTGCGGCGCGCAGGCGACCGGATAGAGCGTCGGCCCGCGCCGCTTCTCGCGCTGAAATCCGCAAAACAGCTCCGGCAGCCGCCGCAAATCCATGTAGCTCGCGGCGTCGAACAGGCCCTTGAACAGATGTTCGACCGAATGCTTCAATCCGTAGCGCGCCATTCCGAGCGCGATCAGCGCATTGTCGTGCGGCCAGATCGAACCGTCGTGATAGGACATCGGGTTGTAGCGCGCCTCGCCCCGCGCCACGGTGCGAATGCCCCAGCCGGTGAAGAAGTGCGGCCGCATCAAATCGGCGGCGACCCTGCGGGCGCGGTCCTGCCGCACGATGCCGGTGAACAGCAACTGGCCGGCATTGGAGGTTCGTACCTGGCACTGGCGCTTGGCGCCGTCGAGCGCGAGCGCGTAGGTGCCGAGCTCCTCGCACCAGAACGCCTCTTCGAATCGCGCGGCAAGCGTCTGGGCCTCGGTCATCAACTGGCCGGCCTTGGCTACAAGTCCCATGCGCAAGGCGCAGCGCGCGGCCAGCTGTTTGGCGGCAAACACATAGCCCTGAACTTCGGCCAGCGCGATATAACCCTCCGCGAGCTGACCGTCGGCATGAAAGATCGCGTCGTAGGAATCCTTCCAGCCCTGATTGGCGAGCCCCTGCTCGGAGGCACGCTGATACTCGACAAACCCGTCGCGGTCCGGATCGCCGGCGCCGTCGATCCAGCGCAGCGCGGCTTCGATCGCGGGCCACAACTCGGCCAGCGTTTCGTCGTCGCCGGTGCGTTCGAAATACAGACCGGCCAGCAGCACGAACAGCGGCGTCGAGTCGACGCTGCCGTAATACTGCGCAAACGGCACTTCGCGCAGCGCCGCCATCTCGCCGCCGCGCATCTCGTGCAGGATCTTGCCCGGATGGGCATCGGCGAGCGGATCGACCGACTTTGCCTGGTAGAAGGCCAGCCGCATCAGCACGCCGCGCGCGATACGCGGGTCGACCCAGAGCATCTGCAGCGCGGTGATCAGGCCGTCGCGGCCGAATGTCGTGGAATACCAGGGAATTCCCGCATAGGGATATCGGCCCTGCGGCGTTTCCGTCATCAGCATATTGAGATCGGCCATCGCCTGGCACAGCACCTCGTTGAAGATGTTGTTGGAGGTCTCGATACTGGCTGCGCCTGTGGTCGCGCGGCGCATTTCGCGCCGGTGCGCCAGCAGCCCGCGGAAAAACGGCGCCGGCTTGTACATCAACGGCTTGTTGCAGGATACCGCGATGAACAGGGAGGTCTGTTGCTGGGGCGCGAGCTCGAAATGATACATAGCCGCACTGGCCGAAAGCTTCGCGGGCCGCGGGTCGAAGTGCAGCCCGGTGGTCCGCACGGCGCCGTCGAGTCCGCGATAGTCCAGCGCCACGTCGGCGGAGCCTTCCACCTTGCCCGAAGCCACGCCGCGGCGCGGACGGCGTTCGCCGCGAACCTCGAACAGATCGGCGAAATCATTGCCGAACAGCAGCGTCAGATCGAAACTCGCCGGCCGGTCGCCGTGGTTCTGCACGCCGATCCGCTGATAGGCGGTTCCACGCCACAGAAAGATGGTCCGGACTATGTGAAGCATGTCCTTCTGCAGCACGATTCGGTCGCCCCGATAGACGTCGGGGTTGGTGAGGTCGACCGTCAGCGCCGAATTGTCGTCGCGCAGATTGGAGCCGAGCAGCAGCGGCTGCACCTCGTCCAGCACCAGCTCGAGCCGGGCGAGGTAGCGGGTATCGGCATTGAACAGGCCATCAGGCCCGCCGGCGGACGCACCGATGTCGCCATGGCTGTCGAGCACGATGAAGGTGTCGTCATGCTTGAGCGAGCGCCGCGGCCTCGCCGCCGGTCCGGTCATCGGAATGTAGAACGGCGATTCCAGGACCACTTCGGCCTCACGAATCTTGGTCACGGCTTCGATTGCCATCGATTTCCCCCTGGTTGTTCGCTTGCTGCGCGTTCCCTCGCGGTACGCTGATCGGAACAAACTCTGACGAGAAGCATGCCGGTCGTTCAGGCCGCATGCGTGGCAAGACGGCCCATCTCCCGCGTCACCAATTCCTGATACGGGCCGGTGCCCTGCATCAGCCGGTCCGGCGGACCATCTTCAATAATCTTCCCGCCCTGCAGCATGATTACCCGGTCAAAACTCCGCAAAGTGGCGAGCCGGTGCGCGATCGCGATCACGGTGCGCCCGCGCATCAGGCGGGCCAGCGCCTCGCGGATCGCCTCCTCTGACTCCGAGTCGAGCGCAGCGGTGGCTTCGTCGAGCAGCAGGATCGGCGCGTCCTTCAAGAACGCGCGGGCGATCGCAATGCGTTGCCGCTGTCCGCCCGACAGCTTGAGGCCGCGGTCGCCGACCTGGGTCGCCATGCCCCCGGGCAGGGTTTCGACGAAATCACAGCGTGCGTCTTTCGCAGCGCGCCGCACCTCGTCGTCGGTCGCATCAGGCCGTCCGTAGCGGATGTTTTCCAGGATTGAGCGGTGGAACATCGAAATATCCTGCGGCACCACCGAGATCGCGGCGCGGAGGCTCTCCTGCGTCACCTGGGAGATGTTCTGGCCATCGATCGCGATATGGCCCTGGGTCACGTCGTAGAACCGCTGCAGCAGCGTAAAAATGGTGGATTTTCCGCCGCCGGACTGTCCGACCAGCCCGACCCTCTGGCCCGCGTTGATCCTGAGGCTGAACTTCTCGAACACCTGCAATCCGCCGGGATACTGGAATGACACCTTGTTGAAGACGATCGCCGCTCCCGCCTTCACCAGCGGTTCGGCCTTCGGATGATCGCGCAGTTCATGCGGCTGCAACAGCGTGGCGACGGCTTCCGTCAACCGCGCGACATGCTGGGTGATATCGACCAGCGCCACCGCAAGATCTCGGGTCGCGTTCAGAATCGACAGTCCCAAGGTACACACCAGCACCACATCGCCGGTGCTGGCCCCGCCGTTCTGCCAGAGGACGATCACCCAGGCCAGCAATGCGATCGTAAGGACCACGGTAATCACCGCATGGGTCAGTCGCAGCTTTTCGAGATAGCGCAGGCTGCGGCCGCGCGCCGTCAATTCCTTGTTGACGGTCTTGTCGAACCGGTCGTGCTCCAGCCGCAGGCCGCAAAACGCCCGCACCAGCGGCATGTTGTTGATGACGTCGACCATTTCGCCGTCGACCGCGGCCGCCTTGTCGGCGAACTCGTCATGCAGAGGCTTTCCCCTGGCGGCCAGATGGAACATCGCAATCACCATCGCGCCGGCGATCAGGGTCAGTCCGGCCGCCATCATGGGACTAACGGTACCGATCAGCGCGATCGCCGCGATCGTCGCGATGCAGGGCGGCAACACGTTCCAGACGAACATGTTTTCAATGGTGAAGACGGCATTCGACGTCGCGGTAATGCGGCTCGTCAGCATCCCCGGCAGGCGCTCGGAGAAATAGCTCGGCGCGTGGCCGGTGAGATGGCGAAAAATGTCGCGGCGCAGGTCACCCGTGACGCCGACGAAAGTGAAACTCGCCGTCCAGCTCGCGATCCGCCACAGGAAATTATCCGCAGCGATCAGCGACATGAGAAAAATGAATGCCAGCCATACGGTGGCGGCACGACCGGGGCCTCCCGATAATCCGTCGACCAGATATTTCACGCCATATTGCGTGCCTACCGAACACGCAACCGCCGCCACAACACACGTCAGAATGACCACATGTGAGGCGAGGCGTTGACGCAGGTACCGCAAGACGAATGCGAAGGGCCGGTGCGCATATCCTGAGAGAATGTCCATGTAGACGGCAAACCTGTTGGAGGTAATAGAGAATTTACGGCGGGCTGACGTGCACGGTTAGGTGAAGGGCGAAGGAATCAAGTTCCCTGCGCGCTGCCATCACGGCGCAACAATCATGCAGCATCGGTATTGCAGGAAATCTGATCGGGCTGGATGGCATCAGCAAGACCACGGTGTGGAGGAAGTACGCTCGTACGCTTGCATGGAGGAACTTCGCAGTTGCGAGAACGTTCCGGACTCGGCATGCCGGTGCCAACACCGCCAATCAACGTTTGTTCAAAACGACATCAAAACAACAGGAGACGAATACATGCGCATTGCGCAGGTTGCTCCGCTTACGGAGGCTGTTCCCCCCAAATTGTATGGTGGCACCGAACGGGTGGTGCACTGGCTGACCGAGGAACTTGTCGCGTTAGGGCACGACGTCACGCTGTTCGCCAGCGGCGACTCGCAGACGTCGGCGAAACTCGACGCAACATGGCCGAAGGCGTTGCGCCTCGATGGCTCGGTGCGCGATCCCAATGCATTGCATATGGTGATGCTGGAGCGCGTGCGACGAAAGTGTGACGACGAGGAGTTCGACTTCCTGCACTTTCATCTCGACTACTATCCGTTCTCGCTGTTCTACCGGCAGCCGACGCCGTTCCTCACCACCCTGCACGGCCGGCTGGATTTGCCCGAGCATCAGCCGGTCTTCACCACCTTCTCGAAGGTGCCGGTGATCTCGATCTCGAATGCGCAACGACGTCCGGTGCCGCAAGCCAATTGGGTCAGCACCATCCATCACGGCCTGCCTGCAGACCTGCTGACGCCACGGCCGTGCAAGCCCGGTTATCTCGCGGTGCTCGGCCGGATCGCACCGGAAAAGGGCGTGGATCGCGCCATCCGGATCGCGACCCGCTGCGGCATTCCGCTCAAGATCGCCGCCAAGGTCGACCGCGCCGACCAGGAATACTACGACGAACTGATCCGCCCGCTGATCGATAATAATCCGCTGATCGAGTTCATCGGCGAAATCGGCGACTCCGAAAAATCGGAATTTCTGAGCGGCGCCGTCGGCCTGCTGGTCCCGATCGACTGGCCGGAGCCGTTCGGCCTCGTGATGATCGAGGCAATGGCGTGCGGCACGCCTGTGATCGCCTATAATCGGGGCTCGGTCGCGGAGATCATCGACGATGGCCTGACCGGCTTCGTCGTCGAGGATGAAATCAGCGCAGTCGCCGCGGTCGGCCGGCTGGACGGGCTGAACCGGCATGCGATCCGCAAGCAGTTCGAGGCACGCTTCACCGCGCGCCGCATGGCGCTGGACTATCTCGCCGCCTATCGCAGCCTGATGGAAGCCGCCGAACCCCGCATCAAGCTGGTGAGCAGCGCGGAGTAATTCGTAGGGTGGGCAAAGCTTCCGCCGTCGCTCGAAGAGCGAGGGCGCAAGCGTGCCCACCATGGTGTACCGGAAAATGGTGGGCACGGCGCGAAGAGTGCGCCTTTGCCCACCCTACGCTTCAGCTCACCGCCATTCGTTTCGGCTCGACGATCTCGAACATCCGCGGAAATTCGTCCATCAGCATCATCAATTCGCCGAGTCGCATCGGATTGCCGGTGAATTTGATCGCCCCGCTGGCGACGGCGTCCTGAAACGTCGTCAGCTTGGCGATCACTTCGTCGAGCGTGCTGCGCGGCAGCGTGAAGCCGGCGTCCGCCGATGCCGCCTGCGCGCCCGCGACATAGGTCAGCGCGCAGTTCTCCAGCGTCAGAACAAACGTTTCGCCGGTATCGGTGAAACGCCAGTTCAGCACGATGTATTTGCCTTCGGCCTTGGGGCCGTTGAGCCGGATACCGAGCACGTCCCACAGCTGTTCGGTACGCAGGGCCGCCAGCGTTTCGCGCGGCATCGGGCTGCGCGCCGGCACTTTCGGCATGCCCTGCCGCAGTTCCTGCGCGCCGAACAGATAGGCGTTGCGCCAGGTCGCGCTTTCGGCGGCATAGCCGAGTTGCTCCAACGTATCGGCCAGCAGCGCGCGGGCGGCCTGATTGGCGGGATCGGCGAACACCAGATGGCTCAACGCCTGCGCGATGAAGCGAAACTCGCCCTTGGCAAAGTCTTTCGCGGCGCGCGCGAGGATCGCGTCGGCACCGCCCATATATTCGACATATTTCTTGCCGGCCTCGACCGGCGGCAGCGGATCGAGATTGGCGGGATTGGCGTCGTACCAGCCGAGATACTTCTGGTAGATCGCCTTCACATTATGCCGGATGTGGCCGTAATAACCGCGCGCATGCCATGCGCCGTCGAGGCTAACAGGCAATTTTATCGTTTCGGCGATCTCCGTGGCCGTGAGGCCGTGGTTCATCAGTCGGATGGTCTGGTCATGCGCGAACTTGTAGAGGTCGCGCTGCTGGCGGATCATGATATCGATGCGCTCCTGCCCCCATACCGGCCAGTGATGCTGGCCGCACATCGCATCGGCCTTGCCGCCCCACATCTGCAAGGCTTCGCCGAGATACTTCGACCACGCCAGCGCGTCGCGCACGTCGGCGCCGCGGAACGGCAGCAGGTTGTGAAAATTGTGCGTGCAGTTCTCCGCCAGGTTCAGGAGCTTGTAGCGCGGAATGAACAAATGCATTTCCGCCGGCGCCTCGGAGTTCGGCGCCATCTGGAATTCGAATTCGACCCCGTCGATGCGCCTGGTGTCGCCGGTCGCCATGATCAGGTCTGAGGGGCGCAGCAGCGCCACCGAACCCGTCGCCATCGATTTGCCGAGTCCGCAATCGACCTGCCCGCGTGGCCCCTTGGCCAGCAGCGGCCCGAACTGGTATTGCGCACGCCGCAGCATGGCCGGACCGGCGATGATGTTTTCCGAGACCGCATGCTCCATGAACAGATTGGGCGCGATGATCGGCACGCTGCCATCCGCCAGCGCGCCGTCGTCGATCACGCCGCGCGCGCCGCCCCAATGGTCGGTATGGGTATGGGTGAAGATCACGGCCACCACCGGCCGCTTGCCACGATGCCGGAAGTAGAGCGCCATCGCCTCGCGCGCGCCTTCGATCGAGGTCAGCGTATCCACCACGATGACGCCGCTGTCGCCCTCGATCAGCGTCATGTTGGCGATGTCGAGCCCGCGCACCTGATAGACGCCGGGCACCACTTCGAACAGGCCGTGGTTCATGTTGAGCCGCGACTGCCGCCACAGGCTCGGATCCACCGTGGCCGGCGCTTCGGCCTCGGACAGGAAACCGTAGGGCTCGAGGCTCCAGACCACCCTGCCCTGGGCGTTGGCGATCCGCGCATGGTCCAGCGTGCCTAGAAAGCCGCGCGCCGCCTCGTCGAAATCGCGCGTATCGGAAAACGGCAGCGCCTTCAGCGTCGCTGCATGCTGCGCGCGCACGGGCGCCGAGGCGTCCTTCGGGGTTTCTCTGGGTGTTTCGCTGTTGCCTGTTTGGGTCATTTGTTGTCCTCGCCTGTTTTTTTCCGTAGCCTCAACGAAACTGCAGCCCTTCGAAATCCCCGGCGCTGCGCCACGCGTCGATATAATTGAAGTAGGCCATCGCGCCGGCGGGATGGCCGACATTCAGCCGCGCGGCGGGACCCGGCTCCTGCCCTTCATTGTTGTAGTAACCCGGCGTGCAATCCGGCCCGCCGATCATCCGGCCGGCACCGGTCAGCAGCAGCTCGACCCAGCTGTTCTCGGCTTCCCGGGTCACTTCGATTTCCTTGAAGCCATTGTTCTGCGCATGCCTCACCATCAGGGCGATGGTTCTGGCGGCCTCGGTCAAATTATGCGGCACGTTGGAGATGAGATTGGCCCCCTGCGTCGGCTGCACGAAGAAGGCGTTGGGAAATCCGTGGACGTGGATGCCGTGCTTGCTGCGCATGCCCTCAGCCCAATGCTCCGACAGCCTGACGCCGGCACGGCCCACCAGATCGAAGCCGGAGCGACGCGTGTATTCGGTGCCGACCTCGAACCCCGAGGCGTAGATGATGCAGTCGAGCTCGTATTCCCTGCCCGCGACCACGACGCCGGTTTCGGTGATCCTGTCGACCCCCTTGCCGTCGGTGTCGACCAGATGCGTTCCGGGCGTGTTGAAAGCCTGCAGGTACTCGTCGTGGAAGCACGGCCGTTTGCAGAGCTGACGGTACCAGGCCTTGAGTTTTGCCGCGGTCTCGCGGTCCCCCACGACGGCATCGACCCGGCTGCGGATCTCCTCCATTTTCTCGAAGTCGGAGTCCTCGAAGGCCGCCAGCATGTTCTTCGGAGTTCGCTGCTCGCGCGGCAGCTGCATGATCTTGCTGCGGATCCGCCGCGCCAGATCGGTCCAGCCGTCCTGAACCAGATCCTCCGTCGCGTTGCCGCCGGCCTGGTTGGCGGTGAAATTCTCCAGCCAGCGCTGTTGCCACCCTGGCGTTGCGATGGTGGAAAACCATTCCGGGTCGATCGGCGCATTGGCGCGGACATCGACCGATGATGGCGTGCGCTGGAAGACGTAGAGTTCTTTTGCCGAGCGCGCCAGATGCGGCACACACTGGACGGACGTCGCACCGGTGCCGATGATCCCGACGCGCTTGTCCGCCAGCCGCTCCATCGGCGCGCCCCTGGGATCGCCGCCGGTGTAGTCGTAATCCCATCGGCTGGTGTGGAAGGAATGGCCCTTGAAGGTTTCGATGCCCGGTATGCCCGGCAATTTCGGCACATGCAGCGGACCGGTACCCAGCCCGATGAACTGCGCCGTGAAGGCATCACCGCGGTTGGTATGGATGACCCAACGCGAGCCGGCTTCATCCCACGCCAGACTCGTCACCTCGGTGTGAAACAGCGCGTTGTCGTACAGCCCGTATTGCCTGCCGATACGCCGGCAATGATCGAGGATCTCAGGCGCATGCGCATACTTCTCGGACGGCATCTGTCCGGTTTCTTCGAGCAGCGGCATATAGACCAGCGACGCGGTATCGCACTGCGCGCCCGGATATCTGTTCCAGTACCAGGTGCCGCCGAAGTCGCCGCCCTTCTCGATGATCCTGATGTCCGTAACGCCGGCCTCCGAGAGCCGTGCTGATGTGGCCAGGCCGGCAAAGCCGCCGCCAATGAAGGCGAAGGTGACATGATCGTTCTTCGGCACGCGCGGGGTAACGGGCGTATAGGGATCATCGAGATAATGCGCGAGTTGGTCCTTGACCTGAATGTACTGGTCGTTGCCATCGGCGCGGAGCCGCTTGTTGCGCTCCTCCAGGTATTTCTGGCGCAGCTTCTCCTTGTCGATGCCGGGATTTTGGGGGCCGTCGATGACCGTCATCCAAGTGCCTTTGCGAGAGACCAGAGTTCATAGCCTCTCCCCGCAAGCGGGGCGAGGTAAGGAATCCTTTCACGCCGGCCGCGCCGCCAGATACGGCGAGTCCGCGATCGACCATAACGGCATCGCCTCCATCTTGAAAATCTGCCGCAGGTGCACCTCGTCCGGCCCGTCGCCGATCCGCAACAGGCGTCCCCAGGCCAGCGCCTGGTGGATCGGGGTATCGTCGGATCCGCCCATCGCGCCGAACACCTGCATGGCGCGGTCAGCAATCCGCTGCAGCATGGCGGGTACCGCGACCTTTATCAGCGAGACGTCCCGCCAGGCGCCGTGATGCCCGGCCTGGTCGAGCCGCCACGCGCAGCGATAGGCCAGCAGGCGCGCCTGCTCGAGCTCGACGCGGGATTCGGCGATCCAGCGCTGCACGGTGTCGTATTGAATGATGGGGCGCCCGAACGAGGATCGCTCCGCCGATCGCACCATCATCAATTCGATCAGCAATTCGCACAGCCCGATCGAGCGCATGCAATGGTGAATGCGCGCGGGCCCAAGGCGGATCTGGGCGACCTTAAAACCCTCGCCCTCCCTGCCGAGCAGGTTTGCGGCGGGGACGCGGACGTTCTCAAAAGCCAGTTCGCCGATCGGGGCGGTGTGATCCTCACAGCCCATCCAGCGCAGCGAGCGCACCAGCCGGACACCCGGCGCCTCCATCGGCACGATGATGCAGGAATGACGGCGCGTGCGGTCGGCTTCTGCGTCGGTCACGCCCATCACGATCAGGAAACTGCAGCGCGGATGCGCCGCTCCGGTGATGAACCATTTGCGCCCGTTGATGATGTAGTCGTCGCCGTCGCGGACCATGCGGGTGGCGATGTTGGTGGCATCCGACGAGGCGACGTCGGGTTCGGTCATGCCGAAGGCCGAGCGGGTTTTTGCGTCGAGCAGCGGCCGCAGCCAGCGCGTCTTCTGTTCGGGCGTCGCGCAGTTCTGCAGCGCGATCATGTTGGGCACGTCGGGCGCCTGGCAGTTGAAGGCTTCGGAGGCCCAGAACAGCCGCCCCATGATCTCGGCCAGCGGCGCATATTCCAGGTTGGACAGATGCGTCCCCGGCTCGTCATCGGCGAGTTCGGGCAGGCCGAGATTCCACAGCCCGGCCTCCCGCGCCTTCTGCTGCAGCTCGGCCATGAAAGGCGGCGTCTCGCGGCTTTGCGCGGTGTGTTCGAGCCAGGCGCGATGACGCGGCAGCACTTCGCGATCGAAGAAGGCCGCAAGCCGTGCCCGCCATGTCTCCGACCGTGCGGATAATTCAAAGTCCATGTCACCTCCCAAAGAAGCGCCATCTAATCGTATACCGACACGAAACGCAAATTCGTTTCGTTATCTTGACAGTATGTTACATTATGTCCAGTATTCAGCATGGCATCGACATCCCCTCTAAGCCGACCTGCTCCGTCCCGGCCGAAAGCCGTGGCGGACCACGGCGACCCCCAGTTTGCGACCACGCTGGCGCACGGGCTCGATGTGCTCTCGGCATTCCGTGGCGGCAGCGGCTCGCTGTCGAACGCCGACCTTGCTGCCTCGACCGGCCTGTCGCGACCGACGGTGTCGCGGCTGACGCACACCCTGGCGCAGCTCGGCTATCTCAAGCGTGACGCCAAGGGGCGCTTTGAACTCGGGCTCGGCATTCTGGCGGCGGCCTATCCGGTGCTGTCGCCGCTAAAGGTGCGGCAGCTGGCGCGGCCCTTGATGCGCGACTTCGCGGCCTACACCGGCGGCACGGTATCGATCGCGATGCCGTTCGGCCTCGACTTCATCTATGTCGAGACGCTGCGCACCACCGATGCGGTGCCGCATATGCCCGACGTCGGCTTTACCGGAACGATGGCGACCACCGCGGTCGGCCGCGCGCTGCTGTCGGTGTTCACCGACGACGAACGCGACGACTATGTGAGAACCGTGAAGGCGGAGCGTCCGGAGGAACTGAAATACGTGCAAACGCGGACGCTGCCCGACAGCGAGCTTTGCAGGGAACGCGGATTCGCGGTTTCGCTCGGCGAATGGCGGCGCGAGATCTTCGGCGTCGCCGCACCGCTTTACCGCACGCCGAGCGGCGACTGTCTTTCCGTGAATTGCGGCATTCCCTCGTTTCGCTTCAGCGCCGAGCAGATCGAGCGCGAATGCGGGCCGCGCATCCTCGGCCTCGCACGCAGCATCACGTCACTGGTCGCCAACGAATAGGTTTCATCACCGCCGTCGAACAAACCGAAACAAAAGACATCGCTCGAACGATGTTTCATACATGGGAGGGGAAAATGAGGGGCATCCGCGCCTTTGGCTTCGCTGTGGGGATCGCCGCAACCATGCTGGCCGGCGCCGCATGGGCGCAGGCGACGGACAATTATCCGAACCGCCCGCTACGCATCATCGTGCCTTACCCGTCCGGCGGCATCGTCGACCTCGTCGCCCGCGCCGTGACCGAGCAGGTTGGCCGCGACTGGAAAACGCCCGTCGTCGTGGAGGGACGGCCCGGCGGCAACAGCAACATCGGTACCGCGGCCGTCGCACGAAGCGAACCCGACGGCTACACCTGGCTGGTCACGGGACCGGCGGTGCTGGTCAATCCCGGCCTTTACAAGGATGCCGGCTGGGACACGATGAGGGACTTCAAATGCGTCGGGCTCGCGGTCTGGAACCAGAGCGTCGCGGTGGTGAATCCGTCGCTGCCGGTCAAGACCATCGGCGAATTCGTCGAACTGGCGCGCAGCAAGCCCGGCGAGCTCAATTTCGGCAATCCCGGCACCGGCTCGTCGATCGACCTCAGCGCGAAAAAGCTGTTTCAGGCCGCCAATATCCAGCTCACCAATGTCGGCTACAGGGGCCAGCCGCCGGCGCTGATCGATCTGATGACCAATATCATGAATTTCGAGATCGTGTCGCTCGAGCTCGCGCTGCCGCACATCAAGGCGGGCAGCATCAAGCCGCTGGCGGTCATGACCGACAAGCGGGTCGCGGATCTGCCTGACGTGCCGACCATCGCCGAGGCCGGCTTTGCCGAAGCCGCCTATGTCCCCTGGTACGGCATCTACGTGCCGTCAGCCACGCCGCAGCCGCTGGTCGACAAGATCAATCAGGCCATCAACAAGGCGCTGCAAAACCCCGACGTCCAGCGCCAGCTGTCGGTCGCCAACATCCCGGGCAAACCGATGCCGCTGGACGAACTCGCCGCGCTGATGAAGGCCGACCATGAGAAGCTGACGAAGGTGGTGAAGACGTCGGGAATGGCGCTGCAGTGAAGCGGCGTCATTCCGGGGCGATGCGTAGCATCGAACCCGGAATCTCGAGATTCCGGGTCTGGTCCTTCGGACCATCCCGGAATGACAACTCCTACTTCTTCACCTTGCTCGCATCCATCTTGATCGCGGGATCGAGCAGCTTGGTGGTGAACACCGTGCCCACCTCGAACGGCTTTTCCATGCCGAGATAGGTCTGCACCAACTCGTAGTCTTTCTTCATCCGCTCGGCATCGATCCAGCCCAGCGCTTTGGTGGTGGTAAACTCGTCGGTCATCAGGAACTTGATGCGCTCCCACTGGCGCAGCTGGTTTTCCTTGTCGAGGCCGGAGGCTGCATCAAGCAGCGCCTTCAGGCACGGCTCCACATCGGCGACGCAGGCCGCGAAGGCTTTCTGGCTGATCCTTACAAAATCCTCCGCCAGCTTCGGGTTCTTCTGCAGATAGGCGCCGTTGACGATCAATGAATTGCCGTAGGGGTTGAGGCCGATGTCCTTCCAGTTGACGTAGCCGAGGTCGCTGCCGAACTCGATCACCTTCAGATCGTGCTCGTTGTAGAAATCGCTGATGATATCGACGGTGTGGCTCTTCAGCGCCGCGATCTTGGCGGTCGGGCCGACATTGACGAAACTCACCGCGTCGGGCGCGATGCCGGCGGCCTTGGCGAAGGCCGGCCACATCACCCGCGAGGCGTCGCC
>JAZJYY010000029.1:0-43722 GCA_040390145.1 Pseudomonadota bacterium
CACTTCGCACACGAGACCGCGGGTGCAGCGCGCATCCGGCATTCCCTGCTCCCTTCTTCGGGGGAGAAAACGACAGGCATACCTCGGGCGACTCCCGCCGCGGGATCGCGGACGTGTATTCGGTTTTCGAGATTGAAACCGAAATGTATCACGTCATTGCGAGCGCAGCGAAGCAATCCATCTAACACCCGGTACGCTGCGAAATGGATTGCTTCGCTTGCGCTCGCAATGACGTTGATGGGCCGGTTGGAGTGGCGCAACCTCAGCAAGCACGCTACCCTGTATGGGAGCGACTACTCTAGCAAGTTTGAACACGATTAGCAGGATTGCGTAGTGACTACTCCAGCGGGGACGGCAGTTTTGTGAAGGGCGTATCGCACGAAGCGGCTGTACCGGAATCGCCGGATCGTTTCATTCCGCTGCGGAAGTCGGATCTGATCGACGGCCTGGCCGCCGCGGGTCATCTCGGTGCCGACGGTGAGGCCGGGTTCCGGCAATTGGCGCGCCAGCTCGGTGCCCTGTTTCATTATCAGTATTTCGAGCAGCTCGACCTGCTGCGCGAGGCTTATTTTCACTTCGATCCCGAGGTCGATACGCGCGCCGGCGGGCCAGGGCAGGACATGGAGGCGGCCTATCGCCGGCTGAGCGAGGAGGTGGTCCGTGTGCTCACCGAGGCCAATTTCATCGAGATCACCCATGAGGAAATCACCAGGGCCTTTGCCGAGCACGCTTTGGTTCGGGTCAAGCTCAAGGCGCCGGTCGAGGAGTATCGCGACGTCCGCATGTTCCGTCGCGGCAGCCACCAGGAGACCATCGAAGTACCGGTCTGGCGTGGCCTGCGCCGGCGCGCGCGCGAGATCGAGGTGTTCGACGACGTGGTGATGATGGTGGCGACCCGGCCGGGCGGCGACACGCCGGCGGATGCCCGCAAGGTACGCTGGAGCGGGAAACGCAGCAGCCAGAAAATTCGTGGCGGCGCGGTGCTGTTCAAGTATTTCCGGCATGTCGCCCGCGCCGATCTCGAGGCGCTGTATCCCAATGTGCGGGTGGTGATGAGCCTGTCCGACCAGTTGATGCTCGGGGTGCCCGCCATCTTCGGCGGCATCCCGATCCTGATCAAGCTCGCCTCGACCCTGGTGATCCTGTTTCTGGTCGCGGGCTTCTATCTCGGCGTCAACGGAACGCTCGGCGACAATGATGTCGAGCAGGCGCTGGCCGCGCTCAGCGGCCTGTTCGCGCTCGGCGCCTTCATGCTGCGGCAGTGGGGAAACTTCCACCGTCAGTCGCTGATCCATCAGAAGCAGCTGACCGACAATATCTACTATCGCAACATCAACAATAATTCCGGTATCTTCAATTACCTGATCAGCGAGGCCGAGGAGCAGGAATGGAAGGAAGCGCTGCTGGCCTATTACTGCCTGGTCACGGCGGCGAAACCGCTCACGCGCGCGGCGCTCGGTGCCGATATTGACGAACTCCTGTCGCGCCGTTTCGGCGTCTCGGCCGATTTCGCCATTGATGAGGCGCTGACACGGCTGAAGCGTCTCGGGCTTCTGGACGAGAGCGGCGACAGGCTGTCGGCCTTGCCGCTTCCCGCCGCGATCGAACGGCTGGAGACGGAATGGGCGCAGTTGCTGCGGACCTAGCGCAGGCTGGCGTTGATCTTGTCGAGCGCGGCGGTGCCGGGGCAAAGGTCCGTGGCGTCAAGCGTATTGAGCGGCACTTCGACGGTGTCGAGATGGCTGTGCAGGTCGTCCGATTCCGGATCGACGAACAGCAGCCCGGTGACGATCTGGCCCCTGGCGGCGTGCTTCTGCAGGAACGACATCGCCCCGACGCGATCATGCGGATCATAGTCGGCATCGATCTTGCGCAGCGCGATTCTTGTGCCGTCATGCTGCTCGACCAGCTGCACGGTGCCCGGGGCATAATCCACCGTGATCGGGTCGCGCCCCGTGATGACGTCGAGCCGGTTCACCGCGTCATTGTGTTCGCGCACATAATCGAAACTCTTGGTCGAGCCGGCGTGGTTGTTGAAGGCGACGCAGGGGCTGATGACGTCGATGAACGCCGCGCCCTTGTGCTGGATCGCGGCCGCGATCAGCGGCACCAGCTGGGTCTTGTCGCCGGAGAAGCTGCGCGCCACGAAGGTCGCGCCGAGCTGCAACGCGATCGCCACCAGATCGATGGCGTTGTCGGTGTTCATCACGCCCTTCTTGGACTTCGAGCCGCGGTCGGCGGTGGCCGAGAACTGGCCCTTGGTCAGGCCGTAGACGCCGTTGTTCTCGACGATGTAGGTCATGTTGACGCCGCGCCGGATCGAATGCGCGAACTGGCCGAAGCCGATCGAGGCCGAGTCGCCGTCGCCGGAAACGCCGAGATAGATCAGGTCGCGGTTGGCGAGGTTGGCGCCGGTCAGCACCGACGGCATCCGGCCGTGTACCGAATTGAAGCCGTGCGAATTGCCCAGGAAATAGTCCGGGGTTTTCGAGGAGCAGCCGATGCCGGAAATCTTGGCGACCCGGTGCGGTTCGATCGACAGTTCGAAGCAGGCTTCGATGATCGAGGCGGTGATCGAGTCATGGCCGCAGCCGGCGCACAGCGTCGAAACCTTGCCCTCGTAATCCCGGTGGGTGAAGCCGAGATCGTTCCGCGGCAGGCCCGGATGCTGGAATTTCGGCTTGGCGATATAGGTCATGACTTCACCTTCCTGCTCCCTCTCCCCGCTTGCGGGGAGAGGGTCGGGGTGAGGGGGGCTCTCAACGAGTCGAATGCTTTGAGAGTCCCCCTCACCCGGATTGCTCCGCAATCCGACCTCTCCCCGCGAGCGGGGAGAGGTGATCGCGTCGAAATTAGTTGCCTTGCCCTCATGACTTCACCTTGCGGAGCGGGGTCACCTTGAGCTGGTCCTGGTGGTCGCCGATGGCGCCGGCGATGAATCGCGCGGTAATCGGCGTGCCGTCATAATGCAGGATCGGGATCAGGCGGACCGGATCGATGCCGTTCTCGTTGACGATCAACGAGCGCAGCTGCGCATCGCGGTTCTGCTCGACCACATAGACGAAGTCGTGGTCGGCGATGAAGCTGGCGACGCTGGAATGGAAAGGGAAAGCGCGGATGCGCAGGCGGTCGAGCTGGTGCCCGCGCGATTCCAGGATCCCGATCGCCTCGTCCATCGCCGGCGCCGTGGAGCCGAAGTAGATCACGCCGTATTTGGTCGGCTTGGCGGCGTTGGCCTGCAGCGGCCGCGGCACCATGTCCTGCGCGGTCTCGAATTTGCGCACCAGCCGCTGCATGTTGTCGGCATAGACAGGGCCTTCCTCGGAATAGATCGCATAGCGGTTGCGCGAGGTGCCGCGGGTGAAGAACGAGCCCTTGCTCGGGTGGGTGCCGGGATAGGTGCGGTACGGGATGCCGTCGCCGTCGACGTCGAGGTAGCGCCCGAAGTCGCGGCCGGGTTCATCCAGCATCTCCGCCGTCATCACCTTGCCGCGGTCGTATTGCCTGGAATCGTCCCACTTCAGCGGCCGGCAGAGGCGGTGGTTCATGCCGATGTCGAGATCCAGCATGACGAAGATGGTGGTCTGCAGCCGCTCGGCGAGATCGAAGGCCTGGGCGGCGAATTCGAAGGCCTCGGCCGGGTCTTCCGGCAACAGCAGCACATGCTTGGTGTCGCCATGCGAGGCATAGGCGCAGGCGATGATGTCGCATTGCTGGGTTCGCGTCGGCATGCCGGTCGAGGGACCGGCGCGCTGCACGTTCATGATCACCGCCGGAATCTCGGCGAAATAGGACAGGCCGATGAATTCGGTCATCAGGGAGATGCCGGGACCGGAGGTGGCGGTGAAGGCGCGCGCGCCGTTCCACGACGCGCCGATCACGATGCCGATCGAGGCCAGTTCGTCCTCGCCCTGCACGATGGCGTATTTCGCCTTGCCGGTGACGGGGTCATGCCGCAGCTTCTTGCAGTGGCTGGTGAAGGCGTCGGCCAGCGACGACGACGGCGTGATCGGATACCATGCGCATACCGTGGCGCCGCCATACACCGCGCCGAGGGCCGCCGCGCTGTTGCCTTCGATGAAGATGCGGTCGCCGACCCTGTCGGCCTTCCTGATGCGCAGGCCGATCGGGCATTTCAGGTTCTGCAGCGCCCAGTCGCGGCCGAGATGCAGCGCGTGGATGTTGGACGACAGCAGCTTTTCCTTGCCCTTGTACTGCTCGCCGATCAGCTGCTCGACCAGCTTGGCGTCCATGTCGAGCAGGGCGCACATCGCGCCGAGATAGATGATGTTCTTGAACAGCTGGCGCTGGCGCGGATCGGTATAGGTCGAGTTAGTGATGGCGGTCAGCGGCACGCCGATCACGGTAATGTCGGTGCGGAATTTCGATGCCGGCATCGGCTTGGTCGAATCGTAGAACAGATAGCCGCCGGGCTCGATCGCGGCGATGTCCTTGTCCCAGGTCTGCGGGTTCATCGCCACCATCATGTCGACGCCGCCGCGGGCGCCGAGATGGCCATCTTCCGTCACCCGCACCTCGTACCAGGTCGGCAGGCCCTGGATGTTGGACGGGAACACGTTGCGCGGGCTGACCGGCACGCCGTGGCGCAGGATCGAGCGCGCGAACATCTCGTTGGCGCTCGCCGAACCCGAGCCGTTGACGTTGGCGAAGCGGACGACGAAGTCGTTTACGCTGCTGATCGGGCTTTGGACGGACATGATGTTCCTGCGTGGGTCATATCGATGAGATGTTTCTGCATGTCCCAGGCGCCGGTGGGACAGCGTTCGGCGCACAGGCCGCAGTGCAGGCAGACGTCTTCATCCTTGACCATGACGCGGCCGGTCTTGAGCCCGTCGGCGACATAGAGGTCCTGGTCGGGATGCAGCGAGGGTGCCTTCAGCCGGGTCCGCAGATCTTCCTCCTCGCCATTCGCGGTGAAGGTGATGCAGTCCATCGGGCAGATATCGACGCAGGCGTCGCACTCGATGCACAGGGGGGCTGCGAACACGGTCTGGACGTCGCAGTTCAGGCAGCGGTGGGCCTCGCCGAGAGCGAGCTTGACGTCATAGCCGAGTTCGACTTCGGCGCGGATGTCCTTCAGCGCGATCACCTTGTCGCGATGCGGCACCTTGTAGCGCTTGTCGTTGGAGATGTCGTTGTCGTAGCTCCACTCGTGGATGCCCATCTTCTGCGAGGAGATGGTCACCTCGGGCAACGGCCGTTCGGTGATGTCCTCGCCGGACAGCATCTTGTGGATCGACAGCGCGGCATCGTGGCCGTGCGCCACCGCCCAGATGATGTTTTTGGGCCCGAACGCGGCGTCGCCGCCGAAGAACACCTTCGGGTTGGTCGAGACAAACGTCTTGGCGTCGACCCTGGGCATGTTCCACTTGTCGAATTCGACGCCGCAGTCGCGCTCGATCCAGGGAAAGGCATTCTCCTGGCCGACCGCCACCAATACGTCGTCGCAGTTGATGGTCTCGTCCGCTTCGCCCGACGGCACCAGGTTGCGGCGGCCGTTGGCGTCGAATTCCGCCTTCACCTTCTGGAAGGTGACGCCGGTGAGCTTGCCGTTGTCGTGGACGAAGGCGACCGGCACCATGAAGTTGAGGATCGGAATGTCCTCGTGGAGGGCGTCCTCCTTCTCCCAGGGGCTTGCCTTCATCTCCTCGAAGCCGGAACGCACGACCACCTTGACGTCCTCGCCGCCGAGCCGGCGCGCGGTGCGGCAGCAATCCATCGCGGTATTGCCGCCGCCGAGCACGATGACGCGCCTGCCGATCTTGCTGACATGCTCGAACGAGACCGAGGCGAGCCATTCGATGCCGATGTGGATATTGGCGGCGGCTTCCTTGCGGCCGGGAATTTCCAGCTCGCGGCCGCGCGGCGCGCCGGAGCCGACGAAGACCGCGTCGTAGTTCTCGGTGAGCAGCTGCTTCAGGCTGTCGATGCGGTGGCCGCCCTTGAACTCGATGCCGAGATTGAGGATGTAGTCGGTTTCCTCGTCGATCACCGAATCCGGCAGCCGGAATTTCGGAATCTGCGTCCGCATCATGCCGCCGGCTTTGGGGTCGGAATCGAACACCGTGCAGTGGTAGCCGAGCGGGGCGAGGTCGCGGGCCACCGTCAGCGAGGCGGGGCCGCCGCCGACGATCGCGATGCGCTTGCCGTTTTTCGCCATGAGCTTCGGCATGCGGTGCTTGACGTCGTCCTTGAAATCGGCGGCGACGCGCTTCAGCCGGCAGATCGCGACCGGCGTTTCCTCGACGCGGCCGCGGCGGCAGGCGGGCTCGCACGGGCGATCGCAGGTGCGTCCGAGAATTCCCGGAAACACGTTCGATCGCCAATTGATCATGTAGGCGTCGCTGTAGCGGCCTTCCGCAATCAAGCGGATGTATTCCGGAACGGGCGTATGCGCGGGACAGGCCCATTGGCAATCGACCACTTTATGAAAGTAGTCAGGCGCCGAGATATCAGTCGGTTTCATTCCTACCTTGTCCGCGCAGTTTCAAGGAAGGCGCGGCCTTATCTTTGCCTGCGAACGCTCAATCGGCGTTCTTGTGGTTTTTGAATTGCATCATGGGCTTACCTTATTAGAGGCATTCCAGAGCGCGCACAAAGGCAAATTTGTCTCACCACCCGCCTTCATTAGTCGAAGGCCATAACGTTACTGTCATTGCGGCAGTGCAGCATGCGCAACGCGGTCCACGCCGCGATCAAATCGTCGGGAGATCGCTCTTCGCCAGGTCCCACATCAGGCAGTAGAGGCCGGTCGAGATCACGGCAGACTTGATCGCGGCATCGCCCAGGCGCCCGGTGATGGCTGCCGACACCGCCGTCACATCCGTTCCGTCGATCAGGACGAACCAGTCGCCCGCGCCGGGATTGGGAGCGGAGGGGTTGTCGGTGATCGGCTTGGACAAGGCAGCATCGCTTTCGAGCAGATGCATCGAGATGATTCCGTCGAGCTTGCCGGGGTCGAGCTTATCCCGCAGTGCGGTACGCAACTTGTCCTCGTCCGCGGGACGCAGGCGGACGATGCCGAGTGCCGCACCTCGGCCCTGACCGCGGCTGATCGTGATGCGCGCAACCGCGCGGATCATGTTTTTGAAGCGCGCGATGTTCGCCTTCGACCAGGCGGTCTGGTTGGCCAGCGCCGTGCGATAGGCGGGGCTGTCGAGCACCTCGAAGGTTTCGGTGGAATAGAGGCTGAGATATTTCGGTTGGCCGTCATGGGCGACATAGCGCCGGGCTTCGAGGAAGCCGGGAATCGCGACGCGTTCCTCGAGATGCTCGCGGTCGTACCAGCGGTTGAATTCGGCCTCGTCGGACGGGTCGATATCCATCGACGTCAGCAGCATTCCCTTTCCGGCGAGCGGCATGTCGGATTGTCCTTATCGCTTGATGATGGAAGCCATGTCCGCGATCGCCTTCATCACCGCGTTGCGCACGCCGGGATCGTACAGCGAGTGGCCCGCGCCCTCGACGATGCGGATTTCGGATCCGCGCCATGCCGCGGCCAGCGCATGCGAGGTCGCGGGCGGACAGAGCAGATCGTAGCGGCCCTGCACGATGATGCCCGGGATGCCTTCGAGGCGGCCTGCTTCGGTCATAAGCTGACCGGGCCTCATGAAACACTCGTTCTGAAAATAATGCGCTTCCATGAACGGTGTCGAAGGCAGCGCCCGGGTCGAGTTCAGCGCATTGAGATCGATCCGGACACGCGACGACGTGTGTTCCGAAAGGATGCGCTCGGTATCGCCCCAGGCGCGGGCGGCAGGGCCGTGTGTCGCCGGATCGGAATCGAGGATGCGGCGGAAGTAGGCATCCAGCGGTTTATCGCGTTCCTCGGGCGGCAGCACGCCCAAGAAGTCCTCGGAGAGAGCGGGATGCAGGCGCGGCAGTGCGCCGAGGAAGACGTCTTCCAGTTCCTGTCGGGTGCCGAGAAACGTCGCGCGCAGCACGATGCCCGTGACGCGCTGAGGATGGGCTTGCGCATAGGCCAGCGCCAGCGTCGCGCCCCAGGATCCGCCCACGATGATCCAGCGCTGAAAGCCGAATTTCTCGCGGATCAACTCCATGTCGGCGATCAGATGCGGCGTCGTGTTGTCGTCGCGCCGGCCCTTGGGGCGGCTGCGGCCGGCGCCGCGCTGGTCGAACAGCACCGCGTGGAATCGCTCGGGGTCGAACAGCCGCCGGTGGTCGGGCTGGCAGCCGCTGCCGGGGCCGCCGTGCAGGTAGACTGCCGGCATGCCATCGGCGCGGCCGACGCTTTCGACATGGATCTCGTGGCCGTCGCCGACCGACAGCAATTCCGAGGTTAGCGGCGCGAAGGGGTCGGAGCGATGGCTGCCGGCTTTGCCCGCCTCGGCGTCAGGCGCCATGGTCGCCGCCGGTCTCGGGCGTTCCCCCGGCGAAATTGCGATAGATAAAGCGGTCGCCGCCGCTCGCGGATTCCAGCTCAGCCTGCTTGAAGATCTGCTCGTGCATCGGCGACAGCGTGCAGGCCGGATCGGTATTGCCGGCATCGCCGGTCAGGGCAAAAGCCTGGCAGCGGCAGCCGCCGAAGTCGATTTCCCTGAACTCGCAGCTCTTGCACGGCTCCTTCATCCAGCCGGTGCCGCGATAGCGGTTGAAGGCCTCGGAGTTCTGCCAAATCCAGGCGATCGAGTGATTGGATCGCACGCTTTCGAATTCCAGCCCGGTGATGGATTCGGCGGCATGGCAGGGCAGCACCTTTCCCGCCGGCGAAATGTTGAAGAACTGCCGGCCCCAGCCACCCATGCATTTCTTCGGCCGCAGCGCGTAATAGTCCGGCACAACATAGTCGATGGCGAGGATGCCTTTGAGCTTCACGACAGCTTCCTCGACGATGCGGCTGGTCTCCTCGATCTGCTCGAGCGTCGGCATCAGCGCCGCGCGATTCTTCAGCGCCCAGCCGTAATACTGCACATTGGCGACCTCGAGCCGGTCGGCGTCGAGATCGACCGCCATCTGGATGATGTCGGCGAGCTGATGCAGGTTTTGACGGTGCATGACCGCGTTGACGGTCAGCGGCAGATCCAGCTCGCGAGTCCATCGCGCCACTTCGATCTTCTTCTCATGCGCCTTCTTCAGGCCGGCGACACGGTCGGCGACCATGGGCTCGTTGCCCTGAAAACTGATCTGCACGTGGCACAGCCCGGCATCGGCCAGCGCGACAAGTTTCTCCCTGGTCAGCAACACCGCCGACGTGATGAGATTGGAATACAGCCCGACATCGCTGGCGTGCTGCACCAGTTCGACCAGGTCCTTGCGCGCGGTGGGCTCGCCGCCGGAAAAATGGATCTGCAGCACGCCGATCTGGGCAAGCTCGGTCAGAACCTTCTTCCACTCCTCGGTGGTGAGCTCACTGCCGCCGCGATCGAGTTCGACCGGATTGGAGCAATAAGGGCACTGCAGCGGGCAGCGGTGCGTCAGTTCGGCGAGCACCGCGAGCGGAATGCCGAACGCCTCCGCCGTCGAGCCGCGCGATTCCAGTACCGCGAGCCCGTCATGGGGATCGCTGGCCGCTGGGCCGGCATCTGACAGCGTCAAACTCATGACGTCTTCTCGCGTGCTTCCGTCAAGAATCCCTTGTCGGCCAGGTCCTGCAGCATGGCGATGACGTCGGTCGCGATCGCCTCGCGTTCGGCGGCGTATTTGGCGGCGAGCTGGTCGACCATGTCGGCGACGCTGCGAACGCCGTCGCATAGCTGCAGCACTTCCACCGCGATCTCGTCCGGCGCCAGCACCCGCTCCGGCGCCAGGATCACCCAGACCTGCCGCGTCTCATCGAACTTCAGCTTGGCGTGTCGCGGCAGCACCGGCCGGCTGGTCTCGCTGACACTGATGTTGCGGCTGCGGCCTGCCATTGTCTCGTCTCTAACTGTCCTTGGGAACAAACGCCCCCGGCGGTATATGGCCATCGACATAGGCATGATACAGCGCATCGAGCTGAACCCATAGCACATTGGTCTTGAAGATCAGCGCATTGCAGACCGCTTCGCGTTCCGCCGGCGTGGTCGCGTGCTCCCTGACGTATTTGAGGGCGAAGTTGGCGTCGCGCGGCGCCTGCGTCAGGCGGCGGCTGAAATAGCTCATGATGTCGGGGTTGACGAAGTCATAATGCGCCAGCATCCCCGAAATGCGTTCTTCGTGCAGGTTCGGCGCGAACAGTTCGGTCAGCGACGAGGCGATGGCCTCGAGCGGGCTCTTGTCGCGAACGAAATGCACATAGGCCTCCACCGCGAAGCGCGTCGCCGGCAAAATGCCCTCGGTGGATTCCACGTAGGCACTGTCGAGCCCGAGCCCCTCGGTCAGCTTCAGCCAGCGCTCGATGCCGCCCTCGGCGCCGAGGTCGCCGTCATGGTCCTCGATCCGATGCCGCCATTCCATGCGGATGGCGCGGTCGCGGAAGCGCGAGATCACCACCGCGTCCTTGATCGGAATGGTGCTCTGGTAATAATAGCGGTTCAGCGCCCAGGCCTGCACCTGGCCCTTGTTCAGCTTGCCGCCGTGCAGCAGCCGGTGAAACGGATGCAGATTGTGGTAGCGGGTCGCGCCGATGTGGCGAAGCGCGGCTTCCAGTTCCTCGGCACTGTTGAGCGGCGCGCTGCCGGCCAGCGAGAAGGCTGTCATCCCGTTCAGGGGCATCATGTTCACAGCGTTATCTCCGTTCCGTCGGCGGGGATTTGCCATCCCGCGCGCTCGGCTTGTCGGCGCTCAGTGGAATCGGGCAGCAGCGCCGGGTTGGAGTTGTTGATATGCAGAAACACCTTGCGGCCGATATCGAGGCCCGACAAGGCTTCGATCGCGCCGCACTCGCCTGACATCGCGATATGTCCCATGCCTTGCCCGGTCTTGCTGCCAAGGCCGGCCACGATCAACTCGTCGTCGCGCCACACCGTGCCATCGAAGAAGATCAGGGGCGCGCCGGCAAGCCTGGATTTGAGATCGTCGGTGACATCGGCGCAGGCGGCGAGGAAATAGAAATACTTGCCGGTTGCCTTCTCTCCGATGCGTAGCCCCAGCGTGTCGCCGGCGCCATCGCTACCGGCGGGATGAGTCTTGCCTTCCAGGTACCAGGCGCCCTTGCCGGGAGCGGCGAACGGCAGGATTTCGATCCCGGACGGCGCGCCGTCGGGCAGCGTCGGCTCGAATGACGTCTCCAGTTCGATCGGCTGGCGTTTCACGTTCTTCTCGTTCAGCACGTTGAAGATGCTGTTATCCCCCAGGATCGAAAGCACCCTGTGGTGAGCGTAGATGGTGAACGGGGAACCCTCGCGCATCGACAGCAGCCCCGCCACGGCATCGATCTCGCCATTGGTCAGGATCACCCCCGCAATCGGACTGTGCCGAAGCTTTCCGGCCTTGGGGTGAAGCTGCGGGGTCGCGATCAATTGCTGGCGCAGGTCGGGCGAGGCGTTGATCAGGAACCAGTGTTCGCCGTCGGCGCTGATTGCGATCGCGGCCTGGGTGCGCTGGAGTTCGGGATGCTCGCTTCTTGCTGCCCGGCAAACCGGACACCCGCAATTCCACTGCGGAACGCCACCACCCGCGGCGGCGCCCAGGACGACGACGCGAAGCATGATTCGTCTCCCGGAGATTCCGAAGCTTAGGTCGAAACAAGCGTAAGGACTGCGCACTTTGAAGGCGGACTCCGATACGGACACAATCCCGCGATCGGGATCGTGTCACGCCCGGAAGTCCGCCTCAAATCATGTGAAGCTGTCGCAGCCGCTTACTTGCGGGCGGCGCAGGCATACATGTTGATTTCCATGCCGACCGGCACTTCGACGATCTTCGGCGCTTTCCAAGCCATTTGGCTCTCCTGTTTTGAACGGACGACTTCCGTCCTGCAGGATAAACTAATGCGGAATGAAAAGTTCGCCAGTTAAATCTTCAGTTGCAAGCCTGCATTTTCGTTGCTGCGACGCACAAGGGAACTCACTTAATTGTGCGAGCATGCCGCAAAACAACGTGGGATCAATGGGTTCAAAGTCGCCGCCGAGTCACCTAGATGGTGACTTCGTGCCGGGATGGCGGGCAGCCGCCTCCAGGATAAGGAACTTGTGAGATGTCGCGGGGCCTCGACGCACGCCCCGCCGTGGAAAGTGGACTGCCATGCCCCGGTACTTTTTCAACACGCGTATTGGGGATGAGCTGATCTCCGATCCAGAAGGCGAACAATTGAGGGATCCGGACCAGGCCTGGGAAATTGCGCGGGCCATGATCCGCGAGTTGCTCAAGCTCGAAGGCGCGGAAGGCGGCCTGCTGAATGCGACCCTCGAGGTAACGGATGACGCAGGCGAGGTCGTGCTGGAGTTTCCGTTCACCGAGGCCATCCTCGACATGACGGGCGAAGCGGCCACCAGGCACTGACGCAACGGCGCTGGCGGCCCGCCCCGGACAATTCCGATTGCCTATCCGCGATGAAGGATCGATAAACGGCGCGCAGGAAAGCCACCGGTGCGGACACCGCACAGGATAAGGCTTCCGCTTGAGGGAGGACATCATGATGATCGGCTCATCCGCGCCGCGCAGCCTGTTGCTGGCTGGCGCTGTTATCGGCGTCTTCACATTGGGCGCTGCGGCGCAGCAGCCTGCCACTCCGCCGGCAGCGCCTGCCGCCGCCGCGCCGGCGCTTCCGCCGGGCTCACCCCTGATCGGGCGGCCCGCGGGCAGTGAAGCGGCGGCCAAACTCGCGCCCGTGGCGCCGCCACCGATCGCCGCGGCTCCGGACAAATTGCCGGTCGCCAAACTCAAGGTGCCGCCGGGTTTCAACATCGAAGTCTACGCCGCCGGCATGGCCAACGCGCGTTCGCTGGCGGAAGGCGACAAGGGCACCGTGTTTGTCGGCACCCGCCTCGTCGGCAACGTCTATGCCGTCTCCAACAAGGACGGCAAGCGCGCGGTCAAGACCCTGGCCTCGGGGCTTTACCGTCCCAACGGCATCGCATTCAAGAACGGCACGCTCTACGTCGCCGAACTTTCGAAAGTCTCGAAGATCGACAAGGTCGAGGATAATCTCGACAGCCCGAAGCTGACGATGATCTACGACGATCTGCCGAAGGACGAAGCCCATGGCTGGAAGTTCATCGGCATCGGCCCCGACAACAAGCTCTATGTTCCAGTCGGGCAGCCCGGCAACAACGTCCTCAACAGCGACGCGCACGGCCAGATCAGGCGGATGAATCTCGATGGCAGCGGCGCCGAAGTGATCGCGCGCGGAGTCCGCAACACCGTCGGCTTCGACTGGCATCCGGAAAGCAAGCAGCTCTACTTCACCGATAACGGCCGCGACTGGATGTCCGAAGATGTTCCCGAGGACGAGCTCAACCGCGTGACCAAGGTTGGCGAGCATTTCGGCGCGCCGTTCTGCCTGCAGGGCAACATCGTCGATCCCGAGCACGGCTGGGGCAAGTCCTGCAGCGACTACACCGCGCCGGTCGGCCTGCTGGGCCCGCATTCGGCGGCGCTCGGCATGCGGTTCTATACCGGCAACATGTTCCCGAAGGCCTACAAGAACGCCATCATCGTGGCCCGCCACGGTTCCTGGAACCGGTCGAAGAAAGTCGGCGGCGACGTTCTGCTCGTCAAGCTGAACAAGGACGGCACGGTGAAGTCGAGCGAGCCGTTCATCACCGGCTTCCTCGAAAACAACAGCTATATCGGCCGTCCGGTCGACGTGTTGCAGATGAAGGACGGCTCGGTACTGGTGTCGGACGACTGGAACGGCGCGGTCTATCGCGTCACCTACGGCAAGCCGAAGGTCGCCGCGAAGTAGGCAGCCGTCATTGCGAGCGAAGCGAAGCAATCCATGTCTGTCAGAGCAAGCTCATGGATTGCTTCGTCGCTTCGCTCCTCGCAATGACGGGTGAGCCAATGCTTAAGACCTTCGCCGCTCTGGCGTTTGCGCTCATCGCCTCGTCCGCAAACGCGGAAACTCTCGAACAGCGTATCGCGCCCTGCCTCGGCTGTCATGGCGAGCGGGGACAATCCCAACTCGACTATACGCCGTCGCTCGGCGCCCAGCAGGCGCCTTATACGCTGATCCAGCTTTTCATGTTTCGCGAGAAGCTGCGCGTCTTCGAGCCGATGAACGAAATGGCGAAGGCGCTGAGCGACGACGATCTCAGGACCTTCTCCGATTTCATCGCCAAAATGCCGAAGCCCGCGCCGCCGGCCGATGCCGGTGATCCCGCGCGAATGCAGCGCGCTGCGGCGTGGGCGCGGCAGCATCGCTGCGACGCCTGCCACAATGCCGATTTCTCCGGCAAGGAAAACGTCCCGCGCATCGCCAACCAGCGCGAGGATTACCTCGCCAAGACGCTGGCCGAGTACAAGGACAACAGCCGCCATGGCTATGACGGCTCGATGGCGGACGTGATGGCCCAGGTCACGCCGGAGCAGATCTCCGAACTGGCCTATTTCCTCGCCCGCGTGCGTTAGATCGGGGCCGGACAGGCGCTTTTCCGGGTGGCCTTGCCCTCCGTGCGGCGCTACAAGCGGGCGATCAACGGAGCAATCCATGCAAGATCTCTGGCGTCTGTCGGCTACCGATATCGCTGCCCTGATACGATCGAAGAAGATCTCGGCGACGGAGGCGGCGTCCGCGGCGCTGGCCCGGCTCGACGCAATCAACCCCAAAATCAACGCCGTGATCGACCATCGGCCGGCGGAGGTGCTGGCGCAGGCCGCCGCCATCGACGCCGCGATCGCGCGCGGCGAGGAGGCGGGCCCGCTGGCGGGGGTGCCGGTCACCGTCAAGGTCAATATCGACCAGGAAGGCTTTGCCACCACCAACGGCCTCAAGCTGCAGCGCGAGGTCATCGCGAAGAGCAACAACCCGGTGGTCGACAATCTGCGCAAGGCCGGCGCCGTCATTCTCGGACGCACCAATTGCCCGGCGTTTTCCTATCGCTGGTTCACCACCAACCTCGTTCATGGCGACACCAAGAATCCGCGCGATCCCGGCATCACGCCGGGCGGCTCGTCGGGCGGGGCCGGGGCGGCGGTGGCGGCGGGCATCGGCCACATCGCGCACGGCACCGATATCGCAGGCTCGATCCGCTATCCCGCCTATGCCTGCGGCGTGCATGGCCTGCGTCCGACCATCGGACGCATCGCGGCCTTCAATGCCGCGCTGCCGGAGCGCCCGATCGGGCCGCAGATCTCGGCGGTGTCGGGTCCGCTGGCGCGCACCATCGGCGATCTCAGGATCGCGCTGGCGGCGATGTCGGGCGCCGATTCGCGCGATCCCTGGTGGGTGCCGGCGCCGCTGCTAGGGCCGGCGATGCCGAAGCGCGCCGCGCTGTGCGTCAATCCCGACGGGCTCGATCCGGTGGCCGAAGTGAGGGCCGCTGTCGCCGATGCCGGCAAGCGGCTGGAACGCGCGGGCTGGGTGGTCGAAGAGGTCGAGACGCCACCGCTGCGCGAGGCCGCCGAGCTGCAGACCAAACTGTGGCTTGGCGATGGCTACGAGGCGCAGCTGGCCACAGCCGAACGGGAAGGCGACCCCGGCGCGCTGGCCTGCCTGCGCGGCAACCGGTCCAAGGTGTTTCCGTTCGACGCCGATGCGCTCTCGAAAGCCCTGACCCGGCGCGCGACGCTGACCCGCCAATGGCTGCAGTTCCTCGATAGATATGCCGTGCTGGTGATGCCGGTATCCGGCGAACTGCCGTTCCCCGATCAGCTTGACGTCAAGGACGATGCGTCCTTTGCCCGGGTGTGGCACGCACAATTGACGCAGATCGCGATTCCCTTCATGGGGCTGCCGGGGCTGACCGTTTCCACCGGGCTGGTCGGCCGCGTCCCCGTCGGCGTTCAGGTCGTCGCCGGCCGATACCGCGAGGATCTTTGCCTTGCCGCGGGCGAGGCGATCGAAGCCGGCGGCACCCCCTCGGCGGCGATCGATCCCGCCGCCTGATGGATTTGCGCATCCGAACGAAAGAACATGATGACTGGCGTTCATGATTTCACGGCGAAGTCGCTGGCCGGCGAGGACGTTCCGCTGAAGCGGTTCGAGGGCCAGGTGCTGCTGATCGTCAACACCGCGAGCAAGTGCGGCTTCACGCCGCAATACAAGGGCCTCGAAGTGCTGCATCAGACGCTCAACCCGCGCGGCTTTTCGGTGCTCGGATTTCCGTGCAACCAGTTCGGCGGCCAGGAGCCGGGCGACGCCGCAGAGATCGCGCAGTTTTGTTCGAGCCATTATGCCGTCACCTTTCCGATGTTCGCCAAGGTCGACGTCAATGGCGGCAACGAGCATCCGTTGTTTGCCTATCTGAAGAATGCGAAATCCGGCCTGCTTGGCCCGTCGATCAAGTGGAATTTCACCAAGTTCCTGGTCGACCGTTCCGGCAAGGTCGTGGCGCGGCATGCGCCGACGGCGAAGCCGGAAGGACTCATGAAGGAAATCGAGGCACTGCTATGAACGAGAACAACGAGACCGCGAACGCGTTTCCGGACCGCCTGTCCACCAACCCGAAAAGCCCCTACTACAACGAGGAGCTGCTGCAGCGCGACGTCGGCATCCGCTTCAAGGGCGCCGAGAAGACCAATGTCGAGGAGTATTGCATCAGCGAGGGCTGGGTGCGGGTCACCGCCGGCAACGCCAAGGACCGCTACGGCAATCCGCTGACCATCAAGGTGCATGGCCCGGTCGAGCCGTATTTCAGGGACAAGGCGGAATCGTAGGCCATGTCGGTGCGCATCGTCGACGTCCGTGAAGTGACAAAACCGATCGCGTCGCCGATCCGCAACGCCTATATCGACTTCACCAGGATGACGACCAGCCTCGTGGCCGTCGTCACCGACGTGGTGCGCGACGGCAGGCCGGTGGTCGGCTACGGCTTCAATTCCAACGGCCGCTACGGACAGGGCGGCTTGATCCGCGAGCGCTTTGCGCCGCGCCTCAAGGAGGCCGACCCCAGGACGCTGCTCGACGAGGCCGGCGGCAATCTCGATCCGGACCGGGTCTGGGCGGCGCTGATGTCGAACGAGAAGCCCGGCGGCCATGGCGAGCGCTCGGTCGCGGTCGGCACCATCGACATGGCGGTGTGGGACGCGGTGGCGAAGATCGCGGGCAAGCCGCTGTTCCGGCTGCTGGCCGAACGCCACCGGCGCGAGGCCGATCCGCGCGTGTTCGTCTATGCCGCCGGCGGCTATTATTATCCCGGCAAGGGCCTGTCGATGCTGCGCGGCGAGATGCGCAGCTATCTCGACCGCGGCTACAACGTCGTCAAGATGAAGATCGGTGGCGCGCCGATCGCCGAGGACCGCATCCGCATCGAGGCCGTGCTGGAGGAGATCGGCAGCGAGGCCAGGCTCGCGGTCGATGCCAACGGCCGGTTCGATCTGGAGACCGCGATCGCCTATGCGAAGATGCTGCGCGACTATCCGCTGTTCTGGTACGAGGAGGCCGGAGATCCGCTCGATTACCAGCTGCAGGCGGCGCTGGCGGAATTCTATCCGGGGCCGATGGCGACGGGCGAAAACCTGTTCAGCCATCAGGATGCGCGCAATCTCCTGCGCTACGGCGGCATGCGGCCCGACCGCGACTGGCTGCAATTCGATTGCGCGCTGTCCTACGGGCTGTGCGAATACCAGCGCACGCTCGAGGTGCTCAGGACGCAGGGCTGGTCGCCAGGCCGCTGCATTCCCCATGGCGGCCACCAGATGTCGCTGAACATCGCCGCCGGCCTCGGCCTCGGCGGCAATGAGAGCTATCCCGATCTGTTCCAGCCCTATGGCGGTTTTCCCGACGGCGTGCGCGTCGAGAACGGCCATATCACCATGCCGGACCTGCCGGGCATCGGCTTCGAGGGCAAGTCGGATCTCTACAAGGAGATGAAGGCGCTGGCGGCGTGATCGGTTTGGATGTTCAGGCCGTCAGTTTCCCCATCATCGATCGCTGAAGGATACCGAGATATTGACCAGCAAACGTTCCCTTCCTCAATTTTCGCTCTCGAAGGACAAGATCCGGGTCCTGCTCCTCGAAGGCGTCAACGACAGCGCCGTGCAGCTGATCGAGAGTGCGGGCTATTCCAACATGACGCGCCTTTCCAGGGCGCTCGAGGGCGAAGCGCTCAAGGAAGCGATCAAGGGCGTACACCTGCTTGGTATCCGGTCACGGACGCAGATCACGACCGATGTTCTCGAGGCTGCGGACCGGCTGATCGCGATCGGATGCTTCAGCGTCGGCACCAACCAGGTCGATATCGACGCCGCCCGCCGCAGCGGGATTCCGGTCTTCAACGCCCCGTTTTCCAACACCCGCAGCGTGGCGGAACTGGTGATCGGCGAGATCGTCTTCCTGCTGCGCCGGATCGTTGCGCGCTCCAACGCCGCCCATCAGGGGCGATGGGACAAGTCCGCGGACGACAGCTATGAGGTCCGGGGCAAGACGCTCGGCATCATCGGCTACGGGAATATCGGCTCGCAGCTCTCCAATCTCGCCGAAGCGATGGGCATGCGGGTGATCTACTATGACCATACCGACAAGCTTCGCCACGGCAACACCGAGCCGGTCGCGAGCCTGCATGAGCTGTTGGCACAAAGCGACGTCGTGTCGTTGCATGTGCCGGAAACATCGGCCACGCACGGCATGATCGGTCGGCAGGAAATTGCGGCGATCAAGACCGGTGCCTTTTTCATCAACAACAGCCGCGGCACCGTCGTCGATCTCGAGGCGCTCGCCGACGCGCTGCGCGACGGCAGGCTTCGTGGTGCGGCGGTCGACGTCTTTCCGGTCGAGCCGCGCTCGAATGCGGATCGCTTCGTATCGCCGCTGCAGGGGCTGGAGAACGTCATTCTGACGCCGCACATCGGCGGTTCGACGGAAGAGGCGCAGGAGCGCATCGGCGCCGAGGTGGCGCGCAAGCTCGTCGACTACAGCGATTCCGGCTCGACCATGGGCGCGGTCAATTTCCCCCAGGTCCAGTTGCCGCCGCGGCCATCGGGCACGCGCTTCATTCAGGTGCAGCGCAACCTGCCGGGCATGCTCGGGCGCCTGAACGAAGTGCTGGCGCGTCACGCCGTCAACATTGCCGCGCAGTATTACGAGACCGATCACGACGTCGGCTATGTGGTCCTCGACGCCGACGCGTCCACCGCCGACGGCCAGCGCGTGCTGGCGGATATAAGGGCGCTGGAAGGCAACATTCGCGCCCGGCTGCTCTACGAATACAAGATTTAGGCGATCGCGCGGCCAGCTCCGTCTTCACCTCTCCCCTTGTGGGAGAGGTCGGATTGCATCGAAAGATGCAATCCGGGTGAGGGGTCTTGCTCTATCGATAGACCGTAACCCCTCACCCCAACCCTCTCCCACAGGGGGAGAGGGGGCTTACCGCCGTTGTCGCGGGCATATCGAATAGCCCAAAGCTTCCTTACGACAGCCGCATATCCAAAAGCCGCCGGCCCTCGCCCTTCAGCAGTTTCTTCACCGCGCTGGAGGCGACGACCGCGCCGTCATTGGCGTAGGCCTCGTGGTTCTTCTCGATGTCCTCGAGCCGGTAGAGATAGTTGACCATGATCCCTGCGGATTCGCGCAGGCCCTTGGGCGACAGATCGCCGAACCAGTTGATCCGCTCCAACCGCGCGCCGTTGCCGAGATGGAATCGCGCCACCGAATCGATCAGCCGTCCCTTCGGTGTGCGGGCTTTCAGGAAATAATGCGCGGCGAGCGGCTCCAGCACCGCGCGCAGCTTCGACGCCAGCTCGGCATCCTCGAACCAGTCGGGCTTTTCGAGGTTTTCGAGCAGCGCGCGTTCGTCGTCGGACACCGGGACGTCGCTGGCCTGCTTCAGCCACTGCACAAAACCGGGCACCGGCGACAATGTCACGAAATTTTCCAGCTTCGGCAGTTCGCGGCGCAATTCCTCGGCCACCTGCTTGATCAGGAAACTGCCGAACGAAATGCCGCCGAGGCCTTTCTGGGTGTTGGAGATCGAATAGAACACCGCGGTGCGGGCGCGCTCGATCGGCACCAGCGCCCGGTCCTCGGCGAGCAGCGGCGCGATCGCGGCCGGGATCGCTTCGGTCAGCGCCACCTCGACGAAGATCAGGGGCTCGTCGACCAATGCGGGATGAAAGAACGCGTAGCAGCGGCGGTCGACCGGATCGATGCGGCGGCGCAGATCGTCCCAGTCGCGGATCTCGTGCACCGCCTCGTAGCGGATGATCTGTTCCAGAATGTTCGCTGGCGTTTGCCAATCGATCCTGCGCAGCACGAGAAATCCCCTGTTGAACCATGAAGACAAAAGATGCACGACGTCGCGGTCGAGCGCGGCCAGATCCTTGTGCCCCTTCAGGAAGCCGAGCAGGTCGGCGCGCAGCGCCACCAGTTCGCTGGTGCCGCCGGGCGCGCGGTTCAGACGCCGGATCAATTCCTGCCGCCGCGGCTCGGAGGCAAAGTGCAGGTCGCTGGCGTCCTCGTCGGACGGTTGCGTGCGCCAGGCCTCGATCGCCTGCGACAGCCGCTCGCGATCCGGGCCATAGCCGCGTGCCAGCGTCTCGAAGAACGCCAGCCGGCCGGCCGCGTCGAGCTGGCGATAGCGGTCGAGCACCTCGCGCGCGATCGCGACACCGGAGGCCTCGCCGCGGCCCGACAGCAGCGCCTCGCACAGTTCGATCAGTTCGGAGGCGTTCTGTTTCGTATCCGGCGGCCCGCCGCCGCGAAGCAAAGTGCGGCCGCGCTCGGAAATCGAGGCGAGAAGGTCGGAGAAGAAGGCGTTGCTGCTCATGGCGGGCGGTCTATTCCGGATTCGACACGAATCCTACACGAGAATTACGACGGAATGGATCACAATCAAGCTGTTGTGAGTGAGTAAAAAGATGTCACCGCGCGGTCGTGATACGGGCGAATTTGTAAGAGTGATTTGCCCGACATGTTAAGCGAAAATTTGCCCGTCGGGTTGTTTTGTCACGGGCTATCCGAAGGTGATGGCAGGTCCAAACCAAAACATCGAAAACGACCCCATGCACAGAAACGGTAGTGGGTATGGGAGTGAAACCAACACCACCGCTAGGCGGTTAAGCATGATATGATCGAGATCAGTTCCAATATTCTGAGCAAAGGGCCTCGAATTTGAGCGTTGCTTTTACCAAGGAAGACAGTGCCGAAACCGCGTCGGAAACGCTGCTGCCCGACCGTCCGGTCTCGCCGCACCCGAACCTTGTGACGGCCGAGGGGTTGAAAGCGCTCGAGCTGCAACTGCAGCAGGCGCGCGAGGCCTATGAGACCGCGCGGCAGATCGAGGACGTCAACGAACGGCGCCGGCAGGCGGCGACCCCGTTGCGCGATGCGCGCTATCTCGCGGCGCGGGTCCGGACCGCCGAGGTCGTCGCCGACCCCGCGTCATCCGACATTGTTGCCTTTGGCAGCACGGTGACGTTCAGGCGTGAAGACGGGCGCGTGCAAAAATACCGCATCGTCGGCGAGGACGAGGCGGATCCCAAGGCCGGTTCGATTTCCTTCGTCTCTCCGGTGGCGAGGTCTCTGATGGGCAAGGCCGTCGGGGATGTCGTCGGCGCATCGGGGCAGGAGCTGGAGGTCGTGGCGATTTCGTAGGATGGGTTGAGCCCTTCGCGAAACCCATCATTTTTTCTTTGCCTGATTTGATGGGTATCGCTCCCTCCTTCGCTCTGCGAGCCAGGGGGAAGCTCCACCGATCCTACCCGCGGCCAAATACGCGGCTCATTTTTGTAATGACAAAGACATTACGATGATTTATGATGACGTATGGCACCGAAACCGACTGTTGTCCGCGACACGCTCAACCTGCGCATCAAGCCCGAATTGCGCGGATTGATCGACCGTGCCGCCCAGCTTGCCGGCAAGAACCGCACCGACTTCGTTCTGGAGGCCGCGCGCCGTGCCGCAGAGGATGCGCTGCTCGACCGCACGATGTTCAGCGTCAGCCCCAAGGCCTATGCCGAGTTTCTGAAGCGGCTTGATGCCCCGCCGCAGCCGAACGCTCGCCTGCGCCGTACCATGCAGGCGAAAGCGCCGTGGGACCGCGGGTGACACTGAGCGCACCCGCGCCGCTCGCCGACCATCACGAACTCGGCGCCTTTAATTCGGGCGTCCCCATCCTCGACGATTGGCTCAGGCGTCGCGCCCGTGCCAACCAGGTCAGCGGGGCCTCGCGCAGTTTTGTCATTTGCGCCGATGATATTGTGGTGGGGTATTATGCGCTCGCCTCCGGTGCCGTCAGCGCGGCCGCGGCCCCCAGCCGGTTCCGGCGCAACATGCCGGACCCGATACCGGTAGCTGTACTCGGGCGCCTCGCCATCGATCAGTCGTGGCAGGGCCAAGGCATCGGACGCGCGCTGTTCCGCGACAGCGCGTTGCGCGTGATGCAAGCGGCCGAAACGATCGGCATCCGTGGCATGCTGGTCCATGCCATCTCGGTTGAGGCCAAGGTGTTCTACCTCGCGCTCGGTCTTTCGGAATCACCGCTCGATCCGATGACGCTGATGGTGACGCTCACGGACCTTCGAGCAGCCATCTAGGTCTGGCGGCAAACACCGGAGGCTGAGCGGCGTCATTGCGAGGAGCCCTTGCGACGAAGCAATCCAGCTTTCTTTGTTATCTCTCGAAAGCTGGATTGCTTCGCTGCGCTCGCAATGACGGCGGATTCACTTCGCTAATCCGCCTACGGTCTGATCAGGAACCACTCAACAACAGGCCCAGCCCGAGATATTCTAGAATTACGGTAGTGACGGCCGCCACGCAAAGAATGATGCCGAATATTCTTTTCCTTCGGAAGCCTCCGCGGAGATAGATCGCTAAGAGCGGCAATAGTACAAGAAGTACCGGTCCAAACAGAATCAAATCAAAACCCATTCTGTAGAACTCATTGCCGATGCTGCCGCGAATGAAATCCTTAGTTACCAAGGTGTAGTAGGAAATTGCGAGAAGCGGCGTGGTCAGGAACGAAGCCACCGTCGGTGAAAAACCGGCCGATTGCAGGCCGGCCTTGTCGATCCACCCGTAAAACAGCCGGCTCGCCAAACCCCCTACCACGAATGGTGAGAAAATGTGCAACAGCGCCGCCGTATTTGCGTCGATAGAGGGGAACGACCAAGTCGAAAATTCTATCATGCGATCAGCGTCTGGGCTCTAGTGGAGGGTGCGGCGCTTCGGCTTCGTCTGCTTTCTCACTATCTCTCACTCCTTCTCCGCAAACTCCGTCGGCGTCTTGCCCGTCACTTGCCGGAACGCGTGTGAAAACGCCGGCACGCTGGCGTAGCCGAGATCGGCGGCGAGTTGCTTGACCGAGATGGCGGCGTCGACCGACAGCTTTTCGATCGCCGCCGCAATGCGCGCGCGCTGGCACCAGCTTTTGAAGCTGAGTTGCGTCTCCGACGCGAACAGCCGCGACAGCGTTCGCGCCGAGGTGCCGACCTCGCGCGCCAGCGCCTCGATCTCGTGGGCGCCGGTGGGATCGCCGAGCACGATGTCGGCGGCGCGGCGGCAGCGCGGCTCGCGGGGCAGCGGGATGAAGGTCGCGGAATCCTCGGCCTGGTGCAGTTCGAGCATCACGAGTTTGATCAAGAGCGCGGTGCGGTCGGGGTCGTTGCGGCCGTCGAACAGGGCCAGGATGGCCTGGTGCAGCAAGGGCGAGACCCGCACCACGAATTCGGCATCGAGGCTGGCGCTGCGGTCCTCGCGCGCCAGCCAGGCGAGGTCGAAATACAGCGTGCGCATGTCGATGTCGGCGAGCACGTCGATGGCGTGTTCTGACAGCGCCGGCACCCAGACCGCGCGATCCGGCGGCACCAGCCAGCGGCCCTTTGGCGTGGTGACCTGCATGGTGCCGCGGGCGGCATACACCAGCTGCGCCTCGCGGTGCATATGGGTGTCGAGCCGCGTGCCCCTGCGGTAGTGGTTCGCGATCAGATGCAGGCCGTCGCCGGTCGAGATCCGGCGGCCCTTGATCCCTGCAATTGGCTTTTCGGCGATATTCATTGGCGACATCCCGTCAGCGCAACACCCTATAACCTATGTCAGGAAAAGTCAGGATTCGCCAATGAACAGCCCCGCCAGGGTGATCGGCTACGTCAACGCCGCCCACTTCATCGACCATTATTCGATGCTGATCTTCGCCGCCGCCATCATCGTGATGGGGCCGGCGCTCGGCATGGCCTATTCGGAACTGCTGCCTTACGCGACCCCGGGGTTCGTCGCCTTCGGCGCCGGGTCGCTGCTGACCGGCTGGCTCGGCGACCGCTGGAGCCGCCGCCACATGATGGTGATCTTCTTTGCCGGCATCGGCGCGTCGATGATCGCGGTCGGCCTGGTGCAGACGCCGCTGCAGCTTGGTGCGGCGCTGCTGTCGATCGGCCTGTTCGCCTCGATCTATCATCCGGTCGGCACCGCCATGATCGTGTCCTATGCGGAAAAACTCGGCCGCGAGATGGGCATCAACGGCGTCTGGGGCAATCTCGGCGTGGCCTCCTCGGCGCTGGTCACCGGCGTGATCGGCCAGTATCTCGGCTGGCGTTGGGCCTTCATCGTGCCGGGCATCGTCACCATCGGGATCGGCATCGCATTCGCGCGCACCGTGGTGCATGAGGATCGCTCCGGCTTCAAGCAGGCCGCGGCGCAGGCGCGGGTGGCGAAGCAGGACATGTGGCGGGTGATTCTGGCGCTGTTCATCGTGGTGATCGCGATCTCCACCACCTTCAACGCGGTGACGGTGGCGCTGCCGAAACTGTTCGCCGAGCGCCTCGCCGACTTGACCGCGAGCCCGGCGCTGCTGGGAGTGATCGCGGCCTGCGTCTACGTGTTCGGCGCCATGACGCAATACACCATCGGCCAGCTGATCGACCGCTATTCGCTGAAGGCGATTTCGCTGCCGCTGTCGCTGATGCTGGCGCCGTTCCTGTATCTGGCGGCGACGCTGTCCAACCTGCCGCTGATTCTCGCCGCGATCGGGATCGTGATGGGGGCGTTCGGCCAGGTCACCGTCAACGACGCAATGGTCGGTAAATACACCAGCGAGGAATGGCGCAGCCGCGCCTACTCGGTGCGCTACTTCATCGGCTTCACCGCGGCGGGCGCTTCGGTGGGGCTGGTGGCGTGGCTGTACGAGCAGGGCGGTTTCGTCACCATGCTGCATGCGTTCGCGGGACTGTGCCTGCTGGTGATCGCGGCGGCGATCATCCTGCCGACCGAGATCAAGGTGCCGGCGGCGCAGCCGAACTGAGGGCGCCGGCCGCGAAGGCGGCCGCGTAGCCGAGGACGGTGCCAATCACCCGCCGCAGTGTGTCCTCGAAATCCTCTATCCCGATCGGAGCCCGTATCGGGATCAGCGCTTGAACAGCTTGCGGAACAGCTTCTGCGATTGCGGAAACTGGTTGTTGTCGATCTGCGTCGGCCATAATCCGTCGACGTCGAAATAGGCCGCATAGGCGATCTTGTCTTCGTTCTGCACGAACCAGTCGCGCATCTGCTGGATGAAGAAGGGATTGTCGCCGAACTGGCCGACGCCCCATTCCGGGTAACTCATCAGCTTGCCGTGTTGCGCGGCGAAGTCGCGGTGCCATTGCAGGCCGAACGGCGCTTTCAGGTAATGCGTGTCCCAGCGTTCCCGAGGCGACCCCTCGTGCTTGAAATCGTAGACGTCGAGGCCGATGTAATCGACCACATCGTCGCCGGGATAGGCGAGATCGGCAGGTAGCTCCTGCAGCCCCCATCCCGGACACCAGTCGTATTTGAAGCCGTCCGAATGCCGCCGGAAAATGCCGACCACGCGGCGGAAGGCGGCGATGTAGTCCGCCTCCTGGCCCTTGGCGAACCAGGCCGAGTCGACCAGATTCATCTCCCAGCCGAGCCGGATGATAGCTTTCGGATGCGCCTCGGCGATCGCGCGGGCGGCGGCTTCGAATGCGGCGTCGTGCAGGCCTTCAGCGACTTCGGCGAGCGGCGTTCCCTTCACCGTCAGCGGCATCGACCACACCACGTTGCGCGCCGGGTTGAGCTTCTTCCAGATGCCCGGCACCCAGCTCAGTCTGGAATAATCCTCCCAGGTCGACTGGGCGTAGAAATCGACGCCCAGCACCGATGACGGCTTCTGGTTCAGCCATTTTTCCCAGACCTGCAGCATCTTTTCGCGGCCGTCGGGGCCCCAGTTGACGAAGGCGCCGGCAAATTTCGCGGGCATGCGAGCAGCGCTGGTCTGGCCATGGGCCGAGCCCGCGCCGCCGAGCGCCAGGATCGTCGCGACCATGGCCGCCACGAGAAACGCGCGCTGTGCGCGGGTGTGGTCAGCGTAAAGCATGGTCGGCCCTCGCCAGTTGTCCGGCCAGGCCGGTCGACAGTCTTCGTCCCACCACCGCGGAGCCCGCGGCCGTGAGGTGGCCGGCGTCGAACTGCATGGGAATGTCGCCTTCGGCGAATTCGTCGCACTGACCGCCGCGGCAGACCGCATCGTAGACGGAGAGATAGGTGGCGCCCTTCGCCGTGGCGATCCGGCCGATCTCGCGGTCGCGTTCGCGGGTCCCGGCGCTGCGGGCGCGGCTCGCGATCAATGGGTTGTTGCGCAGGATTTCGTCAGCCAGTAGCCGCGGCAGCGGGCTGCCATACTCGACAATCGGCCCCAGCACGACGACGTCGAACCCCCTTGCTGTCAGGGCATCGATCGTTTCGGACAGAACCGGGATATCCTCGTCTTTCCACGCCGCCGCGAGCAGGACCTTGTCGACCCTGTTGTGGGCGAGGAAGTCGCTGAAGACATAGTGCATCAGGCGCGGACAGGCGCGGGTGTCCAGTTGCGAGACTGCCATTGCGGCCGGGCGGCAGGTGCTGGCCGTGGCCTGCATGATGTTCACGGCCGGCATGGCTGCCGACAGGCCGGACCAAAGATGCGCGGCGTGGCTGTCTCCGACCAGGAGATAGTTGGGCCGCCGGGCGTCCGGTGTCATGCAGGTCTCGAGATCGAGCTTTTGGCGGTTGGTCGCCAGATAGCAATGGCCGGAGCGGAAGGCCGGGGAGGGATCGTAGGCGAGATAGGACGCGATCGCGACGACGCGCGCGGGGAAACGGAACGGCGCGCCGTTGACGAACAGTACCAGCCCGCACAGCGCCACCGCCGAAGCCGTCGCCATCGAGGCGACGCCGAACACCATGCCCTTCGAAACCGACCTGGCCCTGCGGAACGGCATTTCGATGAATTTCCACGACAGGAAGGCGATGCCGATCGAGAGCACCACCAGCGCCAATTTCGCCGCGATGCCGGATGAATCCGGCAGCAGCAACTGATCGGTGCGCTGAAACACGATCAGCGGCCAATGCCACAGATAGAGCGAATAGGAGATCAGGCCGATGAAGACGACCGGCCGCAGCGACAGCAGTCTGCCCACGGCCGAAGCCCCGCCTTCGCTCGAAGCGATCACCAGCGTGGAGCCGACGCTGGCGAGCGAAACCATCGGCAACAGCGGCGCCGATGAGGAGCCGAGGAAGATGGCGCCGAGCAGCAGCAGCATCCCGGCCGCGCCGCAGGCGTTCTTCCGGAACGCGCTCTGCGGCGCCGGAAAGAACCCGATCGCCAGCAGCGCGCCGAGCGCCAGCTCCCATGCGCGAAACGGCGCCAGGTAGAACACGAAAGTGGGGTTGCGAAAGCTGACCGCGACCGCTGCCGCAAAGGACAGCGCGGCAGCGACGGCGAAAAGCAGCCTGGCCTGCTTCGGTACCGCGCGCCAGAGCAGCAGCATCAACAGGGGAACGATGAAGTAGAACTGCTCCTCCACGCCGAGCGACCATGTATGCAGCAGCGGCTTGGTTTCGGCCGGCGCGTCGAAATATCCCGCGGTGGCCGCGAAGTAGATGTTGGAGATGGAGCCGACGGCGCTGGCAAGGCTCCTGGCATAATCCTCGAGTTCGACCGGCAGGAAGAAGACACAGGCGAAAACGCTGGTGACCAGGAATACGACAAAGAGCGCGGGCAGGATGCGCAGGGCCCGGCGCTTGTAGAACTCGCCGAGCGAGAACAGCCGGTTGCGGATATCGGCATTGATCATGCCGCAGATCAGATAGCCCGATATGACAAAGAAGATGTCGACGCCGACGAAGCCGCCGGGAAAGCCCGGAATGGCGGCGTGATAGAACAGCACCGGAACGACGGCGAGCGCCCGCAGGCCGTCAATGTCGGCGCGGTACGGCATCGGATTCCGGTGGCCGGCTTCGATCTTATTCGCTGCGGCCAAATTCACAGCCCTTCGCGGAATAGGATGCGCGGCGAACGCCATAATCGTCGGCGCGGAATTTCGGTTTGCAGAAAGCCTCCCATTTCGCGTCTTCCTTCTGCAGGGCGATCGCATCCAGCCGTGCCTGTTCGGGATTGCGAACGGGGGGCGCTATTCTTGTCCATGTCGTGCTGCAGCTGCTGTACCCGTAGTAGCGCGAGTACCTGCAGTGCGATGTCTCCACCATGGAGTCCGCGAGGGCCGGCGATATGCAGGTGGCCAGCGCGACGGTCATTGCCAGCCTCTTCAGGCCCAATCCCCAGCGCCGCTTGCCGTCAGGGTGCGTCGCAAAATCGGACACCCCGGACAGTCCAGCTGTGCCGGAACGGCCGGGTGCCGCGGTGTTCCCGTCGCTCGCGGTGAGTTTTCCGCGAAAATTCAGCCGTATTGCCATTTGCACCACACATTTCATTTGGACGTTCAGGTCGTGTGGCAAGGATTGCAATATCCGGTCCAGCGCGGCTCCGCCGCCCTGAATGGTTAAGAGCGGACCGGTTAACCGACTTCGGAATATTGCGACGTCGGCACCATCGACTGCCCTATAATTTGGCCCGAGAGAACTTGAAGCGAATTGGGCCCATATGCATCTGGCTCCTTGTTCTTGCGCCGCACCGATCAGGACGGGTTTGTTGTGATAGCCGCGACCGACAATCAGCGAGTCTTGCCGTGAACCGGTTGTCCAGCCTCTGGGTCGAGACGCCGATCGCGCTCTATGTCGGCCGCATTCCGGTCATGCAGATCCTGCGCGGCACGCTGTTCATCGCCGTGCTGCTGCTGGTCTGGATTTCGCCGCAGCCGTTCGCCGATCTCGGCAACCCGACGATCGGCGATGCCGCCACCGGACGCGGCCTGACCTACGCGCTGTTCGGGCTTCTCGCCGTGCTGTCGCTGGCGGTGGTGACGCGCCGGCATGCGGAAGCGCTTCGTTCGTTCGTGGCGACGCCGTACGTCCTGTTCGGCTGCTGGATGTGCATCAACCTCGTGATGTCGCGCGACCCCTCCGCCTCCACCCAGAGATTTGTGCTCACCCTTTGCACGTTCGTGGTCGCGGCAACGGTGCTGCTGCTGCCGTCGACCGCACGCGAACTGAACAGGTGGCTCGGCGCCGCCGTGCTGTCGTTCCTGGCGGTCTGCTATTTCGGGGTGATGATGGTGCCGCATCTGGCCGTTCATCAGGCCACGGATGTCTTTGAATACCATCTGGCCGGTGACTGGCGCGGCGTTTTCGATCACAAGAACACCGCATCCGCCATCATGGTGATGCTGATTTTCGTCGGGGTCTATCTGACGCAGTCGGGCGCAGCCCTGGTCGGGCCACTGATCACCGTGCTTTCGGTGGTGTTTCTGTTTTTCGCTGCGGGCAAGAGCTCGACCGCGCTTTGCCTCGGCATTTTCGTGCTGGCCGCACTGGTCTCGGCGGCAAGGACGTTTCGGGTTCGTGCGCTGCTTTGCTGCGGGCCTCTGATCGTGCTCAATCTCATGAGCGTCGTATCCGTCGTCAGTCCGGCGCTGGCGGCCATTTCCAGGTCGCTTCCGTTCGACACCAGCTTCACCGGGCGTGACGAGGTCTGGCGATTCGCCTTCGCGGCGGTGGGGCAGAAACCGTTCTTCGGCTATGGCTATTTCGCGTTCTGGGGCAGCGACTATGTGCGGGACATCGACACCGGCGATGCCATCGACAATTGGGTGACGCTCGCATCGCACAGCCATAATGGCTATCTGGACTCCGCACTGTCGCTTGGCATCCCCGGCCTGCTGCTGGTGATCACCATTCTGGTGATTCTGCCGCTCAGGAATTATCATCGCGCGGCGGAGCAGGGTGCGCCAACGCCGCTGGCGAACCTGTTTCTGCGGATCTGGCTGTTTGGGATCTACATCGCGTCGCTGGAAAGTTACTTCCTCGATCGCACCGATCCGATGTGGTTCACCTTCCTGGTGGCGGTGATCGGCCTGCACTATCTGTCGCGGTTTCGAACGACGACATAGCGCAGCACCGCCTCGAGGGCCGGCCGGGCGCGTTCACGGCGGGTGCGGCGATCGCGGTGCGCTCCCTCTCCCGCTTGCGGGGGAGGGTTGGGGAGGGGGCTCTCTCGACGGCACGGCTGCTCGATGCGATGGACTTTTCGAGCTGATGGATTTCCCCCACCCGGCGCTGCGCGCCGACCTCCCCCGCAAGCGGGAGAGGTAAGGGACCCAGCCTCACGAATTGACGTGCACGAAATCCCTTAGCAGCGGATAGATCTCGTTGTTCCAGCGCCGGCCGGAAAACACGCCGTAATGGCCGACGCCGGCCTGCATGTGGTGGACCTTGCGGTAGGTGCGCACGCCGGTGCAGAGGTCCTGCGCGGCGAGCGTCTGGCCGATCGAGCAGATGTCGTCCTTTTCGCCTTCCACCGTCATCAGGCCCATGCGCTTGATCGCGGCCGGGTTCACCGGGCGGCCCTTGTAGGTCAGCTTGCCCTGCGGCAGCAGGTGTTCCTGAAACACGTCGCGCACGGTCTCGATGTAGAATTCCGCGGGCAGGTCCATCACCGCGAAATATTCGTCGTAGAAGGTCTTGATCACCTCGGCCTTTTCTTTCTCGCCCTTGGCAAGGTGCTGGGCGAGATCGATATGCGACTTGATGTGGCGCTCGAGGTTCATCGACACGAAGGCGGTGAGCTGCACGAAGCCGGGATAGACCTGCCGGAACGCGCCCTTGCACTGGAACGGCACGTAGTTGATCAGGTTCTCCTCGAACCATGTGATGGGTTTGCTCTTGGCGAACTCGTTGACCTTGGTCGGTTGAATGCGGGTGTCGATCGGCCCGGCCATCAATGTCAGCGTCGCCGGACGGGCGGGGTGGTTGTCCTCCGACATGATGGCCGCGGCCGCCAGCGCCGACACCGAGGGCTGGCAGATCGCCACCATGTGCGCGCGCGGGCCCAGTTGATCCATGAAGGTGATGAGGTGCTCGGTGTATTCGTCGAGGCCGAACTTGCCGTGCTCGCGCGGAATGTCGCGGGGATTGTGCCAGTCGGTGATGTAGACGTCGTGGTCCTGCAGCAGCGTCTTCACGGTGCCGCGCAGCAGCGTGGCGAAATGGCCGGACATCGGCGCCACCAGCAGCATGCGCGGCTGCTCCGGCGAGTTTTCCTTCTTGAAATGCAGCAGCGAGCCGAACGGCGTCGCGAACACGACTTCCTCGGTCACCTCCAATTCCCGGTTGCCCACCATCACCCTGTCGATGCCGTAGGGCGGCCGGGAATAGGTGAGGGACGTGCGTGAAATCAGTTCGAGGGCGGCGGCGAGCCGCCCGAACATCTTGTCCGACACGCCCTGCGGCACGAGGTTGAGGTATTTCAGCGCCGACGCTGCCCCGGTCCGCCATGGCGCCGTCAGGTCCATGTGGTTCTGATAGGCTTGATACATCATAGACTTCATCCGGAAACGCCCCTGTCGATACTGCTATGCAATATCGAAGCCAGAGCGGAGTCAAAACAGCCATGCAGACTGGCACGTCGTTTGCTGCTTGGAACGCGTGAGGCATGGACTTGGGCACTTTGCGGCGGATCGCGCCGGCAAGGCGGTGCCCTTCGTAACCTTGCGAGACGTGCAGGCGTGAAGGAAAAGCCATATGGCGAAAGCGACACTGACCATCAGCAGCAAGAATTATTCGTCCTGGTCGCTGCGCGGCTGGCTGCTGACGAAGTTTTCCGGGCTGGAGTTCGACGAAATCGTCACCGCCCCCGACGACGCCTCGGCGCGGGCCGAAATCCTGCTGCTGTCGTCCTCGATCCTGGTGCCGTGCCTGCGCCACGACGGTGCGACGGTTTGGGATACGCTGGCCATCGCCGAGTATCTCAACGAGATCAAGCCGGATGCGGGGCTTTTGCCGGATGACCGTATTTTACGGGCACATTGCCGCTCGATCTGCGGGGAGATCCATTCCGGATTCACCACGCTGCGCGCATCGCTGCCGGTCAATCTGAAGGGGCATTTCCCCGGCTTCAAGATCTGGTCCCGCGCGCAATCGGATATCGACCGTGTCTGCACCATCTGGCGCGAATGCCTTGCCGAGTCAGGCGGGCCGTTCCTGTTCGGCGAACGCAGCATGGCGGATGCGATGTATGCGCCTGTCGTGACCCGCTTCATGACCTATGACGTGAAGCTGGAGCCCCGGCTCAAGGCCTATGCCGACATGATCATGGCGCTGCCCGAGATGCAGGAATGGATCGAGGCCGCCAGGGCCGAGCCCGCCGACATCGAGGAGCTCGAGGTCGAATATTAGGCAGCGCGGACGCCGCGTTGCCTGTTTGCCGGGCGCTCGTCCAAGGCACGATCTGCTCAACATGCGGCCATGCGCGGCGGTCGCATGGACGGCGACGCCGGGCCGGCGAACCGCGCCTCGGGGAATCGCCAACTCGAATTTCGGTATCGGTCCAACGGCTTCAACGCATCGGTGGCGGTTGCGGCAGGTTTTTGCCGCGGTGCAACGCGGCTGGCGCGAATTTCGCATAGCCCCATGAAGCTGTGAACGCGGCGATGCGGCGCTGCCGAAAATTTGGACGCCTCGCCCGGTCGCGTTGAAATATCCAGATTGGAGGGTGTCATGAACGTGCATGCCGCGATCGAATCCAAAGCGTCCGGCCTTACCCGCCCGAACGGCGATCCCCTCCGCCTCAACACCAAGAATTTCGTGGCGATCGATCGCGACCGGGATGCGTTGCACGAGCCGACCTACCGGCCGCAGGCGCTCTACAATCGCGCCAACGAGGGCTTTCAGGCCAACAACGAAACCTTCCTGCTGCACGAGGTTTCGACCAACCTGCCGATCTACCTGCCCGACACCGGCCCGACCGATTTCCATCTTCATTTGCCGCCGGGCGGTTACCAGCTCGTGCTGGTCACCTCGGGCGTGTTCACCTTCGACTATGATGGCCGGGTCTACTATGTCGGCCCCGGCGCGGTGGTTCTGCAGAGCGCGATCGTGCATCGCCAGCTGTTTTACACCTGGGCGGGGCTGTCCACGGAAGAGAACCTGAAAACGCCGCAGACCGTGGTGCCGGATGCGATTTCCATGGGCTATTCCGGCAAGTTTCTCGAAGGCTTCATTACCGATCCCACGACCTTCCCCAACCCGACGGTGGTCGGTCCGGATCAGATCAACGAGGCGGAGACGCCGCGCGTGGCGTGGAGCCATCCGCTGCATGACCGCCCGTCCGGCGCCGCTTTCTGGCTGCAGGACCCGCTGGAGCTGGAGGCGCTCTACAAGCCGCTGCCGGCGGGGTGCGCCGTCAAATCCGCCGGACCGGTTTACGTGCGCGATATCGGCATCGAGATTCCGAGCGGCAGTCTGACGACCGGGCACATCATCGCGACCGACCCGCGTGGCCAGTCGCTGTTGCCGAAGAGCACGTCAGCGGCAGCGGACACCGGCTTTCTCGACAAGGGCGAGGTGGTCATCTATCGCGTCATTCGCGGCACCGCCGAATTCGAGAACAGCGCGGGCGAGAACTTTGAACTCGCGACCGGCGATACGGTGACGGCCGGCAGGAACACGATCACGCTTAAGGGAGTCGGCGAGAATACGCAGATCCTCCGGCTCGGCCTGCTCAAAGGCATCGAGAATCTTCGCAGCTGGACGCCGACGCAGCGCGACGAAATCGACGGCCTGGCTGGTCAGATCATTACGCGGAAGGACGTTCGTCCGCTGCGTACCGAAGGAAAGCCGGTCGGGTATTTGTACGAATGATGCGGGCGCCAACAGATCGTGATCATGACCAAGGGGAGTTGCGCGATGTCATCGCCGGAGGAATTAACCTTTGTGCTCGGCCGCTGGTTGCGGCCGATCGTGGTCGTGCTGCATGTGGTGCGCCGAATCACATTCCAGCCGATATCTAGCCGTGAACAGGCGAGTACAGCCCCGAACCGCTGATTCGGGCGCGATTCGTTCCCACCGCGTTCCAAAGGTTAAGGTTGGGCGGCGTGCCGTTGCATTGTGGCACAGCGACGCGGGTCTCAGGACCGGGCGCGAACCGGCGCCGCGGGCAGGCGCCAGCCGACCACGGTAGCCTCGACGGCGCCGCCGGAATCGTTGTTGCGCCATGCACCATCGACAAAGCGGCAGGCGAACGGCAGCTGATAGGTGCCGCTGTGATCCTCGCAAAGCACCTGAACCGGCTGATCCGGCGGCGGTTCGCCGCTGCCATTGAACTCGGCCAGCCGTCGTTCGCGTGTTGCCATTGCCAAAATTCTCCTGCGTGACGCGCCAGTGCTGCGGTTCCAGTTCCGCGCACGCGCTTGGCTTTAAATGGTGTGTCCCGCGCGAACCTCAACGCGCGAATGAGGTTTCCGTGTGGTATCGTCGGCCGCCGGCGCCCCCTCGCGACAAATTGACCGCTCCGCCGGCCCCGCATGAGGATTTCGATGATCGGACGTATTGTTCTCGCCGCGTCGCTGCTGCTGGCGCCCCAACTCCTGACGCCCGCCAGGGCCCAGGACGTTCCCGGCATCGAGATATGCACGGTGGAAAAGACCATGGAGCGGCGCACCAGCTGCCTGCAGAGCAATGTCGATTTCCTGATGAAGACGATCACGAAGCTCGGTGGCGAACACCGCCAGAAGCTCGATGCCGCCAACCGCCAGATCGATGCGCTGAAGGGCGCGGTCGTTTCGTTGCAGAAGACCGTCGAGGAGCTGCAGGCGGCGCAGAAGAAGCCGGCGGAAGATACGAAGAAGAAGGATGCGCCGGCGGCGAAGTAATTGCCGTTCCCGTCATTGCGATAGGCCTCAGCGATTCTCGCTGAAATCCAGCACGTCGCGGCGTCGGTGGCACCTGAGAAACACGACGACATTGATGAGCAGAACGACGAGCGGCGCGAGCAGGATCGCAACGGCCGGCTTGCGTACGCCCAACGGGCCGACCAGAAAATTGCCGAAGCTGCGGGCGAGGCAGGCAGGTTCGAGTTCGCAGGCGCAGAACAGCAGGAATGCCGGCGTGACGCTGAGGACGGTCAGCAAAGCCAGCATGAAGCAGATCACGCTGGCGGCGGGCCCGATCTTGCCTCGCACGGGCTTGGCTGCGACGGGTTGCGGTTGCGGCGGGCGAACGATGCGCCATGGCCGGTGGGAGCGGTGAAAAGTGTCGTTGAAGGTTGTCATGCCCTGACCATGCGCCGCCGGTTGGCAGTGCGTTTGCGCCGGGTGTTCAGGATTTGCGGATTGTTGTGCAGATATCGCGCAAGTGCGGATTATTAGCTCCCCCGCAAGCGCGGGAGAGGGGGCGCACCGTTGGTGCTGTTACACCGTGCGTAGCTGCCCTGCAGCGTCAATTGCTTGGCAAGCGATATCGACTTTGCCATAACATGGCGCAACGAAATCGTTGCGCGCGCGGAACGGCCCAAAAATCCGCCTGCAGCCATAAAAAACGGGGGGATTTCATGTCCAATATTCGCGTTCTCGCCACGGGCCTCGAGTTTCCCGAAGGGCCGGTGGTGATGCCGGATGGCTCGGTGGTGCTGGTCGAAATCCGCGGCCGCCGGCTGACGCGGGTCTGGCCCGACGGCCGCAAGGAAGTGGTGGCGGAGATTCCAGGCGGCCCCAATGGCGCCGCCCTCGGCCCCGACGGCAAGATGTACATCTGCAACAATGGCGGCTTCAGCTGGATACCGACCAAAAACATGATCATGCCGGGCCCGCAGCCCGACGATTATCTCGGCGGATCGATCCAGCGGGTCGATCTGCAAAGCGGCAAGGTCGAAACGGTCGTTTCAAAGTGCGGCGAGCATGACTTGCGGGGGCCGAACGACCTCGTGTTCGACAGGCATGGCGGGCTCTGGTTCTCCGAGCTCGGCAAGCGCCGCGCCCGCGAGATGGATGTCGGCGGCATGTATTATGTAAAACCCGGCATGAAGGAGATCGTCGAAGTGGTGCATGGCGTGCTGCCGGCCAATGGCATCGGCCTGTCGCCGGACGAAAACACGGTCTACATCGCGGAGACGCCGACGGCGCGGCTGTGGGCCTACGAGATTTCCGAGCCCGGCGCACTGAAGCCGCGCGACGTGATCTATCGCGGCGAACGCGGCAAGCCGATCTGCGGTCTCGGCGGCTACCAGATGTTCGATTCGCTGGCCGTCGAGGCCAACGGCAATATCTGCGTCGCCACGCTGGTGACGGGCTGCATCTCGGTGATCGCGCCCGATGGCACCCTGGTCGAGCAGATCCCGACCGGCGACCGCGTCACCACCAACATCGCCTTCGGCGGGCCCGAGCTGAAGACGGCGTACATCACGCTGTCCGGCAAGGGCGAGTTGATCGCGATGGACTGGCCGCGGCCGGGTCTGGCGCTGAATTTTTTGAATAAATGATTTCTATCAACGTCATTGCGAGCGCAGCGAAGCAATCCATCTCACGGCGCCAAGAAAGGATGGATTGCTTCGCTACGCTCGCAATGACGGAATAGAGAGCAATGACGGCATAGAGGACGGAGTAAATACAAAATGCCCTGGCTTGAACCGGTAACCCTTGGCGGCGCGCATGCGCAGCTGAAGCCGCTGTCGCACGATCACCTGGACGGGCTGACCGAGGCGGTGAAGGACGGCGAGCTGTGGAAGCTCTGGTACACCTTCATTCCCAGGGCCGAGGACATGGCCAAGGAAATCGACCGCCGGCTCGGGTTGCAGGCGGCGGGCGCGATGCTGCCGTTCACGGTGTTTGATGCCGACGGCAGGATTGCGGGCATGTCGACCTACATGAACGTCGATGCCGCCAACCGGCGCGTCGAGATCGGTTCGACCTGGTATGCCAGGCGCGTGCAGCGCAGCGCGCTCAATACCCAGTGCAAACTGCTGCTGCTCGGCCACGCCTTCGAGAAGCTCGATTGCATTGCGGTCGAGTTCCGCACGCATTTCTTCAACCAGCAGAGCCGGCGCGGCATCGAACGTCTCGGCGCCAAGCAGGACGGCATCCTGCGCAACCACCAGATTGCGCCCAACGGCACGTTGCGCGACACCGTGGTCTACAGCATCATCGCCAGCGAATGGCCGACGGCCAAGGTGCATCTCACCTATCAACTCAACGAAAAGGCGCGGTAGCTTTATCCGCGCCGGAAAAAAACACGATGGAAACGTTCGACTACGTGATTATCGGCGCGGGCTCCGCCGGCAGCGTGCTGGCCAACCGGCTCAGCGAAGATCCCGGCACCAGCATCTGCGTGCTGGAAGCCGGCCCCAGCGACTGGCATCCCTACATCCATCTGCCGGCGGGGTTCATCAAAACCTTCCATATGAAGAGCATCAACTGGGCCTACCAGCAGGAGGTCGGGCCCTGGACCGGCGGACGCAGCATCTACGCGCCGCGCGGCAAGACGCTCGGCGGCTCCTCCTCGATCAACGGCCACATCTACAACCGCGGCCAGCGGTCGGATTTCGACACCTGGGCGCAGCTCGGCAATCGCGGCTGGGGCTATCCGGATGTGCTGCCCTACTTCAAGCGGATGGAGCGGCGGGTCGGCGAGGGCGATGACACGTTTCGCGGCCGCGACGGCGCGCTCACCGTCACCACGATGGACTGGCGCGATCCGCTCTGCGAAGCCTTCATGGCCGGCGCTGTCAGCCTCGGCATCCCCAAGAACCCCGATTATAACGGTGGCATCCAGGAAGGCGTTTCCTACGCCCAGCGCACCATCAAGGACGGCCTGCGCGTCAGCGCGGCGACCGCGTTTCTCAAGCCCGCGATGAAGCGGCCGAACGTCCATGTCCGCACCCATGCGCATGCCACCAACATCATCTTCGAGGGCAAGCGCGCCGTCGGCGTGCGCTACATCAGGGGCGGCAAGGGCGGCACGCCCGTCGAGGTGCGCGCCAACAAGGAAGTCATCCTCTCCGGCGGCACCTACAACTCGCCGCAACTGCTGCAATTGTCCGGCGTCGGCTCGCCGGAATTGCTGGGCTCGCTCGGCATCGATGTGCGGCACGCTCTCACCGGCGTCGGCGAGGGATTGCAGGACCATTACGCGCCGCGCTCGGTCGCGCGCGTCAAGAACATCAAGACCATCAATGAACTGCGCCGCGGCCTCAGCCTGTGGGTGGAGGCGCTGAAATGGGCGACGACGCGGCGCGGCCTGCTGTCGCTGTCGCCGACCATGGTCTACTGCTTCTGGCATTCCGGCGAGAGCACCGAAAGCTCCGACCTGCAGCTGACCTTTACGCCGGCGAGCTACAAGGAAGGCGTGCAGGGCCAGCTCGAGGACGAACCCGGCATGACCGTCGCGTCCTGGCAGCAGCGGCCGGAAAGCCGCGGCTATGTCCGGGCCCGCTCGGCCGATCCATTCGCGCCGCCGATCATCCAGACCAACTACCTGGTCGAGGAGCTCGACCGCCGCACCGTGGTCGCCGGCATGAAGCTGGCGCGGCGGCTGTTGTCGTCGGCGCCGCTGGCGCCGTATTACGCCTATGAAGATTATCCCGGGCCGAATGTGCAGAGCGACGATGAGTTTCTCGCCGCCGCAACCGAGCGCGGCACCACCACCTTCCATCCCGGCTGCACCTGCCGGATGGGACCCGCCGACGCCAAATGGGCCGTGGTCGACGACCAGCTCCGCGTCCACGGGCTGCAGGGCCTGCGCGTGGTCGACGCCTCGATCATGCCGCGCATGATCTCGGCCAACCTCAACGCCTCGACCCTGATGATCGCCGACAAGGCGTCAGACATGATCCGCGGCAAGGCCGCGCCGGAGGCGGTGGTGCTTGGGTAGGCACGACACGCGAGCCACCCGGCGCATTGCCGGTGACAAGCCGGTCGTTGGTCGGCCTGGCGACAAACCCGGGACCTTGTGGCGGCCATGTCACATACGCGCCGAAACGCGCTGCCGGCTCGCAATCGGGATTTCGCGTTCCGGCGCGAATGGCCATGATGGGTGAATAGATAATAGTCCTCGTCGCCAACTGGAACTCGCCCAACGAGAATCTGGATGTCGGATCGAATCATGTCGCTACGACACGGTGCGTGCCTGGCCGCCGGGCTTTGGCTCGCCACGTCCTGGCCATCCAGCGCAGCCGCGCAATGCGTCACGAACGGGTCCGACCAAATCTGCAGCAATGCCGGCAACACCACCGGTCCATTTGAAGCCTTTGGAAATGAATCACCGCCCGGGGGGACCGGCGGAAACGGCACCGTCAACAATTCCGGCACTGTCACCGGCGGCCAGACTGCGGGCGGCGGCGATGGTGGCAGCGGCGTTCCACCTGATGGCAATGGGGGCAGCGGCGGCAGCGGGACGGTCAACAATTCCGGCACCGGCAGCGGCGGCTTGTTTGGGAACGGCGGCAATGGGGGCACCGGCGGTGCCGGCGGCCTGTTTAACAATGGGGGCAGCGGCGGCAGCGGAACGGTCAACAATTCCGGCACCGGCAATGGCGGTTCGGTTGGCAATGGCGGTAATGGCGGCGCAGGCGGTAGTGGCGGCGTTCTTACCGGTAACGGTGGTCAGGGCGGCAGGGGCGGCAATGGAGGGGTCGACATATCCGGCACCGGCACCGGCGGGCAGTCCGGGACCGGTGGCGCCGGCGGCAACGGAGGCAGCGGCGGCAACGCGGGCGGCAATGGCGGCAACGGCGGTGCCGGCGGCAATGCAGGGCTCATCAACTCAGGCACCGGTGCGGGCGGGCAATCCGGGACCGGCGGCGCGGGTGGCGCAGGCGGCAACGCCAGCACCGGCGGCAATGGCGGTGCCGGCGGCACTGGCGGCAGCGCCACACTGACCAATGCCGGCAACGTCGCGGGCGGGATGGTCCTCTCCGGTGGCAACGGCGGCGCTGGAGGCAGCGGCGCCGGCGGCCCCGGTGGCAACGGTGGCGCGGGCGGCAGCGCGGCGCTGAACAACACGGGCACCGTCACCGGCGGCCTCACCTTGACTGGCGGCAATGGCGGTGCGGGCGGCGCGGGCAGCAGCAATGGAAGCACAGGCGCCGGCGGCAGCGCGTCGTTGAACGCCTATGCCGGCTCGAACATCACGGGAGCGATCGTGCTCGGCGGTGCGGCGAAGAATCTGGAATTTTTTGGCGGCAATTACCTCTACACGCTCAACACGCTCGCCGGCGTCAATATTGCAGCTCCGGGAATGCCTTTTGCCGTTTCCGGCAATACCGTGTCGGTGGTCGATCCGACCAGCTTCGCTGCGAACGCCAGCAACCTCGGCGCTTTCAGCCGTGGCGTGTCGGACAGCGTGCCGCAGTTTTCCGGCAACACGCCGGGAGGCGGCGCGCCGCTGGCCTTTGCCGGTCCCGAGCCTACCGCGCAGTCGCGCGTTGAGGACGCCTTTGCCGCGATCCCCGGCCTGGCGTCGGCCTATGCCGGCGAAGCCCTCGCGTTCAAGTCGCCAACGGCGTTTTACGCGGAGGGCACCGCGGTGTGGGCGCGCGGCTTTGCCGGCCAACGCATCCAGCAGCAGGACGGCGCGCTGCTTCGCACCGCCAATCTCTTCTACGGCGGCATGATCGGTGCCGATTTTGCCGCGCGTCCCGATATGCGCTTCGGTGTCTTCCTCGGGGGCGGCAAGACCCGCAGCAGCATCGACTTCAACCAGGGCAGCACCGACTCCGATCTCGTCTTCGGTGGGGCTTATGGCCGCTATGACATCGGGCCGTCCTTCCTGCATGCTTCCGTGCAGGGCGGCGGTTCGCGCAACGCGACCACCCGAACCATCAACAATAATCTCGCCGCCAACGGATTGGAGATCGCCAGCGCCGCCTTCGACGGCTGGTACGTCAGCCCCGAACTCACCGTCGGCCACCGCATTGTGCTGGGCCAGCTTGCGGACGCCGGCTACACGCTCACACCCTCGTTGCGCCTGCGCTATCTGTACGGCGCCTTCGACCGCTACACCGAGACCGGAACTGTCGCGCCGCTGACGGTCGGCGGCCAGACGATATCGACGCTGGAAGAACGCGGGGAGCTGAAGTTGACCCGCAGCCTGGTGCTCAATCCGACCAACCTTCTTTCCATGAATCTGTCCGGCGGTGTGCTGGCGACCCAGCGCCTCGGCAATCCCACCATCAATGCTGCGCTGCTCGGCCAGGCCATCCCCTTTGCCACGCCCGGAGCGGCCGAGGTCTGGGGCGGCTTCGGCGGGCTCGGGCTGGAATGGCGCAGTCGCAACGTAACTTTCTTCGCGGCCGCCGAATATCTTGCGCTGTCCGACAATTCCGATGTCGTCAGTGGCCGCGCCGGTCTGCGCGTCGGGTTCTGAGGCGAGCCATCGGATCCGGGGCCGCCGGCGGGATCAGCTTGCGAATTGCGGCTTGCCGTCCGGCGGGCATGAAGCCGGCCGGACGTTGCTTCTACCGCCCGGCCTTCACCAGCTGATAGGTGCCGCGCTCGAACGCGTCGTAGGTCGAAAGCGCCTTGGCGTCGGCGAACGGCAGATACTGCATCATGATCACGCCGGCGATGCCGCTGACGGGATCGATCCAGAAAAAGGTGTTGTTGATGCCGCCCCAGCTGAGGCTGCCGGGGGAGCGCTTGCCGGGCACCTGGGCGGTGGTGATCAAAAAGCCGAGGCCCCATTTGTCGCGGCCGTCGGCGATGAAGGTGAAGTCGGCGCTGCGCGGCAGCGCGCTCCTGTGCGCGGGGACCGTGACCGCGCCGATGTGGTTCTGGCCCATCAGCGCCACTGTCTCGGCCTTGAGCACCCGCGCGCCGTCAAGCGCGCCGCCGTTCAGCAGCATGCGCACGAAGCGGCCGTAATCCTCCGCGGTCGAGGCGAGGCCGCCGCCGCCGATCGGTGAGGCGATGGTGAGGCCGAGCTGCGGCTTTTGCAACTCGACGGCGCCGTCCATGCGCTCGCCGGCGCGCCACTGTTGCGCGACGAGCCGCGACCCCTTGGCCTCCGGCACGTTGTAAAAGGTGTCGTCCATCTTCAGCGGGACAAAGATGTGCCGGCGGAAATAATCCTCCAGCTTCTCGCCCGATACCACCTCGACCAGTTTGCCGACGACATCGGTAGAGGTGCTGTAGTGCCAGCGCTCGCCGGGATCGAACAGCAGCGGTCCGCCGAACGGATGGGTTTCGCCGGCACGCGGCTTGAAATCGCGCCAAGTCTCACTGGTGAACGGATAGGCGAGGCCGGACGTGTGCGTCAGGAAATGTCTCACCGTCGCCGGTCGCGATGCCGGACGGAGCTTGTAGGCGCCGGTCGCCGCGTCGAACGATTCGAAGACCTTCTGGCCCACGAGTTCAGGCAGGTACTTTTCGGCCGGGTCGTCGAGATCGATCTTGCCCTGCTCGACCAGCTGCATCAACGCCACCGAGGTGACCGGCTTGGTCATCGAGGCGATGCGAAACAGCGCGTCGGCCGCGAGCGGCCGTCCGGTCGCAACATCGGCCACGCCGAAGGCGCTCTTGTACAGCACGCGCTCGCGATCGGTGACCAGCGCGACCACGCCCGGGACGTCCTTGCGCTCGACCGCGCCGCGCAAGGCGGTGTCGAGGGCGGCAGTCTCCGGTGAATTCTGGGCACTCGCCGTGCCGGCCAGCGCAGGCTTCCCCATCCTAGACTTCGCGCCGGCTCAGAAACGCCAGCCGCTCGAACAGGTGCACGTCCTGCTCGTTCTTGAGCAGCGCGCCGTGCAGCGGCGGGATCAGCTTGCGCGGGTCGCGCTCCCGCAGCATTTCAGGGGTCATCTCCTCGTTGAGCAGCAGCTTCAGCCAGTCCAGCAGCTCGGAGGTCGACGGCTTCTTCTTCAGGCCGGGCACTTCGCGCACCTCGAAGAAGATCCGCAGGGCTTCTTCCACCAGGCGCTTCTTGATGCCGGGGAAATGCACGTCGACGATCTTTTGCATGGTGTCGGCGTCGGGGAACTTGATGTAGTGGAAAAAGCAGCGGCGCAGGAACGCGTCGGGCAGTTCCTTCTCGTTGTTGGAGGTGATCATCACGATCGGGCGCAGCTTCGCCTTGATGCTCTCGCCGGTCTCGTAGACGAAGAATTCCATGCGATCGAGCTCGAGCAGGAGATCGTTGGGGAATTCGATGTCGGCCTTGTCGATTTCGTCGATCAGGAGCACCGGGCGCGTCGGATGGGTGAAGGCCTCCCACAATTTTCCGCGCTTGATGTAATTGGCGATGTCGGAGACCTTGGCGTCGCCGAGCTGGCTGTCGCGCAGCCGCGACACCGCGTCGTATTCGTAGAGGCCCTGCTGCGCCTTGGTGGTGGACTTGATGTGCCAGGTCAGCAGCGGTGCACCGAGCGCCTTGGCGACTTCCTCGGCCAGCACGGTCTTGCCGGTGCCGGGCTCGCCCTTGATCAGCAGCGGGCGCTCCAGCACGATCGAGGCGTTGACGGCGATCTTGAGGTCATCGGTGGCGACGTAGTCCTTGGTGCCGGTAAATTTCATGTTGAGTGGTTGCCTTGTTGCTTGTTCTTGAGCGCGACGCCGCGCCTTGACGGAAGCGACCGCCGGATCGGCGGTCGC
>JAZJYY010000029.1:43732-45047 GCA_040390145.1 Pseudomonadota bacterium
GGTCGCTTCGGGGTGAGGGGATGGTCAGACCCGTCTGACCAGCGAGAGAATGACGAGAACGATCACGGCACCGATGGTGGCGTTGACGATGTCGCGGAGCGCGCTGCCGCCGAGGCTGACGCCCAGTTGCGGGAGTATCCAGCTCGCGACCAGCGCGCCGATGATGCCGATCACGATATTGCCGATCAGCCCGAAACCGGCGCCGCGCACGATCAGGCCGGCGAGCCAGCCGGCGATCGCGCCGATCACAATTGCCGCCAAGATACTCATTGATAATGCCCCATTGAAAAAGCCCCGATAATCCAATTCTAGTTGAAAAACCCGGCAGGTCTAGGCCTCTTGGCGACGCGCAAGGCCCTTGACGTTGGCGGTCCGGCGGGCAATCTGTAGCCCATGTTCTTGCAATTCTTCACATCGCTGCGCGATGCCCAGGTCCCGGTCACCTTGCGCGAATATCTGACGCTGATGGAGGCGCTCGACGCCGACCTCGCCGAGCAGACGGTGGAGAATTTCTACTATCTGTCGCGCGCGGCGCTGGTGAAGGACGAGCGCAACCTCGACAAGTTCGATCGCGTGTTCGGCTCCGTGTTCAAGGGGCTGGAGAGCCTGCTCGACGCCATGGAGAAGGCGGACATTCCCGCCGAATGGCTGAAGAAGCTCGCCGAGAAATACCTCACCGAGGACGAGAAGAAGCAGATCGAGGCGATGGGCTGGGACAAGCTCATGGAGACGCTGCGCCAGCGCCTGAAGGAGCAGCAGGGCCGGCACCAGGGCGGCAGCAAGTGGATCGGCACCGCCGGAACCTCGCCGTTCGGCGCCCATGGCTACAATCCCGAGGGCGTGCGGATCGGCCAGGACAAGAACCGCAACAACCGCGCCGTGAAGGTGTGGGACAAGCGCGAATTTCGGGATCTCGACGGCAATGTCGAACTCGGCATCCGCAACATCAAGATCGCGCTGCGGCGCCTGCGCAAGTTCGCCCGCACCGGCGCGCCCGACGAACTCGACCTCGACACCACCATCCGGGAGACCGCCAACCACGGCTATCTCGACGTCCACATGCGCCCGGAGCGGCGCAACGCGGTCAAGGTGCTGGTGTTCTTCGACATCGGCGGCTCGATGGATTCGCATGTCGAGCAGGTCGAGGAGCTGTTCTCGGCCGCGAAGAGCGAATTCAAGCACATGGAATATTTCTACTTCCACAATTGCCTCTATGAGGGCGTCTGGAAGCAGAACAAGCGGCGCTTCACCGATCGCACCCCGACCTGGGACGTGCTGCACAAATACCCGCACGACTACAAGGTGGTGTTCGTCG
>JAZJYY010000030.1:0-38316 GCA_040390145.1 Pseudomonadota bacterium
TCCGACCTCTCCCCGCAAGCGGGGCGAGGTAAGTGAAGCGTCCGCACCAAATGCTCTAGGCTTTCTTCGCCGCAAACCAGATCAGATGACGCGCGCCGCTGCGTTTGGTGGTGGCGCGCACCGCGACTTCGTTGACCTCGAAGCCGGCGTCGCGCAACCGCTTTGAAAAAGCCGGATGCGGTCCCGACGACCACACCGCGAGCACGCCGCCCGGCTTCAGCGCAAGATAAATCGCCTGCAACCCCCTTGCATCGTACAGCGCGTCATTGGCCTTGCGGATCAATCCTTCCGGGCCGTTGTCGACATCGAGCAGGATGGCGTCGAACGCCCCGGGTTTCGATGCGATCACCGCGATGACGTCGGCGCTCAGGATCTTTGCTCTGGGATCGTCGAGGCTGTCGCCGAAGATCCCGGCCATCGGTCCGCGCGCCCAGGCGAGGACGGCGGGCACCAGTTCGGCCACGGTGATCCGCGCTTTCGGCCCCAGCACCGCGAGCGCGGCGCGCAGCGTAAAACCCATGCCCAGTCCGCCGATCAGCAGGTGCGGCGCCTTGACCGCCTCCAGCCTGCGGCAGGCCAGCGTGGCCAGCGCCTCCTCCGATCCCGAGAGGCGGCTGCTCATCAATTCGTTCTGGCCGAGCTTCATGGAAAATTCGACGCCGCGCTGCATCAGGCGCAGTTCGGCGTCCGAGCCGGGCACGTGTGTCGTATCGATCTGTTTCCACGGAATCATCCCAAGGCTTTTACGCCGCTTTGGCGGCATCGTGCAAAGCCCGTTATGGAGCGATCGGACAGGTGCCGGGCTTCTGGCAGGGCGCGGGCGCAGCCCGCGTGGTGGCCGGGGCCTCGTTGGACGTGGGACCTTCGGTTCCATTGACGATGGGCGAGACGCGCCAGCGGTAGGCCGTTCGCGGCGTCAGCCCTGAATCGGCGAAGCTCGGGCCAGGGACATCGGCCACCGCGGTGAAAGGACCGTCGGCGCCGGCTCGAAAGACACGATACGTCATGTTGGCCGCCAGCGGCGTCCATGCCAGATCCGCTGACGTGTCCGATGTATCGATCACCTTGAGCGGATTGAAGGTGTTGGATGGCGTTGCCGCGGGTCCTGCGCCCGCCGTCAGCGCGTCGAGCATCGCCTTGATGGTCCGGATCTGCGCGCCGGATTTTGTCACGTAATTGTCGCCGTGGTTGACGTAGCTCCACCAGTCCCAGCACGCCTGCGGATTGAACGGCGCGAACGAGCTAGCCCTGGTTTGCGGATAGAGCACGATCAGGCGATTGCTGTCGGCCCAGGCATTGTAGCCGGTGTTCTCGATGTAGCGCCGGCCGATCTCGCCGACATTCTGCTTGCATCCATGCAAGGCGATGTGGACGCGGCACGCCACGCCCTGCTCGCATTCGCGGGGAATGAACACGAAACCGGTGCGGTCCAGGCTGAGCGGCGCCGGCTCATTCGGCCTGGTGTAAACGGACTGGTCGAAAGGCTTGATCGTCCCGGTCAACGGCCCCTGGTTCGGTGCATTCAACGCGCCGTAGATGTGCTGCAGGATGATTCCGGCCTGGTCATACCCGCATTTGTTGATGAATGGCGGGGCGTTGACCATGCATTCGTTGAGGCCGTCGACGGGCTTGTCGGGTGCAACGGCCAGCGAGTGACCCGCCCCGACGGTGGTCTGGTAAAACAGATTGCCGCGGTTGGCCTCGCCCAGATAACGACGATAGAAATCCGCTGCCGCATCGGTGACGGACCGCGCCACCACCGCGTCGTTGTAGCCATGGAACAGATAGATCTTTTGCTTTGCGACCAGCTCCAGGGAATCGATATCGCCCGAGGCCGATTTGGCGTCCGCCTTCTCGAATGAGAGTTTCATGTCCCGGGGCGGCCCGACCATGCACGAGCCGGTCGCGGTCATGACCGGCAGTGTATAGCCGTTGGTGATATCGCCGGCGTCGGCCTTGGCGCACCAATACGGCCCGCCGGCGACCACGCCGACGCCCTTGATTACCGAAGACCAGGCGGTGCCGAACTGAACCGCCATGAACGCGCCGGAGGAGATGCCCGATATCGAGCTTTCGCGGATGTCGGCGTTGTAGCCGGACAGTTTTTCAGGGTCGGCAGCCAGCGCCGAGCCGGTGACGAATGCCAACCAACTCAAGGCGATAGCCGTCCGGCGCCATGCGGCAACGTGCATGAGACAATCCCCACTTAAAGGTTCAGCCTGCCGGAAAGTCTAGCAAAGCGCGTGCCGGTTTTATGACGGATTCAAGATCCCGGGAGTCACCCTTTCGTCGGCACAGGGGCCAGTTCGAGCGCCTTGTCATGCCTGAACGCCAGTGCTGTTCCCATCGCGATGATGCCAAGCCCCGCCAATAGCAAAAGCCCGCCGGTATAGCTGCCGGTATGGTCCTTGATCCAGCCCATGGCGAAGGGGCCCGCAAAACCCGCCAGGTTGCCGATCGAATTGATGACGGCAATGCCGGCGGCGGCCGCGGCGCCGGAGAGAAAGGCGGTCGGCAGGGTCCAGAACACCGGCAGGGATGCGAAGATGCCGAAGCCGGCGACACAGAGCGAGATCATCTTCAGCAGGGGATCGTCCAGCGCGGTCGAAACGGCGATGCCGGCCGCGGCGACGAACAGCGGAAATGCGGTGTGGAAGCGGCGTTCGACGAGGCGATCGGAACGACGGCCCCACCACACCATGCCGATCAGGCCGACCACATAGGGCGTGGCGGAGATCAGCCCCGTCAGCAGGGTGTTGAAGCCGAAGGCCTTGACGATCTGCGGCAGGAAGAAACTGAGGCCGTAATTGGTCGCCACCGCGCCGAAATAGATCAAGCTCAGTCCGAGCACGCGCGGGTCGATCATCACCTGCGCGACAGTGTATTCCCGCACCTGATCGCGCTGGCGCCGCTCGGCGTCCAGCCGCCCGGCCAGCCAGGCGCGCTCGTCGGGCGCGAGCCACGCGGCTTCGGCGGGCCGATCGGTGAGATAGAAGAACACCACGAAGGCGAGGATGATGGCGGGCACCGCCTCGATGAGGAACATCCACTGCCAGCCGGTCAGTCCCAGCCCGCCATGCAGATAGAGCAACGCGCCGGAAACGGGCGCGCCGATCACGGTGGACAATGGTATCGCCGCCATGAAGTAACCGACGATGCGGGCCCGGTATACCGCGGGGTACCAGAGCGTGAGGTAGAAGATGATGCCGGGAAAGAAGCCCGCCTCGGCCGCGCCCAGCAGCACGCGGATCAGATAGAAGGCGTACTCGTTGCCCATCCCGGTGGCGCTGGCGATATGCGGAATGAACGCCATGGCGCCGGACAGGATGCCCCAGCTCAGCATGATGCGGGCGATCCATTTGCGCGCGCCGAACCGCTCGAGCATCAGGTTGGAGGGCACCTCGAAGATGAAATAGGCGATGAAGAAGATGCCGGCGCCGAAGCCGAATGCGGTCTGCGACAGGCCGAGGTCGGCGTTCATCGTCAGCGCGGCGAAGCCGACATTGACGCGGTCCAGATAGGCAACGAAGTAACAGAGGATCAGGAAAGGGACGAGCCGCTTCGTGACCTTCGCGATCGTCCGGACTTCCACGTCGTTCATGTGACAGCACCTGGCGAGGACGATTTCTCCGATCGGTTGCCCAACGCCGGGGTGGCAATTTTGTTCAATACATCTTGTGCTGCAGCGCAGCTATGGCCACGGGAGCGAGAGGCTTCAACTGACCGCCCGCCGTTCGGAAATCGCCTTTCGCAGGGTCCGCGACAGCGATTCGACTGAATACGGCTTCTGGATCAGTTCGAAACCGCGATGGGCATTGTCGGCGAGCACGCTGCTGTATCCGCTGGTCAGCACCACCGGCAGGCCCGGGTAACGGTCGCGAATGACATTGGCGAGTTCGACACCGTTCATGCCGGGCATGATGACATCGGAGAACACCAGGTCGAAGGTGAGTTCATCCTCGGCAAGCGCGGCAAGGGCCTCGCTGGCATTGGCCGCCCATTTGATCGCGTAGCCGAGATCCCTCAGCAATTCGGTCGAGAAACGTCCGACCTCTTCATCATCCTCCACCACCAGCACGCAATGTCCGCGGCCGCTCATCGCGGCTTCCGCGCTGACGGCGGCGATTTCCGCGCCATGCGCCAGACTTTCGGCCTGGGGCAAATAGATGGTGAAAGTGGCGCCTTCGCCGCGCGTGCTCGTGACATTGATTTCACCGCCCGACTGCTTGGCAAAGCCGAGCGCCTGGCTGAGACCGAGGCCGGTGCCCTTGCCGACATCCTTGGTGGTGAAGAACGGCTCGAAAATGGCTTCCAGCATGTCAGCCCGGATTCCGGATCCGGTATCGGTGACGGAAACGGCGACGAACCGGCCGGCGCGGCGGGCCTGGCCGCGCAGCGCCGGAATGGCATCGACGGTATCGACATGGATGACGAGACGGCCCTCTCCCGCCATCGCATCGCGGGCATTGACGGCGAGATTGACCAGCGCGGTTTCGAATTGCGCGACGTCAGCGGTGGCCAGACAGGGGTGAGCGCCAAGCTCGACGTCGATCTGGATTCGACCGCCCATCAGCGGGCGGACCAGCTGCGCAATGTTTTCGACCTGCGATCCGACATCGAACACCTGCGGCGACAATGGTTGCCGCCGGGCAAAGGCCAGCAGCTGGCCGGTCAGCTTCGAGGCGCGGTCGACCGTGTCGGAAATCGCATCGACATAACGGCGGCGCCGGTCCTCGCTGAGCTCGCGGCGGCGCAGGAAGTCGGTCGCGGAGCGTATGATGGTGAGGAGATTGTTGAAATCGTGGGCGACGCCGCCGGTCAGCTGGCCGATGGCGTCCATCTTCTGGGACTGGCGCAGCGCCTCCTCGGCCTGCCGCCGCTCGGTGATGTCGACGGCCTCGGGCAGGACCCCGGAGACGGCGCCGTGCTGATCGAATACCGGGCGCATGGTGAAATCGAAGAAGCGCTCGCCGGCCGGCAGATTGAGCTGTATTTCCCGCCGCGCGCTGTCGCCGCGCACCGCCGCGGCGAAGTCCTCCCTCACGATCTCGCGCATGCCCTCCGTTGCCGAAAACCATGGCGTATCCCAAAACGGCTTCCCGGCGACGTCCCATATGTTGGCCCGGATTCCGGCCAGCGACGTCGCATTGGCGTAGAGAACGTTGCCCTGCAGGCCCAGCAGCCCCTGGTACTGGTTGCTGGTTTCGAAGATCGCGCGCATCTGCGCTTCGTTGGACTGCAGCTGCGCGGTGCGTTCGGCGATACGCCGCTCCAGCGTTTCGTTGAGATTGCGAAGCTCCAACTCGGCTTCCTTGGCGACCGTCACGTCGTGGGCCACGCCGATGAAGCCGATATGCTTTCCGGTCGGGTCCCAGCGCGGTTGCGATTCCGAGCGCATCCAGCGCCATTGCCCGTCGGCCCGGCGATACCGCCCTTCCAGCACGAACGGCTGCAGCGTTGCTTCGCCCGCGACGCTCTCCTTGACGATGCGGTCCATGTCATCCGGATGCAGGATCTTGCGCCAGTCGAACGCCAATCCTTCGTCATAGGGAACGCCGAGGAATTCCAGATAGGCCTGGTTGGCGAAGGCGCGGGTGCGGTCGAGCTTGGTAACCCACATCGGCACCGGCGCGCTGTTGGCGATCAGGCGGAAGCGTTCCTCGCTCTCGCGCAGCGTTTCCTTGGCGATGGCGAGATCCGTGATGTCGATGTGGGCGCCGACCAGCCGCACCGGGGCGCCATCCTGGCCGCGCTCGATGCGGGCCTCGGTGGCGATCCAGCGGACCTGTCCATCGCTGGGCCTGATGATACGGTACTGAATTGAGTATTGGTCGCCGACGCCCGTCACGGCATCGACGAACTGCCGAACGGTGCGATCGCGGTCTTCCGGATGCAGCCGCGCGACCCAGTCGTCGTGGGTGTCGTGCGCATCGGCCGACAGGCCGTGGATGGCGCGATATTCGGGGGTGCGGGGCTCATTTTGAAAGCCGCCCCGCAGGTCGACCGCGAGGGCCGCCACTTTGGCGGGCTGCTGAAAACCTTCGCTTGCAGGACCGGAAGACGAGCTGGCCTCGCTCGTCCCATTGTCCTCGTTCCCTGCGCCTGCCATGCTCGCTTCGCCTTACGAACGATCTTTACACCCTACAGTAATGCGACACCGAATTTAAGGCGAAGCAGGCTTGCCGGGTTAGTTAACCTCGTGTGATCGGATGGCAAGTTCCGCCATGCCAAAGACGAAGACCGCACATTTCCATGGATATCGACCGAATATGGCGAACGACATTCGCGGGACTGTGCGGCAGCGCGGCGCACTCCGGTCTCATGCTGCTGAAGTCCCAGATGGGCTGGCTGCCTGCCTTTCAACCCTATCACGATCTGCAGCAGGCGTTGAGCCAACTGCTCGGCAGTTCGGTCCATCCGCTGGTCCCATGGGCGCTTTCGTTCCTGAACGGCTCGGTCGTGCTCGGATTTCTGTTCGGTCACGCCTACCGCCGGCTGCCCGGCAAGAGCGGAGCCGCCAAGGGATTGGTTTTTGGCGTACTCGGCTGGATGGCGATGGGGCTGGTGGTTTTTCCGGTACTGGGGCACGGCCTGTTCGCCACCGCCGCCGGTTTTGGCGTTCGGCCCGCGATGTTCTCGCTGCTGATGGTGCTATCCTACAGCGTGATCCTGGGCATCATCTATTCCACGCTCAATGCGGGCGGAGCGGAGCCGCCCGAGGCGATCCATCCACGCTGAGCGCCGCATGGGATTTCCCCTCGCCTATCCCAGCATCTGGGTGTCGCCGCAAACCGAAATCGCCTGCCCGGAAATCGTCTTGCCGCGCGGGCTGCATAGGAACAGGATCTGGTCGGCGATCTGTTCCGGCGTCACATAGTCCTTGATCGAGGTGTAGGAAAACGCCGTGCGCTCCATCTCGGCAAAGGAAATCCCGCGCTGCTGCGCCTTGGCTTCCAGTACGCGGCGCTGCCGGTCGCCGGCGACGAGGCCAGGCAGGATCGCATTGACGCGGATGTTGTCCGGCCCGAGCTCGATCGACAACGACTTTGTAAATCCGATCACGCCCCATTTCGCTGCCGCATAGGGCGAGCGCATGGCGAAGCCGAGCCGGCCGGCAGCCGATGAAATATTGACGATCGATGCGTTCTTGCTCTTGCGCAGATGCGGCACCGCAAGGCGGGTGCAGTTGAATTGCCCGGTCAGGCAGATTTCCAGGCAGCGGTCCCAGTCTTCCGGGTTCATCTCCTCGACCTTGGCGGTCGGTCCGGCGACGCCGGCATTGTTGACGAGCACGTCGAGGCCGCCGAGTTTTGCCAGCGCTTCCGTGAACAGCTTTTGCACCGCCGCGCGGTTGGAAACATCGCACGGCGTGGAGGTGACGGCGGGATCGCTCGCGGCCAGTTCGGACAGCGCGATTTCATCGACATCGCAGGTGTGAACCCTGGCGCCTTCGGCTGCAAAACGCCGCGCGATGGCGCGCCCGATGCCGTTGGCGCCGGCGGTTACCAGCACGCGCAGACCCTTGAGTTCGAGATCCATTGAAAGCTCCAAGATGTCGTTTGGAAGGAGGAAATGTCAGTCGGCAAGACCCGTCACTCGGCAAGTCCGCCGCGCGAAAGAATGAAATCCGCCGCGCCCTTGATGTCGGCGGCAATACCGGCCTGCGCCGCGGCACCATCACCGCTTTCGATCGCCTTGCGCACGGCGGCGTGAAACCGGATCGCGTCGCCCTTCGCCAGCCGGTCGGGATTGGCGCGTAAATCGAGATTGATCACCGGCCCCGCCTTCAGCCACAGCGCGCGGATGATTTCGACCAAGATCGGCGAATGCGACGCCTCGTAAACCGCGAAATGAAAGGTCTTGTTGAGTTCGACCGCGCGCGGCAAATCGGGCACGGCAGCCTCGCTCTCCAGCCGCATCGCTTCTTCGGCGCGCGCGATTGCCGCGAGGTCGCTGCTGTCACGGTGCGCGGCGGCCTGCGCCGCGGCGTGGCCCTCGATGGCGATCCGCACCTTGGTCAAGTCGCGAAACTGCGCCGCCGACATCAGGGGCACGCGCACCGCGCGGTTCGGCGTCACCTCCAGCGCCTTGTCGGCGACAAGCCGCGACACCGCCTCGCGCACCGGCATGATGGAGACGCCGAGCACATCCGCCGCGGCGCGCAGCGACAGTTTCTCGCCCGGTGCCAGCCGTCCGGACATCAAGAGATCGGCCAGCCTGGCGTAGGCACGCTCGCCCAGCGTCTGACGGTCCAGCGGTTCCACCAGGTTGAGCGCGGTGGGCAAATTCAACGGAAGGCTCCCCATGCGCCCGGGATGTTCGAGAGGGGACTCGACAACGGCCCGGACTTTTGCAAGTCTAACTGTGATCACAGATCACGGCAAGCGACCCTAAGCCGCTTCTACAGCGGACCATGCAACGCTTGCCGGAAGAAAAACAGCCGCAGCCCACGCGGCCGCACCAGGGAGATGAAGGCTGATGTCCAACAAAAATCAATTCACGCGCCGTAGCCTGTTGAAGACCGCCGGCGGCATGGCCCTGGTGTCGGGTATCTCCGCGCCGGCGATTTTGCGCGCCCAGACCGCCGATGTCATCAAGATCGGTCACCTGACGCCGCGCACCGGCTTTCTCGGCCCGCTCGGCGAATACGCCGTGATGGCCGCCGATCTCGCCGTCGAAGAAATCAACGCCGCGGGCGGCATGATGGGCCGCAAGGTCGAGCTTCTGAAAGAGGACTCGGTCAATCCGCAGACCGCCTCGACCAAGGCCGAGCGCATGATCGAGCGCGACAAGGTCGCCTGCATCATTGGCGAAATCTCGTCCGCCTCGTGCCTGACCATTGCGCAGGTCGCCTCCCGCACAAAAACCCTGTTCATCAACACCGGTGGCAACTCCGATGCGCTGCGCGGCAAGGATTGCCAGCGCTACATGTTCCACGTGGAGTCGCAGAACTCGATGTACGTCAAGACCGTCGGCCGCTCGTTCCTGCGCGACGGCCTGGTCAAGGGCAAGAAGTGGTACTCGCTGACGGCCGATTACGCCTTCGGCCATGACCTGCTGAAAGTGTCAAAGCGCTTCATGGAAGCCAATGGCGGCAATTTCGCCGGCGACGATCTGGTGCCGACCGACGCCACCGACTTCTCCGCCTATCTGCTGAAGATCCGCGAAGCCAAGCCCGATCTGGTCGTCATCAATCTCGCCGGCAACCAGATCACCAACTTCCTCAAGCAGTACGCCGAGTTCGGCCTGACCTTCCCGGTCGGCGGCTTCGGTTTCGACACCGCGCTGGCCTGGGCGGCCGGCAAGGGCAACTTCGTCGGCACATGGCCGGTGGTCTGGCATCATTTGCTCGACACCCCCGGCTCCAAGGCGTTCGTCACGGCCTTCACCAACAAATACAAGAAGCCGCCGGAAAACCAGGCCTGGGGCGATTACGTCGCCGTCAAGATCGTGGCCAAGACCATCAACGACCTGAAATCGGCGGAATCGCCCAAGATCATCGAGCACTTCGAGAAGGGCGCGAAGTTCGACGTGCTGAAGACGCGGGAAGGCTATTTCCGCGGCTCCGATCATCAGTTGATGCACGAAATGTACGCGGTCACCGCGCTGCCCGCCGACAAGATCAAGAACCAGTGGGACATCTTCGCTTCCAGCCCGGCGGTGCCGGCGGCCAACGAAGACCTCGAAGTGATCGCGGCAACGAAGGAAGAAAACAGCTGCACCTTCCCGAGCTGAATCAGAAGCGTCGGCCCTTTTACCCTCCCCTGGAGGGGGAGGGTCGACGCGAATGAAATGAGCGGCGGGGTGGGGTGACAGTTTCTCGTTTCTGCCCAGGTTGAGAGACCTTCACCCCACCCCGTCTCGCATTTCGCTGCGCTTCATGCGAGCCGACCCTCCCCCTCCAGGGGAGGGTGAAGAAGAACGCCGCCGCTCCAGGGCGCGCCTCCGGCAACGAGACCCCATCCATGTCCACCATGTTGCTCGCCCAGCAAATCCTCAACGGTCTGCTCGACGGCGTCTATTACCTGCTGATCGCGCTCGGCCTGTCGCTGATCTTTTCGCTCGGCGGCATCGTCAACCTCGCGCATGGCGCGTTCTATGCGATCGGCGCTTACCTCACGCTGGTGCTGTCGCCTTATCTCGGCTTCGGCGGATCGTTCGTGGCGGCCCCCGTGGTGGTGGCCCTGATGGGCGTCGTGATCGAGCGCCTGCTGTTCCGCCGCTTCTATCGCTCCGATCCGATCCTTTCGCTGTTGATGACGTTCGGCCTCGCCATGGTGGCGGAGCAGGCGCTGCGGATGATTTTTGGCGCGCCGCCTTTGTCCTACTCGATACCGACATGGCTGCGCGGCCAGGTCGCGATCGGCAGCTTCATTTATTCGTTCTACCGCGTGGTGCTGCTCGGCATCGCCATCACCTGTATCGCCGCACTCTGGCTGCTGCTGCAGAAGACTTCATTCGGCCGCGTGGTGCGCGCCGGCGTGCAGAATCCCGACATGGTCGGTGCGCTCGGCATTTCGCTGCAGCCTTATATGTCCGCGGTGGCCGCGCTCGGCATCGGCCTCGCCGGATTGGCCGGCGTATTGCTGGCGCCGATCTATTCGATCCATCCGGCGATGGGCCAGGAAATCATCACGCCGGCCTTCGTGGTGGTGGTGATCGGCGGCCTCGGATCGTTCTGGGGCGTGGTGGCCGCCGCCTTGCTGGTCGGTCTGGTCAAGGGCGTCATGGTCGGCATCGGCTATTCCGCGGCATCCACCGCCGCGATCTATCTTCTGATGCTTCTGGTGCTGCTGTTCCGGCCTCGCGGCCTGTTCGGCGAACGCATCACGCGGTTCGAGTGAGACGCTGACATGATGAACCGCCTGCCCATCCCCCTGTTAATCGCTGCCCTCGGGCTGTTCGTGCTGCCGCCGGTGCTGCTGGCGCTCGGCCTCACCATGACCTCGGCCTCCGAGGTCGTCACCTTCGCGCTGGCCTGCATGGCGCTGAACATCCTGGTCGGGCATACCGGCCTGGTCTCGTTCGGCCACGGCGCCTGGTTCGGGCTCGCCGCCTATGCCGCGGCGCTGATCCAGCGCAATCTGATACCGGACTCGTTTTTCGGTCCCGCCATCGGCGGCGTCCTGATCGTGATGGCGGTCGCCCTCACTTTCGGATTCCTGATCCTGCGCCGACGCGGCGTGTATTTCTCGCTGCTGACATTGGCGCTGGCGGCAATGCTGTATGCGGTCGCGTTCCGCTGGACCGACGTCACCGGCGGCGAGAACGGCCTCGGCGGCATCACCCGCCCCAGCCTGTTCGGCGTCAATCTGGAATCCTCCACCAACTACTACTGGTTCGTCGCCGCCATCGCCTTCGCGGTGCTGATCCTGTTGTGGCGTTTCCATAATTCGACCGTCGGCACCGTGCTGGTGGCGATCCGCGAAAACGAGCAGCGCGCCCGTTTCCTCGGCTATCCCACCAACCGCTACAAGCTCGCCGCTTTCGTGCTGTCGGCCGGGATCACCGGGCTTGCCGGCATATTGCTGCTGTTCCAGAACCGCATGACCTCGGCCGATCCGATCTCGGTGGCATTTTCCGGCGAATTGCTGGCGATGGTGGTGATCGGCGGCATGCGCAGTTTTCTCGGTCCCGCGCTCGGCGCGCTGTTCTTCATCCTGTTCCGCGAGTTCCTCGGCATCTACACTGAAAACTGGCTGTTCTGGTTCGGCCTCGTGTTCGTCGGCTTCATCGTGTTTTCACCGACGGGTCTGGTCGGCGTCGGCGAGCGGCTGATCGCGCCGTTCCGCAAGAAGACCACCGAAGATGCCGCAATGTCGGCGCGCCGCATCGAAGCGCTGCCGCTGCCGGAATTCTTGCGGCCGAAGTCCCATATCGAAGGACCGGTGCTGTCGGCCCGCCACATCGTCAAGAGCTTTGGCGGCATCCAGGCGGTGCAGGGCATCGACATCTCGATCGCCGACCGCACCTTGCACGCGCTGATCGGCCCCAACGGCGCCGGCAAGACCACGGCGTTCAACCTGCTGTCGGGCATGTTCCCGCCGGACCAGGGCACGGTGTCGCTGCTGGGCCAGCCGATCGCCGGCGAAACGCCGGAAGAAATCGCGCGCGCCGGCATCGGCCGCTCGTTCCAGATCACCAACCTGTTTCCGGCGCTCAGCGTCGGCGAGAACATCCGGCTGGCCGTACAGGCGCGGCATCCGCAGCGCTTCGATCCCGTCACCAATGCGTTATCGATCGCGGCGATCAACCAAGAGACCGACGCCACCATCCGCTATCTCGGCCTCGCCGGCATCGAAAAGGCCGAAGCCGGCATGCTGTCCTATGGCGGCCAGCGCCTGCTCGACATGGGCGTGGCGCTCGCCACCGCGCCGCGCGTGCTGCTGCTCGACGAGCCGCTCGCCGGCCTCGCCGCCGCCGAGCGCGAGCGCATTGGCGCCATCATCAAGCGGATCTCGTCGGACCTGCCGGTGCTGCTGGTCGAACACGACATCGACCGGGTGTTCCAGCTCGCCGACCACGTCACCGTGATGAATGAGGGCAAGGTGCTGCTCGACGGCACGGTCGAGGAAGCCCGCGCCAGCCCCAGGGTGCAGGAAGTCTATATCGGCTCCGGCGCGTCAGAGGTCGCGGCAAAGCCGCGCGAGACCGCCGCCCGCGTCAGCGCACTGCTGACCGCGAGCCAGGTCGATACCTTCTACGGCAAGAGCCACATCCTCAACGACGTCAATTTTACCCTGCACGAGAACGAAATCATCGCGCTGCTGGGCCGCAACGGCGCCGGCAAATCGACGCTGCTGAAGACCCTGATCGGAATCGCGCCGGCGGCGAACGGATCGATCCGGCTGGCGGACCATGAGCTGATCGGCAATTCGTCCGCCCAGAATGCCCGGCTCGGCATCGGCTATGTGCCGCAGGGCCGCGGCCTGTTCGCCGGCATGAGCGTCGAGCAGAACCTCGAACTCGGCGGCCTCAAGCGCCAGACCGGGAACGGCGTGCACTGGACGCGGGAACGGATCTATGAGTATTTCCCGCGCATCAAGGAGCGGCTCGACAGCCCCGCGGACTATCTCTCCGGCGGCGAGCAGCAGATGGTGGCGGTCGCCCGCGCGTTGTCGGGCGACGTCAGGGTCTTGCTGCTCGACGAGCCGTTCGAGGGGCTGGCGCCAACCGTGGTCGAGCAGCTGTTCGAGACCTTCGACCGGCTACGCAAGGAAATCGCCATCATCATCGTCGATCACCATCTCGACCTGGCGCTGGCACTGTCCGATACCACCGTCGCGCTGGAGCGCGGCCGGGTGATTCACCAGGGGCCGTCGAAGGCGCTGCGCGACGATCTGGATCTGCGCCGCAAGGTGCTGTGGTTGTGAGGCGAAGGATTACGAGAGCAGAAAATGGAAAATACTGAACGCAACGTCGCCATCGTCGGCTCCGGCCTGATCGGGCGCGCCTGGGCCACCATCTTCGCGCGTGCCGGATGGAACGTGCGGCTCACCGATCCGCACATTCCGACCCTGAAGGCGGCCCCCCGCCTGATCCGGGACGAGCTGCACGCGCTGGCCCGCCACGGTCTCTGCGACGATCCCGATGGCGCGGTGGCGCGGGTCTCGATCGCGGCCAGCCTGCAGGAAGCGCTGCTAGACGTCGAATTCGTCCAGGAGAACGGGCCTGAGATCGTCGAAGACAAGAGGACCATTTTTGCGCAGCTCGACAAGCTCGCTCCGCCGAACACGCTGCTGGTGTCATCGACCTCGGCCATCACGGCCTCGCGTTTCACCGAGGCGCTGCCGGGCCGGGCGCGCTGCCTGGTCGGCCATCCCGTCAACCCGCCGCATCTGGTGCCGCTGGTCGAACTGTGCGGCGCGCCGTGGACCTCGCCCGACGCGATCGACCGCGCCCGAACCATCTATCGCGAGATCGGACAGGTGCCGGTGACGATCAACAAGGAGATCAACGGCTTTGTCCTGAATCGGTTACAGGGCGCGCTGCTGGCCGAAGCCTTCCGGCTGGTCGGCGAAGGCTACATCTCGGCCGAAGACCTCGATCACACCGTGAAGGATGGTCTCGGACTGCGCTGGTCGTTTCTCGGGCCGTTCGAGACCATCGAACTTAACGCGCCCGGCGGCATTCCCGACTACTGCGCGCGCTATACCGGCTTCTACAAGGAGCTGGCGTCCACCGCCGCCGGCCCCGACGTCTACCAGAGCCCCAATGTAGATAAAGTAATCGCGGCCTGGCCGCATCAGCCGACGCCCGAGCGCATCGCCGAGCTGACGCAGCGGCGCAACGAGCGTCTGGCGGCATTGGCCGCGCACAAAACGTCATTCCGGGGCGATGCGTCAGCATCGAACCCGGAATCTCGAGATTCCGGGTCTGGTCCTGCGGACCATCCCGGAATGACGAGCTAAATCATCGATCGACTCTTCAAGAAAGTGAGCATCCCATGAGCCGCAAAGTCATCATCACCTGCGCCGTGACAGGCGCGATCCACACTCCCTCGATGTCGAAGGCGCTGCCGGTGACGCCGCAGGAAATCGCCGACGCCGCGGTCGATGCCGCCGAAGCCGGTGCCGCCATCGTGCATCTTCATGCGCGCAACCCGAAGACCGGCCAGCCCGACCAGAGCCCGGAGGCCTTCGCGCCGTTCCTGAAAATCATCAAGCAGCGTTCCAACTGCGTGATCAACCTCACGACCGGCGGCGCGCCGACCATGACGGTGGACGAGCGCGTGCGTCCCGCCGCGGTCTACAAGCCCGAGGTCGCCTCGCTCAACATGGGCTCGATGAATTTTGCTTTCTTCGGCATGCTCAACCGTTTCAAGAAATTCGAGCACGACTGGGAGCTGAAGCACCTGCAGAACAAGGACATCGTGTTCCGCAACACCTTTCAGGACATCGAATATGTGCTGAATACGCTGTCGGAAACCGGCACCCGCTTCGAATTCGAATGCTATGACACGGCGCATCTCTACAACCTCAACTACTTCCTCGAGCAGGGTCTGGTGAAGCCGCCGCTGTTCGTGCAGACCGTGTTCGGCCTGCAGGGCGGCACCGGCGCACATCCTGAGGATGTGCTGCACATGAAGCGCACCGCCGACCGGCTGTTCGGCGACAAGATGGTGTGGTCGGTGCTGGGCGCCGGACGCAACCAGCTGCCGATCGCGGCGATGGCCGCCGCCATGGGCGGCAACATCCGCGTTGGCCTCGAAGATTCGCTGTGGGCGGCGCCCGGCCGGATGGCGGCGTCGAATGCCGAACAGGTCACGCTCGCCCGCAAGATCATCGAGGGTCTGGGCCTGCAGGTGGCGACGCCGGACGAGGCCCGCGAGATTCTCGACCTCAAGGGCGGCGACAAGCTGGAAGTGTGACGGATTTCGTCACACCAGCAACGTGCACCGCTGCGCCCCCTCTCCCGCTTGCGGGGAGGGCCGGGGTGGGGGTGCTTCAGCATACGCCCGTTCCAGACGAGCGATTTCCCCCACCCGACACGCTCCCGGCGCGCAATTGCGCTGCCGAGCGCGTCGACCTCCCCCGCGCGCGGGAGAGGTAAGAACAGCACCCCCGATACACTTTTCTTCCCCGTTGCGTCGCCGCGCCGTCATGGATAACCTCCCGATCAATCGGCCCGATGAGGCCAAAATGATCGAGGGAGGGGAACATGCGGAGCGTGCGCGCGCTTGCGGCCGTGGCGTTGTCTTTGTTGGCGGCTTCGAATGTCGCCGCGCTGGCGGCAGAGCCCAAACAGGGCGGTATTCTCAAGTTCTACCACCGCGACAGCCCGGGTAGCGCCTCCATCCATGAGGGCGCGACCTATTCGGTCAACATCCCTTTCATGCCTGTCTACAACAACCTCGTCGTCTATAATCAGCACGTCGCCCAGAACAGCATCGAATCGATCGTCCCGGATCTCGCCGAGAGCTGGGCCTGGAGCAGCGACAACAAGACCCTGACCTTCAAGCTGCGGCAGGGCGTCAAATGGCATGACGGCAAGCCGTTCACCTCGGCCGACGTCAAATGCACGTTCGACATGCTGATGGGCAAGTCGCAGCAGAAGTTGCGGCAGAACCCGCGCAAGTCCTGGTACGATCAGGTCAACGACGTCACCGTCAACGGCGACTTCGAGGCGTCCTTCAATATGAAGCGGCCGCAGCCTGCGTTTCTGGCGCTGCTCGCCTCCGGCTACACGCCCGTCTATCCCTGCCACGTTTCGCCCGGCGACATGCGCACCAAACCGGTCGGCACCGGCCCGTTCAAATTCGTCGAGTTCAAGGCCAATGAATCGATCAAGCTGACGAAGAATCCGGACTACTTCAAGAAGGGCCTGCCCTATCTCGACGGCATCGAATTCACCATCATCCCCAATCGCTCGACGGCAATCCTGGGCTTCATCTCCGGCCAGTTCGACATCACGCTGCCGACCGAAGTGACGATCCCGATGATGAAAGACGTCAAGTCGCAGGTTCCCAAAGCGGTTTGCGTGGTGGAACCGAATAACGTCTCGACAAACATCATCATCAACTCGTCGTCGCCGCCGTTCGATAACCTGGACATCCGCCGCGCGTTGGCGCTGTCGCTGGACCGCAATGCGTTCATTTCGATCATGTTCGAGGGACAGGGCGATATCGGCGGCACCATGCAGCCCGGCCCGGCCGGCTTGTGGGCGATGCCGAAGGAAATGCTGGAAACGATCCCCGGCTACGGCCCCGATATCAACGCCAACCGCGAAGAAGCGCGCAAGCTGATGCAAAAGGCGGGCTACGGTCCCGACAAGCGCCTGCAAATCAAGGTGTCGACCCGCAACATCCCGATCTACCGCGATCCCGCCGTCATCCTGATCGACCAGATCAAGAGCATCTACATCGATGGCGAGCTCGAGGTCGTCGACACCGCGCAATGGTTCCCAAAGGTCGCGCGCAAGGATTACGCGCTCGGGCTGAACCTTACAGGAAATGCGGTCGACGATCCCGACCAGTCGTTCTACGAGAATTACTCCTGCGGTTCGGAGCGCAACTACACCAACTATTGCAACCGGGAAATCGAGAAGCTGTTCGATCAGCAGTCCCAGGAAACCGATGTCGCCAAGCGCAAGAAGATCGTCTGGGATATCGACAAGAAGCTGCAGGAAGACGTCGCCCGCCCGATCATCTTCCATGCCCGAACCGGAAGCTGCTGGCAGCCCTATGTCAAGAACGTTACCATCATGTCCAACAGCTCCTATAACGGATATCGGTACGAAGACATCTGGATGGACAAGTAGAGTCCGCGACGCATAAGACCAAGAAACGGTTTCGGGGAGCAGCCAGGTGTTTGCTTATATCGTGCGACGCCTCGCTTTGATGATCGTGACCCTGTTCGGGATCTCGGTCATCATCTTCGTGCTGCTGCGCGTCGTGCCCGGCAATATCGTCGATATCCTGTTCGACGCCGCCGGCTTCGTCGACCCCACCGACAAGGCCAACCTGGAGAAGGAACTCGGCCTCGATCAGCCGATCGTGGTGCAGTATCTGAAATGGATCGGCGGCCTGCTGCAAGGCGACCTCGGCTATTCCTATGTGTCCGAAAAGCCCGCCCTGCAGGAAATTCTGCCGCGGATCCCGATCACCGCGCGGCTGGCCGGCCTCGCGCTGCTGTTTTCGGCATCGATCGGCATTCCCCTCGGGGTCATCAGCGCCGTCCATCAGGGCTCCCGGCTCGATTATGCCCTTCGGGTCGTCAGCCTGAGCGGATTGTCGCTGCCGTCGTTCTGGCTGGGCTTGTTGATCCTGATGGCGTCGGTCGCGATGTTCGGCACCATGCCGATCTTCAACCCGAACCCGAAGACCTGGACCGAGGCATTAGCGATCTACGCCGTTCCGGCAATGGCGGTCGGCTTCCGCAGCGCCGCGCTGGTGATGCGGATCACCCGCTCCTCGATGCTGGAAATCCTGCGCCAGGACTATATCCGCACCGCCCGCGCCAAGGGCGCGTCCGAGCAGTCCGTCAACTATCACCACGCGCTGAAGAACGCGATTCTTCCGGTCATCACCATCATCGGCATCGAGGCCGCGTTCCTGATCGGCGGCCTGATCGTGACCGAGACCGTCTTCAACATTCCGGGCATCGCCCGCTTCCTGGTCGAGGCGCTGCGCTGGCGCGACTACCCGATCGTGCAGAACCTCGTGATGCTGATCGCCGTGGTCGTCGTGGTCACGAACTTCACGGTCGACATGCTCTATGCGGCGATCGATCCGCGCATCCGCTACACGGATTAGGAGACAGCGCTTGGCCGTCATCAACTACGATAGCGAATTGCGACGCGCCGGCGCCCATTCGACGCATGGCTGGCGCAAGCTGACCTATCTGGCAGGCCGCCATATGCTCGGCGCCATCGGCCTCGTCATCATGGTGTTGTTCGTGCTGGCCGCGCTGCTGGCCGACTTCATCGCCCGCTACGATCCGCTCTCGGTCGATTCCCTGCATCGCCTGGCGGCTCCCAGTGCGCAGCACTGGCTGGGAACCGACTCGTTCGGCCGCGACGTCTGGAGCCGGATCATCCACGGCGCCCGCATCTCGCTCGCCGTCGGCGTCGGTTCGACCCTGCTCGGCTCGTCGATCGGCGTGATGGTCGGCCTTGCCTCCGGCTATCTGTCCGGCTGGGTCGATCTCGTGTTCCAGCGCATCACCGATATCCTGCAGGCGCTGCCGCTGCTGGTGCTGGCGCTGGTCATGACCGCGGCATTGGGGCCGTCGCTGCCGAACGTCATCATCGCGATCGCGATCCCGCTGATCCCCACCGTCGCCCGCGTGATTCGCGCCAACACGCTGGCGCTGCGCGAGCTGCCGTTCATCGAAGCGGCGAAATCGGTCGGCATGAGCGAAACCCGCATCGCGCTGCGCCATGTGCTGCCCAACACGCTGGCGCCGCTGATCGTGCTGGCGACGGCACAGCTCGGCTCCACCATCCTCACCGAGGCCTCGCTGTCGTTCCTCGGCCTCGGCATTCCCGAACCCTATCCGTCCTGGGGCCGCATGCTGTCGGAATCGGCGGCGGAATACGTCCGCACCGCGCCGTGGCTGGTGATCTTCCCCGGCGTCGCCATCAGCCTCGCGGTATTCGGCACCAATCTGTTCGGCGACGCGCTGCGCGACATCCTCGATCCAAGGCAGCGCGGCTGATGAACGAGGTTTTGGCGGACGACATGGTTCTCGACGTGAAGAACCTGCAGACGGTGTTCTTCACCAATTCCGGCCTGTTCAGAGCCGTCGACGACGTCTCGTTCAGCGTTCGCCGCGGCGAGACGCTGGCGATCGTCGGCGAGTCCGGTTGCGGCAAGAGTGTGACGGCGCTGTCGATCATGCGGCTGGTGCCGGATCCGCCGGGCCGCATTGTTGGCGGCTCCGTGACGCTGGAAGGCACCGACCTGCTCGGCCTCGACGAGGCCGAGATGCGCGCGGTCCGGGGAAATCGTATCTCGATGATCTTTCAGGAGCCGATGACCTCGCTCAACCCGGTGATGCGGATCGGCGACCAGATCACCGAGGCGGTTCGCCTGCATCGCAAGCTGACTTCAAAGGAAGCATGGACCAAGGCCGTCGAGATGCTGCGGCTGGTCCGGATCCCCGAGCCGGAACAGCGGGCGCGGGAATATCCGCATCAGCTTTCCGGCGGCATGCGCCAGCGCGCCATGATCGCGATGGCGCTGGCTTGCCGGCCGGCACTGCTGATCGCGGACGAGCCGACCACGGCGCTCGACGTCACCATCCAGGCCCAGATCCTGGCACTGATCGTCGAGCTGCAGAAGGAGCTCGGCACCGGGCTGATCCTGATCACGCACGATCTCGGCGTGGTCGCGCAGACCGCGCAGCGCGTCATCGTGATGTATGCCGGCAAGAAGGTCGAGGAAGCCGGCGTCGAGGCGCTGTTCGAAAATCCCCGGCATCCCTACACCCGCGGCCTGATGGCATCCATGCCGGCGGTGGCGACGTTCGGCTCCAACTCCGATGCGCGGCTGGTCGAAATTCCCGGCATGGTGCCGTCATTGAGCAACCTGCCGCCGGGCTGCGCCTTCGCGCCGCGCTGCGCGCTGGCGATCGATCGCTGCCGTGCCGAATATCCGCCGTTACAGGACTGGGGCGGCGATCACCTTGCGGCGTGCTGGCGCGCCGGGGAAACGGCGGTGGCGCCATGACCGAGGCAACCCCGCTGCTCGAGGTCACCGACCTCGTCAAACATTATGCGGTGCGGGGCGGCGTGCTGCGCCGCCAGGTCGGCACCGTGCACGCCGTCGATGGCGTCAGCTTCAAGGTCGGTGTCGGCGAGACGCTGGGCATGGTCGGCGAATCCGGCTGCGGCAAATCGACGGTGGCGCGCGCCATCCTGCGGCTGGTCGAGCCGACCAGCGGCAGCATCCAGCTCAACGGCCTCGATATCACCCATCTCGGCAAGGCCGATCTGCGCGAGCACCGGCGCTCGATGCAGATCATCTTCCAGGATCCGTTCGCCTCGCTCAATCCGCGCATGACGGCGGGCGACATCGTCGGCGAGCCGCTCAGCGTCCACGGCCTGGCCAAGGGCGAGAAAAAGCGCGAGCGGGTCGCGGAGTTGTTCGATCAAGTCGGCTTGCGCGCCGACCAGATGCAGAACTATCCGCACCAGTTCTCCGGCGGCCAGCGCCAGCGCATCTGCATTGCGCGTGCGCTGTCGCTGGGGCCGGACCTGATCGTGTGCGACGAGCCGGTATCGGCGCTCGACGTCTCGATCCAGGCCCAGGTGATCAACCTGTTGATCGACCTGCAGCGCCGGCACGGCTTTTCCTATCTGTTCATCGCCCACGACCTCGCCGTCGTCGCCCATATCAGCCACCGCGTCGCCGTGATGTATCTCGGCCGCATCGTCGAGATCGCGGAAAAGGCCGACCTGTTCGCCAACCCGAGGCATCCCTATACGCAGGCCTTGCTGGCCTCGGTGCCGGTGGCGGATCCGAAAAAGAAGTCGTTGAAGCCGATGATCGACGGCGACGTGCCAAGCCCGATCAACCCGCCGTCGGGCTGCGCCTTTCACACCCGCTGCCGCTATGTGATGGACCGCTGCAAGGTGGACACGCCGGTGCTGAAGCAAGCCGGCGAAAAGCATCAGGTGGCGTGCTGGCTCAATGAGGGGACGGGGCGGGAGAGCACTATTCCGTAGGGTGGGCAAAGCCGACGGATCGCGCGAATGCGCGGGCCGACGGCGTGCCCACCATCTTGCGCGCGACGAAGATGGTGGGCACGGCGCGAAGAAGCGCCTTTGCCCACCCGACGATATCGATGCAGTCTTATCCCGCCTCGATCTCCACCACGATCTTCCCCGTCGTGACCTGCTCGCCCTCGGCGACATCGATCGCCGCTATCGTGCCCGCGATGCCCGCGGTGTGCACATGCTCCATCTTCATCGCTTCCAGCGTCATCACGGGCTGACCCGCCGCGACCTTCTCGCCCGGCTTGACCAGCACCGCGACGACACGGCCGTTCATCGCGGCGCGGACTTTTCCGTCGCCGCCGGCCGCCGCGGCGGAAACAGGGGCTGCCAGGGTCAGATCGCGGACCGCTGACGTAACACCCCGGTGCAGGATAAACAGCCGGTCGCCGTCGCGCAGGAATTTTGCGGACTCCATCAGGCCATTGCTGCTGAAACGAAGGCTGTCGCTATCGAGCGCGTGGATCTCGATCCGGTACGCCGTGCCTTCAAGGGTGGCGAGATAGCCGCCATCGCGTTCGCGGCCGACTTCGAGCTCATGGATGCCGTGATCGAGTTCGATACGGGCCGACACCGGAAAGGTCGACGCCAGCGTACGGCCACGCCGCCAAAGCGGTGCAAAGGGATCGGTGACGTAAAGCAGCACCGCCGCCAGTGCCGCCTCCGAAGCGGCATCCGCGCGCGGCGCCAGCAGCGCGTCGCGATGCGTGCCGATGAATGCCGTCGTTGCTTCACCCGCTGCAAAAGTCGGATGCGCCAGGCAGGCGGCGAGGAACGCCTGGTTGGTGGTGACGCCGAATGCCGCGGTCTGTTCGAGGCCATGAATCAGCTGCCGCCGCGCCGCGTCGCGGCTTTCGCCATGGCTGATCAGCTTGGCGATCATCGAATCGTAGAACGGCGGAATCTCGGAACCGGATTGCAGCGCGTGCTCGACGCGGATCTCGCCCGGCATCTGCCACAGCGCCATCCGGCCGGATTGCGGCATGAAGTCGTGGGCGGCATCTTCCGAGCACAGCCGCACTTCGATCGCATGCCCGGAAAACTTGATGTCTTCCTGCTTCAGCCCGAGCGGCTCGCCGCTTGCGACCCGCAGCTGCAATTCGACCAGATCAAGCCCGGTGATCGCCTCCGTGACGGGATGCTCGACCTGCAGCCGTGTATTCATCTCCATGAAATAGAATTCGCCGCTGGCATCCAGCAGGAACTCGAGCGTGCCGGCGCCTTCATAGCCGATCGACCTGACCGCGGCGACCGCGACGGCGCCTATCCGCGCCCGCAACTCCGGCGACACCGCCGGTGACGGCGCTTCCTCGATCAGCTTCTGGTGCCGGCGCTGCACCGAGCAGTCGCGCTCGCCGAGATGGATGGCGTTGCCATGGCGATCGCCGAACACCTGGATTTCGATGTGGCGGGGATCGGCGATGGCGCGTTCCAGGATCACATTGGGATCGCCGAACGCGCCCTGCGCCTCGGATCGCGCGCTGCGCAGCGCATCCGGAAACGCCGCCGCGTCCCCGACCAGCCGCATGCCGCGCCCGCCGCCGCCCGCGACCGCCTTGATCATGACGGGAAAGCCGATCCTGCCGGCCTCGGCCTGCATGACCGCATCGCTCTGGTCGGCGCCCTGATAGCCGGGCACGCAGGGCACGCCCGCCGCCAGCATGATCTCCTTGGCGCCAGCCTTGTTGCCCATCGCCTTGATCGATTCGGGCGACGGCCCGATGAACACCAGGCCCGCGTCGCGGCATGCCTGCGCAAAATCCTCGTTCTCGGCGAGAAAGCCGTAGCCGGGATGCACCGCGTCGGCGCCGCTGGCCTTGGCGGCTGCGATGATGGCATCGATCTTGAGATAGGACTCCGACGGCAGCGCCTCCCCGATCCGGATGGCTTCGTCCGCCTCGCGCACATGCAAGGCGTCGCGGTCGGCGTCGGAATAGACTGCCACCACGCCATAGCCGAGGCGGCGCGCGGTGCGCATGATTCGCAACGCGATCTCGCCGCGATTGGCGATCAGTATCTTAGAGAACGGCGTCGCCTTCATCTGCACCTTCATGGCCGCGCGACCGAAAACTGCATCCGCTGCGGTGTTCGCGCCTCAGCCTCGCGACAGATCGCCAGCACCTCCGCCAGCACGCTGCGGGTATCGCGCGGGTCGATCACGCCGTCGTCGAGCACGCGCGCGCTGGTCGAAAACACGTCCATCTGGCCATCGAACACGCCCGTGATCTGCGCCTTCATCGCATCGATCTTTTCCTTCTCGATCGGCTTGCCGCGCCGCAGCGCGGCGGCCTCGGTGACGATCGCCATGGTTTCGGCGGCCTGTTCGCCGCCCATCACGGCGGTTCTGGCGTTGGGCCAGGAGAAGCAGAAGCGCGGATGAAAGCCGCGGCCGCACATGCCGTAATTGCCGGCGCCGAACGAGGCGCCGCAATAGATCGTGATCTGCGGTACGGTGGCGCTGGTGACGGCCTGGATCATCTTCGAGCCGTGCTTGATCATGCCGGCCTCTTCATAGGCCCGGCCTACCATGTAGCCCGTGGTGTTGTTGAGATAGAGCAGCGGCGTGCGCGACTGGCAGCAGGCCTGGATGAAGTGAGTCGCCTTGTTGGCGCCGGGAACGTCGAGCGGGCCGTTATTGGTGATGATACCGATCGCATGGCCCTCGATGCGGGCGTGACCGCACACGGTGGCGGGGCCGTAATTGGCGCCGAATTCGGTGAAATCGGAATCGTCGATGAAGCGCGCGATGGCCTGGCGCATGTCGACCGGCCGCTTGTGGTCCATCGGCATGATGCCGAGCAATTCCTCGGGATCATGCCGCGGCGGACGGTGCGAAGCCTTGTCCGCCTCCGGCCGGTCCCATTCGAGATTGCCCATGATGTCGCGCGCGATCCGCAGCGCGTCGCGGTCGTCTTCGGCGAGATAGTCGCCAAGGCCGGAAATGCTGGTGTGCATCTCGGCGCCGCCGAGTTCTTCTTCGGTGGCGATTTCCCCGGTCGCGGCCTTCAGCAGCGGCGGCCCGGCGAGGAAGGCACGGGTGCGGCCGCGCACCATCACGATGTAGTCCGACAGTCCGGTCTGGTAGGCGCCACCGGCGGTGGATGAGCCGTGCGTCACCGTCACCACCGGCAGGCCGGCAGCGGACAAGCGAGCCAGATTTCGAAAAATGTTGCCGCCACGAATAAAATCTTCGACGCGGTAACGCAGCAGATTGGCGCCTGCGCTTTCGACCAGCTGCACGTAAGGCAGCTTGTTCTCCAGCGCCATTTCCTGCACACGCAGCGTCTTGTCGAGGCCGTAAGGCTGCAGCGCGCCGGCGTCGATGCCGGAATCATTGGCCGACACCATGCAGCGGATGCCGGCGACAAAGCCGATACCGGCGATCAGTCCGCCGCCGGGCACGCTCCTGTCGGCGTCGGGCACGTCGAACATGTAGCCGGCCAGCGTCGACAGCTCGATGAACGGCGTGCCGGGATCAAGCACCAGCGCCACCCGCTCGCGCGGCAACAGCTGCCCGCGCTTGTGAAACCGGTCCTTGGCGCCGGCCGAGGCCGCGCGCGCCCGCTCTTCCAGGCCGCGCATCCGCGCGATCAGCGCCAGCATGCCGTCGCGGTTGACCTGGAAGGCCGCGCTGTTGGGGGCAATGGTCGATTCAATGATGGCCATATACTCTCCCGCTCGTCATTCCGGGATGGTCCGGAGGACCAGACCCGGAATCTCGAGATTCCGGGTTCGCTCGCTGCGCTCGCGCCCCGGAATGACAATTCAAATTGTTCACGCGCTCTCCTTCGCAAAATGCTCGCTGTACGCCTGCCGCAGTTCGACCTTGCGCAGCTTGCCGGTCGCGGTCATCGGCATTTCGTCGACGATCCTGACGAATTTCGGCACCTGGAAGCCGCCGAGATGTTTTCGGCAATGCTCCGATATTTCGGCCTCATCCGCGACCGCGCCCGGCTTCAATTTGACGAAGGCCGACACCGCCTCGCCCCATTGCGGATGCGGCAGGCCGACCACCGCGGCGTTCTGCACGGCGGGATGCGCCAGCAGCGTCTCCTCGATCTTGACGGAAGCGACATTCTCACCGCCTGACTTGATCATGTCCTTCTTGCGGTCGAGGAACAGCACCTCGCCGTGATCGTCGATCAAGGCGAGATCGCCGGTATGGTGCCAGCCGAATTTGCGCGCCTCTTCGGTCGCCTTCGGATCCTTGTAATAGCCCATCATGACGTTGGGGCCGCGATGCACCAGCTCCCCGGCCTGGCCGCGCGGCAACAGATTGCCGTCATCGTCCATGATTGCGGTCTCATTGACAAAAAGCGACTCGCCCCAGTAATTGCCGAAACGCTCGAGCTGCCGGTCCGGCTGCGACATCGTGGTAGCCGGATACATTTCGGTCTGGCCGCTCGACAGCACGAAGTTCGGGCACATGTCGGATATCGCCCGTTCCAGCAGCGGGCGGCTCATCGGCGCCATCGTGTAGATACAGGCCTTGAGGCCGGACAGATCGTACTCTTTTCGGCGCGGGTGATCGAGAATCGCTTGGTACATCAGGGACAGGCCGACGAACACGGTAAGCTTGTCGCGCACGATCGCTTCCATGCAGACGACGGGGTCGAAGCCGCGCATCAGCGCCATGCGGCCGCCGACCGAGAGATAGCTCAGCAGCAACACATGGCCCGCGCAGTGGAACAACGGGAACTGGCCGGTGATGCCGTCATTGCGGTCGAGATGCATCTCGATGCAATTGCTCATCACCGCCATCACGACAGCGAGATGGCAGTGCATCGCGCCTTTCGGGCGCGAGGTGGTGCCCGAGGTATAGATGATCATTGCGAGGTCGCGGTCGTCGAAGTCGATATCAGGCTCGATCTCGGACTGGCCTTTGATCAGATTGTTGAACTCTTCAAGGCCGGCTGCGGCCGCTTTGCCGGTCAGATCGACCGCGATCAGGTCGATGCCGCGCTTTTGCAGCGCGGCGCGGCGGTCCGGCTGGGCATGCAGATTGTCGTCGATCAAGGCAAAGCGCACCTCGGCATGGTCGAGGATGTAGTCCATGTCGGATGGCCCGAGCATGGTGTTGATGGGCACCCAGACCAGGCCGGCGCGATGAATGCCGAACAGCGCTTTGACGAACTCGATCGAGTTGTTGCAGATGGTCGAAATCTTCTCGCCGGGCTTCAGGCCCCGCGCGACCAGATAATTGGCAAAACGGTTGGCGTCGCGCTCGAGCTCGGTGAACGTCACGCGCCGCGCGCCGTCGGTGACCGCGATCCGCTCCGGAAACCGCGCCGCCGCCTTCTTCAGGAGATCGCCGATCGCCACCCGGCCGATACGGCCGGGGCCGGGCACGCCGCCGGTGGCGGTTAGATTAGTCATTTGATTACTCCCCGTGTCGTCATTCCGGGGCGACACGAAGTGTCGAACCCGGAATCTCGAGATTCCGGGTTCACGCTTCGCGTGCCCCGGAATGACGTCAGTGCGCGATCCCGAAAATCTGCCTTGCTTCCGCCGGGCTCGCGATCGCGCGGCCGGCGTTGCGCGCGCAGGTCGCGATGCCTTCGATCAATTGTCCGTTGGACGTCACCTTGGTGCCGTCGCCGAGATAGAAGGTATCTTCCAGCCCGGTGCGCAAATGACCGCCGAGATCGGCGCAGCGCTGGTGCAGCGGCCAGATTTCGGCGCGGCCGATCGCGGTGACCTGCCAGTTGGCTTCCGGCAATTTCAGCTTAAGCAGGATCGGCAGCAGTTCCGGATCGGCCGGCATGCCCGAAGCGACGCCCATCACGAAATTGTATTCCAGCGGCCCTGAGTACATCCCGGTCTGCCGATACATCCCGACGCAGCGCACGATGCCGACATCGAAACATTCGAATTCGGGGATCGTGTTCGCAACCTTCATGACGTCGAGATAGTCCTGCACCTTCTCGACCGCGTTATCGAACATCATCGGCGGCCAGGCCCAGGTGTTGTCGGCCTTCACTTTCAGGTAGTTCAGCGAGCCGGCATTGCAGGCCGCCATTTCCGGCCTGGTCTCGCGCACGCAATCGAGCGCGCCTTGATAGTTCGGCCCGGAGGTTCCCGTGGTGTGGTTGATGATGACGCCCGGGCAGGCCTCGCGGATCGCCTGCTGGATCTCCTTGCTGACGGCGACTTCCCAGGACGGCAGATGTCCCTTGCCCGGCGCCTGCTGGCGCAGATGGATATGCATCACGCTGGCGCCGGCGTCGAACGCGGCTTTGGCTTCGCGCGCCATCTGTTCCGGGGTGACCGGGACGTGATGCTGCTTCGGGTCGGTCAGCACGCCGTTCAGCGCGCAGGTGATGACGGCCTTGTCGCTCATGATTTAGCCTTTGATCGTTCAGCCCGCGACGCACGCGCGCAATGTTCGCGGCGGATCATGCGGCCCGTGATGTCCGGCTTCTTGCGTCAACGCGCTATCGCCGGTTTCGTCAGGCCCGTCCCTGACGCAAGCCGGCCGGGGGCATGGCGGAATCGCTGCGGTAGATCGCGAGATCCCTGGACCCTGAGAAAATCGCACGCGGTTTCAATCCGTAAAACCGGCGGATCGAGTGGCTGAAATGGGTGGAGTCGGGATAGCCGATATCCTGCGCCAGATGCGCGAGATTGAGATCCTGATTGGCGAAGTGCAACAGATGCCGCGCGCGTTTCCAGGCCCGGAACGCTCGGAACGAGATGCCGGTTTCCTGCTTGAACAGGTGCAGGAAGCGCGACGAGGAAAGCCCCGCCTCCGCCGCACAGCTGGCCGCCGTCACCGGCTCGCCGCAGAACCGGCCGATCTGCGCAATCGACTTTGTGACCCGCGGATCAAGTGAACGTTGAGGCAGCGCTTCGCCGAAGCACATGGTGTCGAACGCGGTGTTGCTGATGTCGTCGCCATGCTGCCGCAGCTGCAGCGCGCGATAGGCGGCGCGGATGCGCTGTGCAAAGACCGGCGCATCGGGTCCGGAAAGCCGCGCCGCCAATTGCTCGAAGGCGCCGGCGCGGACGCTTTCCGGCTCGATGACGAGGCAGATCGCCGAGCGATGGTCGCTGGCGATGGTATGGCGCACATCGGGCGCCACCACGGCCAGCTCGCCGTAGCTTTCGCCACCATTCGCGGTGGTCAGCCAAAGACCGCCCTCGATCGAGACATAGACATGAAAAGCACCCGGGCAGCGCTGGCGCGGACGGCCGAGCAGGCCGGCGTAAAACACCCGCTCCGGCGTAATCAGCATCAGATGGCCGGATTCCCGGCGCGTGCTCTCATTCATTTCCGTCCCTCCCGGGAGCAGGTCTGCTTCTTGCCGTCTGTGCGGGCTCTCTGGCGGAGCTGGCGGCAGAATACAGAAATCGCGACGGAAGTCACCGCGATAAAGTTCGGGAAATGCTCGGGATTTGGCCGGTATTCGGGGCAGCGGCAAGCGCTCAGGTCCGCCGCGCGACCTTCTGTTGCTCGCCGGCGAGGGTCTCGGCGGCGACCGCCCTCTGGTAGCCGTCGCGCGCCTGCAGGCGTTGCCAATAGGCCGATACGTTGGGACCGAAATCCTTTGAAAGCCCGATGTTTTCGGCCAGCCGCAGCGCATAGCCGATCACGATATCGGCCGCCGTAAAACGGCCGGCGACCAGCGTCTCCGCGTTGGCGGTGGCGGCCTCGACCGCGCGCAGCCGGCCCAGGAACCATTTGGCGTAATCGCCCGCGACCTGCGGATTGCGCCGTTCCTCGGGCTCGAGCTGGGTGTAGCGGAGCACCAGTGTCTGCGGAAAGGTCAGCGTCGCGTCGCTAAAGTACATCCAGTTCAGGAACGCGCCATAGGCGGGCTCCTCGACCCCGACCACCAGCGGCGTCGGGCCGTGCCGGGTGCCGAGATAGTGACAGATGCCGGACGATTCCGTCATTTTGGTATCGCCGTCGATCATGAACGGAATGGTGCCGAGCGGATTGATCGCGAGATATTCCTTGGCGAACACCCGCGGCGGGAACGGCAGCATCTTCAGCTCATACGGCAGCCCCATCTCTTCCAGCATCCACACCGGCCGGAACGAGCGCGCGGCGTGGCAATGATAGAGCGTGATCATCTTGCATCCTCTCACATCCCTCATAGTGAGGAGTAACGCTCATCCTTCGCGATGACGCAATCCAAATCCGTAGCCCGGATGGAGCGCACCAGATGACGCGGAACGCGTCGACTGGTGGGCGTAATCCGGGGAAGCCGCGCGCCGCCGAGGGACTGCCCCGGATTGCGCCAGCGGGCGGCGCTATGCGCCGACCGCTGTCTCCATCCGGGCTACGATCACACGCTCAGAGATTCGCGCCCTCGATGATGCTGCCGAACCGGACATAGCCCTTGCCGTCCCAGCGCTGCAGCTGCATCTGTCGCAGCGGGTGGTGGTTGGTCGGGCTGGTATTGACGCGCACACCCGGCAACAGCGTCGGCACCTCGAGGTTTTTCAGGTTGTTGGCCTGCGCCATGATGCTGTCGCGGGAGAAATTGCCGTTGCACTGCTCCAGCAGTTTCTTCAGCACCGAGGTGACGGTGTAGCCATAGGCGTTGAGGGCTTCCTTGGGATTGCCGTCGCCATAATATTTCGCCATGAAGGCGAAATAATCCTTCATTCCGGCGTCGTCGGCCCAGGCCGGGTCCGAGGGGTCCTTGATGTAGGTCGAGGTGATCAGGCCGACGGCGCGCTCCGGCCCGACCGGCATAATGGTGGAGGATACCGACGACGCGCCGCTGGTGACGAAATGCATCGGCTTCCAGTCGAGCTCGAAGACTTTTCGGATCGCCTGCGCTGCGAACCTTGCGGTGACGCCGGAGATCAGCACGTCGGCGCCGCTGGCGCGCAGGGTCACGATCTGCGAATCCACGGTGGGATCGGTGACTTCGTAGGACACCGCCTTGACCCGGGAATCGTATTGCGCGCCCAGCACGTCCTTCAGGCCGGCGACAAAATCCTTGCCGAGGTCGTCGTTCTGATACAGCAGCGCGAATTTCGCGCCCGCCTTCTGGCTCAGCGCATATTTGGCAAAAATCTGGGCTTCGGTTCGCGAACTCGGGGCAAAGCCCATGGTCCAGGGATAGGTCGCGTAGTCGCCCCATTTGTCGCCGTTCACCGACAAGAACAGGTGCGGCACCTTGTTGGCATTGATGTATTTGACCACGGCCGAATTCGGTGACGTCCCCAGCATCGAGAACAGGAAGGCGACATTGTCGCTTTCGATCAACTTGCGGGTTTGCTCGACGGTCTTGGCCGGATTGAAGGCGTCGTCGTAGAAGATAAAGTTGATCTTGCGGCCGGCGATTCCACCCTGGTCGTTGACCATCTTGAAATACGCATCCGAGCATCGCGCGATGGTGCCCAGCGCCGAGACCGGGCCGCTCAGGGACGTCGTGCATCCGATCCTGAGTTCGGTGGCGGTGACGCCGGGAGTATCTGCGGCGCGGGCGGGACCGGCCATCGCCACGACACCGGCCGCGGCGGAGCCGGCCAGCAGGGAACGGCGGTTGAGCGATGTCATGCTTTCCTCCCAGGTTACGTTGAACCCCAACGGCTTGCGACGTCGCGCCGTGATTGCATGCAGTCTCGAAGATATCAGCATCGGCATCTTGCGTTTACGCGCTGATCAGCCAGTCGACACAAGACGGCGCATCTTGCTTCCTTCTCCCCTTGTGGGAGAAGGTGGCGCGAAGCGCCGGATGAGGGGTCTCTATCCACAAGCACCGTGCCAGTTGAAGCAACCCCTCACCCGTCCGCGATGCTGCGCATCGCGTCCACCCAAGAGCGAGCTTCGCTCGTCTCGGCTCCCACAAGGGGAGAGGGAAAGAAGGGAAAGCACCGATGGATTTTGAGCACAGCGCGCGAGCGATCGAACTGCAGGGCAAACTGTCGGCCTTCATGGATCGCCACGTCTATCCCGTCGAAGGCCTCTATCAGGAGCAGGTCGAGAACGGCCATCGCCATCACCGGCCGCCGATCCTGGAGGAGTTGAAGCGCCGCGCCCGTGCCGAGGGGCTGTGGAATCTGTTTCTGCCCGGCGACCATGGCGCCGGGATCAGCAATCTCGACTACGCGCCGCTGGCCGAGATCATGGGGCGGGTATCGTGGGCCTCCGAAATCTTCAATTGTTCGGCGCCCGATACCGGCAACATGGAAGTGCTGACGCTGTACGGCACCGCGGAGCAAAAGAAGCGCTGGCTCGCGCCGCTGCTGGCGGGCGAGATCCGCTCGGCCTTCTCGATGACCGAGCCAGAGGTGGCCTCCAGCGACGCCACCAACATCCAGTGCCGCATCCGCCGCGACGGCGGAGAATACGTCATCAACGGCCGCAAATGGTTCACCTCGGGCGCGATGAGCGAGGATTGCAGGATCCTGATCGTGATGGGCAAGACCGACCCCGACAATCCGAACAAGCACCTGCAGCAATCGATGGTGCTGGTGCCGCGGGAGACGCCGGGCGTTCGCATCATCAGAGACATGCGCGTGTTCGGCTATGACGGCGCGCCGGTGGGCCATCCCGAGATCGTCTACGACAATGTCCGTGTGCCCGTGGAAAACATCCTGCTCGGCGAAGGCCGCGGTTTTGAAATCGCGCAGGGCCGCCTCGGCCCCGGCCGCATCCATCACTGCATGCGGCTGATCGGCTGCGCGCAGCGCGCGCTCGAACTGATGTGCGTCCGCGCACAATCCCGCATCGCGTTCGGCAAGGCGCTCGGCGAGCAGGGCTCGGTGCGCGAGGACATCGCCAACTCCTGGTGCGAGATCGAGCAGGCGCGGCTGTTGACGCTGCGCGCCGCCGAGAAGATGGACCGCGAGGGCAACAAGTCCGCGCGCGACATGATCGCCGCGGCCAAGGTCGTGGTGCCCGGCATGGCCGCCCGCGTCATCGACCGCGCCATCCAGATCCACGGCGCCGCCGGCGTCTCGCAGGATACGTTTCTGGCAGAGGCCTACATGTATGCGCGCTTCATGCGGCTCGGCGACGGCCCGGACCAGGTGCATCTGGCCCAACTCGGGCGGGGGCTGTTGAAGCGATACGGGGCAACGGGGCGATGACGGTTGATGCCCTACAACCAAAATATCGAAAACAACCCCATGCAAAGAATGGCTAGATTGACGGCGGCTGTCCTGTCACAAGATATAGTATGGCTTGGTCGTTATCGCTCCTCCCAATGACGAAGGAGCCACCATCGCTTCATCATATCCGGTGTCATCGCCCGGCTCCGACCGGGCGACCCAGTATTCCAGAGGCGGCCGTGTTCAACCGAGATGCCGCGGCGTACTGGATCGCCCGGTCAAGTGCCGGGCGACGACAGTTGTGGGGGGCGGCCGACGTGGGCTCTTCGTCCCTCACTCTTCTCACCTCACTTGTTGCTGTGCTTCCGCAACTCCAGCCGCGCGATCTGGTTGCGATGCACCTCGTCGGGGCCATCCGCGAGCCGCAGAAGCCGCGCCGTGGCATAGGCCGCGGCGAGGCCAAAATCGTTGCTGGTGCCGCCGCCGCCATGGGCCTGGATCGCCCAGTCGATCACCTGGCATGCCATGTTCGGCACCGCGACCTTGATCATGGCGATTTCGGCCCTGGCCTCGCGGTTGCCGACGGTGTCCATCCCGTGCGCGGCATGCAGCGTCAACAGCCGCGACTGCTCGATCATGATGCGGGATTCGGCGATGCGCTCCTGCGTCACCGTCTGTTCCGACACCGGCTTGCCGAAAGCGACGCGGCTTCGGGTCCGCACGCACAACTTTTCCAGCGTGCGTTCGGCGAGACCGATCAGCCGCATACAGTGATGGATGCGGCCGGGGCCGAGCCGGCCCTGCGCGATCTCGAACCCACGGCCCTCGCCGAGCAGCATGTTGGTCGCGGGCACGCGGACATTGTCGAACACCACTTCGGAGGCGCGGTCGGGCACGCCATAGAACCCGAACACCGGGATCGGCCGCAACACCTTGACGCCCGGCGTGTTCATCGGCACCAGGATCATCGATTGCTGGCGGTGCCGGTCGGGATTATCAGGGTCGGTCTTGCCCATGAAGATGCAGATCCTGCAGCGCGGGTCGGTGGCATTGGTGGTGTACCATTTGCGGCCGTTGATGACGTAGTCGTCGCCGTCGCGCCGAATCGAACTCTCGATATTGGTGGCATCGCTGGAGGCTACCGCCGGTTCGGTCATCGCGAAGCAGGAACGGATTTCGCCCGCCAGCAACGGCTTCAGCCACTTCTCCTGGTGCTCTCGCGTGCCGTACCGCGCCAGCACTTCCATGTTGCCGGTGTCAGGCGCCGAGCAGTTGAACAGCTCGGGCGCCAGATGCGACCGCCCCATCACCTCGCACAACGGCGCGTACTCGAGGTTGGTCAGCCCCGCGCCGTGCTCGCTCTCCGGCAGGAACAGATTCCAGAGACCGGCTTCCTTCGCCTTCGGCTTCAGTTCCTCGACGACGGGATAGACTTTCCACGGCCCGAGTTCCTCGGCTTCCTTGTAGAAGCGCTCTTCGTTCGGATAGACGTGACGGTCCATGAACGACTGCACGCGATGTGTGAGTTCGGTGACCTTCTGGCTTTGCTCGTAGAACATGATCAACACACTTTCATGGCTTTTGGCTTGCGGAGCAGCACATATTACTCCCTCATGGTGAGGAGCACAGCGGCGGCGCCCCAGCGCTGCCGGTGTGCGTCTCGAACCATCTGGCACCTCGCCTGAGGCCATCCTTCGAGACGCCCGTCTTCGCTGCGCTTCGCCGGGCTCCTCAGGATGAGGACCATCTATTACTTTCGACTGGCGCCCGGCAGCGTGCCCATCATCTTGCACAGCACCGACAGCATCACTTCGTCGGCGCCGCCGCCGATCGAGGTCAGCCTGGAGTCGCGATAGGCGCGGCTGACATGGGTCTCGTTCATGAAACCCATGCCGCCCCAGAACTGCAGGCAGGCGTCGGTGAGTTCACGCCCCAATCGGCCGGCCTTCAGTTTCGCCATGGTCGCGAGCTTCGTGACGTCCTCGCCGGCGACCAGCGCCTCGCCGGCGCGGTAGATCAGCGCGCGCAACAGCTCGACCTCGGTCTGCAGTTCCGCCAGCTTGAAGTGGACGACCTGGTTGTCGAGAATGCTCTGGCCGAATGCCTTGCGATTGCGGGTGTAGTCGATGGTCTCGGCGATGATGGTTTCATGCGCCTTGAGGCAGGCGGCCGCGCCCCACAGCCGCTCCTCCTGGAACTGGACCATCTGGTAGGTAAAGCCCATGCCCTCCTCGCCGATGCGGTTGCGCTTCGGCACCCGTACCTCGTCGAAGAAGATCTGCGCGGTGTCGGACGAGCGCATCCCCATCTTGTCGAGTTTTCGCGCCACTTCGACGCCCTTGCTCTTCATGGGCACGCAGATCAGCGACTTGTTGCGGTGCTTCGGGCCGTCGCCGGTATTGGCCAGCAGGCAAATCCAGTCGGCCTTGACGCCATTGGTGATCCACATCTTGCCGCCGCTGATGACGTAGTCGTCGCCGTCGGACCGCGCGGAAGTCTTGATCGAGGCGACGTCAGAACCCGCGCCGGGCTCGGACACACCGATGCAGGCGACCGCGTCGCCTGATATCGCCGGCGCCAGAAACTCCCGCCGCACCTCATCCGAGCCGAACCGCGCCAGCGCCGGCGTCGCCATATCGGTCTGCACCCCGATCGCCATCGGCACACCGCCGCAATGGATCGCGCCAAGCTCCTCCGCCATCATCAGCGCATAGCTGTAATCCAGCCCCTGGCCGCCGAACTCGACAGGCTTGTTGAGGCCGAGAAAGCCGAGGCTGCCGAGCTTCTTGAACAGCTCATGGGAGGGAAACTGCTCGGCCTTCTCCCATTCATCGACGAAGGGATTGATTTCAGTGGCGATGAATTTCTGCAGCGTGTTGCGGGCGTCGTCGTGGTCGGCGGTGAAGAGCATTCAGTTGTTTCCTTTGTCATTCCGGGGCGACGCGAAGCGTCGAACCCGGAATCTCGATCTATCGTCCCATCTCCAGATTCCGGGTTCGCGCTGATGCGCGCCCCGGAATGACGGTGCAATCTTCTCCCCTCCCCGCCACGCGCAAGGGCGCGTGGGAGGAGGGGAGAAGAATCACAATCCCATCTGCCGGCTCGCCAGGTCCTTCATGATTTCCTCGCTGCCGCCGCCGATAGCGTTGACCTTGACCTCGCGGTAGATGCGCTCGACCTTGATGCCGCGCATGAAGCCGGCGCCGCCGAAGATCTGCACCGCTTCGGAGGCGCAGAACGCCATCGTCTGCGTGGCCTGGTTCTTCAGCATGCAGATCTCGGCGACCGGGCTTTCGCCATGGTCGAGCCGCCACGCCAGCATTTCCAGCATCGCCTGGGACGCCGCCACCTTCTGCGCCATATCGACCAGCTTGTGCCGGATCACCTGATGCTGCGCCAGCGGTTTTCCAAAGGTGTGGCGCTGCTTGGCATAGGCCGTGGCCTCGTCGAGGCAGACCCGCGCCGCCGCGGTGCAACCGGCCGCCATGGTCAGCCGCTCGCTGTTGAAATTGTGCATGATGATCTTGAAGCCCGCCCCCTCCTCGCCGAGCAGATTGCCTGATGGAACGCGGCAATCGTCGAAATGCAGCGTCGCGGTGTCGGAAGCCCACCAACCCATCTTCTTGAGCGAATTTCGCGACAGGCCCGGCGTATCGCCCTCGATCACCAGCAGGCTGACGCCGCCGGGACCGGGCCCGCCGGTGCGTACCGCCGTGGTGATGTAGTCCGCGCGCATGCCCGAGGTGATAAACGTCTTCTCGCCGTTGACGACATAATGGTCGCCGTCGCGCCGCGCCGAAGTGCGCAGGTTGGCAACGTCGGAGCCGCCGCTCGGTTCGGTGATCGCCAGCGCCGAAATCTTCTTGCCCGAAAGGATTTCCGGCAACACCCGCGCCTTGAATTCCGCCGTGCCCGCCCGCGCAATCGGCGGCGCGCCGATCGAGTTGCTCTTCAGGCTGGCAGAAACCCCGCCGGCTCCGGCCCGCGCCAGTTCCTGCACCGCTACGATCCACATGAAATTGTCGACCTGGGTCCCGCCATATTCCTCGGGGAAACCGAGCCCGAGCAGCCCGATCGCGGCGGCCTTTTCATAGAGTTCGCGCGGAAACCCGCCCGCTTCGTCCCATTCATGGGCGAAGGGTTCGATTTCCTTCTCGACAAAGCGGCGCACTACGGCGCGGTAGGCTTCGTGTTCGGCGGTGTAGAATGGACTCGCCATCCGCTTCGCTCCCGTGAGTCTTGTTGCGGCGCAGGATGTCCGGAAACCGAAGACCTAACTTGCGTCGAGTGGCTGGATCGTCATTGCGAGGAGCTCTTGCGACGAAGCAATCCATCTATCAACCGCGCACCGCGGCGAAATGGATTGCTTCGCTGCGCTCGCAATGACGTTGATAGGCCGGAACCCTACCCCAGCCACTCGACGCAAGACAATATTCGGCTACGCTCGCCAACTCATCACGCGGCCCAAGACCGCGACATCTCTGGAGGAAGCCTTGCCGGTTCGCCATTACGACTGGATCGCCCATTTCGGCCGCCGCACGCCGGACAAGCCGGCGGTGGTCGATCTCGCCAGCGGGCGCACGTTCACTTACGCGCAGTTCGACAGCCGGATTACACGGCTGGCCTCGCATCTGCGCGACCGGCTCCAGGTCAGGCGCGGCGACCGGGTCGCGGTGCTGGCGCTGAATACGACGGATACGCTGGAGGTGCAGTTCGCCTGCGGGCGGATCGGCGCGGTGTTCCTGCCGCTCAACACCCGGCTCACCGTGCCCGAGCTGCACTACATCGTCGGCGACGCGGCACCCGTGCTGATGATCCACGATGCCGAGCTGGCTGAGGTGGCGCTGTCGGTTGCCAAATTGTGCGGCGTGACGTCCGCCCTGCTGCTGGGACCCGGCGGTTCCTACGAGACCGCGATCGTGGCCGCGACGCCGCTCGACCAGACGGAGGCCGTCACGCTCGATGACATCTCCACGATCATGTACACTTCGGGCACCACGGGACAGCCCAAGGGCGCCATCATCACCCACGGCATGACGTTCTGGAATTGCGTCAATCTCGGTGGCCCCGCCTATATCTCGCCAAGGACGGTGCTGCTCACCGTGCTGCCGCTGTTCCACACCGGCGGTCTCAATTGCTACACCAACCCGGTGCTGCATGCCGGCGGCACCGTGCTGATCATGCGCGCGTTCGATCCGGGACTGGCGCTGCAGCTGATCAGCGATCCCGCGCGCGGCATCAACCAGTTCTTCGGCGTGCCCTCGATCTACCAGTTCATGGCGCAGCATCCTTCCTTCGCCGGCGCGGACTTCAGCCGCCTCGTGATCGGCGGTGTCGGCGGCGCGCCGATGCCGGTGCCGCTGTTGAAGGTGTGGGAAGCACGCGGCGTCGCGCTGCAGCAGGGTTACGGCATGACCGAAACCAGCCCCGCGGTGCTGACGCTCGACAAGGAGGACGCCGCGCGCAAGGCCGGCTCGTCCGGCAAGCCGGTGCTGCATACCGAAGTGCGGATCGTACGGCCCGACGGGGCGGACGCCGGCGTTGGCGAACTCGGCGAATTATGGGTGAAGGGGCCGAACATCACGCCGGGCTACTGGAACCGGCCGGACGCCAATGCGTCATCGTTCACCGACGGCTGGCTGCATACCGGCGACGCCGCGCGGATCGACGACGAGGGATTTTATTACATCGTCGACCGCTGGAAGGACATGTACATTTCCGGCGGCGAGAACGTCTATCCGGCCGAGGTCGAGAACGTGCTGCACCAGCTCGCCGCCATCGCCGAAGCCGCGGTGATCGGCATTCCCAGCGAGCAATGGGGCGAGACCGGCATGGCGATCGTCGCGGTCAAGCCGGGGCATGGCATCACCGAGGCGGAGATCCATGTGCATTGCGAAGCCAATCTGGCGCGCTTCAAGCGCCCGCGCGTGATCCAGTTCGTCGATGCACTGCCGCGCAACGCCACCGGCAAAATTCACAAGCCGACGCTGCGGAAGGATTTTGGCACGGAGAAGGTGACGGATGGGGCCGCCTCTTACCCTCCCCTGGAGGGGGAGGGTCGACGCGACTGAAAGGAGCGGCGGGGTG
>JAZJYY010000031.1:0-2536 GCA_040390145.1 Pseudomonadota bacterium
CCACCCCGCCGCTCATTGCATTCGCGTCGACCCTCCCCCTCCAGGGGAGGGTGAAGAAGTTCAGCCGCCCCCGGCTTCGCCCGGGGCCTGGGCCTTGATCGCCAGCGCATGTACGATATCGGCGAGTTCCGCGGCCAGCACCGCATTAATCATGCGGTGGCGCTCGATCCGGCTCTTCCCTTCGAACGCCGGCGACACAATATAAAGCCTGAAATGCGTCTCGCCGCCCGGCCTGTGGCCGGAGTGGCCCTCATGCAGATGTGATTCGTCCGTGACGTCGAGGCTTTCCGGCGCGAAAGCTTCACGCAACTTGTTTGTGATATGGTCCTTGGTCCTCATGTCGGGGAATTACGTCCACAGCCGTGTTTCGTCAATGGCGCGTCAAGAGAGCGAGATATTCCCAATGTCAAGACTTGAAGCTTTTCGTATTGCGTTGTCATAGTCAGCCATGCCGATTGATTCATCCAAATTCTTCGACAGCATTCGCATCAAGCCCAACAAGCTGAGCGCGAAGCAGCAGGCGGCCGCGCGCGAAGAATCCGCCATGTGCGAATGGCCCGAGTGCAAGAACAAGGGCCCGCACCGCGCGCCGAAGGGCCGCGAGAACTCGAAAGAGTACTGGCACTTCTGTCTCAACCACGTCCGTGAATACAACCAGGGTTACAATTTCTTCCAGGGCATGCCTGCCGACGCGGTCGCGCGCTACCAGAAGGATGCGCTGACCGGCCATCGTCCGACCTGGAAGATGGGCGCCAATGGCGGCAAGAAGGGCAAGGCCGCCGCCGAGGCCGAAATCGACGCTGCGTCAGACCCGTTCAGCATGTTCTCGGAACTCAACGGCCGCGGACGCTGGCGGCCGGGTCCCGGCGGCGCCGCCGGCGAGGCCAACAAGGTCGAGACGCGGAAGATCTTCAACGCCGAGCGCAAGGCGCTTCAGGTGATGGGGCTCGGCGCCGATGCGACGCTGGAAACCGTCAAGGCGAAATACAAGGCGCTGGTCAAGCAGCACCATCCCGACGCCAATGGCGGCGACCGCTCCACCGAGGACCGCCTGATCGAAATCATCAAGGCCTACAATTATCTCAAGACGGTGGTGCGCGGCGTTTAGGTTGATGCCTGGCGGCGTCTGCGGCGGATGATCCAGGTGGCCACCGAAACGACCAGCGCGCCGACGACCACCGTCAATATCCAGTAATGCTTGCCGATCCCGGTGTGATGCGGAATGCCGGCATACAGATGCAGCGCGGATACCGCCAGCACCCCCGGCAGCACATGGGCGGCGGCCCAAAGCAGGATCGCCGGGATGTTCACGGCGTAGAAGCGCAGCGGCGGCATGGCGAGCGCGCCGGCCGTGACCGGCACGAAGGCGCGGATCGGTGGCACGAAGCGCGCGAAGAATACCGCCAGCGTGCCCCAGCGATGAAAGAACGCCTCGCTCCGGGCGACCAGACGCGGATAATGCGACAGCGGCCAGGCGCTCAGGATGCTGCGCTGGGCGCGATGGCCGATCCAGAACGCCGTTCCATCGCCGAGCATCGCCCCTGATATCGCGGCCGCCAGCACCGGCCCGAGCCGCAATTCGCCGCCGGGTATCAGCGCGCTCAACGCCAGGATGAGGGTGGAGCCCGGAATCACCGCGCCCACGACGGGAACCGCCTCCAGCAAGGCGGCGAGGAACAGCGTGAGATAGGCGAGCCAGGGATGCGTGGCGACGAATGCAATCCAGGGATCGAGGAAGGAAGTCATGAAATACCTGCTAAATACCTGCCAAATACCTGCGCCGCGCGGCGGATCGGTTGGGTGCGGCCTAGCATAAGCGAGGGGAAGGCGGGAAAGCCGCCGTTTTCCGGCCCGCGCCGGCATTCCAAGCCGGAAAGTTCGGCGTGATTCGCAGGGCAGCCTTCCAAAAACCGCGGCCAGCGCCTATCTTGATGATATCGCAATGGAACTTTGATTGAGCGGTGGGCTTCTGCCAGCCGTTGCTCTCTGATAGGTTTCTCACAGCACCCATCCGCAGCCATTAGCAAATCTGGTTTCGGGAGCGTCCGGGACCTCGGAGGATTGATGACGACCGCCGCCATGACAAAACCGACCGAGCCCGCAGGAATGCCCGACATGAAGGTGTCGGTCCGCCAGGTATTCGGAATCGACAGCGACCTCGAAGTGCCGGCCTATTCCGAGGTCGATCCGCATGTGCCGGACGTCGATACGGATTATCGTTTCGACCGCGCCACCACGCTCGCCATTCTCGCCGGCTTCGCCAAGAACCGCCGCGTCATGGTGACGGGCTATCACGGCACCGGCAAGTCGACCCATATCGAGCAGGTCGCGGCGCGGCTGAACTGGCCGTGCGTGCGCGTCAATCTCGACAGCCACATCAGCCGCATCGATCTGGTCGGCAAGGATTCGATCGTGGTGCGCGACGGCAAGCAGGTCACCGAATTCCGCGACGGCATCCTGCCCTGGGCGCTGCAGCACAATATCGCGCTGGTGTTCGACGAATACGACGCCGGCCGTCCCGACGTGATGTTCGTGA
>JAZJYY010000032.1:0-6653 GCA_040390145.1 Pseudomonadota bacterium
GCCCTCGGTCACGATCCGGTTTTCGCGGCCAGACCGCCGAAACGGCGCTCCCGTCTGGCATATTCGGCGATCGCTTCTTCCAGCGCCGCCTTGTCGAAATCCGGCCAGTGGATCGGCACGAACACCAGTTCGCTGTAGGCGGCCTGCCACATCAGGAAATTCGAAAGCCGCTGCTCGCCGCTGGTGCGGATGATCAGGTCGGGATCGGGGATTTCGGGCGCATCGAGGTATCGGCTGATGGTGTCGGCATCGATCGAGGACGGGTCACGCTTGCCCTCGGCTACCTCGCGCGCCAGCCGCTGCGCGGCATGGGCGATTTCCTGGCGCGACCCGTAGTTGAAGGCGACCACGAGATTGAGCTTGGTGTTGCCCTTGGTCAGCTCTTCCGCCTCGTTCAGCAGCGCGCAGATATCCGGCTCCAGGCCGTCGCGCTCGCCGATCACCCGGACCCGGACGCCGTCGCGGTGCAATGTCGCGAGGTCGTTGCGGATGAAGCGCCGAAGCAGCCCGAACAGATCGCCGATTTCGCTCGCCGGACGCGACCAGTTTTCCGAGCTGAAGGAGAAAATCGTCAGATAGAGGATGCCGAGTTCGTGCGCCGCGCGAACCACCCGCCGCAACGCCTCGACGCCGCGGCGATGGCCTTCCGCGCGCGGCAAGCCGCGAGCCGCCGCCCAGCGTCCGTTGCCGTCCATGATGATCGCCACATGCAACGGCGCGCCGGAAGGATCCGGGGCTTCGGTTGCTGGGGCGGCGGCGTTCGACATCGGCTGATCCTAGCGCATTAAACGGTAAGGATTTCCTTTTCCTTCGCCGCGAGCAACTGATCGATCTCCGAAATCATGCCGTCGGTGGCCTTCTGCACATCATTGGCCAGCCGCTCCTGATCGTCTTCGGAAATCTCGTGATTCTTCTCTTGCTTCTTGATGGTATCGAGACCGTCGCGGCGGACATGCCGTACCGCGACCTTGGCGGCCTCGGCATATTTGTGCGCCACCTTTACCAGTTCCTTGCGGCGTTCTTCGTTGAGTTCGGGAATCCGCAGGCGCAGCACCTGGCCTTCGGTCGCCGGGCTCAGGCCGAGGTTGGAATCAACGATCGCCTTCTCCACCGCCTTGACCATCGACTTGTCCCACACTTGGACCGAAAGCAGCCGCGGTTCGGGCACGCTGATGGTCGCGAGCTGGTTGAGCGGCATGTGGGTGCCGTAGGCGTCGACCTGTACCGGCTCCAGCATCGAAGCGGCGGCACGGCCGGTGCGCAATCCACCGAGCTCATGCTTGAGTGCCGCCGTGGCACCCTGCATGCGGCGCTTCAGATCGTTGATGTCGAAACCACCCGTGGGCATAACGCTCTCCTCCTGAAAACTGATCGCCTGGGCTGTCAGGCCCGCGCGCCTCAGATGCGTCGCCGGCTGTCAGCCGCCGACGATGGTGCCGTGGCCGGTGCCGCGCAGGATCGCACCTATCGAACCGGGTTCGGCGATCGAGAACACGATGATAGGCAGCGATGTCTCGCGGGCAAGCGCGAAAGCGGTCGCGTCCATCACCTTGTAGCCGCCTTCGATCGCCTGTGAATGCGTCAATCGATCGAACCGCTTGGCGGACGGATCTTTTTTGGGATCGGCGCTGTAGACCCCGTCGACATTGGTGGCCTTCAACACCGCCTGGGCGCCGATCTCGGCCGCCCGCAGCACCGCCGTGGTATCGGTGGTGAAGAAAGGGTTGCCGGTTCCACCGCCGAGCAGCACGATGCGGCCCTCGGCGAGATATTTGTGCGTCGCACCACGGGTGTACAGCTCGCAGACCTGCGGCATGACGAAGGCCGACAGGGCCCGCGCCGGCGCGCCGCGCCGCTCGATCGCGGCTTCCAGCGCCAGGCAATTCATCACGGTGGCGAGCATACCCATGGTGTCGCCGGTCGGACGCGACACGCCGCGGGAGGATACCTCGACGCCGCGCACCATGTTGCCGCCGCCGACGACGACGGCGACTTCGACGCCGAGCTGCCTGGCGGCGATCAGGTCGCCGGCAATGCGGTCGATGGTCGGCTGATCCATGCCGAACGAATTCGCGCCGGCAAAATATTCGCCCGACAGCTTGATCACCACCCGACGATAGACCGGCTCAGCCATTGCTAATTCCCTTGGGCCTGCCCGGCCCGTCCCGGCGCAAGCACGCCGGAAGGACTCTTGCGGTGGTTATTTCTTGCCGCTGGCGGCCGCAACCTCTGCGGCGAAATCGGATTCCTGCTTTTCGATTCCCTCGCCCAGAGCATAGCGCACAAATCCGGCGATCTTCACAGGCGCGCCGATCTTGCCCTCGGCTTCCTTGACCGCCTGTGCGACCGACTTGGAATTGTCGTGGATGAAGGCCTGCTCCAGCAGGCAGACTTCCTTGTAGAAGGTCTTCAGGCCGGACTCGACGATCTTCTCGATCACGTTCTCGGGCTTGCCCTGCTGACGGTACTTGTCGGCCAAGATGTCCTTCTCACGCGTCACGGCGGCGGGATCGAGCCCGGCCGAATCCAGCGCCTGCGGGTTGGTGGCGGCGACATGCATGGCGATCTGGCGGGCCAGGGTGGCCAGTTCGTCGGTCTTGCCGGTGGACTCAAGCGCAACAATCACGCCCATCTTGCCGGCGCCTTCGACCACGGCATTGTGCACATAGCTGGACACCACGCCGCTCGAAACTTCGAGCGAAGCCGCCCGGCGCAGCGTCATGTTCTCGCCGATGGTGGCGATGGCATCCTGAATCGCGCGCTCGACGGTGACGTCGCCGACGGGCGCCGCCTTGATCTTCTCGACGTCGGCGCCGACCTTGAGCGCAACCTGGGCGATCATCTTGACCAGTCCCTGGAACTGCTCGTTGCGCGCGACGAAATCGGTCTCGGAATTGACCTCGACCACGACACCCTTGGTGCCCTGGGTCAGCGCGCCGATCAGGCCTTCCGCCGCGATGCGGCCGGACTTCTTGGCGGCCTTCGACAGGCCCTTCTTGCGCAGCCAGTCGATCGCCGCTTCCATGTTGCCGTCGTTCTCGGCAAGCGCCTGCTTGCAATCCATCATGCCGACGCCGGTGGTCTCGCGCAGGTCCTTGACCATCGCTGCTGTAATCGTTGCCATCGCTGAATGCCCTTCTTGCCTGTCAGGGCGGCTCGCGGCGCGGCCGATGCCGCCTCGCCGCCTTCCACCACCAGGGAATGTCGTATTTGGAACGGAAGCTGCGGCCGGGAAATTCCGGCCGCACTTGTTCGCGTTATTCCGCTTCCGCGGTCATCGCCTTGGCCTGGGCTACCCAGCCATCGGCGCGGTTCGGAAGCCCGACCTCTTCGCCGATCTTGTGCGCGGCATCGTGGTCCAGTTCGGCGAGCTGCCAGTAATGGAAGATGCCGAGATCGTTGAACTTCTTCTCGATCGCGCCGGACACGCCGGTGAGCTTCTTGAGGTCGTCGGCGGCACCGCGCGGCCCGGCGAGGCCCTGGAAGCCGGCGGGCTGCGGCGCCACCGGGATTTCCTCGCGGATCGGCTGCGCGGAGGCGCCGATATCCATGCCGGAATCGCCCTGCGCACGCGAAATACCGTCGATCACGGCACGCGCGATCAGATCGCAATACAGCGTGATGGCGCGGCCGGCGTCGTCGTTGCCCGGCACCACATAGGTGATGCCCTTGGGATCCGAATTGGTATCGACGATGGCAGCGACCGGAATATTGAGCCGCTGAGCTTCCTGGATCGCGATGTCTTCCTTGTTGGTGTCGATCACGAAGATCAGGTCGGGCAGACCGCCCATGTCCTTGATGCCGCCGAGCGAACGGTCGAGCTTGTCGCGTTCGCGCTGCAGCGTCAGACGCTCCTTCTTGGTGTAGGCGTTGGCATCGCCGGAATTGAGCACTTCCTCGAGATGCCGCAGCCGCTTGATCGAACCGGAAATCGTCTTCCAGTTGGTCAGCGTGCCGCCGAGCCAGCGCGAATTGACGAAATACTGCGCCGAACGCTTGGCGGCCTCGGCCACGCCGTCCTGCGCCTGGCGCTTGGTGCCGACGAACAGGATACGGCCGCCCTTGGCGACGGTATCGCTGACGGCCTGCAGCGCGCGATGCAACAGCGGCACGGTCTGGGCGAGATCGATGATGTGGATGTTGTTGCGGGCACCGAAGATGTAATCCGCCATCTTCGGATTCCAGCGGTGCGATTGGTGACCAAAGTGAACGCCAGCTTCAAGCAACTGACGCATAGAGAAATCGGGTAGCGACATCGTTTATTCTCCGGTTGGTTCCTCCGGAAGCGTGTGAAGCAAACGAGCCTGATCGGCCCGGCTGCCACCGGACGGCCTTTTGAGCCATGCTTCCGTGTGAGATGGGCCGCTATATAGCGAGATTCTGGGGGGAAGCAAGGAAATACGGCCGGTTTTGGCGGTCTCACGACGTCCCGCCCTGCCCCACCGGTTCGGCCGGTCGGATTTTCGCGCAATGAGGCCCGTTCGATCAGGCCGACGCCCCCCGCGGCGATCCACCGGGCAAAGAACGCTTCGACTTCTTGTCGCGGGCAGACGTCTCGGGCGGGCGGCGCCGGCTTTCCGGCGGCTCGACCGAGATTTCCTTCAGCGAGCCCTCGCTGACGACGACCACCAGCAAGACAAGTTTTGCACCATTGTACTGCAGTCCCGCGCTGACCGCTTTGCCGGAGCCGATTTGTTCGGCAATGGCGATGGTCTCGGAAAGGCCGATGCCGGCGGCGGAGAAAGCAGCCAGCACTGTCTGGTTATCCTCCCGCAGCCTGGATACGGGCGTCGCAGTCCCGGTACGGACCGCCATCCCGGTCGACGCATCGATCGCGCTCTCCCACAATTCCCCGTTCAGAAGGACTTTCACCCTGTAGGCCGGATGGGGGCCCGCCCCGTCGAAACCGAGGTCGACGACCCTGGCGCCGGCGCCAAGCCGCTCGGCGATGGCAATCGCAGCCCGGGCGGAAATTTGGGCATAGGTGAATGCCTCGATTTCCCGCAGCAGCGCTTCGCCTTCGGACTCGCTGGATGGCGGCGCAGGCGGCGGCGCAAGATCGGCCGATTCGCGGGCGAAGGCCGCAACGGGCGCCATCGCCAGCATCATCGGCAGGATCAAGGAGACGAGAAGCTTCGCAGATTTACCGACCCTCATGATCGTTCTCCTCGCTCAGCTGCGAACCATCGTGATCGCGACGCTTCGAATGTCGCCTTGGGAGACGATTGAGACCGACTGCCGGTTGCCGCGCGTGGCGACCGAAAGATTGGCCGAGAATCCGGGCGCATCGGCCACGGCGGAGATGGACCCGCCGCTCGCGCGACCGGCAAGGCTGCCGCTGATGCCGCGGCTGGCTTCGCTCCAGGTTCCGGAAACCGCGCCGCGCTCGCTGGCGATGTCGCTGTTCAGGTCGAACCGGTAGCTGTCGCTCGCGCAGCGCAGGCTCTGTCGGAGCCGCGCGTCCGCGGCGCTGACCTGGTAGGTCGCCCTGCATCGCAGCCGTTCCTTCGAGCCGTCGGACAGGGAGATTGATCCCGATCCCGCCCAGGATCCGGCGAGGCCCGCAAACGGCGGCGACTGCGCCAGCGCAGCCTGGGAGGCAGCAGCGGAGATCAATGGCAGCAACAGCGACAGGAACGCGATGTTGCGGATCGAAGATATCGTCATGGGAGCACTCCTTTTCGGCCAGGCGTGGTTGCTTCTTCAAAACGTCAGCGGCCGGCGACCGTCTGCGGCGCCGGCGAGCTTCGGTAGGCGGTTGGGTTCAGACCGTCGGAGGGCGGAGACTTCGACCAGGCTTGACCGCTTCGTGCCCGGTCATAGCCGTACTGAAACAGCCCGCGCATATAGCTCGTATCGAATCCCGAACTCACCGCCGCCGGGATCCGGCCCTCGATGTAGGTCAGGTTGAAGCCGAACTTGTTGCGGCGGGTGAAATCCCAGGTTCTGTAGAGGATCGAGCGGGTCTGCGTCTTGACGATGGTCGAAGAGGACCGCGCGGCGATCTCGATCGTGCTGTTGGCCACGAGTTGAAACTCCGGCTCGACCTTGTTGTTGATCAGAATGTAGAGCTGCAGATCGCCTGATTTGGCCATGTTGGCGTCGCGCAGCAGGAATGCCTCCGGCAGCGTCAGCACCGGCGCCGTTACGCCGCCGTCGACATGCATCTCCTGGAATTGCCTGCCGTTGGCTTCGACGTTGACCAGCATCGGCGGAAACACCACCGGCAGGCTGGCCGAGGCGGCGACGACGTCCCTGAACAGGTTCAGGGCTTCGGGCGTGCGCAGCGAGGCGATCCGTCCCATGTCCCAAATCGCGGTGCGCTGCGAGTCCAGATTGGTCGTGACGATGAGCAGCATCCGCCCTTTGGCGTATTCGGTCGCGACCGCCGCGACGAAGTCGGCGTCGATATAATTGGCCACCAGTTCACGCAGCCGCTTGTTGCCGAACAGGCCCGCCCCAAAAATCGCGTTGAACGGGCTCGGCGCGTCGAGCAGGCTCTCGGCGACGCCGCTGGTGTAGAGATGGCGCAAGGTCGCATCGTGGCCGGGACCGAGGAACGCGAACGGCGCGATCAGCGCGCCGGTGCTGACGCCCGATACGATCGAGAACGAGGGGCGTGTGCCCGCCTCGGTCCAGCCGTTGAGAACGCC
>JAZJYY010000032.1:6663-33882 GCA_040390145.1 Pseudomonadota bacterium
TCGGCCCCGCCGCCTGACAGCGCCAGATAGGTGCGTGGGCCCCGCAGCACGGCCTGACGCCGGTCCTGACGGAAGGTCGAGGCCGGATCGTCGGCGTAGCGCCGCAGCTCCGCCAGATCGAGGACGCGCGCGGACGGCGCATCCGCGGCGCCATAGGGCGTCCGCGGCAGCGAGGCGCATCCGGCGACAAGCAAGCTCAGCACCGAGGCGATCAGCAACGAGACGGACCGCCGGCGACGGATACGATGCATGGCAAGTCCCGGCGGACTCACGCGCACGTCGTCGCGTCTTGGGGACCGCGTCGCGGCAAGAGTTGGGACGGCGCTGCGACCGGTTGGGCGGCCAGTTCGAGGTAGTCCCGATGGATCGCCTGGATGGTCTTGCGGTCGTCGAACTTGACCCGCCAGCTGCTCGGAGACCCGCTGCCGACGATTACCCCTTCCCGATCGCCGTATTTGGGATGCCGGTCGCGGCCGAGTTGGCTCATCCGGACACGGGCGCCGTGGAAAAGCCTCGGCGCAGACAGGGCAGCTTTGATGGCTTCAGGCATCGGTGAGACTATCCAGTGAGTGAACACTCAGTACATAAGTAAGTGTTCACTCACTAATATTGCATTGCGGCGAAGTCAAGATCACGGCGCTCTGAATGAATGAATCCGGGGATCAAGAAAATGTGCGCGGCCGCTGGTAGGCAGAACAAGCGGCAGCGATCCCCGACGCGGGCGGCGTCCCTCGATCAGTCGGATAAATCATCGAACGCGGGTTGGCGGCTGCAACCGCCCAGCGCGTCACGCCTGTGCCAGGCAGCACTTCTTGAATTTTTTGCCACTGCCGCAGGGACAGGGATCGTTGCGCCCGATCTTGCGCGAGGAGACGGGGTAAGGCATCTCGAAGGGACTCACTCCCCGTTCGGGTTTTTCATTGCGCGACGTTTTCGGCTGGAAAGCATGCCACCCCGACATCTCCGTAATCGTATCGCCGAAGAGCGTGAGTTTGCCACCGGCATAAAGCGGCTCGGCGTCGGGATGCTCGAGCGCATGTTGCAGCAACTTCTCGAAATAACTGAAATTCATCGAGCCCGGATCGATCGATCCGCGCTCAAAAACCTGCCGCACCAGGGGCTGTAGCTCAGCCAATCCAAGCCAGCCCACCGCGTCGACCCAGCCGCACCAGACGTAGCAATCCCCTTTAGGCTCGAGTTGCGAAAAGCAATCGTGCAGGAAGGTCGTCGCCGCGTCACGCGACAGCTCGCCGCGGCGCGTCAGCATGGCGATGGTCTGCAACATCTTGGCGCGGACATACTCGTCGGCATCCGGATCGCGGATGACCTGATAAAGCGGATCGGGATCGCCATCGAAAACAGCCGCCATCACGCGATGGCTCGTCTCGGTGATGGCGGAGCCGAGGATGCTGTCGATAACGTCGGGCGGCAACCGCAACAGGACCGCCAGCGGCCAGTACGCCGATTTTTCACGCCACTCGCCGAGCAGATGAAACATGAAGAACAGCGCGTTGGGATCGGCCGACCCTCGCAGCTCCAGGAAATCATCGAGCGTGCGCAGGAAGACGGGCACCATCGTCGCGCGGTCGGCCTGGGCGGCGCGGATCGCCTCGACCGGCAACCGCCCCGAAACGCTCAACTCCTCGATCACCCTGTCGGGATCCATCATCCACTCCCTGATCGGACGCCGGCTCGGACGCGCCTACAGCTGCTGCACGTCCACCACGCCCGACACCGCCTTGATGGCGCCGGCGATCTGGGGCGAGACCCGGAAGCGGCCGGGCAGCTTCATCTCCACCTCGGTTTCGAGGTCGAGCATCATCACCAGCGAGACATCGCCGTCGCCGCCGCCCGGCGCCACCGCAGCCGGTTTGGCCGGCTGGCCGCGCGCGGGGCCCTGCCCCGGCTCCGGCATCGACAGCCGCTTGGCGATGGATTCGAGCGGCCGCGTGTCGCGCACGAAGATGCGCAGGCCTTTCTGGGTTTTCGCAGCGGCGGCGTCGAGCGGCTCGGCGTGCAGCACCCGGGCGCGGACGTCCTCGCCCTGCAGTTCGGCGCCGAGCTGCAGCAGCACGGCCGCGCCCGGCTCCAGCACGTCGCGGTACTGCGCCAGCCCTTCGGAAAACAGCACCGCCTCGAAATGGCCGGTCGGATCGGACAGGCCCATGATGCCCATCTTGTTGCCGGTCTTGGTGCGCCGCTCCATCCGCGACACCACGGTCGCCGCAACCTTGCCCGCGGTGGCGCCGGTTTTGACCGCGCGGGAAAACTCCGCCCAGGTCTGCACCCGAAGCCGCTTCAGCACGGTGGCGTAGTCGTCGAGCGGATGGCCGGAGAGGAAGAATCCGATGGCGTCGTATTCGCGCCGCAGCCGTTCGGCCGGCAGCCAGGGCTCGATCTGCGGCAGCATGATGGTGGGCGCATCCGCGGCACCGCCGAACATGTCGTTCTGCCCCATGGTCGCGGCCTCGTGGCTGCGCTGGCACGCCGACAGAATGGCCTCGGCGCCGGCGAACACCCGCGCCCGGTTGGCATCGAGACCATCGAAGGCGCCGGCCGCCGCGAGACTTTCGATCACGCGCTTGTTGATGGCGCGCGGGTTCACCCGTGCGGCGAAATCCGCTAGCGAGGTGAACAGGCCTTCCTTGCGGGCTTCGACGATCAGCTCGACCGCCTGGCCGCCGACGCCCTTGAGGCCCGCCAGCGCGTAGTAGATGGTGTTGTCGCTGACCTCGAAGGTGGCGCCGGAGCGGTTGACGCTGGGCGCCTCGACCTTGATGCCGAGCCGCTGCGCTTCGGCGCGGAATTCCGACAGCTTGTCGGTGTTGCTGAGGTCGAGCGTCATCGACGCCGCCAGAAACTCCACCGGGTAATGCGCCTTCATGTAGGCGGTGTGGTACGACACCAGCGCGTAAGCCGCCGCGTGGCTTTTATTGAAGCCGTAATCGGCGAATTTTGCCAACAGTTCGAAGATGGTGTCGGCCTGCGCCTTCGGCACGTTGTTCTTCATCGCACCGGCGACGAAGATGGCGCGCTGCTTTTCCATCTCCGAGCGGATCTTCTTGCCCATGGCGCGGCGCAGCAGGTCGGCATCCCCGAGCGAATAGCCGGCCATCACCTGGGCGATCTGCATCACCTGTTCCTGGTAGATGATGACGCCGTAGGTTTCTTTCAGGATCGGCTCCAGCATCGGATGCAGATATTCCGATTCTTCGTCGCCGTGCTTGCGGGCGCAATAGGTCGGGATGTTCGCCATCGGGCCCGGGCGATACAGCGCCACCAGCGCGATGATGTCCTCGAAGCGGTCCGGCCGCATGTCGACCAGCGCCCGCCGCATGCCCTGGCTTTCCACCTGGAACACGCCGACCACATCGCCGCGCGCCAGCATGGCGTAACTCTTGGCGTCGTCGAGCGGCAGCGTCGTGAGGTCGACGTCGATATTGCGCTGCTTCAGCAGTTTGACGGCGACGTCGAGCACGGTCAGCGTCTTCAGGCCGAGGAAGTCGAACTTGACCAACCCCGCAGGCTCGACCCATTTCATGTTGAACTGGGTCACCGGCATGTCGGATTTCGGATCGCGGTAGAGCGGCACCAGTTCGCTCAGCGGCCGGTCCGAGATCACGATGCCGGCGGCGTGGGTCGAGGCGTGGCGGGTCAGGCCCTCGAGGCGCTGCGCGATATCGAAGGCGCGCGCCACCACCGGGTCCTCGTCGCGAAACGCCTGCAGCTTCGGTTCGCTCTCGATCGCCGCCGCCAGCGTCACCGGCGCCGCCGGATTCTGCGGCACCAGCTTTGTCAGCTTGTCGACCTGGCCGTAGGGCATCTGCAGCACGCGGCCGACGTCGCGCAGCACGCCGCGCGCCTGCAGCGTGCCGAAGGTGATGATCTGGGCGACCTGGTCGCGGCCGTAGCGCGCCTGCACATAGTCGATGACTTCGCCGCGGCGGTCCTGGCAGAAGTCGATGTCGAAGTCCGGCATCGAGACGCGTTCCGGATTGAGGAAGCGCTCGAACAGCAGGCCGAAGCGGATCGGATCGAGGTCGGTGATGGTCAGGGCATAGGCGACCAGCGAGCCCGCGCCCGAGCCGCGGCCCGGTCCGACCGGAATGCCCTGGCTCTTGGCCCATTTGATGAAGTCGGCGACGATCAGGAAGTAGCCCGGATACTCCATCCGGGTGATGACGTCGATCTCGAAGGCGAGCCGCGCGCGATAGGTTTCCTCGGTCTCGCCCTGCGCGAGGCCGTGGACGCGGAGCCGGTTGGTCAGCCCCTCCTCGGCCTGCCGTCGCAATTCGGTGGCTTCGTCGCTGACGGAGTCGGCGGTGGCGGCGCCCACGGTAAATCGCGGCAGGATCGGCTTGCGCGTCTTCGGGCGGAAGGCGCAGCGTTCGGCGATCTCGACGGTGGAAGCCAGCGCCTCCGGAATGTCGGCGAACAGCACCGCCATTTCGGCGCGGGTCTTGAAGCGGTGTTCGGGGGTCAGCTGCTCGCGGTCGGTTTCGGCGATCAGGCGTCCGCCGGCGATGCAGCGCAGCGCGTCATGGGCTTCGTAATCGTCCGCGGTGGCAAAATGCGGCTCGTTGGTCGCCACCAGCGGCAGGCCCTTGGCATAGGCGAGATCGATCAGGCCGGCTTCGGCGCGGCGCTCCTTCTCGACGCCGTGGCGCTGCAATTCGATATAGAGCCGGTCGCCGAACAGGCCGGCCAGCCGGTCGCAGCGCTGCGCCGCCAGCGCCGCATGGTCGGCATGGATCGCCAGCGAGATCGGCCCTTCCGGACCGCCGGTCAGCACGATCAGGTCCTCGGCATCGCCTTCCAGCCATTCGAACTTGATGTGCGGCGCCTGATGAATCGGCGTCTCCAGAAACGCCCGCGAGTTCAGCCGCATCAGGCTGCGATAGCCGCGCTCGCGCGCCGCCAGCAGCACGATCCGCGACGGCACCGCGGCCAGCGCGTTGCGTGCATTGGGGTCCTGGTCGCCGAAATCGACCGCAAGCTCGCAGCCGATGATCGGCTGGATGCCATAGCCGGCCAGCTTGTCGGAAAATTCCAACGCCCCGAACATGTTGTCGGTGTCGGTCAGCGCCAGCGCCGGCTGGCGGTCGGCCTTGGCCAGTTCCGCCAGCTTCTGGATCTTGATCGAGCCCTTCAGCAGCGAATAGGCGCTGTGGACGTGGAGATGGACGAATCCGGCATTGGCGACATTTGCCGAAGGTTTTGAAGTCATGGACGTTGAGCGATCATCTGGCATGAGGGAGGCAGGCCGCCCTCACAGGGCCGACTCGCGCCTCAATGGTGATGCCTGCCGCCCGGCCTGTCCACGCCGAACCGCGCATCCGGGCCAAGCGTCCCCGCTTTCCTTCCCGGCCGGTTCCGTCACGGCCTCAGAGCTGGGGAATCAGCTGCGCCCAGACCGCGATCATCCCGACAAACAGCGTCAACGACGCCAGCGCCGCAGCTTCTTCCACAAAGGTCTTCAACATGCTCGCCTCCTGACATGAGAACATAGACAGAACAATGTTCTATTTTTGTTCCGGGAGTCAAGAGGCTGAAAGGCAGGGGTTTGAGGAGTGGGCTCTGTGGTTAATCTCGACCTAGCTGTCCCCGATCTTCTTCGAACCAAGACGCGGTATCGAAAACCCTGCCGCGACCAAGCTTAGAGCAGGTCGAAATCCCCAAGGGCTTGGTGTGGCGCATCTCAAGGCGCGACGAAATGAAGGAGCACGGCAACCACCACGCATGTCCCGATGGTAATGACTGCTTCGTTGCGCATGTTCCTGGCACCGCCAAGGGGGAGCGCCTCGATGCCGGCCAACAGGATGATTTTGATGAAAGTTTCCATTTTCTGAATATGCGCCGGTCGACGGGTCGTTGGGATGCTCAGTCGCTCAATCCCTTCGCCAATTCCAGCCCTTGCTGGCGGCCTTGGGCGATGCCCTGCGCGATGGCTCTCACGACGTATTCCGCCTGATCTTCGGAGAGATCCTTGGGCGCCCACGAGCGCTCGATGCGGCGGGCGCGCTGGATGTCCATGTCCGTGATGTCGAGCGGCTTCATCGGCATGGCCTATTTTACCATATTCCAGGCGGAAAAACAGGGAAGCACTGCTGCCACAATCAAGCCGACCAACACCCGCTAGAGTCGAACGCGTGGAGACTGTTCAAGGCGCGACGAAATGCAGGACCAGCGCAGCCGCAACGCATGTCCCGATGGCGAGGATCGCACCCCTCAGCCTGTCGGGGAAAATGCCCGAGGTCACTACCGTCAGGCCGGCGAATGCGGCGATTTTGACAAAGGTGATTGCCATCGTGGGAGCATATGCGCGTCCAGGGCCATTCGCCAGCCGGCTATCGGCAATTTGATCTGCATCAAAACATCACGTTGGTGGCCGAACCGATTGATATGCTTGATGGCTTGGAGGGCACGCACGAACGTGAGTTGACGAAGTGCCGCCGGACCGGCTCTTGTCGGGTTCGAGGATTCGACGAAGCGCGGCTGCGGCCGATGGGAGATCTTGATGCGTAACCTGGTTCTGGCGCTGTTGAGCGCGGGTGGCCTCGCGATGGTCGGCACCGCGCCGGCCGAGGCGGTCGGCACCCGCTATCCCTTCTGCATCCAGGGCAACGAGATTCCCGGCCTGAGCCAGTGCAATTTCACCAGCTATGAGCAGTGCCAGGCCACCGCCTCGGGGCGGTATCTCTGGTGCATCGAAAATCCCTATTACAACCCCGGCCCCGATGCCGAACCGCGCCCCACCCGCGGCCGCGATCGCTTGCCGCCGCCCTACCCCCGGTAGGGCGCGCGAAGGAAGCTCCGATGCGAGGACTGGCGATGGCGATCCTGACGCTGGCAACGGTCGCGGTGGCCGCACCGGCGGCGGCCCAGACCTATGACCCCGCCTATCCGGTCTGCCTGCACGTGTATGGACGGGTCACCTATTGGGAGTGCCGCTACACCTCGCTGGCGCAGTGCGCCGGCTCGGCGTCGGGCCGCTCGGCGCAATGCGAGGTCAATCCCTATTACGCCGGCCCCAAGCCGCGGCGCCCGCGGCAGCACCGGGCCTACTGACCGCTCCGCGCGGCGAAAGCCTCGCGACGCCGCCTGGCGTCCAACGCGCGAACGTGAATTGACGGGGCGCGGCGCGTTCGGCTTGCTGGTCGCGCCAACCCATCCCGAAGGAGGCCCTGATGCGTCATCTGGCTCTAGAGCAAATTCCTCAAAAACCGAGTCGGAGGGGATTCACTGGGAGGCCGAATGCTGATTCCATCTTTTCGACTGAGTCGGGAGGATTGGATGGGCAAGCCTTACAGCATGGATTTGCGTGAGCGGGTGGTTGCGGCGATCGAAGGCGGGGAATCGACGCATCAGGCGGCGGCGCGGTTTTCGATTGGGATTGCGACAGCCGGGACATGGGCGCGGCTGAAGCGGGCCACCGGGGACGTCCGTCCTGCCAAACAAGGCAAGCCGAAGGGGGCCGTGCTGGATGCGCATGCGGATTTCATTTTGGGCGCGATCGCAGAGGCCCCTGACACGACGCTTGATGAGATGGTCGAGCGGTTGCGGGAGGAGCGCGGCGTCACGGTGGTGAGAACCGCGGTGTGGAAGTTGCTCGACCGACACGGCCAAACGCATAAAAAAAGACCGCCCATGCCAGCGAGCAAGAGCGCGCGGATGTGAAGGCCGCGCGCGAGAATTGGGTCAACGGCCAACACGATCTCGACCCCGAACATCTGATCTTCATCGATGAGAGCGGTCTTTCGACCAAGATGGCGCGGCTTCGTGGCTGGGCGCCCAAAGGCGATCGTTGCCGCGCCGCAATTCCGCACGGTCATTGGAAAACCGTGACTTTTGTCGGCGGCTTCACCCTTACCGGCTTCGTGGCACCGATGCTTCTGGACGGGCCGATGGACGGAGAATGCTTCCTCGCCTGGGTCGAACAAATGTTGGCGCCAACCTTGCGCCAAGGCGACATCGTCGTCATGGACAATCTGGCCGCCCACAAGGTCGCGGGCGTGAGGCAAGCGATTGAGGCCTGTGGCGCCAAACTCCACTATCTGCCGCCATACAGTCCCGACCTTAACCCGATCGAAAATGCCTTCGCCAAGCTCAAGGCGCATGTGCGAAAGTCAGCCGCGCGCACCCTCGACGCGCTCGAACGAGCCGCCGCCAATGCCCTGCCTCAGTTCAAACCGGACCAATGCGCAAACTTCTTCGCTCACGCAGGATACAGCTTGGATTAAGAGGAATCTGCTCTAGCGATTTTGGCGATCGCAACGGTGGCAGTGGCTGCACCGGCGGCGGCCCAGACCTACGATCCGGCCTATCCGGTGTGCCTGCATATCTACGGACCGGTCAGCTATTACGAATGCCGCTACAGTTCGCTGGCGCAGTGCGCCGTCTCGGCCTCGGGCCGCTCCGCCCAGTGCGAGACCAATCCTTATTTTGCCAACGCGTCCGGCGGTCCCGGCAAGCGTCAGCGGCACCCGACCTATTGATCGGTCAAACGGTATCCAGTTAGGGTCAACCCTATCTTTGCATGGGCTCGTTTTCGATATTTTTGAATCAGCCCCTCGGGCAACCCGTCGCGCGCCTACTCCAGCTCGACGACCTTGCCCTCGACCAGCGAGACGCGGCGGTCCATCCGGCCCGCCAGCTCCATGTTGTGCGTCACGATCAGCATCGCGACGCTGGTCGCCTTCACCAGTTGCATCAACGCGCCGAACACATGATCCGCGGTATTGGGATCGAGGTTTCCGGTCGGCTCGTCCGCGAACAGGACGCGGGGCGCGTTGGCGACCGCACGCGCAATCGCGACGCGCTGCTGCTCGCCGCCCGACAGCTCGGCGGGCCGGTGCTTGATGCGCTCGCTGAGGCCGAGATAGGCGAGGATCTCGGTGGCGCGCTTGACGGTTTCCGCGCGCTTGAGGCCGCGGATCATCTGCGGCAGCATGACGTTTTCCAGCGCGGTGAATTCGGGCAGCAGCCGGTGCGACTGGTAGACGAAGCCGATATCGGAGCGGCGGATCATAGTTCGCTCGGTATCGGACAATTGCGAGGTCGGTGCTCCCCCCACATAGACCTCGCCGTCATCGGGGCTCTCCAGCAGGCCCGCGATATGCAGCAGCGTCGATTTGCCGGCGCCGGAGGGCGCCACCAGCGCGACCGACTGCCCGGCCCACAGCGCCAGCTTGGCGCCGTCGAGAATGGTCAGCGTCTCCGTGCCCTGCGTGTACTGGCGCTTGATCTCGTGGAGATAGACCACCGGTACATCTTCCGCCCCCTGCTCCATCTTTTCCTCACTCATAGCGGAGCGCATCTACGGGATCGAGGCGCGCGGCACGCCATGACGGATACAGCGTGGCCAGGAACGACAGCGTCAGCGCCATGATCACGACCGCCACGGTTTCGCCGACGTCGATCTCGGCCGGCATCTTGGAGAGGAAGTAGAGCTCCGGCGGAAACAGTTCGGTGCTGGTCATCCAGGACAGGAACTGGCGGATCGATTCGATATTCAGGCAGATCACCATGCCGACGAAGAATCCGGTCAGCGTGCCGACCACGCCGATCGCGGCCCCCGTAATCAGGAAGATCCGCATGATCGATCCCTGCGAGGCCCCCATGGTGCGCAGGATCGCGATGTCCTGTCCCTTGTCCTTCACCAGCATGATCAGGCCGGAGACGATGTTGAGTGCCGCGACCAGCACGATCATGGTCAGGATCAGGAACATGACGTTGCGTTCGACCTGCAGCGCGTTGAAGAAGGTGGAATTGCGCTGCCGCCAGTCGACCAGGAACACCGGCCGCCCCGCAGCCTCGGTCACGGTCTTGCGGAAGACATCGACCTTGTCCGGATTGGTGGTGAACACCTCGATCGCGGTGACGTCGTCCTTGCGGTTGAAATAGGCCTGCGCCTCCGGCAGCGGCATGAAGACGAAGATGCCGTCATATTCGGACATCCCGACCTCGAACACCGCGGCCACCTTGTAGGGCTTGATGCGCGGCGTGGTGCCCATCGGCGTGACCGCGCCCTTCGGCGCCACCAGCGTGATGCTGTCGCCGGCATGCAGCGACAATTGATCGGCCAGCCTGCGGCCGATGGCGACGCCCTGCCCCTCGTCGAACCCGTCGAGCGAGCCCTGCTTGATGTTCTTGGCGATCGAGGTGAGGTTGACGAGATCGGCGGCGCGGATGCCGCGCACGAACACGCCTGCGGCGTTGAAGGCCGAGGAGCCCAGCGCCTGGCCGTCCACCACGGGGGCCGCGAGGCGGATACCCTGGACCTGGCTGATGCGCTCGGCGACGTCCTTCCAGTCGGTCAGCGGCGATTCCAGCGGCTGCACCAGGATATGGCCGTTGACGCCGAGGATCTTGTCCAGCAATTCCTTACGGAAGCCGTTCATCACCGCCATTACGATGATCAGCGTGGCGACGCCGAGCATGATGCCGAGGAACGAGAACCCGGCGATCACCGAGATAAAACCTTCCTTGCGGCGCGCGCGCAGATAGCGTCCGGACAGCAGCCATTCGAAGGGCGCGAAAGGTGGGGTTCGAACTGGCTCGCTCATGGCTTCATCCATAGTTCGATTCTCACACGATTCGGGCCAATTGTGGCCGCCTCGTCCGGCATTCCGCCTGCGGCGGTGGATAATTCGTCACGCGGTCAGCTTCGCCACGACGTCCGCAAGGCTCAGATTCTCGCGCGATCCATCGCTGCGCCGTTTCAATTCGAGCTTGCCCTCGGCGAGGCCCTTGGGGCCGACCAGAATCTGCCAGGGAATGCCGATCAGGTCGGCGGCGGCGAATTTCGCGCCGGCGCGCTGGTCGGTGTCGTCATAGAGCACCTCGACGCCTCCGGCCTCGAGTTCGCGATAGAGTTTTAGGCAGGCCGCATCAACATCTTCGGCGCCCTGCTTCAGGTTCAGGATGACCGCCTTGAACGGCGCCACCGCCTCCGGCCATTTGATGCCGGCATCGTCATGACACGCCTCGATGATGGCCCCGACCAGCCTGGAGACGCCGACGCCGTAGGAGCCGCCGTGAACCGCCACTTCGGCGCCGTCGGAGCCTGCGACCAGGGCCTTCATCGTGTCGGAATATTTGGTGCCGAAATAGAAGATCTGGCCGACCTCGATACCTCTGGTGTGCACCCGCTTGTCGGCGGGCACTTCGCTCTCGTATCGCGCGGCGTCATGGACGTCCTCGGTCGCGGCATAGACCGAGGTCCATTGCTGGATGATCGGGGCAAGGTCGCCTTCGTAATCGACGTCATCGCCCGGCACCGGCAGATTGAGCACGTCGCTGTCGCAATACACCGCGGACTCGCCGGTCTCGGCCAGCACGATGAATTCGTGGCTGAGGTCGCCGCCGATCGGACCGGTCTCGGCGCGCATCGGGATCGCCTTCAATCCCATCCGGGCGAAGGTGCGCAAATAGGCGACGAACATCCGGTTGTAGGAGCGCCGCGCCGCGGCCTCGTCGACGTCGAACGAATAGGCGTCCTTCATCAGGAATTCGCGGCCGCGCATCACGCCGAAACGCGGACGCTGCTCGTCGCGGAATTTCCATTGAATATGATAGAGATTGAGCGGCAGGCTCTTGTAGGACTTCACATAGGACCGAAAGATCTCGGTGATCATTTCCTCGTTGGTCGGCCCATACAGCAGCTCGCGCTTGTGGCGGTCGGTGATGCGCAGCATTTCCGGACCATAGGCATCGTAGCGGCCGCTCTCGCGCCAGAGATCCGCCAGTTGCAGCGTCGGCATCAGCAGTTCGATGGCGCCGGCGCGGTTCTGTTCCTCGCGGACGATCTGCTCGATCTTCTTCAGCACCCGCAAACCCAGCGGCAGCCAGGCATAGATGCCGGCCGCCTCCTGCCGCATCATGCCCGCGCGCAGCATCAGGCGGTGCGAGACGATCTCGGCCTCCTTCGGATTCTCTTTAAGGATGGGCAGAAAGAACCGCGACAATCGCATGAGGACACTCAAAGAATCGGGGGGACACGGGGTGCGTGCCAGTGAAACCGGATCGGCTACAAAAACACAAGGGCGGGGTCGGAAAAAGCCGCGAAAACAGCGGATTACGCGTCGCTTTTACCACTCCAATGGACCTTGCGATTAAGGCGCAAACGCGGCCTTGGGAAAGCGGGCGGGAATCAATTGGAAATCCGTTCGGAAATCCTTACCGAATTCCTTCAGCGCGCGGGGACGTCGAAATCGTCTTCCAGCGTAATCTTCTCGAAATCCGTCACCAGGGCGTCGATGCGCAAATGCCAGCGGCCGGCAAACGGGATCGCGACGTCCCGGACCGACCAGTAGCCGTCGGCGCCGAGCACGGCCTTGCGCTCGAACGGCTCGATGCCGCGCTCCGGCAGGCTCAGCGTCAGGGTGGCCTCCTTGGCCGGCAGCAGGGCGCCATCGCCGGTCATCAACTGCAGGACAAAATGGTCGACGCCCACTCGGCCCGGCGAGACCAGCACCTGGAACATGGCTTTCTCGGTATGGATATGGATCGCCAGCGGCGGCTTGGCAGCCGCGGCCAGCGCGCGCGGCGGCGGCGTGAAGCGCCAGCCGGCCACAACAGCCAGAATGGCCACGGCAATGATGCACTCGGCCAGGATCGATCGCCGCAGCGGCCGGGTGTTGTGGGGATCCGCCGCCAGTGCCGGCGTCAGGAGATAGCGGTTCAAACCCGCCACACCGAGCAGAATGGCCACGAGGATCGATTTGATCGCGAGAATGAAGCCGTATTGGGTCTCATTGATCGCATCCAGGCTTCCGAGCTGCACGATGGCAAGCGTCAGGCCCGTGAGCACCAGCAGGGTAACGACGAAGATCGCGGCTTTTGAAAACCGGTTCAGGACCGGCAACAAGGGTTGCGCGGGCCGCCATGCCATCGCCGCCAGCGGCGCCAGCGCGCCGACCCAGAAGGCTGCGGCCACGCCATGCAGGAACACGGCCGGGGCGGTCAGCCATTGCGGCGTTGCGCTCGCGGCATGCCCGCTCGAGGCGAGCGACAGGCCGACGCCGGCCAGCGCGGCCGCCGAGAGGGTTTTGGCGATGTCAGGGATCCGGCTCCGCAGCGCTACGATGCCGGCGGTCATCGCCGCCATTGCGATCAGCAGGGACTGAAACAGGCTGGTTGCGGCGGCGGCCTTCCACGGCGCGCCCGTCAGGAGGCTGCCCGGCGGCAAACCCAGCAGATCGAGGCCCTGCAGCCCGAGCGCCGCCGCGGCGCTGACCAGGCCGGACACCAGCGCGGCGCCGACCAGCCGCGCCCCGGCCCGCGCGCGGCCAATCCAGCCCATGAAAAATACGCCGCCGACGCCGACCAACAGCCCGAGATAGACCCCGACCCGCGCCAGCCAGATCAGGCCGTTGACGGCGCTGCTGCGGTTCTCCTTCGCCACGGCGCCGGTCACCGTGCCGATCGAAAACACCAGGGAGCCCCCGACCGGATGGCCGTCTTCCGAGGTGACGCGGTAGCTGACGACCTGGGTGCCGCGCGGCAGGTTGTCCGGCAGCGTGACGGTGATGGTATCGCCGACGACGCGCACCGTCACATCGTCGCGCGTCGTGCCGGCGGCATCGATCACGCGAACGACCGCCGGCGTAACCGTCTCGTTGAATCGCAAGTGAACCGACTTCGGCGCCAGCGCCAGCACGCTGCCGTCGGCGGGATCGGTCGACACCAGCGTGGCGTGGGCGGATGCACCGGTGGCAAGGCAGAGAACCGACAGCAGGATTGCCAGGCCGGCGATCAGGCGCATCTCGCGCCTTACAGCTTCGGCATCAGCTTGACGCCCGGCGCTGGCGCCTTGTCGTCATGGGAATGGCCGGCGCCTGGCGCCGGGATGTCGATCCAGCGGGCGACCCCCTGCTCGCATTCCTGCACCACCGGGAAATACAGCGTGGTGTTGGGCTTCAACTTGCCGGTGAGATAGGTCGCAAAGACGAATTCGTCGTAATTGTCATCGGCCAGCTTGCCTCCGCTCCAGACCACTTCCTTGACGCCTTCGGATATCTTGCTGCCGTGGAGCTCGTATTCGGCCGCATATTTGCCCTTGACCATCTCGAGGGTCCAGCCCGGCTTGGGCATCGGCTTGATGCCGATCACGCCTTCCGGAATCTGAACCCGGACCTTGATCGTCGCCGAACCCGCACAACCATGCGGCACGGCGAACACCGCCTTGTAATAGCTGCCAACGGTCGCCTCTCGTTTCTCCAGTGTGACATGCGCGGCGGCCGGCCACGCCGCTATTGTGGCGATGGCGGCGAGCAGAATGGCTTTCATGTTGAATCTCACAGTTTGCGGAATGACGAGGCGACCGTTTTCGATGCCCATTAATGCCTGGTGCCGAAAGATGTACTAGCGGTGCGGGTGATGGGCGGAATTCTCCTTGCCGTCCATCACCACAAGGCCCTCGAAGCGCGAGAACATCGCGACCTTTTCCGGCGCGAGCCTGGCCTCGGCTGCGATCATGTCACTCTCCAGTTTCAGGGCGTCGGCCACCGGCACGCCGGCCTTCGTCAACGCTTCGCGCGACTTGATACCGTCGCCCGCGCACAGGATGATGCTCCATGACCGCTGCTGGCGACGCAGCAGCGCGCGACCACCCATCTGGCCCTGCACCCAGCCGGCAATTGCATGGTCGCTCGAAACCATGACCGGTTCGACCGTCAGGGCTTCGCCCGGCTTGTCGAACATCTCATGAAGCAGAGTGCTGATCGATATCTCGTCAGAGTCCGCGGCATGGGTCGGACTGCCGATTGAGGAAATCGACAGTGCGAGCACAGCGGCCAACGCCAAGCGCGACAGCGCCGGACCAAAAAGGCGCCGATGCCGCAAAACCTTCATTGGTCTCATTTTTTCATGCCGGAGTGATCGGGCATTTTTTTCATGTCGTGACCGCCCGAATGATCCCCGCCAGCGGGGGCCTGCGCGCCGACACCCTGCACATCGAACGAGACCTTCACCTTTCCGGCCTTCTCGAACTCCAGCGTGACCGGCACCTTGTCACCCTGCTTGAGTGCGCCCTTGAGGTCCATCAGCATCACATGATAGCCGCCGGGCGCGAGCTTTACCGTCTTGCCCGGCTCGATGACGAGTCCCTTGTCGAGCGGACGCATCGTCATGACGCCATCCTTGACGGCCATTTCGTGGACTTCGAACTTGCCGGCGATATCGGCCGATCCGCCGATCAGCCGATCAGCGGCGGCACCCTTGTTCTCGATGTTGAGATAGCCACCGGCGACTTTCGCCCCGCCCGGCGTGGCGCGGCTCCAGGCCTGTGTGATCACGAGATCGCCGGCCTTGGCGTCCTGGGCGTTAGCCGGCGCGGCGGCGATGCAAAGAAGAAGGGCGAAGTAGACGGACTTTGATCGAGCTGTTGTCATGGGGCTTCTTTCCGGCTGTGATATGTCTCGGGTTCTGCTTCAGCGCTCAGGTTTTTCGGTTGCGTTCATAGACGATGCGCCCGACAGCCTCCGCAGTCTTGTTGAAATCGACGAACATGCTTTGCATCATGGCATTGACATGACCCGAGGCGCGCCCGGGCGTACCCGCATCATATGGCGGTTCGGGGGCATACTCCGCAATGAGTTGTACACACTCGGCATATTCACGATCACGAAGCTGGCCAACAAGTGAAAGGCCAAAATCGATTCCGGCCGTGACTCCACCGCCGGTAATCCGGTTTCCGTCGCGGACCACCCGCCCCTCTGTCGGGACGGCACCAAAGATCGGCAGCAAGGACCTCGCGGCCCAGTGCGACGTCGCTCGAAACCCCGTCAACAAGCCTGCGGCGCCGAGGATCAGCGATCCCGTACATACCGAGGTGACAAATTTGGCCCGGCTGCCGCGATCCCTGACAAACTGGATCGTTGCTTCGTCCTGCATGGCAGCCAGGGTTCCGGATGACCCACCGGGAACGCAGATGATATCCAGGTCGGCCGGGCAATCCTCGAACGCGGCGGAAGGCTGAAACATCAGGCCGGTGTCGCTCCTGACGATCTCCCGGGTCTTCGCGACGATGTGCGTGGTGGCTCCCATCAGGCTGGTCAGCATGTGGTGCGGGCCGACCATGTCGAGCGCGGTGAATTCCGGATAGATCAGGAATGCGATCTTTTCGGACCCGATCCAGCTGGCCGGCATGGAAGACATGTCGTGCGCAGGCGTCACGTTTGCGGCCGCCGCGCCGCCATTTGCTGTCTGACCGAATGCCGACTGACGCGGATGCATGGCGGCCAGCATCGCACTCGCGGCAGCAAATTGTCGGCGCGTGATCATGTTGGACCTCAATCAAACTTGTATGAAGTCTGCAGATAGAACTCGCGCGGCCTGCCCGGTGCCACCTGGCCACCGAACCAGACATACGGCGTAAAATACTCCTCGCCAGTCAGGTTCTTGACGATGAAGGAAGCCCGAAATTTTTTCGTCTCGTAAGCGATCTTCGCGTCAAGTGTGTAATAGCCGTCCGTGCGCCAGCGGTTAAGCGCATCGACATACTGGCTCGAGGCCGCATAGATGCCTGCGCCCACGCTCCATCCGGTCCAAGGACCATCGAACTTGTAGTTTGCCCAGATGCGTCCGGAGTTCTGAGGAACAAGAGGCAGCTTGTTCCCGGCCGGCGCCGTGGGGGTGTCTGTGGCAAAAAATGCGTCGGTGTATCCGTAACTGGCCAGGACGTTCCAGTTGCTGTTCGGCTGGAGAATCACGTCGGCTTCATAACCCCGAGATTTCTGCGAGGACAGCGCCCCTGCAAAGGCGGCGGTGGTGTAGGGAACGTTCTGGCGTTCGATGTCGAACACCGCCACCGTGCCCGTGAGCATATTGCCCCAATTGAATTTGACGCCGGCTTCACGCTGTTGCGACGTCTCGGGCGGGCCCGCAACGAACGCGATCGAGAACGGCGTCCACTTCATACCCTCCCCGTAGCTTGCATAAAGCGAGAAGCCTTTGACTACGTCGAACACGATGCCGGTGCGGGGCAGTGCCTTGGTAGCTTCGGTCTTGAAGACGCCCGGAGGGTTCGTCGCGAACTCGTTGTAGATCGTGTCGATCGAATTCAGGCGCAGGCCCGCCAGAAGATGGATGCGGTCGTAGATCGTCGACTGCAACTGCGTGTAGATGGCTTTGGTGAGGTAGGTGTTATCGAACTTGTTGAACTGAAAATACGTAGTCGAGCTTGGATCAGGTATCGTGAACGGCGGAAATACCGGATTTGGGCTGCTGAGATCGACGGAAGCACCCAAAAGTCCCAGCAGATCCGTGTTCATATATCCGGAGTCCTTGACGCGGCTGTAGTCGGCGCCGAACAGCAGCGTGTTGGTGGTGGGGCCCACCGCAAACTTGGCCTTCACGCTCGGATTGATGCTGAATTCCCGTTGGCGGTCGAGGACGTCTACATTGTTCACGTCGAAGATCGCGGGCGGGAAAACCGGGGTACCGCCGGTGAAGGTCGCGTCATTCAGTGGACTTTGCGAGAACTGACGAAATTCGGACTGGCTCAACCGCGCCCTGATGTTCGTGGACCAGATACTGTTGAACTGATGGTCGAACGTGATCGTCGCACCTTGCGCGCGCGAATAACTGAGCGGGATGTTGGGATCGCCGAAGTAGAGGTCCCGTCGCACGCGGTAAGCGCCAAAGAGAGTTCCTTCTACCGGCAGTCCCGGATAGGCCTGCTGACGGTGCTGCGATACGAACCCCTGGATGGTCAGCGAGGTATCCTCGCGATTGGTCAAGGTCAGGGTCGGGTTGATGTTGTAATGGCTGGGCGTGAGCACATCGGTGAAGTTCCTGCTCTCGCCATATTCACCGGTGATGCGGAACAGCGCGGTCTTCGAGTCGTTCAGCGGTTGATTGATGTCGAAATACGGATTCCAGTACCGATAGCTTCCGAACGTGCCACCGACTTCGTATCTTGCCTTGTCCATGGGGAGCTTCGAGATCACGTTGATCGTGCCGCCGACAGGAGCGCCGGCGCCGCCGCCATAGAGAAGCGCATTGGGTCCTTTCAGGACCTCGATGCGTTCGACGTTGGCCAGGCCGTCGCGATCTCCCGCCAGGAACAGGTTGCCCGGATAGCCGTCGGTCCACATCTCCGCGCCAAAACCGCGGATTTTGACTGGCACCTGCTCGACATTGCCGATCATGCGGGTGTCGACGGGCCGCACGTTACTGACATTCGTGACGGCTTCGCTGACCGTGGTCGCGCCCTGATCCTCGATGACGGAGCGTGGGATCACGACGATATTTTGCGGGAGGCGCTCAAGCGGCGTGTCGGTCCTGGTGGCACTCGATGCCGAGAGGGCGCGATAGCCCTGCACCGCCCCGGCGGTCGTCTGCGTTACCGGCACCTCGTTGGTGACGACCGGGGCCTGAGGCGCGACGACTGGCCTGGCCCTTGCTCGCCGGGATTGCGGCGTCGTCGCGCTGTTGCGGTTTACCCGCGCGGCGGCGGGTCGCCTCGGCCCCGGCGCATCGATCGTCACCGATGGCAGCGGATTGGCCGAGGTTTGCGCGGCGGCAGGATCGGGTATGGAGAAGAAGGCGAGTTGAAGCGCAATGACGCTGACGCTGCCGAATGCAATATGGCGGTACATGCTGATCACCACCTTGCCTTTGCGCCGACATAAACGGCCCGGCCGCTGCCGGGTTCGAACAGCGGCAATGCCGCATTGGCCCGGTCGATGATGCTGGCGGAGGCGATGTAGGCCTTGTTGCCGATGTTCCTGGCTTCGGCGTAGAACGAATAGGTGCCGCCATTGTCGACGCCGGCCTTGAGTCCCCAGATCGCATAGGGTTCGGTCTTCAGCGTGTTGGCGCTGTCGACGAAATAGGACTCGGGCACCCATTCCAGATTGGGGCCGATATAGAAGCCGGTCGGGTGCTTGTAGAGCATCTCGGCGCGCAGATAGTGACGCGGCGCGCCCGGCAGCTGGTTGTTGCCGAAGGTCGGATCATTGTTGAAACGGAAATCGTTGAACGTATAGGCGAGATTCAACCAGATCTTGTCGGGGACGGGTCCCCGGTCGAAAATGTTGCGGAAGATGGCGGCGCCTGCGCCGGCCTCGATGCCCTGATGAATAGTGCGATCGAGATTGGTGACGTTGCAATTTCCGAATGAGCTGTACTGGCACTGCAGCTCGTCGCGGATGTCGGCGCGGTAGCCCACCAGTTCCCAGCGGTAGTCCGGACGATTGCCGCGCGTTCCAAGTTCGTAGGTCGTCGCGATCTGCGGCTTTATCAGGAAGAACGGAATGGTCGGCAAGGCCGGGTTGAGAAAGTTCGGGCTGACGCTCTCGCCGAAGCTCGGGACTTCCGCGCTGCGCGAGATGTTGCCGAACACCTGCCATGTCGGGTCGACGTTCCACAGCAGCCCCGCTTTCGGGCTCCACACGCTGAACGTACTGCGGCCGTTGACATCGCCATTGGTGGAGAAGTTGACGCGTTGGTCGCGCACGGCAAAGAGATACTGCGTGCCCGCCACGAACGCGACTTGCGGCAGGAAGTAGAACGAGTTTTCCGCATAGAACGTGTAATTTTCCGGCTTCTGCACCAGCGACGAAGTCGGCGTTCCCTTGAGTCCGCCGACATTGTTGAATTGCCGCGCGTCGTTGGTGCCGTTGAGGACGTTAACGCCGGCAACGAACCGGTTACGGAATCCGCCGATGTTCCGGTCGTCGGTCACCTTGGCGAAGCCGCCATAGTCCTTGTAGCGGTAATCCAACCACTGGAAGATCGGGTGCATCAAATGCCGGTCGACCGCGAACGCGCCGACATCGAGGATGGTATTGTCGAACCGGATGGTGGTCTTGTTGGCGATGCGGACGGTGTCGAGGTTGCGCTGCCAGTCGTTGAGGACGTTTCCTGCCGCCGCAGTCTCCGGCGAGGTAAGCGCCGAGGCCCTGGTGACGCCGCCGGGAATGCGCTGCCGCACCTCGTTGGCATTCAGGTAGAACCTGGTCTCGACATCGGGCGAGAACTGATAGCCGACATTGCCGCTGACCCGCGTGGCATGCCCGAAGCTGTGATCCCGAAATCCCTCGGCCGCCTGGGTGGATGCGGTGACGAAACCGTCCCAGGGTCCGTTGGCGCCGCCCACATTGGCCTGCAGACGGCGAAACCCGAAGGCGCCCATATCGGCCGATACGCCGTTGGGAAACGGATCGCGGCCGGTCGGCGTCACGAAATTGATGGCGCCGCCCAGCGAGTTGGCGCCGAACTGCAGGGCGTTGGCGCCCTTGTAGACCGCGACATATTTGTAGGCGGTGGGTTCGATTTCCTGGAAATCGCCGTAGCCGTCGGCGGTGTTGATCGGAATCCCGTCCATGTAGAGCTGGACGCCGCGCAGATGGAAGTTGCGCGACAGGCCGGAACCGCGGATCGACAGCCTGGTGTCGTCGCCCCATTTCGGCTGCGCGAACACGCCCGGGACGTAGTCCAGAACGTCCTTGATGGTGTTGGCGACGGTCGAATTCCGGTAGGCCTCGGCGGGCACGATGGCGACGCCGCCGGGCGTCTGCTGAATGTCCTTCAGCGCCTGCTGCACGGTGAGGACCGTCAGCGCGGGTCCCCTCGCCTGATCGTTCGCGACGGGAGCCACAGCGGGAGTGCCGACGCGCGCCGCCCGCGTTGCGCGCGCGCCACTGCGCTGCGGCGGACGGGCCGCCGCTGCGCGCTTCTGTTGCGGTGCGTCGACGGTCACCGGCGGCAGCGGTGCCTGCGGGCTGGTCTGCGCAGCGGCGGAAACGGAAACGATGGCGGCGGCGGAGGCCAGAAAGAATGTGCGCGCCAGCACGCGCGATAGGGGATGAACACGGGACATTTGACATTCCTGACGCCGGCACAACGGCCAGCCAGAGCAACGACACCATTCGGCATGGCCTGGGCCACACCGAGCACGGGGAGTGTTTAGTCGTCAGGAAAAGGAAGGAGGTGCTCGGGCCTGGGCGTGTCCACCGGTGCGGGACACGAACCGATCGGGGGCGGAATCGAACCACACCACGCGCCCGGACTGGCGCAACGGCATTGCGAAGGTCGTCGCCTCGGGCGCATCGAGGGTTGCGCCCGCATGCGCCAGGCAGCACATCGCACAGGCGCCGTCATGGGTGCGCGGCTGGCCGGTTTGACCGGTCGAGTCGGTGGTCGAGGCCGCATTGCCTGAGCAGATCGGCGCCGCATGGAGCGGATCGGAGGCAGCGATGGCGGCCGACCAGCAGGCTCCGATCGGTGCAAGGATCTGCACCGCCAGAGCCATCAGGACGATGGGAAGAAATTTCCACAACCGCCAGCGCATCAAGAACCACCTCTTCGACATAAACACTTAATCACGCAGCAAGTCCGGAGTCGAGATCACGTTTCCGCCCCCTTACATCCGGTAGCGTAAGCCGCCATAGACCGAGCGTCCGTATCCCGGGCTGAACAGGGCCGACGCCGGCGTGGCGATTTCCGCGATGATGGTGGCCGAGATGTAGCGGGTGTCGAGCAGATTGCGTGCTTCGAGGTAGCCGGACCAGCCAGGACCGCCGGCGTCATAGCCGAGCTTGAAGTTCAACAGCGCATAGGGGTCGATCGTCAGGCTGTTGGCGTTGTCGGCGAAATAGGCCTGTGGCATCCAATCGACATTCGGACCGGCGTAGAAGCCGTTCGGATGTTTGTAGACCACTTCGGCACGGACCGAGTGCGGTGGTACCCCGGGCAGACGGTTGTTGCCGTAACGCACGTCGCCGTCAAAGAAGAAGTCGTTGTAGGTGTAGGCGACGTTGAACCAGAAGCGGTCCTCTTGGGCAAACACCGACTTGAGGAACGCTACGCCGAACCCGGCCTCGACGCCTTGATGGACGGTGCGGTCCGCGTTGACGACGGTGCAGAGACTGAACGGCGATGTTCTCAGGCACTGCAGCTCATTCCTGAGGTCGGCGCGGTACAGCGAGAGATCCCATGTGACATCGGGCCTGCGGCCGCGCGTTCCGATCTCGTAGGTGGTGGCGGTCTGGGCGTTGACGTTCGAGCTGGCCGGCGACGCAAACGTGTTCGCATCATAGGTCGGGACCTCGGCGCTGCGCGAGACGTTGCCGAACACCTGCCATGTCGGGTCGACGTCCCAGAGCACGCCGACCTTGGGACTTGCGATGTCCCAGGTGCGGCGACCGGACTGGTCGCCGTTGGAGAGGAAGCGGTCCTGCTGGTCGCGGACCGCATGCATCAGCTGCCCGCCGGCAATCAGGGCGACGTTTGGCAGAACGTAGAAGCTGTTTTCCGCATAGAGCGAATGGTTCTGCGATTTCCACAGCGCGTCCGTTACCAGGGCGCCTTTGACGGCATTGCCCACATTCTCGTACTCCTGATAGTCGATCGTGCCGTTGATGACATTTCCGCCGACGGTAAGGCGGTTGCGGAAGCCTGCGATGGTCCGGTCGTCCGTCGCCCGGACGAAGCCGCCGTAGTCGCGAACGTAGTAGTCGAGGTAGCGGAAGATCGGATGATCCACGTGGCGCTGGTGGGTGAAGATGCCGAAGTCCACCGTCGTGGGACCGAAACGCAGCGTGGTCTTGTTGGCCAGACGCACCGAGTCGATATTGCGTTGTTGATCCTGCCGTACGAATTCGGGATCCGCGCTTTGAGGTGCATTCAGCGCCACGGACTTGGTGAGCTCACCCGGCAGGCGCTGGCGCCACGAGTTCGCGTTGACGTAAAAGCGTGTCTCGGCATCCGGTGAAAACCGGTAACCGACGTTCGCGCTGCCGCGTTCGATCTGGCCGTTGCTGTGATCGCGAAATCCGTCCTCGCGCTGCGCCGAACCGGTCACGAACCAGTCGACCGGGCCTTTTGCCCCGCCGGTGCTCGCCTGGCCGCGCACATAGCCGAACGAACCCGTGTCGAAGCGGGCCTCGAACGGCGAGGCGTCGCGGCCGGTCGGCGTGACGAAGTTGATGGCGCCGCCCAGCGAGTTGGCGCCGTAGCGCAACCCGTTCGCGCCCTTGTAGACCTCGACATAGCGGTAGGCGGTCGGATCGATCTCGAAGAGATCGAACAGGCCGTCAGAGGTGTTGATCGGGATACCGTCCATGAAGACGTTGATGCCGCGGTTGCCGTAGTTGCGGGTCAGTCCCGAGCCGCGGATCGATATCCGGTTGTCGATGTTCGACTTCGGCTGGGTGATGACGCCGGGTACCCATTCCAGGACGTCCTTGATCGTATTCGCGGGCCCGTTCCTGAAGGCCGTGTCGGGGACCAGCGCGACGCCGCCCGGCGTGCGCTCGATGAGGGCACGCGCCTGCGCCGTCGCCGGGACGGTCAGGCTGCCGCCCGCCGGTGTCTCCAGGCCGGTTCCCGGCGGCTCGCTCCTGCTCGCCGGCGGCCGCGATGCCGTGGCCGTTCGCTGCGCCGGTCGAGACGTCGTACGAACCGCCGCAGGCTTCTTCTTTTGCGGGGCATCGACGGTGACCGGTGGCAGCGGTGCTTGCGGACTGGTTTGCGCTGCCGCGGAAACGGAAACGAGCGCGGCGGCGGAGGCCAGCAGGAAACGGCGCGCAAGCACGCGCGATAGGGGATGAACACGGGACATTAAACATTCCTGACACCGGCGTGGCGGCCGGCGAGATCAACGACACCATTCGGCATGGCCTTGGCCACACCGAGCACGGGGAGTGTTTGGTCGTCAGGAAATGGAAGGAGGTGCTCGGGCCTGGGCTTGTCCACCGGTCCGCGACACGAACCGATCGGAGGCGGGATCCAACCACACCACGCGCCCGGACTGGCGCAACGGCGTTGCGAAGGTCGTCGCCTCCGGTGCATCGAGGGTTGCGCCCGCATGCGCCAGGCAGCACATCGCGCAGGCACCGTCATGGGCACCCGGCTGGCCGGTTTGACCGGTTTGACCGGTCGGGTCGGTGGTCGAAGCCGTATTGCCTGAGCAGATCGGCGCCGCATGGAGCGGATCGGAGGCAGCGATGGCGGCCGACCAGCAGGCTCCGATCGGTGCAAGGATCTGCACCGCGAGAGCCATCAGGACGATGGGAAGAAATTTCCGCAACCGCCAGCGCATCAAGAACCACCTCTTCGACATCACGACTTAATCACGCAGCAAGTCCGGAGTCGAGATCACGGTCCGACAATACCGCGCAAGATAGGCCTCGAATGCCAACCTTTTTGATGCAGAGACAGGACGATGCCGCCGAGGGAAAATGTGCGGAAGATCGCCGACGTTACTTGATGCCCTGATGGAACTAGCGAGGGATTTGACGTAGCGCAATGCATGGCCGGCACGGACGTTGGATATGATCCGGACATATCCATGGATCGTCCGATGTTCGACTTCGACCAACCGCTGCTCGTCGCGGGATTGCTGCTGGGGCTGTCATCGAGCCTGCACTGCTTCGGCATGTGCTCAGGCATCGCGGCGAGTCTGCACTTCGCCGCCGACTTAGATCCCGATCGCCCTGCTCTGGATCGCTTGGCAACGACATTGCTGATCAACGCCGGGCGGATTGCCGGCTACGTCGCCGCCGGCGCGATCGTCGGCGGCGTTGGATCCAGCGTATTCGGCGCGTTCGATCAGTCGTTCGCCCACGCAGTGCTTCGCTGGGCCGCCGCAGCGGCGCTCGGCTGGATCGGGCTTTCCATGCTCCAGGTGATGCCCCTTCCAGCGGTGCTCTATCAGGTTGCGTCAGCCGTCAACCGCACCATGGGAACCGTCGCAAGCGCATCACGGCTGCCGAAGACAGGCCGGATTTTCCTGAGCGGGGCGCTTTGGGGCCTGCTTCCCTGCGCCATGGTCTACGCCGCTCTCTTCTACGCGATGCTTTCGGGTTCCTGGCTCGGCGGGGCGCTTGTGATGTCCGGTTTCGGCCTTGGTACCCTGCCGGTACTGGTGGGCGCGGGTCTTGGACTTCCTTTGCTCCGCAGCAGGGCCACCTCGGTATGGCTGCGGAATGGGGTCGGGTTGGCCATCATCATGGTCGGAATTGTCACCGCAGGCATAACCCCGACGACATTTGCAGCCTGGTGCAGGTCTAGGTAGCCAGGCAGTCCTCCTGCTCACTTATACCCCAGCGCGAATTGCCGCCTATTGATGCAACTGTCAGTGGCAAAATCCCAATCATTTCGCTGTTTGCTGTAATTTTGAACAATCGTTGCTGAAATTGATGACAAAACGAAAAAGATGGTCTAACAGTGAGGCTCAGGCTCGCCGCAAGGTCGAAGTCTGGTGGTCCAAGTCTCGGGAGGAGCCCTGGCGCGCACAAGCAGCGTCGCCCCGCCAAACCAAGATCAAATCGAATCTTTGCGGGGAAATAGGGTCGACACAATTTTTAGAGCAGGGCACGCGCCCTGCTCTTTTTTTTTTCGAGATGGTTTTAGCGATCGGTCACGACATCTTTGGAACGATCGGCTCACGCAACGGACCGCGAAGCAGCGCATGACGGCACCGGCCAATCCGATCCAGCACAGTTTTGAACTTGCCGCGGAGCGCTGCGACGACCTGACCCCGCTGGTCTATGACAGGCTGTTCCGCGAACACCCGGAAACGCGGGCGATGTTCCGCAGCGAGGGCAGTGAGTTCGCCAAGGGCTCGATGCTGGCGCTGACCATCGATGCGATGCTCGACTTCGCCGGCGACCGCTCCGGACGTTTTCGCATGATCGAATGCGAGGTGCAGTCGCACGACGCCTACGGCACGCCGCGCGAACTGTTCGGCAAATTCTTCGGCGTGATCGCAGCGACGATGCGCGAACTGCTCGGCAACGAGTGGTCACCCGAGATCGACGCGGCGTGGCGGAAACTGCTCGATGAAATCGACAGCCTCGTCGCTCGCAGCCAGGCACAAACCGAAGCCTGAGATCCCGCAGTCCGGCTCAGGAAGATGCAAGCAATTGTGATGGATGTAACGCGGGTAGCGCTCCGTACTGCAGCGGGCTACGGCTTCAATCCCGCTCCAGGAAATTCGAACCGATGTCGGCTTTCTTCTTGATCGGGTCGTAATCGCAATAGACGCCGTCAGCGACGAGGGTGTAGTTGGCAATGACGGTGTACTTGTCGGGGCGGACCGAGTTCAGTCCGACCACCGCGGTTTTGGTGCCGGTATTCCATTTGAACGGCGTCGTGCTCGGCGCCTTCTCGCAGGCCGCCACCGCCTCGGCAAAAACATAGCCTTCGACAAAGGCTTTCATGGTGCGGAGCTGGCCCTGCATTTTCCAGTTCATGTAGAAGGCACCCGCAAGCGCGGCGGTCAGCAACAGCAAAATCCCGGCAACAATCCTTTGAAACGTCATTTCCATTTCTCCCCGCCCGCAGCTTAGTACAGAGCTATCGAGCGGTTCAATGCATTCCGGACTTGCAGCGCTCGTTGAATTCGACCTGCGGCTAATCCATATAACAGCCGCCAAGACGAGGAGATCGCAGTGAGCCTGGGTGGAATTACCAACCTCGATTATACGGTTTTGTTGTGCAGCAAGATGGATGAAACGCGCGCGTTCTACCGCGACGTCATGAAATTTCCCGTCGAAACCGACCTCCAGCACTGGGTCAGTTTTCGCGTGGGCGCCGCGCTGTTGACGCTGCGGCCGCGCATGGCTTGGACCGTCTGCGACGACGGCAAGTCAATCCCCGGATCGGCGGCGGTGCAACTGGCCTTTCGCGTCCCGCCGCCCGCGGTCGACGCCTGCCACGCGGAATTGGTCGCCAGGGGCGTGCCGATCCTGAGGGGTCCAACCGATCTGCCGGACTGGCGCCACCGCACGCTGTTCTTTCGCGACCCCGAGGACAACATCATCGAAATCTATGCGGAGTATTGAGCGGCTATATTCTGGGCGCCATGCAAGCACCGCTGTCATCGCCCGGCACTTGACCGGGCGACCCAGTATTCCAGAGAAGATCGTGATTGACCGAGAGGCCGCGGCGTACTGGGTCCCCCGCTTTCGCGGGGGATGACGACTGAAGATGGTGAGATCGCCCGCGAACGCTTCCAGATTAAAACGCCACGCCCATCAGGTTCGATAGCCGCTCGATGTTGAGGTAGCCGGCGCGATAGGCCAGCATGCCGATGCCGTAGACGACCGCCGAGATCAGTGTGGTCCAGATCAGCTTGCGGCCCATCAGGCTCGCGATCGGTGCGCCGGGATCGGTGCCGGGAGCGCCGGCGCCGTCTTCATGCTGGCTGCGGACGCCGAACGGCAGCGTCACGAACAGCACGATCCACCACAACACGAAGTAGATCGC
>JAZJYY010000032.1:33892-40782 GCA_040390145.1 Pseudomonadota bacterium
GTATCTGGCGACACTCCTGCTCCCTCGGCTAACTCGCGCCGGGTGGCGTCGAAGCCGTTGCGAGCACTGACTCCGCCCTTGCGGTTTGCGACCTCAGTGAACGTGACGTAGATCGCCAGCGCGGTCGAGATTGAATAGGCCATCTCAGTTCTGCTCGATTTCGACGAGCGCGCCTGAAAAATCCTTCGGATGCAGGAACAGCACCGGCTTGCCGTGCGCGCCGATCTTCGGCACGCCGTCGCCGAGCACGCGCGCGCCCTCCTCGATCAGCCGGTCGCGCGCCGCGATGATATCGGGCACGTCGTAGCAGATGTGATGGATGCCGCCATCGGCATTGCGCTCGATGAATTTCGCAATCGGCGAGGCCTCGCCGAGCGGCTGGATGAACTCGATCTTTGTGTTGGGCAGGGTCACGAACACGGTGATGACGCCGTGCTCGGGCAGCGGCACCGCCGCGGAAATCTCCGCGCCGAACGCCGCGCCGTAGATTTTGGCGGCCTTCTCGGCGTCCTTGACCGCGATCGCGACATGATTGAGCCGGCCCAGCATGATACCCCTCCGCCTTGAATTACACCGTCAAAACGTGAACGTAGCACAGCGGCTTCTTGCCCCACTGCTGGCTGATGGCGGCGCGCACCGCGCGACGCACCGATTCTCCCATCGCGTCGGGATCGCGCCGCTTTGCCCGCGGCAGCCCCTCCACGGTCGTGACCACCACGTCGAACACGATCTCGTCGATCAGCTCGCCGGCGGTATTCTTCTCGGGGATGCCGACCAGTTCGACCTCGGGATCGTCGGCCAGCTCGCCCTTGTCGGTCACCGCGAAGGCGACGAAGGCGCAGCCGGCAAAGGCCAGTTTCTTGCGCTCGATCACGGCGCGCGACTTCGAATCCTCGAGAATCGAGCCGTCCTTGTAGAGCCGTCCGGACGGCAACTGGTCGATCACGCCGGAATCGCCCGGCCCCAGTTTGACCAGGTCGCCGTTGCGGCAGATCAGCACCTTGGGCACGCCGGCGGCGCGCGCCAGCTGGGCGTGCTCGAACAGATGCAGCGCCTCGCCGTGTACCGGAATCAGCAGTTGCGGGCGCACCCAGGAAATCATGTCGCGCAACTCGTCGCGGCGCGGATGGCCGGAGACGTGGACGAGATGGGTGCGGTCGGTGATGACCTCGATGCCCTGCGTGATCAGCCCGTTGATGATGCCGCCCACCGCCTTCTCGTTGCCGGGAATGGTGCGCGAGGAAAAGATCACGCAGTCGCCCTTGTTCAGGGTGACCTGCGGATGGTCGTCATTGGCGATGCGCGACAGCGCCGCGCGCGGCTCGCCCTGGCTGCCCGTGCACAGCGCCAGCACCTTGTCCGGCGGGAAATGGCCATAGAGATCGGCGCCGCGGAAACTCTGCACGCCGTCGAGATAGCCGGTCTCGCGCGCCACCTGCACCACGCGCTCCATGGCGCGGCCGACCACGACGACCTCGCGTCCGGAGGCTTTTGCCGCATCGGCAACCGCGCGCAGCCGCGCGACGTTGGAGGCAAAGGTCGTCACCGCGACCCGGCCTTTGGCATTCTTCACCAGCTCGGTAATGGTCCTGGCGACTTCCAGTTCGGACGGCGAGCGGCCTTCGCGCACCGCATTGGTGGAGTCGCCGATCAGCGCCAGCACGCCGGCATCGCCGAGTTCGCGCAAGCGCCGCTCGTCGGTCGGCACGCCGATGATCGGCGTCTTGTCGATCTTCCAGTCGCCGGTGTGCAGCACCGTGCCGGCGGAAGTGTGGATCGCCAGCGCGTGGGACTCCGGAATCGAATGCGCCACCGGAATGAACTCGACGCTGAACGGACCGATGTCGACGCGGCCGCCCGACGGCACCACGGTGACCGGAATTTTCGGCGGATTGCGCTCCGACGCGCATTTGGCCGCGAACAGCGCGGCGCTGAACTGGGTCGCATAGATCGGGCATTTCAGCTTGGGCCACAGGTCCATGATGGCGCCGAAATGGTCTTCATGCGCGTGGGTCAGCACCAGGCCGACCAGGTTCTTCCGCTCCTTCTCCAGAAAGCGGACGTCCGGCATGATCAGGTCGATGCCGGGCAGATGCTCCTCGTCGCCGAAGGACACGCCGAGATCGACCGCCAGCCAGGACCGCTGATGGCGGTTGCCGAGGCCATAGATCGACAGGTTCATGCCGATCTCGCCGACGCCGCCAAGCGGCGCAAAGGTCAGTTCGTCCGGACGCGACATCAGACCGCTCCCGCCGACGCTGCCGAGCCGAAATGGACGTCACCGGCCGATATCGGGACCCGATGGCCGTCCGCCGTGCGGATGATCAGGCAGCCCTGCTCGTCGATGGTGTCGAATATCCCCTCGATGGTGCCCGCCCCTGCGCGGACAGCGACCGGCGCTCCCAGCCCGGTTGCCCGCTCAAGCCAAAGCCGCCGGATTTCGTCAAAACCCCGGCCATTGTCCCAGATGCCGCGGGACTCGGCCCAGGCATCCGACAATTCGGCGAACAGCTCTTCCGCGCCGATATCGACGCCGAGTGCCGCCAGCGACGTCGCCGGCGTTGGCGTGCCCTCGGGCGCCGCCACGACATTAGTGCCGATGCCGACCACGACAGCCAGCCGGTCAGCCGCGACCGCCTCCGCTTCCAGCCCGATGCCGACGAGTTTCTTTCCCCCGGCCAGGACGTCGTTGGGCCATTTCAGCGAAAACTTCATATGTTCCGATCCCGCCGACCTCAGCGATGCTTCGATGCTAACTTTTTGCAGTGCCGTCTCGATGGCCAATCCTGCGGCAAAACCCAGCGTCGCCGCAACCGCAGGCGCCACATCGATCACTTCAAGGATGCTGCTCGCAAGATTGCCCCGCGGCGCGATCCAGGGGCGATTGCGTCGTCCGCGCCCAGCCGTCTGCTCCGACGTCACGAACCACATCGGACCATACTCGCCCTCGCGCGCCCGCGCCATGGCTTCCGTATTGGTCGAGCCGACGGAATCGAACGCGGTGAGCCGGTAGCCCGCCGATATGGCTCGCGGACCGAGCTTGAATGCCATTTAAAACAGGGACTTCGCCGCCGACGTCGCCACGCTAACCAGCGGCCCCGGATAGACGAAGAAGAAGATGTTGAAGAGCCCCGCGACCGCCAGCACCGTGCGCAATTCCATCCGCATCGGGTCGAGCTTGGCCAACGGCTCGTCGAAATACATCACCTTGATGATGGTCAGATAGTAGTAGGCGCCGACCACGCTGGCGACCACGCCGATCACGGCGAGCGTAAAAAGGCCGGCCTTGATCGCGGCGACGAACACATAGAACTTGCCGAAGAACCCCGCCAGCGGCGGAATACCGGCCAGCGAAAACAGCAGCATCGCAAAGAAGAACGCCAGCAGCGGATTGGTGCGCGACAGCCCGGCGAAATCCTTGATGGTTTCGACGTGCTGGCCGTTGCGCTTCATGGTCAGGATCACCGCGAAGGTGCCGAGCGTCATGGCGACGTAAATCGAGATATAGACCAGAACGCCCTGCGCGCCCTCGACGGTGCCGGCGGCAAGGCCGACCAACGCAAAGCCCATATGGCCGATCGACGAATAGGCCATCAGGCGCTTGATGTTGGTCTGGCCGATGGCGGCGAACGATCCCAGCACCATCGAGGCGATCGCCACGAACACCACGATCTGCTGCCATTGCGAGACGATGCCCGGAAAGGCGGTGAGCGCCACGCGCGTAAACACCGCCAGGGCCGCGACCTTCGGCGCGGAGGCGAAGAACGCGGTGACCGGGGTCGGCGCGCCCTCATAGACGTCGGGCGTCCACATGTGGAACGGCACCGCAGAGACCTTGAAGCAAAGCCCGGCCAGCAGGAACACGAGGCCGAACACGATGCCGATGCTGCCGGTGGTGGCGGCCGCGGCGATCCCGGCAAAGCTGACGGTGCCGGTAAAGCCGTAGATCAGCGAGGCGCCATACAGCAGCATGCCGGACGACAGCGCGCCGAGCACAAAGTACTTCAGGCCGGCTTCGGTGGATTTGGCATTGTCGCGGTTGCTGGCGGCGACCACGTAGAGTGCCAGCGACATCAACTCGAGGCCGAGATAGAGCATGATCAGGTCGCCGGCCGAGATCAGCACCATCATGCCGAGCGTCGAGAGCAGCACCAGGATCGCATATTCGAAGATACGCCGTGACGGATCGGCCAGAAACTCCGCCGACAGGATCAGCGTCGCCGCCGAGCCGATCAGCGCCAGGATTTTCAGGAAGCGGGCAAAATCGTCGACGATGAAACTGCCGCCAAAGGTGGTCAGTTTGCCGGCCGGCAGCATCAGCTCCAGCGCACCGACGACGACCAGAAGAGCAACCGCAAGGCCGGTGACCAGCTTCGTCGTCTCCTTGCCGTAGGCCCCGAGCATCAGCAGCGCCATGGCGCCGACCGCCAGCACCAGCTCCGGCAGCACGGGCAGCAACTGATATCCTGCAGTTTCAAAGCTCATGACGTTGTCCTAGTCCGCTGCATCACTGCAGCAGCGCGGCTGCCTTCACGGCAGTGATCGCGGTGTTGTAGTTGTTGACGAGTTGCTGCACGGAGGCCGCCGACATGTCGAGCACCGGCTTCGGGTAGACGCCGAACAGGATGGTGAGAAACACCAGCGGCGCCAGCGTCAGGCTCTCGCGCAGCGTGAGATCCTTGATGCTGGCCAGCGACGGTTTTGTCAGCTTGCCGAACACGACTTTGCGGTAGAGCCACAGCGCATAGGCCGCCGACAGGATGACGCCGAGCGTCGCCGCGGTCGCGGTCGGGATCGAGACCTTGAAGGTGCCGACCAGCGTCAGGAACTCGCCGACGAAGCCGGACGTGCCGGGCAGACCGACATTGGCCATGGTGAACACCATGAACACGACGGCGTAGAGCGGCATCCGGTTGACCAGGCCGCCATAGGCCGCGATCTCGCGGGTATGCATGCGGTCGTAGACGATGCCGACGCAGAGGAACAGCGCGCCCGACACGATGCCGTGCGACACCATCTGGAACACGCCGCCGGCGACGCCCTGGGTGGTGCCGGCGAAAATGCCCATGGTGACGAACCCCATATGGGCGACCGACGAATAGGCGATCAGCTTCTTGATGTCTTCCTGCATCAACGCCACCAGCGAGGTGTAGATGATGGCGATGACCGACATCCCGAAGATCAGCGGCGCGAAATCATGCGAGGCCAGCGGGAACATCGGCAGCGAGAAGCGCAGGAAGCCGTAGCCGCCCATCTTCAGCAGGATCGCGGCCAGCACCACCGAGCCCGCGGTCGGCGCCTCGACATGGGCGTCCGGCAGCCAGGTGTGCACGGGCCACATCGGCATCTTCACCGCGAAGGAGGCAAAGAACGCCAGCCACGCCCAGGTCTGCAGGTTGCGCGGCACCGCGGTGTGCATCAGCGTCGGAATATCCGTGGTGCCGGCGTTCCAGTACAGCGCCATGATCGCCAGCAGCATCAGCACCGAGCCGAGCAGCGTGTAGAGGAAGAACTTGAAGGAGGCATAGACCCGGCGCGGGCCGCCCCACACCCCGATGATCAGGAACATCGGGATCAGGCCGCCCTCGAAGAACAGATAGAACAGCACGAGATCGAGCGCGGAGAAGGTGCCGATCATCAGCGTTTCCAGCAGCAGGAACGCCATCATGTATTCGCCCACCCGCTGGGTGATCGATTTCCAGCTCGCGATGATGCAGAACGGCATCAAAGCGGTGGTCAGGATCACGAACGGCAGCGAAATGCCGTCGACACCCATGTGGTAGGTGATGCCGCTGGCGAGCCAGGACGCCTTCTCGACGAACTGGAAGTCCGGCTGCGCGGCGTCGAAGCGCCACACCAGGATCAGCGACACCGCGAAGGTGATCAGCGTGGTCCACAGCGCGATCCAGCGCGCGTTGCGCCGCGCGGCTTCATCGTCGCCGCGGCTGAGATAGATCAGCAGCGCGCCGACCACCGGCAGGAAGGTGACGACGGAAAGAATGGGCCAGGTAGTCATCAGTGGGCCCCCGCGCCGAACATGAACCAGGTGATCAGACCTGCGACCCCGATCAGCATCGCGAAGGCGTAGTGATAGAGGTAGCCGGTCTGGATCTTCACCACATTACGGGTGACATCGAGTACCCGCGCCGAGACGCCATCGGGACCGAAACCGTCGATGACGTAGCCGTCGCCCTTCTTCCACAGGAAGCGGCCGAGCCACTTGGTCGGCCGGACGAAGATGACATCGTAGAGCTCGTCGAAGTACCATTTGTTGAGCAGGAACTGGTAGAGCATCTGGTGCTGGTTGGCGAGTTCGACCGGAAGGTAGGGCCGCCGGATGTAGAACAGCCACGACACCACGAAGCCCAGCGCCATCATGACCGTCGGCAGCAGCGCGATCGCCTGCGGGACGTGGTGCATCTCGTCGATGATCCCCGGATGCATCTTCAGCGAGTCCCGGAAGAATTCCGCCACGCCGTGGCCGGCGAACAGCTCCTTGAACGGGAAGCCGGCGAGGATCGATCCGGCGGCGAGAATGCCGATCGGGACCAGCATCCACAACGGCGCCTCATGCGCGGCCTCGTAATGCTCGCGGTCGTGCGGCTCACCATGGAAGGTCTTGAAGATCAGCCGCCATGAATAGAACGAGGTCAGGCCGGCCGCGATCACCGTCATCAGGAAGCCGTAGAAGGCGAACGGATTGTGCGAGACGAACGCGGCTTCGATGATTGCGTCCTTGGAGAAATAACCCGCCGTGAGCGGAAAACCGGTCAGCGCCAGCGTGCCGATCACCATCACGATGTAGGTGAAGGGGATCTTGTCCTTCAGCCCGCCCATGTTGCGGATGTCCTGCTCGTGGTGCATCGCGTAGATCACCGAGCCGGAACCCA
>JAZJYY010000033.1:0-45158 GCA_040390145.1 Pseudomonadota bacterium
GGGGGTTGCTCCAGCAAGCACACCGCCTGCGGATAGGACCCCTCATCCGGCGCTTCGCGCCACCTTCTCCCACAAGGGGAGAAGGAAGAGGACAGGCCTTGTTTTCTTCATATTGCATCGCAATTGATGTAATTGAGGCACGATATATTAGGGCTGTGCGGAGAATACCGTGCAGCCCCTCAACGACCCCCCGCTGGGAGAATTCTCGATGTCGCTTGATTCAGACGTGATCGTCGATCGCCGCCGCATCCGCCGCAAGCTGACGTTCTGGCGGGTGGTCGCCGCCCTGGTCGTGATCGCGGCCATCGTCACCGTGGCCGTGGTTGCGACGCCGGCCGGACGCGGCACGTTCACGACCTCGGGCTCGATCGCCCGGGTTCACATCGATGGCTTGATCCGCAGCGACAATGATCGCGTCGAGGCGCTGGAGCGGCTGGAAAAATCCAGCGCCGCGGCCGTCGTCGTGCACATCAATTCGCCCGGCGGCACCACCGCCGGCTCCGAACAGCTTTACGACGCGCTGGTGCGGCTGAAGGCGAAGAAGCCTGTCGTGGTCGTGGTCGAGGGTCTCGCGGCATCCGGCGGCTACATCACCGCGATCGCGGCCGATCATATCGTGGCGCAGCAGAGCTCGCTGGTCGGCTCGATCGGCGTCCTGTTCCAGTATCCGAATTTCACCGAGCTGATGAAGACCGTCGGCGTCAAGGTCGAGGAAGTGAAGTCCTCGCCGCTGAAAGCGGCCCCCAACGGGTTTGAGCCGACCAGTCCGGAAGCGCGCGCCGCGCTGGATTCGCTGGTCAAGGATTCCTACGCCTGGTTTCGCGGCCTCGTGAAGCAGCGGCGTGGCATGGACGATGCCTTGCTGGAAAAAGTCGCCGATGGGCGCGTCTTCACCGGCCGCCAGGCGGTCGAATTGAAACTGGTCGATGCGCTCGGCGACGAGAAGACGGCGGTTGCCTGGCTGGTCGCCGAGAAAAAGGTCAAGCGCGACTTGCCGGTGCGCGATTTCAAGCTGTCGCCGCGGCTCGGCGACCTGACGTTTCTGCGAACGGCGGCTTCCATCACGCTGGACGCGCTGGGTCTAAGCGCGGTCGCGCGCCAGGTCGAGCGCGCCGGTCTGGTCCAGGCCGTGGATCGCCTGGGTCTGGATGGGATGCTGGCATTGTGGCAACCGGCGGGGTCCAATTGATCCGCCTATGTCCGGTGTCCATGCGTTCCTCCCGCAATGCGGGTATCGTCACAATCCCGAATTCGGCCGTTTGTCACGTCTTTTCGCGCTGCCCAAATTTGATTTAGCGTCTTGACAGTTCAAGCTATTTTCACGGAAATGCATATCCGCATATTCCCCGGATCCCAATCTCGATGATCAAATCCGAACTTGTTCAGCGTATCGCCGAGCACAACCCGCACCTCTATCAGCGGGATGTCGAGAATATCGTGAACGCGATCCTCGATGAGATCGTGGCGGCGCTGGCGCGCGGCGACCGGGTCGAGCTGCGCGGCTTCGGCGCGTTCTCGGTGAAGCATCGTCCCGCCCGCGCCGGCCGCAATCCGCGCACCGGCGCGCATGTGCCGGTCGATCAGAAGAGCGTCCCGTTCTTCAAGACGGGCAAGGAAATGCGCGAGCGGCTCAATCGCGACGGCGGCGCGCCCGAGGCCGGCGCGTAGGCGTTTCACGCGTGTCGGCGGTCCGTCCGCTGCCGTCCGCTCTTCCTTGACGGGAGACACAAGCCGGCCTCTGCAACGCGAGAAATGGTCATGCGAAAATTTTTCTCCGCTCTGCTGCTGATTCCGCTGGGCCTTTTCTTCGTGATCTTTGCGGTGGCCAACCGCCATATGGTGACGGTGTCGTTCGATCCGTTCAATTCCGCCTATCCGACGGTTGCGGTGACGCTGCCGCTGTTCGTGCTCATCATTGTGGTGGCGATCCTTGGCGTGGTGGCGGGCGGCACAGCGACCTGGTTCCGTCAGAGCCACTGGCGGCGCTCCGCGCGCCGGCACGAGGCCGACGCCCGCGCGGCGCGGTCGCAACTGGCCGAGTTGCGCGCCGGCATCGCGGCCCAGCGCGGCGGCGATCTGCCGCGCCTTCCTGCGCTGACGCAGGGTGGCGGCTATGGGTCCGGCGGGCGAGACAAGCAGGGCGCGACGTTGTAGAACCCGCCCGGTCCGCTGCCTATCCTGGCCTGTGGTTGCCGCCTGAACCCGTGCCTTGAAACCAGTTTGCTTTGAAACCATGTCCCTGATCGTCAAAATCTGCGGCCTGTCCACGCGCGAGACGCTCGACGTCGCGCTGCAGGCTGGCGCGGACATGGTCGGATTCGTGTTCTTTCCGCCCTCGCCGCGGCATATCAGCCTGCAGACCGCGCACGAACTCGGCAAACAGGCCAAAGGGCGCGCGACAAGAGTGGCGCTCACCGTCGATGCCGACGACGCCACGCTCGCCAACATCGTCGAAGCGCTGCAGCCGGATATTCTGCAGCTGCACGGCAAGGAAACCGTGGCGCGGCTGCGCGACATCAAGCAGAGCTTCGGACTGCCGGTCATGAAGGTGATCGGGGTCGAGACGGCGGCCGATCTCGCGCCGCTGCCGGGCTATGCCGCGGTCGCCGATCGCATCCTGTTCGATGCCCGCGCCCCCAGCGACGCCACGCGCCCGGGCGGCCTCGGCGCGGTGTTCGACTGGCATGTGCTGGAAGGTCTCGATCTCAAACCGCCCTTCATGGTTTCGGGCGGCCTGCATGCCGGCAATGTCGCCGAAGCCGCGCGCGTCACCCGCGCCGGCGGTGTCGACGTTTCCTCCGGCGTCGAGCGCACGCCCGGCGTCAAGGATTCCGAGATGATCCGAAATTTCATTCGCGCCGCGCGCGCCACCGAAGAGTTGATGGTCCGATGAATCCCAATCTTCCCAATTCCTTCCGCAGCGGCCCCGACGACACCGGGCATTTCGGCCAATTCGGCGGCCGCTTCGTCGCGGAAACGCTGATGCCGCTGATCCTCGAACTGGAGAAGGCCTACGCCGCGGCCAAGGCCGATCCGGCATTCCACACCGAAATGGACGGCTACCTCAAGCACTATGTCGGCCGGCCCTCGCCGCTGTATTTCGCCGAACGGCTGACCGACTATCTCGGCGGCGCCAAAATCTATTTCAAGCGCGAGGAGCTCAACCACACCGGCTCGCACAAGGTCAACAATGTGCTGGGCCAGATCATGGTGGCGCGGCGCATGGGCAAGAAGCGCATCATCGCCGAGACCGGCGCCGGCCAGCACGGCGTCGCCACCGCCACGTTGTGCGCGCGGTTCGGGCTGGAATGCATCGTCTATATGGGCGCGGTCGACGTCGCGCGTCAGGCGCCGAACGTATTCCGGATGGAAACGCTGGGCGCCACGGTGATCCCGGTGCAATCCGGCACGCGCACGCTGAAGGATGCGATGAACGAGGCGCTGCGCGACTGGGTCACCAACGTGCATGACACGTTCTACTGCATCGGCACCGTCGCCGGCCCGCATCCCTATCCGATGATGGTGCGCGACTTCCAGTCGATCATCGGCGTCGAGACCCGCGCCCAGATGCAGGAGGCCGAGGGCCGCCTGCCGGATTCGCTGGTAGCCTGCATCGGCGGCGGCTCCAACGCCATCGGCCTGTTCCATCCGTTCCTCGATGATCCCACAGTCGAGATCTTCGGCGTCGAGGCGGCGGGCCACGGCCTGACCCAGCTGCATGCGGCCTCGATCGCCGGCGGCAGGGCCGGCGTGCTGCACGGCAACCGCACCTATCTCTTGATGGACGCGGACGGCCAGATCCAGGACGCGCATTCGATTTCGGCCGGGCTGGATTATCCCGGCATCGGGCCGGAGCATTCCTGGCTCTATGAGACAAAGCGCGTGACCTATCTCAGCGCCACCGACGACGAAGCGCTGGCCGCGTTCCAGCTGCTGTCGCGGCAGGAGGGCATCATCCCCGCGCTGGAAACCGCGCACGCCATCGCCAAGGTGATGGAGCTCGCGCCGAAGCGGCCGAAGGACCATCTGATGGTGGTCAACCTCTCCGGCCGCGGCGACAAGGACATTCCGCAGGTCGCGGAGATTCTGGCGGGGAAGAAGATATGAGCGCTTCCGGCATCGGACTCGCCGAGAGAGCCCCCACCCTAACCCTCCCCCGCAAGCGGGAGAGGGGACCCACCGGTTTCGTTGCGACGGAGTCGATCACGTCCTGCCGATTTTCGCTCGCATCATCGGCAAGGCGAACTGCGCCCCCTCTCCCGCTTGCGGGGGAGGGTCGGGGTGGGGGTCTCTCCGCGTATGCAGCTCTCGGAATTTCAGGCGCCGCCACATGACCACCCGCATCGACACCCGCTTCGCCGAGCTGAAACAGCAGGGCCGCTCGGCCTTCGTCACCTTCCTGATGGCGGGCGATCCCGATCCTGCGACCGCGCTCGAGATCATCAAGGCGCTGCCGAAGGCCGGCGCCGATATCATCGAGATCGGCATGCCCTTCACCGATCCGATGGCCGATGGTCCGTCGATTCAGGCGGCGGGCCTGCGCGCGCTGAAGGCGGGCATGACCCTGAAGAAGACGCTGGCGATGGTCGGCGAATTTCGCAAAGGCGACACCGCCACGCCGATCGTGCTGATGGGCTATTACAATCCGATCTACATCTACGGCGTCGACAAGTTTCTGGTCGATGCGAAATCCGCCGGCGTCGACGGCCTGATCATCGTCGACCTGCCGCCGGAGGAAGACGCCGAATTGTGCCTGCCGGCGATGAAGGCGGGATTGAATTTCATCCGGCTGGCGACGCCGACCACCGACGACAAGCGGCTGCCCGCGGTGCTCGCCAATACTTCGGGCTTTGTCTATTACGTCTCGATCACCGGCATCACCGGCAGCGCCAGTGCCAACACCGCCGTGGTCGGCGAAGCCGTTGCCCGCATCAAGCGGCATACCAACCTGCCGGTCTGTGTCGGCTTCGGCATCCGCACCCCGGAGGCCGCCCGCGGCATCGCGGAGAATGCCGACGGTGCCGTGGTCGGAACCGCGCTGGTCGATGCCCTGGCCGCCAGCCTCGATGCCGAGGGCCGCGGGACGGCGAAAACCGTCACCGCCGTGGCTGACCTCGTCGCCGCCCTGGCCCAGGGGGTTCGAGGTGCCCAGCAGGCCGCCGAATAAGCCACAATTACGGGCGACACAGGCATTTGCGGCGGCTTGCCGGCGAGCGCCCGGGCCGCCATATATTCCCAGGTAATGCGTATTTGACCGCATTTCGGAGCGAAGCATGAATTGGCTCACCAACGTCGTCCGGCCGAAGATCCGCAACATCCTGCGCCGTGAGACGCCGGAGAATTTGTGGATCAAGTGCCCGGATTCCGGGCAGCTGGTGTTCTACAAGGACGTCGAGGCCAACCAGTTCGTGATCCCCGGATCGAACTACCACATGCGCATGGGCGCGGTGGCGCGGCTGAAATCGGTGTTCGATAACGAGACCTGGTTCGACATCGCGCTGCCCGAAGTGACGGCCGACCCGCTGAAATTCCGCGACGAGCGCAAATATGCCGACCGCATCAAGGATGCGCGCGCCCGAACCGGCCTGCATGACGCCATCAAGGTCGGCTACGGCAAGCTCGAGGGCGCCGGCGTCGTGATCGCGGTGCAGGATTTCGACTTCATGGGCGGTTCGCTCGGCATGGCCGCCGGCGAAGCGATCGTGCGCGGGCTCGAGCTCGCGGTCGAAAAGAAATCGCCGTTCATCGTGTTCGCGGCCTCCGGCGGTGCCCGCATGCAGGAAGGCATCCTGTCGCTGATGCAGATGCCGCGCACCACCGTGGGCGTGCAGATGCTGCGCGAAATCAAGCAGCCCTATATCGTGGTGCTGACCAATCCGACCACCGGCGGCGTCACCGCCTCCTATGCCATGCTGGGCGACGTGCAGATCGCCGAGCCCGGCGCGCTGATCGGCTTTGCCGGCGCCCGCGTGATCGAGCAGACCATCCGCGAGAAACTGCCGGAAGGGTTTCAGCGCGCCGAGTATCTGAAAGACCACGGCATGGTCGACATGGTGGTGCATCGCCACGAGCTGCGTCCGACATTGGCGCGGCTGTGCCGGCTGCTGACGAAAGCGCCGGCGGTGGAAACCGTGACAAAACCCGTCATCCCGGTGATGGAGCCGGCCCAGGTCGCTGCAGCGGTGGACGCGGCGACGGCAGCGCCCCCGGCGTGAACCCACCGACGGCCAAACCGGATCAGCCGCTCGGCGAATTGATCGCGCGGCTGTCCGCGCTGCATCCCCATCGCATCGATCTCGGCCTGGAGCGGATGCAGCTTCTGCTGCAGCGGCTCGGCCATCCCGAACGCGAGCTGCCGCCGGTGATTCATGTCGCCGGCACCAACGGCAAGGGTTCGACGATCGCCTATCTCAGGGCGATCCTGGAAGCCGCGGACCTGCGCGTTCACGCCTATACCTCGCCCTCGCTGGTGCGGGTCAACGAGTGCTTTCGTTTGGGCGCGGCCGGCGGCGGCACGTTGGTCGGCGATGTCGAGCTGCGCGCGGTGCTGGAACGTTGCGAGCAGGCCAATGCCGGCGCGCCCATCACGCTCTTCGAAATTCAGACGGCGGCGGCGTTCTGCCTGTTCGCGCAGCATCCGGCCGACGTGGTGCTGCTGGAAGTCGGTCTCGGCGGGCGGCTGGACGCCACCAATGTGATCGAGGCGCCACTGGCGACCGTGATCGCGCCGGTCAGCATGGACCACACCGAGTTTCTCGGCGATACCCTGGCGACGATTGCCGGCGAGAAGGCCGCCATCATCAAGCGCCACGTGCCGGTGATTTGCGCGGAGCAATCCCCCGACGCCGCCACCATCATCGAGGCGCAGGCAAAGCGCATGCACGCGCCGCTCTATAGCGCCGGGCAGGAATGGCACGTCAGTGTCGAGCGTGGACGGCTGGTCTATCAGGACGAGCGCGGCTTGATGGACCTGGCCGCGCCAAAACTGTTCGGCCGGCACCAGTTCGACAATGCCGGGCTCGCCATCGCCACGCTGCGCGCGCTGGACACCCTGAAGGTCGACAGCGCGGCGTTCGAGGCTGGGATTGTCAGCGCCGAATGGCCGGCACGGATGCAGCGGCTGGCGTCGGGCGCGCTGCTGGACCATGGCCCGCCGGGCTGCGAGGTCTGGCTCGATGGCGGCCACAATGCCGAGGGCGGGCGCGTCGTCGCCGCCGCACTCGGCGATCTCGAGGAGCGGGTATCGCGGCCGCTGGTGGTCATAACAGGCATGATGGCCAACAAGGATGCCGGCGGCTTCCTCGCCAATTTCGCCGGCCTCACCCGCCACATCATCGCGGTGCCGATACCGGATCGCGACGATGCGATGTCGACGGACCGGCTGGCGGACGCCGCCCGCGCGCTCGGCATGCGCGTGGAAACCCAGGGCAGTGTCGAGGCCGCCTTGCGTTCCCTCGCGCGGCTGGCCTATGAGGTGCCGCCGCGCATCCTGATCACGGGGTCGCTGTATCTCGCAGGACACGTGCTGGCCGCCAACGGCACCCCGCCGGGATAGCCCCGAACAGGAGCAGCCATGCGCTTTGCCGCGATCGCCGACGTGCATGGCAACCATCTCGCCCTCGAAGCCGTTGTGGCCGATATCCGCGCCCAGGGCATCGATGCGATCGTCAATCTCGGTGACATGGCGAGCAGTCCGCTGCAAGCGGGAAAAACCATGGACGCGCTGATGGCGCTGGATGCCGTCCACGTGCTCGGCAACCACGACCGCTGCCTGATCGACCGGCCGCCGGAGAAGATGGGATCGTGGGACCGCCCCGCTTACGCGCAGCTCGAAGAAAAACATCTCGCCTGGCTGCGGACCATCCCGCCGACGCGGATCTTTCACGACGATGTCTTTCTCTGCCACGGCACGCCCGGCAATGACGATCTCTACTGGCTGGAGACGGTGACATCGGATGGCGCGGTCACGCTGTCGACGCGGGAAGCCATTGAAAAGGAAGCGGAGGGAATTTCGCAGTCGCTGATCCTGTGCGCCCATACCCATATCGCGCGCGCGGTCCGGCTCGGTGACGGCCGCATGGTGGTCAATCCCGGCAGCGTCGGCGTTCCCGGCTTTTCCTATAACGTGCCCTATCCGCACCTGATCGAGGCGGGCACGCCCGACGCGCGCTACGCGATTCTGGAACAGGCCGGCAGCGAATGGCGCGTCACCTTCCGGCACGTGCCGTACGACCACCAAGCGATGGCGGCGCTGGCGCGGCAAAAGGGATTTGCCGAATTCGCCTCCGTGCTGGCGACGGGATGGGTGCGGTAAGGCAAAGCGGCCGATGCACGATTATAATTCGGACTATCGCCGCTTGAAGGCGGCCGGACTTCCGGGCTGGGCCGGAGACCAGCACGCGCGCAATAGCGCGCGACTGGCCGAGACGCTGCAACGATTCGAAGATCACTTTCCCGCACCGCCGGCAAGCGTGCTCGAACTCGGATGCGGCAATGGCATGTCGTGGTCGCACGCGATGGCCCGGAAGGGTTACGACGTGCACGGCATCGATATTTCCGAGACCGCGATTGACTGGGCCGAGCAAGGGTTCGCCCAGAGCGGACTTTCCGGCGCGTTCCGTCAGGGCAGCGTCTGCGCGATGCCGTTCTTCGCGGATGAGGCGTTCGACATCGTGATCGACGGTGCTTGCCTGCATTGCCTGATCGGCAACGACCGGACCCGCTGCCTCCAGGAGGTCAGCCGCATTCTTCGGCCGGACGGTGTCTTCGTCGTCAGCAGCATGTGCGGCCTGCCGAAATCCGACGAGGCACGGGCCAGCTTCGATCCGCGTACGGGTCATTTGCTGAGGGATGGCCGGCCCTACCGAACGCTGAAGCCACTGGACGATCTCGCGCGTGAGTTGACGGAGGCCGGCTTCGAGGTGCGGGACACCAGGCTCAGCATCAATCCATGGTGGGATCACGTGACGATGGTGTGCTTCCCTCTCCCGCTTGCGAGGGCTTTGCATAATTCGGAACAGAACAGAATGCTTGGGAATCGAAACGAGAACTGAACGGAATCTTCTCCAGAACACTGTTCTCGTTCCACCCCATTATGCAAAGCCCTCGCTTGCGGGGGAGGGTGCCGAGCGTTAGCGAGGCGGGTGGGGGCTCTCTCAGCGCGTCAATCTGTTGAGAGAGCCCCCACCCCGGCCCTCCCCCGCAAGCGGGAGAGGGGGAAGCAAGAAGCAAAGAGCGGGCGCTTTCCATCCCACCAAACGCAAACGGCCGGCGAAGCGCCGGCCGTCGGAACCAGATTGCTGTAAGACGGATCAGACCGCAGCGGTGATCCACTGCTGCAGCTTCGCCTTCGGCGCGGCGCCGACCTGGCGCGAGGCCATTTCGCCGCCCTTGAAGATCATCAGGGTCGGAATCGACATCACGCCGTATTTCGAGGCCGTCTTCGGGCTCTCGTCGACGTTCAGCTTGACGATCTTGACCTTGTCGCCCATCGCGCCGGAAATCTCGTCGAGCGCGGGCGCGATCATGCGGCAGGGACCGCACCATTCGGCCCAGAAATCGACCACGACCGGCCCGGTCGCGTTGAGCACTTCGGCTTCGAAATCGGCGTCAGAAACCTTGCCAACGGCCATGGGATACCTCGTTCGGTTGGGGAAGACGCGGGGATAAGAATCGCCGCCAGATCATGCAATCAACCTATGAACGCGGTCTTGCCGGGTCAAGCTCGGTCATCCCCCTGGACAACACTTGCCAGTGCCGCGTCCAGCGCAGGAGTAGAAATCTCCATCAAATCAGGGGTTTCGGTCCACAGCAGGGCTGCGCGGACCGGCAGCTGGGGATAAAGTTTCTGCAAGACGGCCCGGTAGAGCGCAAGCTGCCTGACATAGGCCGGGGGAGCCTCGGCTGTGTCGGCCGGCGGGGCGTGATTCGTCTTGTAGTCGACGATCAGGACCTCGGCCGCGGTCACCACCAGCCGGTCGATCTGCCCCGAAACCAGCGCCGGCGGCCGCCCCGGCCGCTCCAGCCTGCCTGCGATCGAGACCTCGGCCCGGCTGCCGGACGCGAATACCGGGGCAAAGCGCGGATCCCCGATCAGGGCCAGCATCGATCCGGCGAGCGCCTCGCGATCGGCCTCGGTCCAGTCGCCGGCGTTGCGCGCGAGATACCGCAACGCAGCGTCGCGGCGGCCTTCGGCGGCAACGTCGGGCAGGGATTGCAGCAGCCGGTGTACCACGGTGCCGCGCTGCATCGCGCGGGCGCGCAGCTGGATCGATTCGCCCGTCCTGACGGGATGACCTTCGCCCGTGGCGGGATCGGACGGCCGCAGCAAATTGTCGGCGGCGGGTTCCGCTGGCGCGGCCCCGCGCAGCCATGACGGCAGCTCGGCCCGGGCGCCGGCTGCCAGCGCCGCGGCCGCAGCCGTGGGAGCCACGATGTCCTCGGGCCGCGAATACCGCTTCACGATGTGGCCGTCGGCCGACTCGATTTCCTGCAGCTGCAATCCGGACGTGCCGAGGCCCTTGACGATCAGGTCGTACCAGGAGAATTCGCGCACGTTCTTCATGTTGCCGGGCATGCAGCCGCCGACGATCAGTCGGTCGGCCGCGCGCGTCATCGCCACATAGAGCAGGCGGCGGTATTCGTCCTCGGTCTCTCCCAGCATCGCGGTGCGGGCCGCGGCGACCGCGGCGGGATCGTCGGCCTTTCGGCCGGCCCAGACCACGACGCCGGGCGCATGAGGCTGCGCATTGCCCCGCGGCAGATGGATCAGTTTCAGGCGCTGGGTATCCGCCGGCGACGAGGTGGTGTCGACCAGGAACACGACCGGCGCCTCCAGCCCCTTCGCGCCGTGCACGGTCATGACGCGGACTTCGTCGCGCGAGATTTCCATGTCGCGCTTCACCTCGGTGTCGGCGGCGCGCAGCCAGGCCATGAACCCCTGCAGCGAGGCCGGCGCCTTGCGTTCATAGCCGAGCGCAAGCTCGAGAAATTCGTCGAGCGCGTCATTGGCCTCATGGCCGAGCCGCTTCAGGATCCGCTTGCGGCCGCCATCGCCGCCGAGCAGCCAGGCATAGAAGGCAAACGGCGGCTCGGTGGCAAACCGCCGCTCGCAGGCTTCAAGGCGCTTCAGCGCATCGGCAAATTTGCCGTCCGCCGTCGCGTGAAAACTCAGCGCGTTGCGCAGCGAGCCCTTGCGCTCCCACGCCAGTGTGAACAGGTCGTCGTCATCAAGTCCGAACAGCGGGCTTTTGAGCGCCACCGCCAGCGCCAGATCGTCCTGCGGCAGCAGCAGCGCGTCGGCCAGATTCATCAGGTCGATGATCGCGATATGCTCGGTCAGTTTCAGCCGGTCGGCGCCGGCGACCGGGACATTGGCGTGCTTGAGCGCCTGGATCACGGCATCGAAAGCGTTGCCGCGCCGCCGCACCAGCACCAGCACGTCGCCGTAGCGCAGGCGGCGGCGCGAGCCCTCGTGGCCGGTCATGGTGCCGCCCTCGACCAGCGACTTGATTTCGGCCTGGATGCGCTTCGAGAGTTTCACTTCCGGCGATGTCGCCGAGACCCCGTCGAACGGCGCGCGCCAGCCTTCGATGTCCTGGCGGTCGTCGGCTTCCGCCAGTTCCCAGAGATCGATCAGGCTCGGCCCGGCATCGTCGAGCGAATGGTGGATCGGATAGCCGGTCTCGACCGCGTGAATGCTGCCGTAGATATCCTGTTCGCGGAACACATGGTCGACCGATTGCAGGATCGACGGTCCGGAGCGAAACGAATAGGTGAACGAGATCGGATCGAATTTCAGCCCGGCGTCGACGAACTTCCTGTGCAGCGATCGGCGGCGGGCATCGAATTCGCGGGGTGCCGCGCCCTGGAACGAAAAGATCGACTGCTTCTCGTCGCCGACCGCGAACACCGTACGCACGATGCCGTCGCGCGCGCCCGCGCCGGCGGTGAATTCGGAAATGATGTGATCGACGATGTCCCATTGCCGCGGGCTGGTGTCCTGCGCCTCGTCGATCAGGACATGGTCGACGCCGCGGTCGAGCTTGTAATGCACCCATCCGGAGGATACCCGGTCCAGCATTTCCAGCGTCTTGTCGATCAGGTCGTCGTAATCGAGCAGGCCGCGCTCCTGCTTCTCGCGGCGGTAGTTGGCCGCCGCCGCGGTCGCGATCCGCAGCAGCGCGGTGGTGCGGTCGCGGGCGGTCAGCGCGCGGCGCCGCTCGATCAGGCCTTCGAGACGGCCGGCTTCCGCGTTGATCCATTCGGCGATCTGCGGCCTGGCGTCGCAGAGCTTTTTGGTCACCACCGATTTGCGCGGCGTGCTGGCGTCGGTCAGAAAAACCTCGAGATACTTGTTCACCTGCTCGATACCGGAGAGCACCAGCGCGTCGCGCAGCCGCCCGCCCTGGTCCTGGTCGGCCTTGCTGCTGGCGCCGAGAATGGCGGCGACCTCTTCCCAGCGCGATCGCGGCAGATGCGGTCCGTCGACGATTTCGCGTTCGACCTTCTCGATAGCATCGCCGGGATCGACGCCGAGCGCGTCGGACACCTGCGCCGCCGCCGCATTGGCTGAGCCGGCGCTGTCGGTCCAGGCCATGAAATGGTCGCGGCTGAGACAGGCCTCGCGCACGACATCCTTGAAGGTGACGTCGGCCGCACTGGCCATCGCGACCGACAGCGCGCGCCCGGTCGGGCTGTCCGGATCGCTGGAGGCCTCGAGCAGCACCGCGAGGTTGGCGCGCTCCATCATCGCGGTCTGGTCGCGGTCGTCGAGCACGGCGAAGCGCGCCGGCACATTGGCCTCGAACGGAAACTGCTGCAGCAGCCGGGTGCACAGCGCGTGGATGGTCTGCACCTTCAGCCCGCCCGGCGTCTCCAGCGCGGAGGCGAACAGTTCGCGGGCACGCATCCGCAACTTCCTGTCGACGCGCGCGATGCCCGCCTCCGCGATCGCGGCGTCGAGCGCGGTATCATCGAGCGTGACCCAATGGCCGAGCGTGGAGAACACCCGCTCCGCCATGTTGGCCGCGGCAGCCTTGGTGAAGGTGATGCAGAGGATCTTTTCCGGCGGCACATTGCTGAGCAGCAGCCGGATCACCCGCTGCACCAGCACATGGGTCTTGCCCGAGCCGGCATTGGCCGACACGAAGGCGGACGCCGCGGGGTCGGACGCGCGCGCCTGCGTGGCGCGGACCGCGTCGGGAATCGGGCGCGGCGCGGTCACCATTCCTCGATCCCCAGGCCGCCGGCCGCGGACCATTCCTTGATGCGGGCGAGATCGTCGTAGGAGCCGTAGCGGTTCGACCACATCGACAGATTGAGCGAGGTGTAGGGCTGGGCCTCGTTTTCGAAGGCGCGGATCAGGTTTTCCAGCTTGTTGCGCGCCTCGTCGGCGGCGGCATCGGGCGGCTGCGATTGATCGCTCTTGTTGATCTTCAGTTCCAGCGGCTTCGCTTCGCCCGGCGGATTGTTGCCGCTGAGCCGGACATAACCGAGTTCGCTGACCGAGGCGCCCGCCGCGATGCCGTCAAAGCCGCCCTCGCGCAGGATCGCGGCCTCCAGCGTCAGCTGCGGCGACAGTCCCATACGCACCTGCTTGCCTGTCGGCGGCTGCCCGGTCTTGTAATCGAGAATGGCAAAACTGCCGTCCTGGCGGCGCTCGATGCGGTCGGCGCGCGCCGACAGATAAAAGATGCGCGCATTGTCCAGCGGAATCGGGATTTCGCCGCGGATCTCGGCCTCGATGGCGCTGATATCGCCGCGCCGCCCGATTTCCCAATTTGCAAACCATCCGGCGATGCGCTGAAACCGCGGCCACCACAGCGCGCGGGCTTCCGGCCGCTCCATCAGCGGCGCGAAATATTTCTCGCCGATGTCGCGCAGCGCGCGGACGGGATCAGGTGGCAGCGCCGTGGCGTATACCTGGGTGAATTCGCCGAGCGCGTCGTGGATTGCCGAGCCGCGGTCGGCGGCTGACAGCGGCATGTCGACGGGATCGAGCGGCGCGAGCCGCAAAATGTATTTCGCGTAGATCGTATAGGGATCGCGCAGCCAGTCCTCGATCGCCGTCACCGACAGTTTGAGCGGCCTGACCGCGCGCGGCGGTGTTGGCGCCGGCTGCTTGATCGGCTCGACCTTGTCGGGGCTGTCGAGCCGGTCGGCATACTCAACATATTTCTCGCCGGCGGCCACCGCGGCGCTCCAGCGCTCTTCGCCCGCCACCGCCTCGAGCCGGTGCAGGAAACGCGAGGCGACCGCGGGCGCGCCGCCGACCTTGGCGGCGTGGCTGAGGATCACGTCATCGGCGCCGAGCAGCTGGGCAAAATCATGCGCGGAAAGGCCGATGCGCCGCTCCGGCAGATCGAGGCCGAGTTCGTGCCGCATCGGCCGGCTCAGCCACGGATCGATCCGGGGCTGCGGCGGCCAGACACCCTCGACCAGCCCGCCCAGGATGACGCGGTCGGACTGCGTCAACCGCGCTTCCAGCTGGCCGTAGATGTGAAGCTGCGCCCGCGCCGATTCCGCCCGCCGCACGATGCGGTCGGCGAACGCGGTCTGGAAGACGTCGGGGTAGTCGCCGAGTTCGACCATCAGGCCGCTCGGCGCCTCGGTCTTCAGCAGGTCGTCGAACGCGGCTGAAAGCGCCGAGCCTTGCGCGCCTTCGAAGGCGATCGCGATGCCCTGCGGATCGCAGGACAGCGCCATCAGGACGTCGCGATGGCGTTTTGCCAGTTCGGCAAAATCATACGGTTTCGAGGAACCCAGACTCTCCAGCGGCTGCAGGGCTTTGCGTAACAGCCCGATCAACTGGCCCGCTCGATCGAGCTGCTCGTCGGAAAGCCCGGCACGCGGCTCGGCCCGGTGCAGCGAGGAAGTCTCCCGTTTGCGAAGCTTGCCGAGTTCCTCGCGGAATCGCGCGGAGTCGCGGGCCAGTCCGCTGCTTCCCGCCTGTGGACGCGTGCCGCGCAACAGCGCCAGCTCCAGCACCTCGATGGCGTCCCGGAAGGCGGCCGGCGCGCCGCCGAGCCGGCACAGCGGATGCTTTATCAATGCCAGCAGCGTCGGCGGCTCCAGCCCGTTGGCCGCTGCTTCGGCGGCGAGCCTGGCGAAAATTCCCGCCGACGTATCGGTCAGCGCGTCGCCGCCGGAATCGTCGAATTCCAGGTTCCAGCGGCCGAGCGCCGCGGCCACGCGCCGCGCCAGCGCGCGATCCGGCGTCACCAGCGCCGCCGACTTGTTCAGGTGCCGCGCCTCGCGCATCGCGATGGCGATGGCGAGCGCTTCCATTTCGGGATTGGCCGCCGCGATCACGGCGAGGTTGGCCATTCCCAGCGAAATCTTCTCCGAAACCGCCTGCTCGCCCAGCCGCCGGTGCCATTGCGCGGTCGCATTGGATGGCCGCATCGCCTCGGAGACCAGCACATCGCGCCCATGCGGCGCCGGGCTCCCCAGAATTTCGACGTCGCCGCGCTTGATGCCGAAGCGGTCGAGCAGCGCATGCATGGCGAATTGCGGATGGTTCGACGCCGGATGCGCGGTGAACCTGCCCTCGTCATTCTGCACGCCGCCGATCAATTGCCAGGCATCGTCGTCGAGATCGGTGTCGAGCCCCGGCAGTACCACTGCGCCTTGCGGCAGGCCGGCGACGGCCTGCAGCAATCGCGCGGTCGACGGCATCGATCCGGTCGAGCCCGCCGCGATGACAGGGCCGTCATGATGCGCGGTCAGGCGGGCAGCTTCGGCCTCGATCAACAGATCGCGGCGCGCGGCCGGCTCGATCCGGCCGTGTGCCGCGAGGATGCTCGGCCACGCCGTCTTGGCGATGTCGAGGAATTGCAGCGTGAGCTGCCAGTAGCGGTCGAGCGCATCCGGGACCAGTCCGTCCAGTCTGCTCCATTCGACCTTGCGGGTCACCATGTCGTCCATCAGCCGCGCCAGATCGTCGGCCAGCGCCAGCGTCGAGGCCGGTCCGCCGGTCACCAGCGGCGCCTGCGCCGCATCGGCCGGCCTGATCTGCTTCGCCCAGGCGGCGATCAGTTGCGCCAGCAGCAGGCGGCGCTGCAGCCCGTCCATCGCGGGGGGAATTTCCAGCGCGGCCGATCCCGGCGAGGTGGCCTGCGCGAACGCCAGCTCGTCCTCGTCGATGTCGCCCAGCGCCACAATGCGCGGCAGCACCACCGCGTCGGTTTTCAGCTCGTCGAGAAAGATTTCCCGCGCCATGCGCCCGGCGCGCAGGGTCGGCAGATACAGCGTCACCTGCGCCAGCCGTGCCGGATCGGTGCGGGCCTCGAAACCGTCGACCAGCCGGCCATCGACCAGAGCGGCGATAACGGTGCGCAGGAACGGCGCGGATACGGGGACGCTGAAAACGCGCATGAGCTGCCTGATTCGGGATCAGGGGGCATCATGGCATGGGCGGTGCCTGGGTGCATATCCCATTGAATATGCAAGCTTCTGTATCTGTACATGGGGTTGTTTTCGAGGTTTGGGTGTAAAGGCGGAGACTGATTTGCCGCGGGGCCCAACATCCTTGCTGCGAACCAGATTTCTGGAGGCAGGATCGGGGCGAGCGCATGCTGTAGCATTACAGCAATACGATGCGCTGGTTTATGCCGGGGCATCCCCGCGTGGGGGCAACGCAATCATAACGGGCCCACTCCCTCGTCAAAAGTCACTTTGTTGACCTGATCGTGAGCGCACGCCCTAAGCCGTGATGACGATTTGCTGAGCCGGGGGAGTCATGGGTACTCCGGCACCGTGCGGGTTCAGCACGGCGAAGGCGATCGAACCATAGAGAATGGTGATCACCGCATATCGAGTGGCGTCTCGCCGGTTGCCCTTCATCAAATAGTGGGTCGCCGCCTCGCAATAGGCGAGAGCCAACCCCAAGTAGAGTGCAGCGTGCAGCATAGGCAATCCTTTCTAACCGCCTCGTCGCGGTTCTAATGGACAGCCTTGGCGGAGACCAAAAGTATGCAGATGCCCGGAAAAAAAGATTTTTGTTAACTGCAATATTCTGGCTGGGTCGAAGCTTAGTTGATGTGGACCGTTCCCGTTGGGGCAGGGAGCGGACGTTTGCTCGATAGAGGAACACCCAATGATTGCTGAAGATCATCTTACAAAGATACTACTTTCGCCTCGCGCCGACGCCGAAACTTGGTACAAAAAACGGATCATCATGGCTGCTGGCCTCGTAGCGAGGGCAGGCGTACGCTATGCTGTCGAACCGGAAGAGGTTGTGGGCGAGACGATTTCTCGCGTGCTAACGCAGCACAATCGCCGGTACCTTTGGGACGGCGAGAAGCCGGACACGTTCAACAAGTTTTTCACCCGTTGCATGAACACCACCACCAGCTACTTCGCGTCGAAGGGCCGGGGCCAAATCAGAGGTCTCAAGAAGCTCGAAGCGCAAGTTATTTTTCCGACCTCGTACGAAGCGTACCAGGAGGCGGCACTGGAAGCCGAATGTAAGAGCAGGTCGCTGGCGACTGCAATCATCAAGGAAACCCGGATGCGTGGTGCCACGGTCAAGTACTTTGGCAATCTGCACCACTACGTCGAGATCGGTGCGTCAACAAAAGAAATCGCCGAAGATCTGAGCATCAAGTCCGGCTCAGTTGCCACTATTCGCAAGCGGCTTTTGGCGCGGTTTGGAGATGACGTCGAAAAGGGCTGAGCCCTTCTCTGACCTTCACCAATTCATTGCAAGATAGGACCACACGATGGATATCATGACAGCAACTATCGACCGGAAGTTTCTAATCCTTTGGCTTAAAAGCAAAGAGCCGAGTGCTCACGTAGGGGAATGCTTGGCAGAACTAGATGCTTTGACCGATGCAATAGACGAACTCGATGTCGCTGCAGTCGATTTTCTAATGAAGGAGATAGGCAAAGCTGATCTCGACGTAACTAGAGAACTCGCAAAAATCCTAGAAGAACCTGAGGAAACCGTCACATATCTTTGCTTTGGCCAAATGCAGCCTCAGGAGTTCTCTTTTGTACGAGAAGTAAGGACAGGTGCCCGAAATTGTAGACCCGGAAAGAAGCAAGGAAGAAGTTCGATTAAGGATAGAAATTATCCTGTGAAAATGAAAACAATCGATATTGGATCAGGATCTAGGTGCTCATCCAGTACGATGGAAATCCCGGAAGTTCAGCAAATACTTGCTCATCTAACAGCGAGAAGGGAAAAAGAGCGAAACCTTGATTGCGATTAGTTTAGTGTATTTATTTTAAGCGATGAGGGTCTCTCTCTTTTGGAGAGACCCTCAAAGCAAGAGGAAGCGCAAGGCAACCTCATAAGGTCATTTAATTCTTCAGTTTTGCAGTTGTACTCAACACGCAGCATGAATTCGATGGTGATATTAGTCTGGGGCCGTGGCAAAGGCTTAGAACGCAATCCCTCACCTCATGAGCGAGTTTCGGGAGGTCCTACACTGCGTACGCCTACGCCACGCTGGCGAGGAACGCCCGTTCCGCCGCCTGCACCGCGTCGGGGGTTCCGACATGCATCCACACGCCGTCCAGCCGCAGGCCGAACAGCCGCGACTGCTCGTTGGCGGAATCGAACATTCTTGTCAGCGAAAATTCGCCCTTCGGCGCGCCGGCGAACAGCGACGGCGACATGATGGCGGCGCCGGCATAGACGAACGGAACCACCTCGTGTTCCCGGCGCTTGCGCAGCGCGCCGTCGGACAGCATGGCGTAGTCGCCGCGACCGGCATAGCCGATGCTGCTTGCCGTCGGCGCCATCAGCAGCAGGATATCCATCCGCGCGGGGTCGAAGGCTTCCGCCAGCCGCGCCAGGTTCGGCCGCACGCCATCGATCCATAGGGTGTCGGCGTTGACATGGAAGAACGGCGCGTCGCCCAGCAGGGGCAGCGCCTTGACGATGGCGCCGCCGGTGCCGAGCACCTGGTCGCGCTCGTCCGAAATGGTGACGCGGGGCCGGGTCCGCGCCCTGGTGTGATCGATGATCTGGTCGGGCAGATAATGCACATTGACCACGGCCTCTTCGACGCCGGCGTTGCCGAGCTTGTCCAGCACATGGTCGAGCAGGGCGCTGCCGGCTACGCGCACCAGCGGCTTCGGCATGTTGTCGGTCAGGGGACGCATGCGCAGGCCGAGGCCGGCGGCGAGGACCATGGCTTTGGTGGGCTTGACGGGCATTTTTGCAGGCTTCTCGAGCGGGTGCGGTGAGTCGCTATGATATCACGGCGATCGGCTGATCGCATGGATGATGACGCCATAGTCGTCTGGCATGACGGCCATACGACGGCGGCTTTATCCTCAGGCTTCGGCTTCTTGCGAGCGCCTGGCCTTCTTGCGCTTGTCGGCGGTCTTGATGAAATTGACGCCGATCTGGTCGCCATTGACCCAGGACAGCTCGCAGCGGCGGTAAGCCAGGCCGGTGGACGACAGCAGCAGGAAGAATTCCTTCAGATGCAACCCTTCGACCGAGCCCTCGACCGTGAGCTTGGCGCCGGTTTCCGAAACGTCCTCCATCGTGCATTCGCGTCGCCAGGTGCCGTCGATGCCCATCATGTGCGCGGGAATGCCGCGCTCGAAGGTCACCCGGTCGCCCTTGCGCCGCTCGCTCGTCGCCATTGATTTGCTCCTGCACAGCCGCCGCACCCCGGGCTTTCGGGGCAGGCCCTAACCGCAGGTTAACGCGAGGTCGGCTAATAACCCGTAAACCTACGGAGCGGGCGGCGGCACATTGGCGGAATACCACTCCCGAAGCGGCGCCAGCACCGGGTGCGCCAGCGATCGGGTGAGATAGGTCCAGATCCGCGGCTGGTGCCGCAAATATTGCGGCTTGCCGTCGCGGCGGTTGAGCCGGGCGAAGATGCCGAGCAATTTCGTGTTCCGCTGCGCCGACATGATGGCGTAGAGCTCGGCGAACTGCACCGCATCGAAGCCGCCGTCGGCCGCGCGCCGCGCCTTGATGTAGTGCGTCAGCAGCGCGAGTTCGAGCGACTCCGGCACGTCGAGCCGCGCATCCTGCAGCAGCGACGCCAGATCGTAGGCGGCCGGGCCCAGCACGGCATCCTGGAAATCGATGATGCCCACTTTCGCGATGCCGGGGCGCTGGTCGAGCCAGATCAGGTTGGGCGAATGAAAGTCGCGCAGCACCCAGGTTCTTGGCGCCGCCGCGGGCTTGCTCAGCAAATCGCGCCACAGCCTGGCGAATTCGGCGCGCGACGGGCCGCTCGGTTCAGCACTGCGATCCGGCAGATACCAGTCCAGCATCAATCCGGCCTCGGTCAGCAGCGCGTCGGTGTCGAAAACGGGAATGGCATAGGCCAGCTGCGGCGTCAGCGGCAGGGTCTCGGGCAGCGGCTCGCGGTGCAGCGCCGCCAGCATGTCGGTGGCAGCCTCATAGCGCTCCGCAATGGGAGTGGGCGGATCTCCGGCGATAAATCCCGTGGTGCCGAAATCCTCGGTGATCAGGAATCCGGCGTCGAGGTCGGCGTGAGGGATTGCCGGCGCCGAGAAGCCGCGCTCGCGCAGGCCATTGGCCAGGGCGACGAACGGCTTGACGTCCTCGGCCAGATGCACCGCGGCGCTGTAGGATCTTCCGTCATAGATCGCGGGCCCGTCGGGCCGCCGCGGCGAGTTCATCAGGATCACCACGCCATCGTCGCGGATCAGCCGCGCATAGGAACGGGTCGAGGCGTCGCCGGCCATCCGCCGGCGTGTTGCCTCGAGATAGCCGGCGCCGTCGAGAAACTGCCGCAGCGTCTTCAGGCGCGCGACCTGCGCTGCCGCCTTGCCGTAGCCGGTGATTTCGGCTGATCGCGCAGCCGAGCCCAGCGCCGGGCGATGGCTGAGCGCGATGTCGATGCGGTCTTCCGGCAGCGCGCCGGCGGCGCGTTCCGGCCACTCGATCAGCACCACCGTGCCCTCCGGCAGGGGCGACAACCCGATCTCCTCCAGCTCAAGGGGGTCGTTGACGCGGTAGAGATCGGCGTGAACCAGCGGAAACGGGGCGAGGTCGTAGCTTTGCGCCAGCGTGAAGGTCGGGCTCGGCACCTCCAGCGCGTCGTCGTCGGCGAGGTAGCGGATCATGGCGCGCGCCGCCGCGGTCTTGCCGGCGCCGAGATCGCCGGAGAGGGTGATGAGGTCGCCGGGGCCGATCAGCAGAGCGAGGTCGGCCATCAAATGCGCCGTCGCGGTCTCGTTCGGCAGCGCCAGCGAGAATGTGACGGGAGCCGTCATTCCGCGGCGTGTCGACGCGCGGCCTGGTCGATCGGAAAGTCGCAGGTCACGGTCGTGCCCCTGCCGACGATCGAATCGACGCTCACCTTGCCGCCGTGCAACTCGACAAAGGAGCGCACCAGCGACAGGCCGAGGCCGGCGCCGCGATGCTTCGAGCCGTTGGAATGACTCTCGAACCAGTCGAACACCTTGTCCTTGACGTCGGGCGGAATGCCCGGGCCGGAATCGGTCACGCTGAAGACCACGCTGTGTTCGGTGCGCCGGGCGCTGAGGCCGACGGTGGCGTCCTGCGGCGAGAATCCGACGGCGTTGGCGAGGAGATTGTAGAGAACCTGCACCACGCGGCGCTCGTCGCCTGTGAAATTGCCGATATTGGGATCGACGTCGACCTTGAGTTCGATGCGGTCGGTGGCGAGCCGGTCCTGGATGCCCTCGGCGGCGGCCTCGATGGTCTTGCGGATATCGATGGAGCCGAGATTGAGCGACATCGCGCCGGCGTCGATGGTGGCGAGATCGAGGATGTTGTTGATGATGGCGAGCAGCGCGTTGGTCGAGGCGGTGATGTAGCCGAGATATTCGGCCTGCTTCGGCATCAGGGGACCGGTGGCGGGGTCGGCGAGGAAGTGCGCGAAGCCGATGATGGTGGTCAGCGGCGAGCGCAGCTCGTAGGACACGTGGTGGACGAAATCGACCTTCATCTGGTCGGCGGTCTCCAGCGCCTCGTTGCGCTCGCGCAGCGCGCGCTCGACATTCTCGGTGTCGGTGATGTCCTGGAAGGTCAGCATGGTGGCGCCGTCGGGCAGCGGCATGGTCATGCAGTCCAGCACGCTGCCGTCGTTGCGCTCCAGCTTCAGCGGCACCTCGACCCGGTTCTCGATCGCGGTGATGGCTTCGCGGATGGTCCGCCAGGTCGCTTCGTCGTCGAACAGCGGCTTGCACCAGGCCTCGAACGTGTCGATATGCGGCTGCTCGCGCAGCGCCTCGGGCGACAGCTTCCACATCCTGGCGAAGGCCGGGTTGAACAACTGGGCGCGGCCGTTGCTGCCGAACACCGCGACGGCTTCGGCCAGATTGTCGAGCGTTTCGCGCTGAACCCGGATCAGGCCGTCGAACCGCCGCGCCAGATCGAGGCTTTCGGTGACGTCGTCGAACAGATAGGTGACGCCGCCTTCCGGATTGGGCGTGGTGACGACGCTGACGGCGCGGCCGTCGGGCAGGTACCAGGTGTCCTTTTCCGGCTCCACGGCGCGATAGGCCTCGTGCAGCCTGGACTTCCAGGCCCGGAAATCCGGCTGTTCCGGAACTTTTCGCGCGGCGCGCAATCGATCCAGCACGCTGGAATCATCGGGGTTGCTGTCGAGGAAGGCGCGGTCCAGGTCCCACAGCCGGCGATAGGAATCATTGTAGAACGCCAGCCGCCGCTGGCCGTCGAACACCGCGACGCCGGACGACAATTGATCGAGGGTGCGGCGATGCGCTTCCGCCATCCGCTCCAGCGCCGCGCGCAGCGCGGTGGCCTCGGAGGCGTCGATGGCGACCCCGGCGCTGCCGCTGCCGACATTCGTCGCCCGCACATCGTAGATGCGGCGCTCGCCGCCGACCACGATCGGCAGCCGCGCGGTGAAGGCCGACGCTTCCTTCAGCGCCCGGTCCATCGCGCCGCGGTCGTCGCTGTCGAGCAGTTCGAGGTTGCGATCGATCGCGTCGGCGACGCTGACGGCTTCGGTCGCCCGCGCATAGGCGGCATTGGCATAACTGAGCCCGCCCTTGGCGCCCTTGGCCCAGATCGGCCAGGGTGCCGCGGCGGCGAAGCCGCGCAGCAACTCGGTTTCCTCCGACAGCGCCTTGTAGCGCAAATTGGTCTCCGCCAGTTCCCGGCGCAATCCGCCGAGTTCGCGAATCCGCACAATGGCCTGGCCGCCGATGGCGCGGCCCATGGCCTCCAGCGCCTGACCATTCGAGGTGGTGAGGTTGATCAGAAAACCCTCGCCGGCCTCGCGCAGCGCGTCGACCGCATGGTCCATCTGCAGCGCCGGCTCCGGCGGCAGCCAGGTTCCAAACGCCAGAATGCGCTGCGGCGAATCCTGCGCCATCAGCAGCGAGGTATCGCCTGATATCTGCGGACGGTTGTCGCCCGCGGCCCACGCGATCAGGATCTGCGGCTCGGCGAACAGCAGCGCGCGCAGGCGGTCGGCCTGGACCTGCAGATCCCCGATGTCGGCCCGCAGCCGCGCCTCATTGGCGGCGGCGCGAACCCGCGTGCGCATCAACAGGATCGCGGCCACCACCGAAAAGCCGAGCAGCGCCAGCGCGGTGGCCACGATCACGAATTCCTGGTGATCGAGATCGAGCCAGGCCGCGATCGACTGCATCAACGGCAATTCGGCGGCTTGGGCGGGCGCTGCCGGCAGCCATGCCGCCATGCCAAGGCCAATCAGGCCGTTACGTGCCAGTGAAGTGCACGACAGCAGGGTCCGACGCATCGCCACGATCACGCCCGACATGGTTTGCCCCAAACCGCACGACTTTACGCCCGGCGTACATTAACCGCCGTTCGCGAATCGAACGACAATATCCCCAACGGGACTCCAGGGGTAAGAGTCCAGATCGTGAACGTGAATTGCATCGCAAAAAAATGCCGAATGAATCTTTATCGACACGATTTTTATGAAAAAGGGCCCGTTGTTCCGCGGAGGTCTAGCGGCCGGTGGAACCGAATCCGCCGGTGCCGCGATCAGTCGCCGAAAGTGCCGCCACGGGAACCAGCTCCGCCATCACGACGGCGGCAATCACCATCTGCGCGATGCGCTCGCCGCGCCGGATCGGGAACGGGGCGTCGCCATGGTTGATCAGGAGCACGCCGATCTCGCCGCGATAATCCGCGTCGACGGTGCCGGGCGAATTCAGCACCGTGATGCCGTGCTTGGCGGCAAGCCCGGAGCGCGGCCGAACCTGGGCCTCAAAGCCCGGCGGCAGCGCGATCGTCAGCGCGGTCGGCACCAGCGCGTATTTGCCGGGAGCCAGCACCAGGGGCGCGCCTTCCGGCACCGCCGCCAGCAGGTCGAGCCCGGCGGCATGCGCGCTCTGATAGGCCGGCAGCGCCAGGCCCTCGCCATGCGGCAATTGCCGGATCTCGACTCTCACGACTGCGTTCACGGCTTTTTCCCCACGGTGTCAGCGATTCGCGCCACCAGTTCGGTGGCGACTTGTTCCTTGGTCATGACCGGCCAGGATTCGACTTTGATGTCGCCGGCGATCTCGCCGCCATCGCGGGTCAGCAGATGAACCGTGTTGCGGTCGCCGCCCATCACGCCTGATGCGGGCGATACGTCGTTGGCAACGATCCAGTCGCAGCCCTTGCGGGCGAATTTGGCCTTGGCGTTGTCGATCAGGTGTTCGGTTTCGGCAGCAAAACCGATCACCAGCGGCGGGCGTCTTTCGCTCAGCTTTGAAATCGTCGCGAGAATGTCCGGGTTTTCGACCAGTTGCAGCGGCGGCATGCCGGCTGCGGTCTTCTTCAGCTTCTGCTCGCCCGCATTGTCGACCCGCCAGTCGGCGACGGCGGCGGCGAAGATGGCGATATCCACCGGCAGCGAGGCTTCGACCTGGCGCAGCATGTCGCGCGCGGATTCCACATGCTTGACGGTGACGCCTGCGGGATCGTCGAGATCGACCGGGCCGGAGACCAGGATGACGTCGGCGCCGGCAGCCTGCGCCGCCGCGGCAATGGCAAAGCCCTGTTTGCCGGAGGAGCGGTTGGCGATGTAGCGCACCGGATCGATCGGCTCATGGGTGGGCCCCGCCGTGATCAGCACGCGTTTGCCCGCCAGCGGGCGCGGTTGCGGCGGCCGCAGGAATTTTTCGGCGGCGGCGGCGATTTCCGTGGGCTCCGCCATCCGGCCGACTCCGGCTTCACCCGCTTCGGCCATTTCGCCGGCATTGGGCCCGATCATCGCGATGCCGTCGCGTTCGAGCTGCGCGACATTGCGCCTTGTCGCGGCGTTGTTCCACATCAGCGGGTTCATCGCCGGCGCCAGCAGGATCGGCCGGTTGGCCGCGAGCAGGATGGCGCTGGCGAGATCGTCGGCATGGCCCTGCGCCATCTTGGCCATCAGGTCGGCGGTCGCCGGCGCCACCACGATCAGGTCGCAGTCGCGGCCAAGCCGGATATGGCCGGCGTCGAACTCGCTGGCGGCATCGAACAGGTCGGTGTAGGCGCGCTCATTCGACAGCGCGCTGGCGGAAAGCGGCGTGACGAATTGCTGCGCGGCCCGGGTGAGCACGCAGCGGACATGGATCTGCCGCTCCTTCAGCCGCCGGATCAGATCCAGCGCCTTGTAGGCGGCGATGCCCCCGCCGATGATCAGGGTGACGCGGGGGAGGCCGTGGACGGCGCCGGGTCCGCGATCCGCTGGCGGCAGGGCGGCCGGCGGCGCGGCTGGGACCGGTAGGGGGTGATGCGCCGCTTCGCGCAAAATCACCCGCACCTCGTCTTCGACCGACCGGCCGTTGCGCGCGGCGCGCAACCGCAGTTCGTCCCGGATGGCGTCATCGAGTTTGCGGATGGTCAGGCTGGCCATGAGCGATATCCTGAAGAATTGATAGCAATGCTAGCATAATATGCACGCTTTGCAATCAAAGCTGTCGGACGGCGAACAGGATGGCGATGAAGGTCGCCGCGATGATCCACAGCGCCAGGGTGCGCGCCCGGTTCTTGCGGCCCTCGCTGCGGCCCAGCGCCGCAATCGTCTCCGGCGACAGCGTAATGCCCTCCCGGGTCATGGTTTCCAGCTGCTCCAGCACCGCCACCGATCGCGAGGCGATCGACGGCAGCGACGCCAGCACCCGGCCCAATTCGCCGGCGCCGGCCGCGGCCCCCTGAATGCGCCCGATGGGCCCGAGGTTGCGTTCGATCCATTCGCGCACCACGGGATCGGCGACCTTCCAGATATCGAGCTTCGGGTCGAAGCCGCGCGCCACGCCTTCGACCACCACCATGGTCTTCTGCAGCAGGATCAGCTCGGGGCGGGTCTGCATGTCGAACAGGCCGGTAACCTCGAGCAGCAGGGTCAACAGCTTCGCCATGGAAATTTCCTCGGCGGTGCGGTTGTGGATCGGCTCGCCGATGGCGCGGATGGCTTGCGCGAAATTCTCGACCGAGTGATGCGCCGGGACATAGCCGGCCTCGAAATGCACCTCGGCGACGCGGCGATAATTGCGCGTGATGAAGCCCAGCAGGATTTCGGCGAGGAAGCGGCGCTCCTTCATGCCGAGCCGGCCCATGATGCCGAAATCGACCGCGACCAGGCGGCCGGAAGCGTCGAGGAACAGGTTTCCGGGGTGCATGTCGGCATGAAAGAAGCCGTCGCGCAGCGCATGGCGCAGGAAGCTCTGGATCACCTTGCGCCCGAGTTCGGGCAGGTCGACCTGCGACTCCGCCAGCCGCGCGTGGTCGCTGAGCGCGATGCCGTCGATCCATTCCATCGTCAGCACATTGTGGGTGGTGCGATCCCAGTCGACCGTGGGCACGCGAAAATCCGGATCGTCGCGGGTGTTTTCCGCCATCTCGGAGAGGGCCGCCGCTTCCAGCCGCAGATCCATCTCCATCGCGACCGAGCGCGACATCGTATTGATGACCTCGATCAGCCGCAGCCGACGGGCCTCCGCCGAATGCGCCTCCGCCTTGTGCGCGACAAAGAAGAAGTCGGCGAGGTCGCGGCGGAATCGCGCGGCGACGTCGGGCCGCAGCACCTTGACCGCCACCGCGGTGCGGACGCCGTCCCGCTCGATTTCCGCGCGATGCACCTGCGCGATCGAGGCCGCGGCGACCGCGGGCCCGAAACTCGCAAATGCCTGTGCCACGGGGCGTTCCAGCGATGTCGCGATGACGGCCTCGGCCTCCGCTTGCGGAAACGGCGGCAACCGGTCCTGCAGGCTTTCCAGATCGCGTGCCATGTTGGCGCCGACCACGTCGGGCCGTGTGGCGAGAAACTGTCCGAGCTTGAGATAGGCGGGTCCGAGCCGGGTCAGCGCGCGCGACAGCCGCGGGCCGGATTTGGCGCCCGGGCGTTCGATGATACGGGCAAGACGCAGCGCGAGCTGCCCGGGCGGCGGCACCAGCGAGGGATCGACCACGCCGAACACGCCTTCGCGTGCGAACACGAAACCGGCGCGGATCAGCCGCGCCATGTGGGTAATGGCAGAAATCACAAACGCCAGCCCGAATGCAGCGCCACGATGCCGCCCGAAAAACTCTGCCAGCTGGCGCGGGAAAAGCCGGCGTTGCGCATCATCTCGGCGAATGCGTTCGGCCTGGGGAATTTCCGGATCGATTCGACGAGGTATTGATAGGATTCGGCGTCGCCGGTCACGGCGCGGCCGAGCGGCGGAATCACCTTGAACGAGAAGAGGTCGTAGATCTTGTCGAGCCCGGGCGTGTCGACTGTGGAGAATTCCAGGCAGAGAAATCGACCGCCCGGCTTCAGCACCCGATAGGCCTCGGCCAGCGCGAGATCGATCTGCGGCACATTGCGGATGCCGAACGCGATGGTGTAGGCGTCGAAGCTGCGATCCGGAAAAGCCAGCGCCTCGGCATTGCCCTCGACGAACGACACCCGGTCGTCGAGATGTCGCGACGCGGCGCGGGTGCGGCCGACCTCGAGCATGTCGGAATTGATGTCGCAGACGGTGGCCCGAAAGCCCGCGCCTGCCGCCCTGGCGGCGCGAAAGGCGATGTCGCCGGTGCCGCCGGCAACATCGAGCAGCGCAAACGGCGTATCGGCGCGCGGCGGATTGAGCGCGTTGATCATCAGGTCTTTCCAGACCCGGTGCAGGCCCACCGACATCAGATCGTTCATCAGGTCGTAGCGCTGCGCCACGCTGTGGAACACATCGTTCACCAGCGTCTGCTTGTCCCCCAGGGGAACGTCCCTGAAGCCGAAATGCGTGGTCTGATCGGGTCGATCCATCAACTAATCTCCATCGCCGGACCATAGCGCGGCTGGGGCAATGGCGCTATCACGTCACGTCCTCAAGGTGAACGCCCCTTATGCCCGAATTGCCCGAAGTCGAGACCGTCCGCCGCGGCCTGCAGCCGGTCATGGAGGGATTTCTGATCGCGAAGGCGGAGGCCCGGCGCAAGGACCTGCGGTTTCCGTTCCAGAAGGATTTCGTCGCAAGGCTGCAGGGCCAGACCGTGACCGGGCTCGGCCGCCGCGCCAAATACCTGATGGCCGATCTCGGCTCGGGCGACGTGCTGCTGATGCATCTGGGGATGTCGGGCTCGTTCCGCGTGGTCGGCAATGAGGACACCAGGACGCCCGGCCAATTCCACCATCCCAAGGGCGAGGACCGCGCGCACGATCACGTGGTGTTTCACATGTCGTCGGGCGCTTCGGTCGTTTTCAACGATCCGCGCCGCTTCGGCTACATGAAGATCATCGCGCGCCACGCGCTGGAAGAGGAGCCGCTGCTGAAGGGGCTCGGTCCCGAACCGCTCGGCAATGAATTCGACGCCGCCATGCTGGCGCGCGCCTGCGCCGACAAGAAGACCAGTCTGAAGGCGGCGCTGCTGGACCAGCGCGTGGTCGCGGGGCTCGGCAACATCTATGTCTGCGAGGCGCTGTTCCGCTCGCAGCTGTCGCCGCGAAGGTCGGCCGCGACGCTCGCGACCAAAAAACGCGAACCCACCGATCATGCCAGACGCCTGGTGACCGCCATTCACGGCGTGCTCAACCAGGCCATCAAGGCCGGCGGCTCGTCGCTGCGCGACCATCGCCAGACCTCGGGCGAGCTCGGCTACTTCCAGCATTCGTTCCAGGTCTATGACCGTGAAGGCGAGACATGCCAGACCGGCAAATGCGGCGGCATCGTCAAGCGGTTTACCCAGAACGGTCGTTCGACCTTCTGGTGCCCAAAATGCCAGAAGTGATTTACGTTACGCCGGTGATCCAGCGCGCTTCAGCTGAATGAGCGTCCCGGGCGCAGCCGTCATCCTGAGGTACTCGCCGCGCACGCGGCGAGCCTCGAAGGATGAGAGTTCGGCGCCTGTGGCCCATCCTTCGAGGCGCGCAAGAGCGCGCACCTCAGGATGACGACGAAGCCGTTGTGCTGGATGGCGCTGTGTGTTCGTAGACGAACCGAAGCGATCCGGCGGGGCTGGTGGCCGGATCGCTTCGTCGCCTTGCACGCGCGATGATCTGCGCGGAGCCAAATGTTGCGATCTCCTGAGCCTCGAATGCTCAGGATATCAGTGCGTCAGCGTGAACCGCTTCTTCCGGCACCGGCACGAACATCGTGGGAACGATGCCGGGCGAGGCGGGAAGCATGCTGATCAGCAGCGGCTCGTCGGCGCTTACGCCGCCGTTCAACCTGGTCTCGACCCACTGCCAGAGGCCGCGGACTTCGTCGGCCGATTTGCCCGACGGCGCGTATTCGATGACCGCCAAACCGAGGCCGAGCGCATCCTGGTGATCGTTGCGCATGACGATGTAGGGCTGCGCGACCACGCTCGAGAGATCATCCGAGATCTCGTCGCCGAGCACGATGGCGGCATTGCTGACGCGCTGGCCGCGGATCGGGGTCTGGTTGAGCACGAAGGCGAACGGCGTGTTCCAGGCGCGGGCGAGGCTCAGCGTCGAGGCGGTGGCTTCGACATCGGCAACGCTCGGGCGCGACGGGATCAGGCACAGATCGGCGTAGCGAATTGCCGCCGTGGTCGCGGCACTGAGACCGCCGGCGGTGTCGATGATAACAAGGGTCACGCCGCTGCGGTCCAGCGACTGCAGCTTGCCTTCGATATCGCCGGCGCTGTAGACGGGCTCGACCAGCGGCTCGGCATAGGGGCGGCGCCCCTGCCAGTTCGAAAGCGTGCCTTGTGAATCGGTTTCGATCAGGCGAACGGTGTGGCCGGCCTGGATGGCTGCCAGCGCGAGGCCGATGGCCAGCGTACTCTTGCCGCTGCCGCCCTTTTGGGTGGCTAGAACGATCGTATGCATTGTAGTTCCTTTGAAGAATTCCTGAGGGATTTGCGGTACGCTCTACTGGTGCATCACATTCTGCGATGCCGAGCATTCTCGCTCAGGACTGCCGGCCCGATCCTTCAAACGGTTATGGATCGCGGCTGTCCGAATCACCTAACCCTGCAACGATGCAGATTTTTAAGGTATCTGGCTATTCCGGAATAATACGGGACCGCGAAGTCCGGCTCAGCTAACCGCCCAGGTTGTCCGCCCGGGAAAAAAGGATAACGGCACATGACCGGCAACTGGCGCGATCGCACCGACACCGTTTTCGACTGCCAGAAACAACCGGCCTCGGGCAGCCGCGGCATGGTGGTCAGCAATCATCCGCTGGCCTCGGCTGCGGGCGCCGAGATGCTGGCCGCCGGCGGCAACGCCATCGATGCCGCGATCGCTACGCTGTTCACGCTGACGGTGGTCGAGCCGATGATGGTCGGCATCATCGGCGGCGGCATGGCGCATATCAGGCTCAGTGACGGCAGCCACCGCTTCATCGACGGCCAGAGCACCGTGCCGCTGGCGGTGCGGCCGGACACCTATCGCTCGAAACCGGGCGCGGCGCATGATGTGTTCGATACCGTCGGCGACGAGAATTTGAATGGCGCGAAGGCGGTCGCGGTGCCCGGCTCGCTCAAGGCCTGGTGCGAAACGCTGCGCCGGTTCGGCACCATGCCGCTCGCCGATGTGATGCAGCCCGCGATCAAGCACGCCGCGCGCGGCTATGCGGCGACGCCCTATCTGCATGAATGCATCCGCGACGGCGCGTCCGAGATGCTGAAGGACAAGGCGATCTCGGCGATCTATCTGCCTGACGGCGCACCGCTCAAGGCCGGCGAGCGCGTCGTGCAATCGGAATATGCCGAGACGCTCACTACCATTTCACAACATGGCGACGCCGCGCTTTATGCTGGCCCGCTTGGCGACATCCTCGCCGATTACATGAAGGCGAACGGCGGCTTCATCACGCGCCAGGATCTGACATCGTACAAAACCGTCGAGCGTGCGCCGATCCGCAGCGATTATCGCGGCTGGCAGATTCTCGGGCCGCCACCGCCCGCGGCCTCCGGCGTGCATATCGCGCAGATGCTGAATATACTGGAGGGCTACGACATCGCGGCGCTCGGCTTCGGCACCGCCGCGACCATCCATTATCTCGCTGAAGTCTTGAAGATCGCCTTTGCCGACCGCGCCGCCGCCAGCGGCGATCCGGATTTTGTCGGCGTGCCGGTGGAGCGGCTGACCTCGAAGGACTATGCCAAGGAGCGTCGCGATTCGATCGACCCGGGTCGCGCGCAGAAATGGGGCGCCGGGGTGGCCCAGATCGAGGGCGCGCACACCACGCACATGACCGCGGCGGACGCCTTCGGCAACGTGGTCGCGACCACGCAGACCATCAACAATCTGTTCGGCGCAAAAATCCTGATTCCCGGCCTCGGCACGGTGCCGAACAATTACATGAACCTGTACGATCCCCGGCCGGGACACGCGCTGTCGCTGGCGCCGGGCAAGCGCGTCACCACGTCGATGTCGCCCATGATGGCGCTGCGCGACGGCAGGCTGGTCTATGCGCTGGGCCTGCCCGGCGGCAAGAAGATCTTTCCGAGCGCGATGCAGGCGCTGATCAACCTGATCGATCACGGCATGAGCCTGCAGGAGGCGGTCGAGGCGCCCCGGGTCTGGACCGAGGGCAATGCGCTGGAAGTCGAGGCAACCGTTCCCGACGACGTCCGCGCCGCGCTGGCATCGATGGGGCATCAGGTGCTGGCGGTGCCGACCGTGGCCGGCGGCATGAACGCGATCCAGTTTCACCAGGACGGTTCGATGTCGGGCGCCGCCTGCTGGCGCGCCGACGGCACGCCGATCGCCCTCGCCGGAGGCCTCGCGCGCGCGGGCATCCGGTTCGGGCTGGCGTGACCGGCGCCTGATTAGCGCCGGTACAGGATGCGCTGCCAGATCGTGCCGCCCAGATATTTGGTACCAGCGACGAAATAGATAACGATCAGCGCAAACATGACGAACGCCGGCATTCCCTCGAGCTTGAAGCCCTCGTTCGTCACATTGCCGGTCAGTTGGGCGATCGTGTAGCCGATCACGACAAAGACCGTGATAAAGTCGAATACCGCGGCGAGCACCTTGCGCCATGCCGCTGCGGGTTTGGCGATGTCAGTCATGGGTCCGTTCATGAAATTATTCTCCTCTAAAAGCGCCCGGCTGCCATGAGCGGGTGATCGCGGAGGAGGGCTATTTCCGCACGCAGATCACGCGCACCACGGATGCCTTGGCATCTGGTGATCCGCCCGCGGCATCGACGCCATTGGCCTTGAGAAAGTCGCGGACGGTATCGGCTTTTACCAACGCCGCCTGCGTGGCCGCTGTGACATTCGTCACGCCGGCCACTACGACCGGCTTCAGCAGCGCGATGCCGGCGAATTTGCCGTCGGTATCGAGCGCCGCGGCGCCGGAAAAACCCAACCCCGGCGCGGGCGACAGTTCGCTGCCACTGCCGCCAGGCGTGATCGACGCCTTGACGCTGCTCGCCGCGGCGCGGCCGGCCTGGTTCTGCGGGTCGGCGATGCCCGTCAGTTCGACATTGGATTTGGCAGCGCCATTGCCGAGGTTCAGCGGCGTCAATCCCCGCGCGCCGTAGATGCGCAGCAGCGCCAGATCGTGGTCCTTGTTCTCGGCGACGCGATCGGCGTTGCCATGGCCTGCGATCGCGATCGCAAGGCAGCCGTCGGTGATCTGGCGGTCGGTGACGATGGCGCCGTCGCCGCTGACGACAATGCCGGTGCCGTATTCGACGGCCTTGCGCGGCGGCGGGCCGGCGGTCTGCGCGCCCGCCGGGAACGGGTTGAAGGCGCTCGACATCGCGATCACAACAGGCTCGACGGTGTTTTCGACGGCCTGGTCGTACAGGATGGTCAAGATGCGGACCTCGTCGCCTTTGAAGGTGCCGCGCACATAAAATTTCTTCAGGCCCTGCAATCCGGACAGCACGAAGAAATCCGGCTTGACCACGGTGTAGTCGATCTTGCGTCCGGCGGGCTCCTTCTTCTCCGCCTCGGCGAGTTTCGCCGTGGTCGGATTGGCTTCCTTGCGCCGCGACAGCTGGATCTGGACGGTGCCGGTGGTGGACGTCCACTTGCTGCCATTGGCGTCGGTGGCTTGCTGCGGCACCAGCTTGGTCGGCACCCCCAGCCGCGCCCCGGTGCCCATGTCGGTGATGATCTTCCAGCCGACATTTTCCTGCTTGCGCTTCGCGGTCTCGGCGAGGATGCCGCGCTCCTGCGGATTGAGCACGCCGGTCTGCTTGCCGCCGCGGCCCTTCTGGAATTCCTTGATGGCGGCGACCATGCGCTCGCTGACTTCGCCCGATATCGCGCCATTGTACTGGCCGACCCAGGCGAGGTCGGACTGGATCGCCAGCCGCTCCGGCTGCGGCATCGCATTGGCGGTGTCGGCCGGGGTCTGCAGCGCGGGGCGGATCGGCACGGTGGCGACCGGCTTCGGCTTGGCGCCGGCGGTGGACGGCGGCGTCAGCTGGGCCTGGGCGGAAGCCCCCATCGCCGCGAACATCAATGTTGCGGTCAGCAACGATCTCATGACAGGTCCCGGTCCATTGAAGTTGAGCGCAATTAAGCACATCTGCTTGGTCGGCAACAGCTGCGCCATGGTTCAGAGAACCCCTCATCCTGAGGAGCCGCGCGCGCTTCGCGCGGCGTCTCGAAGGATGGCAGCAGGCAATGTGCCAGATGGTTCGAGACGCGCGCCCGGACAGCGCAAGGGCGCTGCCGGGAAGACGCGCTCCTCACCATGAGGTATTGGTATTCGTGATGAGGAAGGACGAAGCCTGACCATGCTGAGTGCCGAGGAACTCGAACGATACGCCCGTCACATCGTGCTGCGCGAGGTCGGCGGCCCCGGCCAGGCCGCGCTGAAGGAAGCTGCGGTGCTGGTGATCGGCGCCGGCGGTCTCGGCGCGCCCGCGCTGATGTATCTCGCCGCGGCCGGCGTCGGCACGCTCGGTGCGGTCGACGACGACATCGTGTCGTTGTCCAATCTGCAGCGCCAGATCATTCACTCGACGCCTGATATCGGCCGCCAGAAGGTCGACAGCGCCGCCGGGCAAATCTACGCGCTCAATCCCCACGTCCGCTTCGCCGCGCACGCCTCGCGGCTGACCGCCGACAACGCGATGGAGCTGATCGGCAGTTACGACCTGGTGCTCGACGGCTCCGACAATTTCGAAACCCGCTATCTGGTGTCGGATGCCTGCTTCCTCGCGGGAAAGCCGCTGATCACGGCGGCGCTGGGCATGTTCGATGGATCGCTGACCACGATCCGCGCCCACGAGACCAACACCGAGGGCGAGTTCAATCCGACCTATCGCTGCCTGTTTCCCGAACCGCCGCCGGCGGGCACGGTGCCGGCCTGCGCCGAAGCCGGCGTGCTGGGCGCGCTGGCAGGCGTGCTGGGATCGATGATGGCGCTGGAGGCGATCCGCGAGATCGTCGGTTTTGGCGAAGGACTGGTCGGCCGGCTGCTGATGGTCGACGCCCGCGCGATGCGGTTCGAGACGCTGCGCTACAGGCGCGATCCGGCCAATCCGCTCAACGGCGATGCGGCTGTCATTGCGGATTTGAGCGGGCACGCGATTTAGAATGCCCGTGGATGCCCCCACCCCGACCCTCCCCCGCAAGTGCGGGAGAGGGGGTTCATCGATTGTGTGATGGGCCGTGTACCCAAGCGCAAGCAACGTGCGTGAGATTTTCTCCGTGCGGCAGCAAGCGCCGAACTTCCCCCTCTCCCGCTTGCGGGGGAGGGCCGGGGTGGGGGTCTCGCAGCGAATGCAATCGCTGTTGGAGTTCTCAGTCCCTCATGCGCGCTGCCGCTTCTCGCTGTCCATATGCACCAGCTGCGAGTCGGGATAGCGCGCGCCGGCGGCGGCGCCGGGCGGGAATGCCTCGGCGAGATCGGCCAGATGCGCCGGCGTCAGTTTCACGTCGAGCGCGCCGAGCGCTTCGGTCAGGCGGTCGCGGCGCCGTGCACCGACCAGCGGTACGATATCGCTGCCCTGCGCGGCCACCCAGGCAATGGCGACCTGCGCCACCGACACGCCGAGATCGCCGGCAATGGCGCGCAACCGATCGACCAGGGCCAGGTTGCTGTCGAGGTTCTCGCCCTGGAAGCGCGGGCTCATCCGGCGGAAGTCCTTGTCGCCGGATTTATCCTTCGACCAGTGCCCGCTGATCAGGCCGCGCGACAGCACGCCATAGGCGGTGATGCCGATGCCAAGCTCCCGGCAGGTCGGCAGGATGTCGTCCTCGATGCCGCGCGAGATCAGCGAGTATTCGATCTGCAGATCGGCGATCGGGTGCACCGCATGAGCGCGGCGAATGGTGTCGGAGCCGACTTCGGAGAGGCCGATATGTCGGACGTGACCGGTCTTGATCATGTCGGCGATGGCGCCGATGGTGTCTTCGATCGGCACGCCGGGATCGAGCCGCGCCGGCCGGTAGATATCGATATGATCGACGCCGAGCCGCTGCAGTGAATAGGCCAGGAAGTTTTTGACGGCCGCCGGGCGGCTGTCGTAGCCCGACCAGTTGCGTTCGGGGCCGCGCAGCGCACCGAATTTGACGCTGATCTGGAGGTTGTCGCGGTTGCGGCCGGCAAGGGCCTCGCCGATCAGCATTTCATTGTGGCCCATGCCGTAGAAATCGCCGGTGTCGAGCAGCGTGATGCCCGCCTCCAGCGCGGCGTGGATGGTGGCGATGCTCTCGCTGCGGTCGGCGGGACCGTAAAAGTCCGACATGCCCATGCAGCCGAGGCCGATGGCGGAGACGTTGGGACCGGTTGAGCCGAGCTGGCGGTGTTCCATGGTGCTTTTCCTTAGCAACGGCGGCGGGCCATCCCGCGCCTGATGTCGAGGCTGATATGCGGCCGTTCCGCCACGCCGATAAGCTGGACAATGTGCAATAGCTTGTTCAGTATATCGAACAATGAGCGATTTCGACCTCCGCGATCTCGATGCCTTCGTCGCCGTGGCGCGCACCCGGAATTTCCGCCGCGCCGCGCTGGAGCAGGGCGTATCGGTGTCGAGCCTGAGCCAGCGGCTGCGGACCATGGAAGAGCGGCTCGGCGTCCGCCTGATGAACCGCACCACCCGCAGCGTCGGGCTGACCGAGGCCGGCGAGGTGCTGCTGGCCCGGGTCGGGCCGGCGATGTCGGACGTCGGCGCTGCGCTGGACCAGGTCAGGGGCCTGCGCGGCGTGCCCTCGGGACGCCTGCGCATCAACGCTCCGCCGCCGGCAATCGATCTCGCGCTGGCGCCGATGGTCGGGCCCTTCCTGCGGGCTTACCCGCAAGTAGATCTCGAAATCGTCAGTGACAGTTCCTTCGTCGACATCGTTGCCGGCGGCTTCGACGCCGGGGTGCGCTACGGCGAACATCTGGCGCAGGACATGATCGCGGTGTCGCTCGGTCCGCCGCAACGCTACGCGGTGGTGGCCTCGGCGCAATATGTTGCGCAGCATGGCCGGCCGAAGCTGCCGAAGGACCTGCTCGATCACCCCTGCATCCGCGTCCGCTTCGGTCACGGCGCCCTGCTGGAGTGCGAGTTCGAAAAGGCCGGCCGCGTCGTCAAGGTGTCGCCGCCGGCGAAACTGATCGCGAACTATCCGGGCCTGGCGCTGCGCGCGGCCCATGACGGGGTCGGCTTCTGGCTGACCTTCGAAGGCTATGTGCGCGAGGCCGTCCAGTCCGGCGCGCTGGTCAGCGTGCTCGACGACTGGTGCGCGCCGTTTCCCGGGCCGTTTCTGTATTACCCGAGCCGCCGTCAGCCGCCGCCGGCGCTGGCGGCGTTCGTCGGCTTTGTCGGGGAATGGCGCAAGCAGCGAAGGACAGCCGCGCCGCACCGGTGATTACAGATTTGAGGGACACCCCACCTCTAAACACGCCGCCGCATACTATATCTTGCGCCAGGACGAGCGCGCCGTTCTAGCCATTCTTTGCATGGGCTCGTTTTGCGAACTTTTGCAAACGGCCCCGCCCGCTTCACAGCATGCTGGGCAGCACGCGGTCCGGCGGCTTGTGGTTGTCGAGGAAGGTGCGGATATTGATGATCACCTTCTCGCCCATCTCGACGCGGCCCTCGATGGTGGCCGAGCCCATATGCGGCAGCAGGCAGACCTTGCCGGCCTTGGCGAGCCGCACCAGCTTGGGATTGACCGCCGGCTCGTTCTCGAACACGTCGAGGCCGGCGCCGCCGATCTCGCCGGTTTCCAAGAGCTTGATCAGCGTGTCCTCGTCGATCACCTCGCCGCGCGCGGTGTTGACGATATAGGCCTCTTTCCGGATCAGCTTCAGCCGGCGCGCCGACAGCAGATGAAACGTCGCCGGCGTGTGCGGACAGTTCACCGAAATGATGTCCATCCGCGCCAGCATCTGGTCGAGGCTTTCCCAATAGGTCGCGCCCAATTCGTCGGCGATCACGGGCGCCACCGGGCGGCGGTTGTGGTAGTGAATCTGCAGGCCGAAGGCGCGGGCGCGGCGCGCCACGGCCTGGCCGATGCGGCCCATGCCGATGATGCCCAGGCGCTTGCCGCCGATGCGATGGCCGAGCATCCAGGTCGGCGACCAGCCCGGCCAGTTCTTGCCCTCGGTGAGAATCGAGGCGCCCTCGATCAGCCGCCGCGGCACCGCCAGGATCAGCGCCATGGTCATGTCGGCGGTGTCTTCGGTCAGGACTTTCGGGGTGTTGGTGACGGTGATGCCGCGCGCATGGGCGGCGACCACGTCGATGTTGTCGACGCCGTTGCCGAAATTGGCGATCAGCCGCAGCTTGCAGTCGGGATCATTGAGAAGCTGCTCGGTGATTTCATCGGTGACGGTGGGCACCAGCACGTCGGCGGTCCGCACCGCCTCGGCGAGCTGTTCCTGACTCATCGGGGTGTCGTCGAGATTGAGCCGGGCGTCGAACAGCTCGCGCATCCGGGTCTCGATCGAGTCCGGCAGCTTGCGCGTGACGACAACGAGAGGCTTTTTCTTGACCGGCATTTCCTGCTCTCACGAGTCTGGTGCTCGCATCCCTTTAGATCATCAAAGGCTTCGCCGTTGAGGCCTCATTAACCCGGTTGTTCGACACTGCGGCGGGCCGCGTGGTCCCGGTGTTGGCTATGGCTTGCTCGTCGTTTTCTTGGGTTCCCCGACATTTTCCGCTGGTTTCCGACGGGAAATTCCGGGCTCGTCCGGGTTCATAACGGTCCGTCCTCTCTAGCAGAAGGCCGGGCCAAGACAAGAACCCGGCAAGCCACCCGGGAACGAAAGATTGCAAGGCGCAATCGGGATCGCAGGGGGGGGCGCAATCGGGATCGCGGGGGCGATCGGGCGGGGGTACGGGGTTCCAGCATTCCCTTTGTTTCAGCTCGAAGAATTTGAGTTTGGTTCTCGGCAGGAGACGAGTTGATGGCGTTGAGGCGTTTTTGCAAGTTGGTGCTGCTCGCGGGTTGCATGCTGGGTGGGTCGACCGTGTCAGGATTTTCGGCCAAGGAATCGGGCCAGACCACCAGCGGCTTGCCGCTGCCGCGCTATGTCAGCCTCAAATCCGATCATGTGAACGTCAGGGCCGGGCCGACCAAGGACAATGACGTCGCCTGGGTCTACACCCGCTCGGGCCTGCCGGTCGAGATCACCGCCGAATTCGAGAACTGGCGCCGGGTCCGTGATTCCGAGGGTGCCGAGGGCTGGGTCTATCACTCCCTGCTGTCGGGACGCCGCACCGCCGTCATCACCATGAAGACCAAGGACGAACTCGCGCCGCTCTACGATCGCGCCGACCCGGCCTCGGCCGTCGCCGCCCGCCTGCAGGCCGGGGTCGTGGCCCAGGTGAAGAAGTGCACGGCCGGCTGGTGCCGCGTCATCGGCAACGGCTTTGATGGCTGGATCGAGCAGCAGCGGCTGTGGGGCGTCTATGCCGACGAGAAGGTGGATTGACGCGTAGCGTCATTCCGGGGCGCGCGTTAGCGCGAACCCGGAATCTCGAGGTTCCGGGTTCGGTGCTACGCACCGCCCCGGAACGACGAATGTCTGTCATTGCCGGGCCTGACCCGGCAATCCATCCGCTCACAAGTATGCATTTGACGAAGATCGATGGATACGCGGGTCAAGCCCGCGTATGACGGCTTTCACGTGAATTGAAAGCTCAGCGCTTCTTGCGCAGCCGCACGACCATGTCGACCCGGGCGATTTCGTAGCCTTCGGGCACGTCCGGCATCTTCTGCAGCACCAGATGCGGATCCGGAATATCGACCAGCTCGTGGCTGTTTTCGAGATAGAAGTGGTGATGCGTCGTGACGTTGGTATCGAAATAGGTCTTGGTGCCGTCGACGCTGACCTGGCGCAGCAGGCCGGCATCGGTCAGCTGGTTGAGGGTGTTGTAGACCGTGGCGAGCGATACCGGAACCTTGGCGAGGGTGGCTTCCTCGTAGAGCATTTCCGCGGTGAGGTGGCGGGCGCCCTTTCCGAACAGCAGCCAGCCCAGCGCCATGCGCTGACGGGTCGGGCGCAGCCCGGCCGCCTGCAGCATTTCATTGACGTCATGCCACGGACAGCCGGTCAGAGCCGGCTGATGGCCCGCGGGGCGGGCGGCAGGATGGGCGGCGTCGTCATTCAAAATCGAAGTATCCACGCTTATTTCCACGTCGGCACCGCACTCGTTGTCGCACTGCTACTAACATGGAATATAGAAGGATATCCGATAGATGCAAGTATTTCGCAACTGGAAAAGGCCCGCAGAAACTAGAACGATCCTAAGGTAAATGGAACTGATCGCCGAGCGGGGCGATTTACCCGGGCGGTGGTGCTTTGCCCCCCGGCAGCGCCTATGATAGAGAGCGCGCGGACTTAGCTTTGCGATTCCGGCAAAGGCGAGCGCCGGTTGCCGCAGGACCATCCTGAACTGCGGTATTTGCGCCGACTAGCAATAATTGGCGCTTCCCACGCGAATCGGGTCCATTTCGCGCGAAAACGCTCCATCAGGATTTGAAAGAGGCTCGGCAGCATGCTGGATCGACGCGGCAGTTACGAATACGAGGATCTGCTGGCGTGCGGCCGCGGCGAGATGTTCGGCCCGGGCAACGCGCAATTGCCGCTGCCGCCGATGCTGATGTTCGACCGCATCAGCGAAATTTCCGAGACCGGCGGGGAGTATGGCAAGGGCCTGATCCGCGCCGAACTCGAAGTGAAGCCGGACCTCTGGTTTTTCGGCTGCCATTTCAAGGGCGATCCGGTCATGCCGGGATGCCTCGGTCTCGATGCGTTCTGGCAGATGGTCGGCTTTTACCTGGGCTGGACCGGCGGCGCCGGGCGCGGCCGGGCGCTGGGGCTTGGCGAGCTGAAGTTTTCCGGACAGGTGCTGCCGAACGTCCGCAAGGTTGTGTACAATGTCGACATCAAGCGCGTGATGCGCTCAAAGCTGGTGCTGGGCATCGCCGATGGGTGGCTTTCCACCGACGGTGATATTATCTATCGCGCGAAGGATCTGAAGGTCGGGCTGTTCAAGCAGGACGCCGAACCTCAGCCGGGCACCTGACACGGCCCCGGCCGGGGCGGCATTCGGGTTGACTACGGCCATCACACAAAACCGCAACGACAAGGGCGAGGCGATCATGAGGCGGGTTGTCATCACGGGGATGGGCATCGTCTCGTCCATCGGAAACAACACCCAGGAAGTACTGGCGAGCCTCCACGAGGCGAAGTCCGGAATCACGCGCGCGGACAAATATGCCGAGCTCGGCTTCCGCTCCCAGGTGCAGGGTGCTCCCACGCTCGATCCGGCCGGCGTCATCGACCGGCGTGCGATGCGCTTCCTCGGCGAGGGCGCGGCGTGGAATCACATCGCGATGGAGCAGGCGATCCAGGATTCCGGCCTCGAGCCGTCAGAGGTTTCCAACATTCGCACCGGCATCATCATGGGCTCCGGCGGACCCTCGGCCCGCACCATCGTGGAGGCCGCCGACATCACCCGCACCAAGGGGCCGAAGCGGGTCGGGCCGTTTGCGGTGCCGAAGGCGATGTCATCGACGGCGTCGGCGACGCTCGCCACCTGGTTCAAGATCAAGGGCGTCAACTATTCGATCTCGTCGGCCTGCGCCACGTCGAACCATTGCATCGGCAATGCCTACGAGACCATCCAGATCGGCAAGCAGGATATCATCTTCGCCGGCGGCTGCGAGGAACTCGACTGGTCGCTGTCGGTGCTGTTCGACGCGATGGGCGCGATGTCGTCGAAATACAACGACACGCCCGCCACCGCATCGCGTCCCTATGACGTCAGCCGCGACGGCTTCGTCATTGCCGGCGGCGCAGGCGTCGTGGTGCTGGAAGAGCTCGAGCATGCCAAGGCGCGCGGCGCCAAGATCTACGGCGAGATCGTCGGCTACGGCGCCACCTCCGATGGCTACGACATGGTTGCGCCCTCCGGCGAGGGCGCCGAGCGCTGCATGAAAATGGCGATGGCCACCGTCGACACCAAAATCGACTACATCAACCCGCACGCCACCTCGACGCCGGCCGGCGATCCGCCCGAGATCGAGGCGATCCGCAAGGTGTTCGGCGTCGGCGACAAGTGTCCGCCGATCTCGGCGACCAAGGCGCTGACCGGACATTCGCTCGGCGCCACCGGCGTGCAGGAGGCGATCTATTCGCTCCTGATGATGCAAAACGGCTTCATCTGCGAAAGCGCCAACATCACCGAACTCGATCCCGTGTTCGCCGACATGCCGATCGTGCGCAAGCGCATCGACAATGTGAAGCTCGGCACCGTACTGTCGAATTCCTTCGGCTTCGGCGGCACCAATGCCACGCTGGTGTTCAAGCGGATGGATGCGTGAGATTGCGCTCGAACTGACGACCTGAATTCACCGTCATGGCCGGCCTTGTCCCGGCCATCCACGTCTTGATCTCTCTGAGGTCAGAAAGACGTGGATGCGCGGGACATAGGCGAGCGAAAGCGACGCCGTTCTTCAAACGGCTATGCCCGGGCATGACGAAATAGAAAGCGCCAAGATTATGCAGGACCTGATGAAGGGCAAGCGCGGGCTGATCATGGGCGTCGCCAATGATCATTCGATTGCCTGGGGCATCGCCCAGGCGCTGGCGGCGCAAGGCGCCGAACTGGCTTTCACCTACCAGGGCGATGCGCTCGGCAAGCGGGTCAAGCCGCTGGCCGAACAGCTTGGCGTTCCCTTGGTGCTGCCCTGCGATGTCGAGGACATCGCCAGCGTCGATGCGGTGTTCGCAACGCTGCGCGAAAAATGGGGGCAGCTGGATTTCCTGGTTCACGCCATCGGCGCCTCCGACAAGAACGAGCTCCGGGGCCGCTACGCCGACACCAGCCGCGAGAACTTTTCCCGCACCATGGTGATTTCGTGCTTCTCCTTCACAGAACTGGCCAAGCGCGCGGCGGAGCTGATGCCCGCCACCGGCGGGGCGATGATCACGCTCACCTTCGGCGGCTCGATGCGGGTGATGCCGAATTATAACGTGATGGGCGTCGCCAAGGCCGCGCTGGAAGCCTCCGTACGCTATCTCGCCGCCGATTTCGGTTCGCGCGGTATCCGCATCAACGCGATTTCCGCAGGACCCATTCGAACGTTGGCGGGATCGGGCATCGGCGATGCGCGCGCGATGTTTGCGTTCCAGCAGAAGCATTCGCCGCTCGGCCGCGGCGTGACGCTGGACGAACTCGGCGGCTCGGCGCTCTATTTGCTGTCGGAGTTGTCGGGCGGCGTCACCGGCGAAATCCACTACGTCGATTCCGGCTACAACGTCATCTCGATGCCGCGACCGGAAGAGCTGAAGAACCTGGGCGAGTAGTTCTCGTAGGGTGGGCAAAGGCGCGCCTTCGCGGCGTGCCCACCATTCCAACGTATCGTGCGGTTGATGTGGTGGGCACGGCGCAAGTGCGCCTTTGCCCACCCTACGAAATCATCCCGCCGACAGTTTCTCCGCGCGCTGGAACGCCGGCCGCGCGGCGCAGCGATCGAGATAGGCGTCGAACGACGGACGCGGCGGCACCATCTTGAACATCCGCACCGCGTAATTGAGTCCCGACCCGATGACGATATCCGCGGCCGAGAAGGTGTCGCCGAGAATCCACGGGCCTTTTCGACAGCCTTGTCGAGCACGTCGAATACACGCTGCGCCTCGCCCCAGCCGGCGGCGACCGGATTCATCTCGATCCTGGTCGCAAGCTGCACGATCGCGGGCTCGATACAGCCGGGTGAGAAGAACAGCCAGTACAGATATTTTGCGCGCATGGGGTCACCCAGCGGCGGTGCCAGCTTCGCTTCCGGATAGCGCTCCGCGACATAGGCGCAGATCGCCGCGGCCTCCGCCAGCGTGGCGTCGCCATCCCCCAGCGCCGGCACCTTGCCCATCGGATTGATGGCGAGATATTCCGGCGTCTTCTGCGCGCCGGTGGTGATATCCGTCAGCACGCGCTCGTACGGCTGTCCGGTCTCTTCCATCAGCCAGAGCGCGGTGAACGACCGCGAGCGCGGCGCCCAGTAGAGTTTCATCATTTGACAACTTCCTCCCTCTTCCATCGATAATATTTCATGACGAACCCCGTCATCGGTTCGACCTGCTCTTTCTCGTAGACGAATCCCTCGCGCTCGTACCAGCGCCACGCTTTTTCATTTTCGCGCACGCAGCGCAGCTCGATTTCATCGGGCAGCTGCCGGCGCGTGAATGCTAGCAATTGCCGCCCCACGTTCCGGCCCTGATATGCCGGCGCGACGAACAGCTGGTCGAGATACCGCTTGGGCAGGTGCAGCGCCAGCATGGCGACGAGGGTGCCGCCATCGTCGGCGACGAACAGGCTCCAACCCTTCTCGATCTCCTGCGGAATACGCGCGCAATTTCGCCAACAGGAAATTGCTGGCGTCTTCGAGGCCTGTCGAGGCCCAGCTGTCCATCCAGAGCCGCGCGATGGCGTCATATTCGTGCGGCAAGGCGGGGCGGATGGTGGGCGGTGGCATGGGGTACTCTTCTCCCTCTCCCGCTTGCGGGGGAGGGCCGGGGTGGGGGTGTCGCAACGGGTACATTATAGAATTTTCGCGCAGAGAGAGCCCCCACCCTGACCCTCCCCCGCAAGCGGGAGAGGGGAAAGACTGCGCGCGGTGCGCCAGCTGTGCAGAACTCGCCAGTAATCAAAAGCAAAAGGGCGGCCTCGCGACCGCCCTTTCCATTCGCTATCGGCTAATCGCTACCCGTCGACGGCGGCTATTCCGCCGCCTGCAGCTGCGGCTGGGCCAGATCGAAGCGATCGGCATTCATCACCTTGGTCCACGCCGCCACGAAATCCCTGGCGAACTTCTCCTTCGCGTCGGCGCAGGCATAGACTTCCGCGAGGGCGCGCAGCTGCGAGTGCGATCCGAAGATCAGGTCGACGCGCGAAGCGGTCCACTTCACCGCCTTGGTCTTGCGGTCGCGTCCTTCGTACTCTCCGCCGGCCGGCTGCCATTCCGTGGCCATGTCGAGCAGGTTGACGAAGAAGTCGTTCGTCAGCGTTCCCGGCTTCGACGTGAAGACGCCGTGCTTGGCGTTGCCGGCATTGGCGCCGAGCACGCGCAGGCCGCCGACCAGCACGGTCATCTCGGGTGCCGTCAGCGTCAACAGCTGCGCCCGATCCACCAAGGCCTCCTCCGGCTTCATGAACTGCTTCTTGCCGCTGATATAGTTGCGGAAGCCGTCGGCGCGGGGTTCGAGCGGGGCGAAGGAGGCGGCGTCGGTCTGCTCCTGCGTCGCGTCCATGCGGCCGGGCGTGAACGGGACCTTCACGGTCATGCCGGCATCTTTCGCCGCCTTTTCGATCGCGGCGCTGCCGCCGAGCACGATCAGGTCGGCGAGCGA
>JAZJYY010000034.1:0-12571 GCA_040390145.1 Pseudomonadota bacterium
CCGGGTTCGCGTCGACCCTCCCCCTCCAGGGGAGGGTAAGCGGAACGCCACGCTGCACCGCGTCCGGGACACGAGCCACTCGCTGATGGAAAAATGCATGCCCGACCAACCCCTGCCCACCGTTACCCAAAGCGCGATGCGCGGCCTCGCCTGCAAATGTCCGCGCTGCGGCAAGGGCAAATTATACGCCGGCTTCCTCGACTTGGCGCCGAGGTGCGAGTCGTGCGGGCTCGACTATGCCTTCATCGATAGCGGCGACGGGCCGGCGATTTTCCTGATCATGATCGCCGGCGCCATCGTGGTCGGTTCGGCCCTGATCGTGGAGATCAAATACCAGCCGCCGTTCTGGCTGCATGCCGCACTCTGGCTGCCGCTGATTCTCGCGACCACGCTGCTGCCGATGCGGTCGATGAAGTCGCTGCTGATCGCGCTGCAGTACCATCACAAGGCGGCACCCGGCCGGCTGATCGATCGCGAGCCGAAATGAGCGGGATCGTTACTATCAGGCGCGGCGTCGCCGGCTTCGGCATTTTCTCGCTTGTTCTGGTGGCGCTGTGCATCGGCCTCGGGGTGTGGCAGTTGCAGCGCCGCGCAGAGAAGCACGCGCTGATCGCGGCCCTGACCGAACGCCTCGCGGCGGCGCCCGGCGCGCTGCCGCAGGCCTCGCAATGGAGCGCGCTGGCGCCGGCCGGCGATGAATTCCGCCGCGTCCGGTTTGTCGCGACCTATCAGCCCCGTCCGGATGCCATGGTCTACAGTTCCGGCTCGGCGGTGCGCGACGATGTCACCGGACCCGGCACCTGGGCGTTCCTGCCCGCGGCCCTGCCGACCGGCGAGATTGTCGTGATCAATGCCGGCTTCGTGCAGAACACCATGCAGGACCGCGCCCAGCAGGACCGGGCGGTGACGCGGCTGGTCACCGGGGAGCCGGTGACGCTGACGGGCTATCTGCGCTTTCCCGAAAGTGCGGGAACGCTGACGCCGCCCCGGAATATGGAAAAGCGGCTGTGGTTCAGCCGCGATCATCTGGCGATGGCGCGGACGCTGGGCTGGGACGAGGGCGGCAAGCCGGTCGCGCCGTTCTATATCGACCTGGAAGCCCCGGCGCCGGCGAGCGGGATTCCAAAACCCGGCCCGCTCACGGTCACCCTCAAGGACAACCACATGCAATACGTCATCACCTGGTTCGGCCTGGCGGGCGCCGTGGTGATCGCATTCGGAGTGTGGTTATTTGGGCAGCGCCCGGCGCGTGCCAAGACCACTGATTGAGACCCGACAACGATGAACGAGACGCCGACAGCCTCCCTTGCGCCGTTGCCGGTCACGCTGCGCGACATCGAGACGGCGGCGGGCGTGCTCGAAGGTCTCGTGAAGCGGACCAGCTGCGAACGCAGCCGCACGCTGTCCGACATCACCGGCGCCAATATCTGGCTCAAGTTCGAAAACCTGCAGTTCACCGCGACCTTCAAGGAGCGTGGGGCGCTCAATCGGCTGTCGGCATTGTCCGCCGATGAACGGCGACGAGGGGTTATCGCCTGTTCGGCCGGCAACCACGCCCAGGGCGTGGCCTATCACGCCGCCAAGCTTTCGATCCCGGCAACCATCGTCATGCCGGTGGGAACGCCGACCGTGAAGATCGAGAATACCCGCCGGCATGGGGCTGAAGTGATCGAGGGTGGCGCAACCCTCGAGGAGGCCGCTGCCCTCGCCACCGAGATCTGTCGCGAGCGACAACTGACGTTCGTCCATCCCTACGATGACCCCCTGATCGTCGCCGGTCAGGGCACCATCGCGCTGGAAATGCTGGCCTCGGTGCCCGAGCTCGATGTCCTGATCGTGCCGATCGGCGGGGGCGGCCTGATCTCCGGCATGGCGGTCGCGGCCAAGGCGATCAAGCCCGGCATCGAGATCATCGGCGTGCAGGCAACGCTCTATCCGTCGATGTACAATCTCATCAAGGGACAGCCATTGCCGATGCGCGGCGATACGCTTGCGGAGGGCATCGCGGTCAAGGCGCCTGGCCGTATCACCTCGCAGATCGTGCGCGCGCTGGTCGATGACATCGTGCTGGTGAACGAACAGCAGATCGAGCACGCGCTGAGCCTTCTCATCACCATCGAAAAGACCGTGACCGAGGGCGCCGGCGCCGCCGGCCTGGCGGCGGTCCTCGCTGATCAGGCGCGCTTCAAGGGCCGCGCGCTTGGCCTCGTGCTGAGCGGAGGCAATATCGACACCCGGCTTTTATCAGGGGTGCTGACCCGCCAACTGGCGAGGGAGGGCCGCCTGTCGCAACTGAAGTTCGACATCGTGGACCGGCCCGGTCAGCTCGGCATGGTCGTCGCGGTTCTCGGCCAGAGCGGCGCCAACATCGTCGAGGTGTCGCATCAGCGCATCTTCACCGATCTGCCGGCCAAGGCGGTCGTTCTCGAGGTGGTGATCGAGACCAGGGACCGATCCCATCTTGCTTCCGTCATTGCCGCATTGGCGGCGGCCAACATCGACGTCGATGTCCTTGGCCACTAGCGAGGGTTGAATTCGCATGGAGTTCGACCCGGCCATCTGTCGGCTTCACCGCGTGGCCGGCTGCCCGACGGGCAAATCACTTCGGTTTATCGGAAGACGTGTCAAGCCCTAGAAGTAAAAATATTTCTGTTTTACAGAAACGTAAATCGGGTTATATCACTGCCCATCCCGTCCCACTCAGAGGGGCATTGCGCAAGGTCACCAGTGCGGGGCGGGGATGCGGTGGACGCGGACGGCGCTCTTGACCCGGGCGTTGGAAGCGGACGAGCGAAATGGTGTGGTTCCGACACCCCAATGGCTGGTGTCAAGTTCGCAAGCTAAGGCGCTGCGGGCGACGGTGGCAAAAGCGCATGGCTCACCGAGGAGATCACCTATAAGCCGTAAACCATTGCGCGGGGAGTGCCGGGTGATTCCGGTGTGACCTGACTAACGCGTGTGCCTTCTACCACTACCCATTGCACACGCGGCTATCGGGCGCATCGGGCGCCCGGCCTCCCCGCGCCCTCTGATTGGAGGGCAAGGAGATTCCTGGCAAACCTCGGGCGAACCGCGCCGCGAGATTGTGAAGGCATGTTTGTCACACCCACAACTGTCATCACCCGCGCAGGCGGGTGATCCAGTATCCCAGAGACGCCAGTCATAAAGTCGCTAGGCCGCGCATACTGGATCCCCGCATGCGCGGGGATGACGAATGTGGGGTGGAGGAGCATTTCCCCTCCGGCCGAAAACCCATTATGGTGCCCCGGGGTCGCTACGCGCGAACTCAATAAATTCATCAATATCAAAGGCTTGGCGATATAATTGAGCCTTTGGAGGGCGGTTTGACGCGGTATATTTCGACGCGGGGGGAGGCCCCCACGCTAGGTTTCTGCGATGTGATGCTGACCGGGCTCGCCCGCGACGGCGGCCTTTATGTGCCCGAGACCTGGCCGCAATTGTCCGCTGAAGCCATCGCCGGACTGTTCGGCCGGCCCTATTGGCAGGTCGCGGTCGAGGTGATCCGCCCGTTTGTCGGCGGGGAAATCTCCGACGCCGATCTCGGCCGCATGGCCAATGAGGCCTACGCCACGTTCCGTCATCCGGCCGTGGTTCCGCTTCGCCAGACCGGCCCCAACCAGTTCACGCTGGAGCTGTTTCACGGCCCGACGCTGGCGTTCAAGGACGTCGCGATGCAGCTGATCTCGCGACTGATGGACCACGTCCTGGCAAAACGCGCGCAGCGCACCACCATCGTGGTGGCGACCTCGGGCGATACCGGGGGGGCGGCGGTCGATGCCTTCGCCGGTCTCGACAATGTCGATCTGGTGGTGCTGTTTCCGCATGGCCGGATCTCCGACGTGCAGCGGCGGATGATGACGACGTCGGGCGCCGCGAACGTTCATGCGCTCGCCATCGAAGGCCATTTCGACGATTGCCAGGCGATCGTGAAGGGGTTGTTCAACCATCACGGCTTTCGCGACGAGGTCGCACTTTCAGGCGTCAATTCCATCAACTGGGCGCGGATCGTGGCGCAGGTGGTGTATTATTTCACCTCGGCGGTGGCGCTCGGCTCGCCCGCGCGCACGGTGGATTTCACCGTGCCGACCGGAAACTTCGGCGACATTTTTGCGGGCTATGTGGCCAAGAAAATGGGCCTGCCGGTGCGCTGGCTGCGGATCGCCGCCAACATCAACGATATCCTGCCGCGCACGCTGAAGACCGGCATCTATGAAGTGCGCGAGGTGCACGCCTCGGCCTCGCCGTCGATGGACATCCAGGTCTCCTCGAATTTCGAGCGGCTGCTGTTCGAGGCCTCGGGCCGCGATGCCGCCGCTGTGCGCCGGCTGATGGCGTCGCTGAAGCAGTCCGGACGCTTCGTGCTGCCCGATGCGACGCTGGCGGCGATCCGCGCCGAATTCGACGCCGGCCGCGCCGACGAGACCGAAACATCAGCCGCGATTCGCGCGGCCTGGCGCGAGGCCGGCGATCTGGTCGATCCGCATACGGCGGTGGCGCTGGCGGTGGCCGACCGCGACACCCCGGATTCGAAAATTCCCAACATCGTGCTGTCGACGGCGCATGCCGCGAAATTCCCCGATGCGGTGGAGGCGGCGTGCGGCGTGCGGCCGGAACTGCCGGCCTGGCTCGAGGGTTTGATGACCAGGCCTGAACACATCACGGTCATGAAGAACGACCAGGTCGAAGTCGAACGATTCGTGCGCTCGGTCAGCCGCGCCGCGAAGCAGGGAGTTGCCGGATGAGTGTCGATGTCACCAAGCTTCCCTCCGGCCTCACCGTGATCACCGATTCCATGCCGCATCTGGAGACGGCCGCGCTCGGGGTCTGGGCCGGCGTCGGCGGCCGCGACGAGAAGCCCAACGAACACGGCATCTCGCATTTGCTTGAACACATGGCCTTCAAGGGTACCACGAAGCGCTCGTCGCGGGAGATCGTCGAGGAGATCGAGGCGGTCGGTGGCGATCTCAACGCCGGCACCTCGACCGAGACCACGGCCTATTATGCCAGGGTGATGAAGGCCGACGTGCCGCTGGCGCTCGACGTGCTCTCTGACATCCTGGCCAATCCGTCCTTCGTGCCGGATGAGCTGGAGCGCGAAAAGAGCGTCATCGTGCAGGAGATCGGGGCGGCCCAGGACACTCCCGACGACGTGGTGTTCGAACACCTCAACGAGCTGTGTTTTCCGGATCAGCCGATGGGACGCTCGCTCTTGGGAACGGCCAAGACTCTCAAGGGCTTCAATCGCGATACGCTGCAGGGCTACCTTTCGACCCATTACCGCGGTCCCGACATGGTAGTGGCGGCTGCCGGCGCGGTCGACCACAAGCGGATCGTGGAAGAGGCGGCGCACCGCTTCGCCAGCTTCGACGGGCCGCAGGCGCCGAAGCCGCAAGCGGCGATGTTCGGCAAGGGCGGATCGCGCGTGGTGCATCGCGACCTCGAGCAGGCGCATCTGACGCTGGCGCTCGAGGGGGTGCCGCAATCGGATCTGTCGCTGTTCTCGCTGCAGGTGTTCACCAACACGCTCGGCGGCGGAATGTCGTCGCGGCTGTTCCAGGAAGTGCGCGAGAAGCGCGGGCTGTGCTATTCGATCTACACCTTCCATGCGCCCTACAGCGACACCGGATTTTTCGGGCTCTACACCGGCACCGACCCGGCCGACGCGCCCGAGATGATGGAAGTGATCGTCGACGTCATCAACGACGCCGTCGAGACGCTGACCGAAGCCGAGGTGGCGCGCGCCAGGGCGCAGATGAAGGCCGGGCTGCTGATGGCGCTGGAAAGCTGTTCGGCGCGCGCCGAGCAGCTGGCGCGCCACGTGCTGGCCTATGGGCGGCCGCTGACGGTGGAAGAGCTGGTGGCCCGGATCGACGCGGTCAGCGTGGAATCCACCCGCAACGCCGCCCGCGCCCTGCTGTCGCGCAGCCGCCCGGCGGTGGTGGCGCTCGGCAGCGGCAGGGGTCTGGACACGGCGGTGGCTTTCGCGGAAGGTTTGACCCGGTCGAAGGCGAAGTCGCTGCTGCATTAGGTTCGGACTGGAGCTTGCTGCCATGCTTCGAGACGCTCGCGCCGCTCGCTCCGCAGCATGAGGGTGGTTGTGTTTCAGCAACTTCAACCTCATCCTGAGGAGCCCGGCATCGCGCAGCGAAGCCGGGCGTCTCGAAGGATGGGCAGCAATACGGATGTGTGAGTCCAGGTACTAGGGCAGGGGGAGTTTGAAGCATGGCCCTGTTTCGTTTGCCATCCAGTGGACCGGCCGCACTTGCCCCGCGCGGTCACGGCCTGTTGCTGCGCGCGCCGCAAATGTCCGATTTCCTGGCCTGGGCGCAGCTGCGCGAATCGAGCCGGGCCTATCTTACCCCTTGGGAGCCGATCTGGCCGTCCGACGACCTGACCCGCTCCGGCTTTCGGCGGCGCTTGCGCCGCTATGCCGAAGACATCGCCGCCGACCGGTCCTATCCCTTCATCGTGTTCCGGGAATCCGACGGCGCCATGATCGGCGGTGTCACGCTGGCGAATGTCCGCCGCGGCATCGTGCAGGCCGGCACCATCGGCTACTGGGTCGGGCAGCCCCATGCGCACCGCGGCTACATGACCGCGGCGCTGCGGGTGCTGCTGCCGTCGCTGTTCGGCGAGCTCAACCTTCACCGCATCGAGGCCGCCTGCATTCCCACCAATACGCCGTCGATCCGCGTGCTGGAGAAATGCGGTTTTGCCCGCGAGGGGCTGGCGCGGCGCTATCTCTGCATCAACGGCGTCTGGCAGGATCACCTGCTGTTCGGGCTCCTGCACGAGGATTTTCGCGGCTGACGTCATTTCATGAGGCTTTCGGCGCCTTTGGTTCGCCGCCATTGCCCTGCTATAACGCCCGCGGGGACGATATTCAGGACTCGCAAGTACTCAGGGACGTCGCATGGAGGGTAAATCTGTGATCCGGACGGCCGCGCGAACAACGCTATTGGCCGCGATCTCATTGGCCGTGCTGGCCTCGCCGGCATCGGCCCAGTCGTTCACCGATCGCTTCAAGAACCTGTTCGGCGGCAAGTCGGAAGAGGCTCCCGCGCCGGGAACGGTGCCGCCCGCGGCCGATGAACCCCCGAGCGGCCTGTATTGTCCTCCGGTCAGCATTCGCGCCGGCGCCTCCACCTATCAGGTGGCGGCCCCCGGCAAGCAGGCGGTCGGCAATGATCTGCGCTTCCAGGTCACGATCACCCGCACCGCGCGCGAGTGCAGCTACAATGCTGGCGAGATCACCGCGCGGATCGGCATTCAGGGCCGCGTCATCGCCGGCCCCGCGGGCGCCCCGGCCACCGTCGACATCCCGATGCGGGTGGCGGTGGTGCAGTCCGGCGTGCAGGAAAAGACCATCGCCACCAAGGCCTACCGGACCTCGGTGACGATGTCCGAGGACGGCAGCGTGCCGTTCACGCTGATCGCCGAAGACCTGCTCTATCCGGCGCCGCCGGGCGCGATCGGCGACACCTACATCTTCTACATCGGCTTCGATCCGCAGGCGCTGAAGTCCGAACCGAAGGCGAAGCCGAAGAAGAAGTGATTTCAGCTGCTCGAACGCAATTCATTGTCATCGCCCGGCTTGACCGGGCGACCCAGTACGCCGCGGCTTCTCGGCTCTATCGCAGGCGTCTCTGGAATACTGGATCGCCCGCTTTCGCGGGCGACGACACCGGGTAAATCTCGCGGGTGACGACAACCGAACAAAAAAAAGCCGGCGCGATGATCTCGCGCCGGCTTTTGTCAGCGAATTGAAACGCGTCAGTTCAGCTTGGCTTTGACTTCGGCGATACCCTTGCTCAGCAGGTCGTCCGCGACCGAGCCGGTCACCGACTGCGACAGGATGGCGGAGGCCGCCGTCACCGCGGCGTTGGCTGCCGCCGCGCGAACGTCGGCCAGCGCCTGGGCTTCGGCGAGCGCGATCTTGCTCTCGGCGGTTTTGGTGCGCCGGGCGACAAAATCCTCAAGCTTGGTCTTGGCTTCGGCGGCGATGCGCTCGGCTTCGGCCTTGGCGGAAGCGATGATGTCCTGCGCCTCGGCTTCCGCCTTGGCGTGGCGGGCCTTGTATTCGGCCAGCAGCTTGGAGGCCTCGTCCTTGAGCCGGCGGGCTTCGTCGAGTTCGGCCTTGATGCGCTCGGCGCGGTTGTCGAGCGCCTTCAGCACGGTGTGATGGATGCCGAAATAGGCGAACACCGCCATCAGCAGGACGAAGGCGACGGCGACCCAGAATTCCGCTTGGTAGAGCATCGTCACTATCCCTTCAGCGACGCGTCAACGGCCGAGGTCACAGCCTTGCCGTCGGGCACCACGCCGGTCAGCCGCTGTACGATCGCGGTGGCTGCTTCCGCGGCGATGCCGCGGACATTGCTCATCGCGGTCTCGCGGGTCGACGCGATGGTTTTTTCAGCCTCGGCGAGCTTGACCGACAGCTTGTCTTCCAGCGCCTTGCGCTCGGCTTCCGATGCCGCGTTCAGCTTTTCGCGGGTCTCGGCGCCGATCGCCTGTGCGCGCGAACGGGCCGCGGCCAGTTCGCTCTCATAGGCTTTCAGGGCGTTGTCGGACTCGTCCTTCAGCTTCTGCGCCGCGGCCAGATCGCCCTCGATCGCAGCCTGACGGTCCTCGATCGTCTTGCCGACGCGCGGCAGGGCGATACGCGAGACGATCAGGTAAAGTGCAACGAACGCGATCAGCAGCGACACCAGTTGCGAAGCAAAGGTGTTCGACTGGAACGGCGGAAACGGGGCCTTGTGACCCCCATCTGCCGCGGTATGAGCCGTCGTAGCCACGGGCTTCTCCTCGTCGGACGATCGAGGTCCCGGAGCGGGACCTCACCGGCCAGATCGGGTTGGGATCAGAGAGCGAACAGCAGCAACAGCGCGATCAGCAGCGAGAAGATGCCGAGCGCTTCGGTCACGGCGAAGCCGAAAATCAGGTTGCCGAACTGGCCCTGAGCTGCCGAGGGATTGCGCACCGCAGCGGCGAGATAGTTGCCGAAGATGATGCCCACGCCGGCGCCTGCGCCACCCATGCCAATGCAGGCAATACCAGCGCCAATGTACTTTGCGGCAATCGGATCCATGTAACTAACTCCTTCTCGAGGTTTGCAGAAGCGGCAGGTTTGCCAGTGAGGGCCGGATCAGTGGCCCGGATGGAGAGCATCGTTGAGATAGATGCAGGTGAGGATGGCGAAGACGTAGGCCTGAAGGAACGCGACCAGAAGCTCGAGCGCGGTCAGCGCCATGGTCAGTCCGAGCGGCAACACGGCGCCGGCCCAGCCGAGGAAGCCGAGGGCGCCGAGCATGCCGATGAAGCTCGCGAACACTTTCAGCGCGATGTGGCCCGCCAGCATGTTGGCGAAAAGCCGCACCGAATGCGAAACCGGCCGCAGGAAGAACGACAGCACCTCGATGAACATCACCAGCGGCAGAATCGCGATCGGAACGCCCGACGGCACGAAGATCTTGAAGAATTTCAGGCCGTTCTTGTAGAGGCCGTAGAACAGCACGGTGAAGAACACCACCAGCGCCAGCGCCACGGTGACGATCAGGTGGCTGGAAACGGTGAAAGTGTAGGGAATGATCCCGATGAAGTTCGAGATCATGATGAACATGAACAGCGAGAAGATCAGCGGGAAGAACTTCATGCCTTCCGAGCCGGCGGTGCTTCTGATCGTACTGGCCACGAATTCGTAGCTCAGTTCGGCCACCGACTGCATGCGGCCCGGGATCAGCTGCCGGCCGGTGCCCAGCATCAGCGCGCCGATCACTGCTACGGTCAGGAACATGTAGGCCGACGAATTGGTGAACGCGATCTCGTGTCCGCCGATGTGACCGATGGTGAAGAGCTTGGTGATCTCGAACTGGTGGATTGGATCGGCGGCCATGCGTCTCTCAGTCTATCGGTTTCGCGATCGCCAGGGATCGCGTCGGACGTTCGGTTGCGCTCAACGATGCCGCGTCAGAGCCGTTCAGACTGCTTTGCCATCACGCCCGCGGTCCGCATCACATTGATCACGCCGGCGGTAAAGCCAAGCAGCAAGAATACGATGAGGCCCCAGGGCGAAGTCGACAGCAGGCGATCGAAACCCCAGCCGAGACCCGCTCCGACAAGAACACCGGCAACCAGTTCGGAGGAGAGGCGAAGCCCCATGGCCATGGCGGATGCCCTGGCCTGAGCCTGCTCATTTCCGGACGAGTCAGTCCCGATTTTGCGGCCGTCCCTGACTTTGGACAACCGCTGATCCAGACTTCCGAGCCTTGCGGAAAGCGCGGCTTCGTCGGACGATTTATCGCGACTTCCATTTCGCTCGCCGTTCGTGCCGTCAGCCATGCTGTGGAGCCCAAACGAACCTGCGGTGGATGGAAATAACGCCCCGTCACCCTCAAAAGCCGCGCGGACCATACTGAGCGCACCTAACCAAGTCAAGATTGCGTCGTAACCAGTTAGTGCGTTGATTTCTCTCGATTTATTCAACGGGAGCGGGATCGGCGACCGCGCCGTCGCCGCACTGCAATAGCTAACCCCCGTATCCAGCGATCCTGGCCGATCTTGCACCGCACCGGCGGGTCTGTTGGGATGGGCGCCGACAGCCATTCCCATTTGTGGAGACTGCATGCCGCGTCAGCTCGACTACTATTTTTCACTGCTGTCCCCGTGGGCCTATATCGGCCATAAATCGTTTCGGGATGTCGCAAATACCTACGATATCAAGGTAAATCACAAGCCGGTGGTGCTGGTTGACCTGTTCTCGGAGACCGGTGGCCTGCCGCTGATGAAGCGCCATCCGGTGCGGCAGCGCTATCGGATGCTCGAACTGCAGCGCTGGCGCGACAAGCGCGACCTCAATTTCAATCTGCAGCCGGCGAACTGGCCGTTCAATGCGCGGCTCGCCGATGGCGTGGTGATCGCGGCGCTGGAAGCGGGCCTCGATCCCGATCCCTATCTGCGGCGGGCTTTCGCGGCCGTGTGGGAAGACCAACTCAACCTGGCGGATCCGGCGACCCTGATCAAACTGGCCGATGATTCCGGGCTTCCCGGCGGGCAACTGGTGGCGCGCTCGGGATCGGACGAGATCAGCGCGGTCTATGAACAAAACCGGCAGGATGCGCTGGCGGCGGACGTGTTCGGATCGCCGGTCTATGTGCTCGACGGCGAGGTGTTCTGGGGCCAGGACCGGATCGAATTACTCGCCGACGCGTTGAAATCCGGCCGCGCGCCCTATAGGTCGCAGGTGTAGGCTGCAGTCGCCGAGGGCGGGGACGGCCTGCCCGGCTTGAGGCGGAGGGTTCCCATGAGCACAGCGATATCGCCCTCGAAGTTCTCCACAACAATCGCGGCCACCGTGGCGATTTTTGCCATGGCTCTTTGCCTTGCGGGGGCCGGCGCCGCCGTCGCGCAATCGATGCCCGACGGCGAGAACGGCCGTTATTCGATGTCGACGGTCGGCAACGGCGTGATCCGGCTGGATACCAGGACCGGTGCGGTGTCGACCTGCAGCAATGGCGGCGCGGGCTGGGCCTGCTATGCCGTGCCCGACGAACGCGCGGCGCTGGATGCGGAGATCGGCCGGCTGCAGGCCGACAATGACAGACTGAAGGCTGAACTCGCGGCGCGTGAACTTGCGGTCACCGGCAAGATCGACGAGGCATTGCCCAAGACGGATTCGCTGAAAAAAACCGACCCGAAGCTGGCCGAGGGCGAGCGCAAGATCGAGATTCCGCTGCCGAGCGACCGCGACATGGATCGGATGATGTCGTTTCTGGAGCGGGCGTGGAAGCGGCTGATCGAGATGGCCAACCGGGTACAGAAGGACGTCTCGGGGCGGATTTGAGCGTTCGGAATTCGCAGGGTGGGCAAAGATTCCGCCGTAGCTCGAAGAGCGCAGGCGGATGCGTGCCCACCAATTTGCTAACTACGGAAATGGTGGGCACGGCGCGAAGGCGCGCCTTTGCCCACCTACGTTTGAGGCCCAATGTCCCCACCCAAATTCATCTCCCGCTCCGCGCCGTCGACGATCACCGCCAGCACCATCGTGTCCTCGCTGCTGACGGTGCAGACGCGCGGCGCCGGCTTCACCGATCTCACCGCCGAGATCGCAAAATTCGTCCGCGACGCCGGCGCGCAAGAGGGCGCGGTGACGCTGTTCATCCGCCATACCTCGGCCTCGCTGACGATCCAGGAAAATGCCGATCCCTCGGTCCTGGACGATCTGATGACGGCGCTCGGCCGGCTCGCGCCCGAGGGCGCCGGATGGAGCCACGACACCGAAGGCCCTGACGACATGCCGGCGCATATCAGGACCATGCTGACCGCGACCTCGCTGCAGGTGCCGGTACTCACCGGCGCACTCGCGCTCGGAACCTGGCAGGCGATCTACCTGGTCGAGCATCGCCGCGCGCCGCATCGCCGCGAGGTCGTGCTGCAGTTTGCCGGCCGCGCGAGTTAGCGGCGGTAGGGTTCTGGTTCGATGTCTCGACAAAGACGGTGAGCCCCCTCTCCCCCTGTGGGAGAGGGTTGGGGTGAGGGGTTACGGTCTATC